>NZ_CP124050.1 GCF_030440365.1 [Borrelia] lusitaniae
TATTTATTATTTTTTAGTATAAAACTTTAAAACAATCTCTTTCCCTACACCAATTAATGCCACAATCTACCTTAAACCTTAAAATTATTTTTTCAATTCATCAATAAACCTTTTAATGTAACTCAAAGCCAAATATTCAACCACACTCAAGTTCTAATTAGAAAGTGCATCTTTTTTTTAGCAAAAAATCAGTATAACTCACTTTGCATAAACCCTTATTTTTACACAAAATTGACAATTGCCAAACTAGGTTATGAAACGCGAACATAAAACTTAACATATTACTATTGGGTATATATTAATATACCTTATATAGGGGTAAAGCATTCTTTATTTTATTTAATTAGCATTGCTTCTTTGGTCTAAGATTTTAAAAATAAATAAAAATAAATAAAAAATGTCACTTGAGTATTTTATTTGTTTAAAGGAGAACCAAAGATAATAAATATCATAAAAAAATATCTAAAAGATATAGAAGATCTGTATAGCTTGTTTTCTTCTAATATTTTCTTAAATATGTCGTTATCTTCAATATATGCAATAAAAAATATTCTTAAAATATAAAAAGAATTGATTCTTCAAGGATGCTAAATATGGGACTTTCAAAACCCAGCAGACAATAAATTTTTAGGTACTTAAACTTGAAATGTTATTTTTAGTTCAACTAAATACTATTAAATTTAACAAAGCTATCATATACTTTTTCTTCTAATTTTGTAAAATATGGTTTATGAGTCCCAAATTTAAAGCTAATAATTTTTTAGATTTAGTAGGTGAATTTAAGTTATATCAAAATAGCTATTTTTTATTTTTTTTACATAAATATGATTAAATTTATAAAAAAATCTAAAAAATAAAACTATTTTAACTCATTGGTCAAAAAACCTTAAAGGGTTTAATGGTTGAAAAAACTATTATTATATAATAATATTATTATATAATAATAAACTAACTATACTTAAATGAAATATACTGCTATTTTATCAATCTTTTTATTAATATGTAGTATTAATTTATTTTGTTTTCAAAATAAATTAATTACTTCCAGCTGGGAATTTCCCAAAGAGGACATAATTAAAAAAAAAATAAAAATAGGAATTATTTACCATAATTATATAAATCCTATCATTTACAATGAAGACTATAAATACATTGCTTTTATCGGAATATTGACATCTTATAATGAATGGATTGAAATACAGCTCAGTCCGATAAATTTTTTTACTATCCCAATGAATAAAGATTTTGTTTCAAATACTTATTTCCATTTAGCTTTTACTATTTACATTATCAAATATTCAATTTTGGCTGATACACTTACTATAAAATTCTTCATTGGAACCCAAATAGATTTAACTCTAAGAACTAATATATTTATAGGAAAAACAACTAATGCATTTCTCTATCCGATCTTTCCCCTAATTGCTTTAAAATTTGAAATTGATTTCATACCTAATAACTACAGCATTTACTCTAAATTATCAACTTCTTTTAAAGAATTTATTCTTTTAGATCTAGGAATCTCTATATTTATCCCATAAAAAATTTTAAACATTTTTTTCTTTTTAAAATTTTTAACAAGAGATTATACAATTATTTAAACTAAAATTGGAAAAGACCAAAAACAAATCTTTGAAGCAATTTAACTAAGGAATAAGGACTATATTCATACCTGAACTTAAAGACTTTTTAATAGCATCTTCAATATTAGAAAAACTTTTTGTAATTGCTCCCATATCATAAGAATCTGTTATCATAATACTAGAAATATTTAAATCTTCCCTTATAATATCAACAATACTTTTGGACATGCTAGTTATATCTTTAGAAATTTTGGGAACATTTACATGGCCAATCATGATAAATTTAGCAGCCCTACCAAAAACAAACGGAACAAAATTATTAAGCATTAAAAAGCTTTTACTATAAGGCAAAAACGCTAAATATTTATGTGTATCTACAGTTGTTCCGCCTAATCCAGGAAAATGTTTAATTGCCGAAAATACTCCATTATTCTGCATGCCATCAATAAAAGCTTCTGACATAAGCCCAATATTATAAGCAGAATATCCTCCAAATGTTCTATTTAGCAAAGGAGTATTTGGTGCAAATTTTATGTCGGCAACTGGAGCCATATTTAAATTAATACCCAATCTACGCAATTGCTTAGCAAGAACTTCACCAATTTTATAAATAAGATGCAAATCTTTAACACTCCCCACATACTCCATAGCCGGAAAATTATAAACTCCCATTTTTTTATTTTCACTAGCTCTACTAACTATCCCTCCCTCTTCATCAATAGCAATAAAAATATCATTTCCAATATGACTTTTTATTGCACTAACTAATGTTTTTGTCTGCTCAGCATCTTTTAAATTTTCTCTAAATAAAATTATACCAATTGGATTAATCTTTTTTATTCTATTAATATCATCGGTATTAAATCCCTCAACATTCTTAAAATTTGTTAAATTTCTAATTCCAATAAATAAGCTTCTATCTTTTAGAATAGCTTTAAAATCAAATTCGCCTAAAAAGTTCATTAAATCTACAAGATCTGATTTATCCTTGTTAAAATATTCATAATCTATTTCTGGCAAAGATTCTAACGCAAATAAATTTAAATAAAAAAATACAAAGGGTAAAGATTTTAAAAAGTCCATCTATAGCGCTCACACAGCAAACCATAATCTTTTGATAATAAAGCAGAAAGATAACAATCTGAATCTTTGGTAGCATCAGAATTATCGACTCTCTTGCTACAACAATATCCATGCTTATCTTCAAGATAATTACTATTAATTAACATATCAATAAATAACTTTGCAGGAAGAAATCTCTTATTTCTGTCAACTGTTAAAATTAATGGATTTTCCATTAATTTTAAAACTTCCCACGTTATTTGCTCAACCGAAATATATTTACCAATTTCTTTATCTTGCTCTATAATTCTAATGGGCATTTTCTCTATTATTTCATCAATATTTTTTATCAAATACTCTAAATTAAAAAGCCCAGTAGCACAATTAAATAACAGCCTGTTCCCCTTATTCTCAAACTCCTGTATAATATCTGAAGAAACTCCTCCGCCAATATCAACACAAGTTAATCGATTTTCACCATTTACTGCTAATACTCCTCCCTTAAAATCCGTTTTACTTTTAAAACTAAATTCAAATCCCGAAGAACAATTAGTCAAAGCCATTACAGCAAGTGCTTTAAAATTAATTGTAAATCCCATATTATCAACATTGCCAATGTATATGAATCTTTTCCCAGATTCATAAAGCCTTAAATAAATATCTTTTAAAATTTTAAAATTTTGACCATGACCGGCAGGCAAAGCTAAAATAGAATTATTATCAATATTATCCTTAAAAGTAAAATATTGATAACTAGAGCTATTCAGTTTTTCATAACAATAAACTAAAGGTTGAACAGCTGTGAAAACATCTTCTTTTTTAAGATTACAAAAATTTACACTTTTAATCAAATTATCTGCAAATAAATCATCCAAAAATTTAGAAATAAATTTATCAGTTTTGCAACTAGTCATTTGAAATATTGAAGGTTTAATCCTTCTACCATAAAAAGATTCATATCTTTTGGCAACCATTAAAAGGTGTCTGATTTTCAAAGCAAAAAATGAAAATCCAAAACTACCATCTTTGTTAATATAAGCTGGGGTTATACCTTTTGGAAATTCTCCAAATTTTTCTTTAAATTCAAGTATTTTAGATTTATATAGCATATATAAATCTTCATTTACCCCTCTATTTTTAGTTAAATCAAAATAACTTGTTGCAGAGCCCCCATTTAAGATCCCAAAAGAAAGATATGGAAAAAGAATGAGTCCCAAATTTTCAAGATCACAAGAAGAAAAAATATAACAATCACCTTCTTTTGAATGCAAAAATTTAGAATAATCATGAAAATATTTTTTTAAATTATATTCAACTAAACCTTTGTCAAACTTAAAACTCAAAATTTTATCCGAAATATTAAAAATATTTTCATGATTATCACAAGGAAAATATTTAATGGATTCAAAATTATTAATCCCTATCTCACCAGAATTAAGTTTTTTGAGTATCATTTCAGAAAAAATTTTATCAACTTTAACATTCATCAATAAAACTAAAATCCCTATTAAATAAAGCTTATTAATACACAAGCAAAAAAACAAATTTTTGAGTATAATAATATAAGTAGCCATATCATTATAGCAATAATATGGCTAAAATATCAATGAGAAGAAATTTAAATGCTTAAACAATATTCACTTAATATGAAAAATTTTAAAAAAGCTTTTGATGAGATGATATTTTCTCCTTCGGGATTTAGAAAAATTTTCGCAAAATCAAAAAATGAAGATTCAATAGAAAACGAAATAGGCAATGAAGATAAATTACTAATAGCGCTAATAATTTTCACGGTATCAAATTATTTTAAAAATGAATCCAAGCCCTATATTGGAGTGGGATTAGACTCAAGACCAACTGGTAACATTATTGCAGAAATAACAATAAAAATATTAATAAAAAGCAAAGAAAAGATTAAGTTTTTTGGCATACTTCCAATAACTGAAATTTTAGCTTATACAAAAAACAGCAAAGATTCTAAGGGTTTCATTTACATCTCTGCAAGCCATAATCCAACAGGGTACAATGGGATAAAAATAGGGCTAAATGATGGTGGTGTACTAAATTCTGCAAAAACCCATGAAATAATAAAACAAATTAAAAATAATAGCCAAAATAAAAAGTTAATAAACCATTTAATTAATACTCTAAACAATTTTGATGAAGACAAATCCGATTTAAAGTGTTATAACAAAACAATAAAATTAGAAATAAAAAATAAAAACCAATCTTACGAAGCATATAAATCACTAATACATGAAATAGCATATGAAAACGATATTAACAATAAAAATATAGAAATTTTAAAAAAAAGAATAATAAAAAATCCAATTGGAATAATAGCAGAAATGAATGGAAGCTCTAGAATCAATTCAATAGATAAAGAATTGATAGAATCTTTGGGATTGAAAATAGAATTATACAATGACAAAATAGGTATTTTTAAGCATAATATTATTCCTGAGGGAAAATCTTTAAATGAATGTAAAAAAATACTACAAAAGAAATATATAAAAGACAATTCTTTTGAGTTAGGATATGTACCAGATTGTGATGGAGATAGGGGTAATTTGGTATTTATAGACAAAGTAACAAAAACTGCAAATATCATCGAAGCACAAAAAATATTTGCACTTGTGGCAATTTCAGAGCTTAGCTATCTTTATTATAAAGGAATAAAAAATAACATAGCAATAGTAACCAATGATGCAACATCTCTAAATATTGAAAAAATTGCAAATTTTTTCAACGCTAAAGTTTATAGAGTAGAAGTTGGAGAAGCCAATCTAACCGAAATGGCAGATGATCTAAGAGCCCAGGGATTGATTGTAAAAATCTCAGGAGAGGGATCAAATGGCGGCTGCATAATACATCCTTCAAGAGTAAGAGATCCAATTACTACTCTACTTAGTATCGTAAAATTATTAAAAATGAAAGAACTTTACCAAATATGGTGCAAATTGTCAAAAAATTATTATAAAGAAAAATACAACTTAAAAGATATTTTAAATACAATAAATTTTTATAGCAATGTAATAGTATCATCTAAAAAAGCCAATTTAACAAATCTCAAAATAGAAAATCAAGAAATTTTGAAAAGCAATTATGAAAATCTATTAATTAAAGAGATAAAAAGTAATAAATTATTTCAAGAATTGTCAATAGTTGATTACGAAATCATTAACTATGAAGGTAAAAGACAAACTAAGATTAGAACAGGAGATGCCTCAGGAGGATTCAAAGTATTGTTAAAAACTAATAAAGAAATTGTTGCAACCTTATGGATGAGGATCTCAAAAACAGAACCAGTAACAAGAGTGCTCAGCGAGGTTATTTATACAAAAAGAAACATTTTACTCAAGCTACTAGAATTTAATAAAAGCTTAATAAAAAAGGCAAATCTACCCCATAATAATTAATATTGTTTGATTTAAATAAAAAGTTAATCACTGCTATAAATTTAGCATAAAATTAATAAATTTAATTCTTTATTTTTTCAGCACTATATTTTATTCCATTCCAAGTTTTTGAAAGTCCTATTAAATCTTTAACATCTTTTACTACTTTATTTGCAACAAACCTTGCTTTGCTTGTACCATCAAAAATAATTTCATCAATGTAATCCTTTTTTTTGGCTTCATAAAAACTTCTTTTATCCCTGATTGGCTTTAAAAAGCTATTTAAAGCTAAAAACAATTTCTTTTTAACCTCAACATCACCCACTTTGCCCTTCTTATACCTACTTTTAAGCTCTTCAACTTCTTCATGATTACTATTAAAAATACTGTGATAAATAAAAACAGGATTACCCTCAACATTACCAGGAATATCTGCCCTTATTCTATTTGGATCTGTATACATAGACATAATTTTTTTTTCTAACAAATTTTCATCATCGTTTAAAAAAATTGCATTATCAAGACTTTTGCTCATTTTATTTTTACCACAAATACCCACCAAAGGACGAGAATCCGTGAAAACAGATTCGGGTATTGGGAAAAAATTACTTTTGTACAAATGATTAAACCTTCTTGCAAGTTCTCTTGCAAATTCAATATGAGATTCATTATCACGCCCAACGGGAACTAAATTTGCTTTTGCCATTAAAATATCTGCACTCATCAAAACAGGATACCCTAAAAGACCATAAGGAATTTCTTTAAGTCCTGCCGCAATGCTCATGTCCTTTATACTTGGAATCCTTTGCAAACGCGCAACAGTAACAATCATTGAAAATATTAAATAAAGCTCAAAAAGCTCAGGTATGGCTGATTGCAAATATATATTAACCTTATTAGGATTAATCCCACAAGCAAGATAATCTAAAACCATTTCTCTAACATTAGAAGGTATTGTATTGATGCTTTTCAAATCAGGTTTTGTAGTCAAAGTGTGTAAATCAGCTATAATAAAATATGTTTCATACTCTTCTTGAAATTTCAACCGATTTACCACAGATCCCACATAGTGTCCCAAATGAAGAGCACCGGTAGGTCTATCTCCCGTAAGCATAACCTTTCTTTTCAAAATCAAATCTCCTTATCTTTACCTGAAATATGATTAATACTGCTTAAAATATCAGAACCACCTAAAAATACAGAAAAAAACTTTAGCCAACTTACATTATCAACTATTACCTTTACAATAACAGTAAAAGGATAAGCTATTAAAAGACCCACAATACCCCAAAGCCAACCCCAAAAAAATAAAAAACATAAGAGCAAAAATGGTGAAATATCAAGTCTTTTCCCCTGCATTTTTGGCTCAAGAATATTTCCAATCAACATTTGAACAGAAGTATTGTATATAAAAATATAAAGTACTATATTTAAGTTTGGATAAAATTGAATTAAAGATGTTATTACAATAAAAAACACAGCTAATATAGACCCAATGCTGGGAATAAAATTAAAAACAAAACTAATAACTGCCCAAACAAGGGGAAAGTCTTGTCCGAAAAAAGTTAATCCAATAAACACTAAAATGCCTGTTAAGCAGCTTACAAGAATTTTTATCCCCAAATATTTGCCAATTTGATTATTAATCGTATCTAGAGCCCCAATAAATCTAGTAGATACTGGCTTTTTAAAAGCTTTATCAAGCTTCATTCCAAAAACATGTATTTCTGAAAGCATAAAGTACAACAACAAAAAAACTATTACCAAACTACTTGTAAATCCAATAATCTCATTATAAGCTCTTGTTAAAAACGAATAAATGTAGCCTGAAAAATTCATATCATTAATAACAGAACTATCAAGTTTATAGCGACTAAGCACATCTTTCATAATAAATGCCAATTGATTTTGATAGTAAGGCAACTGTTTCATTAAAACAGTAACACTGTAATAAACAAAACTAAAAATCAAATAAGAAAAAGAAAATAATAGAAAAAATATAAGAAAAACTATTAAAAATTTTGGAACTTTGAATCTTGCCAAAAAAGTATAAACCGGATAAACTAAAAACCCTAACACTATAGAAATGGCTAAAGGCTTAAACACAGCTTCTGCTATTTTAAAAGCCCCAATAAATATTAAAACTATGACAATACAATAAAAAACAGATTCCACTCTCCAAGGCTTTAACCCTTGATTTGTATTTAAATCTTTAAACATACTCCCTCTTTTAATTTTTTTATTGCTTTTATCAACTAAAAAAATTAAATCAATAAATTACACACTCAAGCAAATTTTTTCCATTATCCAATTATACAATTTAGTGCCCTTACTATAATTAGCCTCAGCAAAATCTCCCACTCTGTTCTCATAAAACAATTTTTTTGCATTCTTATCATTTCCATGATACACTGTCAAGGTATTTCTACAATGATTTAAAATATTATTTAAGATTTCAAATGCTGGAATATCACTAAATCCATCTGCAATGTAAAATATATTTTTAAAAGGAATTTGTCTTTTGCTCTTTGGCACTCTCTCATTAATCTTCTCATAAGACCCTTTATTGATTTCAAAAATAACTCTGGTTTTTATTGTATGATCTACAAAGTAACAAACACTGCTTAAAACCTTATTTTTAGAAAATTTTTCATCTCTAAGTTCATAAAATGGCATCAAATAAGAGTCTATAAACTCACATGCCCACACTTTGCTCACATAAGGCGCAATTTTGCTTCCCAAAATCATTTGCCTAAACCCACTTGAAACAATATAAATCTTAACTTGCGAATTATTGTTTTCCAACTTTTTATTTATTCTAGATATCTCATCAAATAAATCAACAACCCCTTCAAAAAATCTTAACTTAGCACCTAAATTAAACAATACTCTATTATCTAGACTTTTAAAAAACCCCTCTCGTACATAGGTTAAAAAATGGGATAAATATATCATTTCATTAGAAATTATATTATAACCATTTTGATTATAAACATATTCTAAGCTTTCAACTTCTCTCCAAAAGGAACAAGAATCAACACAATACTCATCAAACAGCACTTGCTGCATATTACCATAAATAAGAGTATTATCAAAATCAAATATTAAAGCTACAATATTTTCTCGTTCATTCATAAATTCAAAAACAATTTAATTATAAACTGTGCTATTTATATATTTTATATTATACTAATATAGGTTAATAAGTACAGTGCTTTAACATTGAGTATAAAATTTGTGATAGACATAAATGATTTAAATCAAATAAAAGATACTTTTTCAAGAATTTTAGATCTAAGCTTAATTAGCATCCTGGTATATTACATATATAAAAACGTAATCAATTCCTATTCTACAAATCTATTAAAAGGAATGTTGATTATCACCTCTATAGGAATTATCTCATATTATTTAAATCTCTATACCATTAGTTGGCTGTTAAATTATATAGCCAATATATTACCGATAACCATAGTCATACTTTTTAATCAAGAAATAAAAAAAATAATAATGCAAATTGGGAATTTCAATTTAGCTTTTAAGCTTTCAAATAAAAAAGAAGAAACTTTAAAAGTTATTTCTGAAATCCTAAAAGCAGTTAAACACCTGTCTGAAAACAAATCTGGCAGCCTAATATGCATAGAAAAAAAAATACAACTGGATCAAATAATAAACAAAGGAACTAAAATTGATGCACTAATATCTAGTGAGCTGATAATATCACTATTTGAACGCGAAACACCTCTTCACGATGGAGCTATAATAATTAGTAAAAATAAATTAAAATATGCAGGCTCATTTTTACCATTATCTAATGTTGATTCTATTAGCAAAGCATTTGGAACAAGACATAGAGCAGGACTTGGGATTTCTGAAAATTCTGATGCAATAACAATAATAACCTCTGAGGAGACCGGGTCTATTTCTATTACAATCAATGCAAAATTAGAATACAATTTAAGCTTAAACGAAATTAGAAATAAATTGAATCTCGAGCTAATAGAGTAAAGTAATGAAAATAAGCAAAAAAATAGCAAATATAATAAAGCTACTATTTGATGATTGGCAAAATAAAGCTATTTCTATTTTAATAGCTATTCTAATGTTTGTAGCATTTCATTTCAATAAAATAGAATCAATAACAACTGAAAAAGAATTCAAAATTATCTTGAATGATCAAATAGCTCTTGGAAAAATTCCCGACTTTAGCAAAGTCAAGATTACAATAAAAGTCAACAAAGATGACTTAAAATACCTTGATCTTAATAAAATAATATTATTTATTGAAGCATCAAAAATAAAGATTCCTGGAAAATATAAGCTACCAATAAAAATAAAAAATCTCAACTCAATACACATTGCAGAATACAAACTTTCAAAAACAAATGTTTTACTAAATCTTGATAACAAAATCTCTAAATTAGTTAAAATAGAACCTAAGTTTAAACTTATAGAAAAAGATGGCAAGGGAGAATATTTTATTGCAAAATACAATATACTACCCGAACATTTATTAGTATATGGCCCCGAACAAGAACTAAAAAAAATAAACACTATTCAAACCAACATAAAAGAATTTGATACAAGAACCCTATTTGTATCAGATTATCTTGAAGTAGTTCCTCCAAATCCCCTAGTTGTATTTGAAAAAAGTCATGTGGTAATCAATATTTATTTAAACAAAAAATATTCAAACACAACAATAAAATCTCCTAATCTTATTTTTAATAATCTAAAAAATGGTCTTGAAATTAAAGATAAAGAAAAAATAATAAACCCAGAAAACAAAATATTTGTAAAAATAAAAACAAGACTTTCTGAAAAACAAATTAAAAACCATATAAACAATCAAAATATAAGCCTTGCTTTTGATTTATCAGATATAAAAACCCCAGGAATTTACAATATTCCCACAAATATAATTCTTAAAGAGAATATCAATGAAACAGAAATATATGATTATGAACCCAAAAAAATAAAAATAGAAATAATTGAAAGCTCAGAGATCAAGCCATGAAGTCAATAGGATGTGATATAATAAAAGTTGAAAGATTAAAAAATTTTTTAGAAAATAAAAAAAAAATGGAGAGATTCTTTACACATAACGAAATTGAAAATCTTAAATTAAAAGGGGGCAGCATTATAGAAAGTTTAGCTGGAAAATTTGCAGCTAAAGAATCTTTAATTAAAGCATTAAGCCCACTGTTGCAATATAAAATAAATTATGGGCTTAAAGACATTGAGGTAATAAAATCTGTAAAAGGAAATGCAAAATTTTGCTTGCATAATGAAATTGAAAAATTTGTAATAAAAATGAATTTAAAACTATACCTAACAATATCCCATGAAAAGGAGTACGCTATTGCATTTGTAATGGTAGAAAATTAATTCATGAAAAAAATATCATATTTTACAAAAGAAAAAATTGAATGCCCTATATGTTCTTTTAAATTTCAAAAAGAAGAACTTTTGACTGGAAGTAGTAGATTAATAGCTGGGGAGTTAAAAATTGATCTAAAAAGAGAATATATAAAAAACAACAAATATGGCAATATTTATCCTAGAATATATTCTGTAACAGTATGTCCAAAGTGCTACTTTGCAACATTCCCAAACGAATTTAATTCAATCCTTTCAATCTCTAAAAACAAAAAAGAAATTTTGCAAAATAAAAAATCTGAAAGAAAAAAAATAAATGCGATTTTTGATGACATGATAAACTTCAGCAAATCTAGAACATTAAAAGAAGGTGCTGCAAGTTATATTCTTGCTATGCTATGTTATGAGCATCTTGAAAAGAATTATAACCCCACACTAAATCAAGCAAAATCAGCAATAAGAGCCGCTTGGATATTTGAAGACCTTGAAAAAGAAGAACCAAACAAAAACTATAATTATCTTCAAAAAATATTTTACCACAAAGCTGCATATCTTTATAAACTAGTTATAGAAAAAGACAAAGACAATTCAGAACCTGTTAGCGCATCAACCATATTTGGCCCAGATACAGATAAAAATTATGGCTATGACAGCGTTCTCTACTTATCAGGTCTTTTAGAATACTTTTATGGAAATAAAGACAATAAAGAATATAGATACAAACAATTAAACGACATAAAAATCACTCTTTCTAAAATAGCAGGAATGGGCAAATCTTCAAAAGAAAAACCTTCAATACTTTTAGATAAAATCAAAGAAGTTTACTTTAAAATATCAAAGGAAATGAAAAATCTTAAATAAATGAAAAAAATATTAGCTGAAATAGCTTATGATGGATCTAAATACCATGGATTTCAAATACAACCAACAAAGCCTACAGTTCAAGGAGAAATTGAAAAAGCTTTGATGAAAATCAACAAAAAAAAAGCAAAGATTCATTCATCTGGAAGAACAGATAAAGGAGTTCATGCTAAAAAACAAATAATAACTTTTAATATAAATGTCAATATTCAGCTAAACAATCTGAAAAAAGCTTTAAATGCAATACTGTTAAAAAACAGTATAAAAATACTAAAACTAAAGTATGTAAAAAATTCATTTCATCCTCGTTTTAACGCTCAAAAAAGAAAATACAGTTACTGCATATTAAACAGCGACAACTACTACCCCTGGGAAAGCTATCAAGCTCACTATGTAAATAAAAAACTAAATATAAGCAATTTAAATCAAATGGCTAAAATATTAATTGGAAACCATGATTTTACCACATTTTCATGTAAAAAAGATAAAAGCAAATCCAAATTTAGGCATATACATTTTGCTAAATTTAAAAAAAGGGGAAAATATATTATTTTTGAAATAATAGGATCTTCTTTTTTGTGGAAAATGGTAAGATCAATAATAGGTACAATGCTTGATATCGAAATAAAAAACGAATCAATTTATACTTTTGAAACAATACTAAAATCAAAAAATAGAAACCTTGCAAGAACAACTGCACCCGCAAATGCTTTATTTTTAGACAAGGTTTACTATGAATAACAGCATTTTAACTAAAAAACTTTTTTTACTTAAAATACTTAAAAATAACATTGAAGGCAAAATTACAGAAAATTTTGAAAAAATAAATAATGATATTAAACAAAAAATAGAAAAAGTTAAAATTTATCAAAAAAATGAAAATAGCAAAGAACAACCTACAAAAGTCCCTGTAAAAAACGAAAATCTAACAAATCTATTACCAAATAATAGCCTACAAGAAAGAAATATCAACAATCATATCATAATATATGTAAACAAAAACTATCTCAACGAAGATTCAAGAAATGTTATAGCAAAATGGTGCAAAAGCATAAACATATACAATTATAAAATAATAGATACTATTGAATCACTTAACTTAGAAATCAGTAATAAAAACCCTAAAGCAATTTTATCTTGCGAAGAAATAGATTTTTTCTTAAATCAACCGTTAAGAATTCAAATTATAAGGGGAATAGAGCTGAGATTTAAAGGTATTCCATTAGTTTTCACATACCTTCCTACAAATCAAATAAAAAATCCAGAATTAAAAAAAGAAATATGGCAAGATTTAAAAATAATAAAAGGCATAATAAAATATGGCTGAACATTATCATTCAACTTATTACTATGAAATTGCAATAAATATTCCTTTAAATAAACTTTTTTTTTACAGGTTCAACTTGAATCTAGAAATTGGAATAAGAGTAATGGTTAATTTTAATGGCTCTAATAAAATTGGAATAATTATTAAAAAATATTTTGAAAACGAATTCAAAGAAAAATTTGAATTCAAAATAAAAGAAATTATTAAAATAATAGATAAAACTCAAATAATAACAGAACATAACATTAATTTAGCACATTGGATTAGTAAAAAAACATTTTCAAGCTTTGGAGAAACTTTATTCTTTGGATTACCCAAAAGTTCAAAATCTGAAAAAAATCAAGCATTGCCTTCAATAAATGAGTATTCGCATCCTGATCATAAAAAGTACCTTAAGCTAAACAACGAACAACAAAATATTTACAAAGAAATTATTGGATCAAAAACAAATAACGTTTTTTACCTTTTTGGAATACCTGGATCTGGAAAAACTGAAATATTTATCAAATTGTGTGAATACTACTTAACATTAGAACAACAAGTACTTTTTTTAATTCCTGAAATATCATTAGGACATCAAATAATAAAAAGAATAAAATATGCATTAAATATGCATCATAAAATTTATGAATATAACTCTAAAGTTCCAAACTCTAATAAAAATTTAATATGGAATAAAGTCAAAAATGGAGAAAGCCTGGTTGTTGTTGGAATTAAAAGTGTGCTAATGCTACCTTTTACCAAATTAAAATTAATAATTATGGACGAAGAACACGAAACTACATACAAATCTGAAAATACTCCAAGATTTCACTCAAGACACATATCATTTTTTTTGCAAAAAAAATTTAATGCTAAATTTATAATGGGAAGCGCAACACCTTCTCTTGAAGCGTACCACGCAATGAAACATAACCAAATAAAAAAAATATTAATGCAAAACAAATTCTCTAAAAGCAAAATAAAAGATATAAAAATAATAAATATGAAAAAAGAACCTGGCACAATTTCATCAGAGCTATTATACAGTATACAAAAAAGTTTAAATGAAAAAAGACAATCTTTAATTTTCATTAATAAAAGAGGATATCTAAAAAATCTTGAATGCAACGAATGCGGACATACAATTTGTTGTCCAAATTGCTCATTTAGTTTGATTTACTACAAAAAAGAAAACAAACTTTTATGCCACTATTGTAGCTATAAAACAAAAACAGTAAGTCATTGCCCTAAATGCGAATCAAAAGACATTAAATACAAAACTTATGGAATTCAACTTGTTGAAAAAGAATTAAAAAAATTTTTACCAAATGCAAAAATTGCAAGAATAGATTCCGATATTACAAAAATGGAAAATATAGATTCAATAAATAAGTTTGAAAACAAAGAAATAGACATACTTATCGGAACACAAATCATCGCAAAAGGATTCAATTTTGAAAATATAAAAACACTAGGTATAATCAACGCAGACATTGGAATAGGATTACCTGATTTTAGAAGCAGCGAAAGAATTTTTACAACACTCTCACAAATTATGGGAAGAGCTGCAAGATTTAAAGATGACAATACAATTATCATACAAACAAAAAATCCTAATTATTATGCCATAAAGTATGCTTATAATAACCAATATGAACAATTTTACGAACAAGAACTAGATATACGAAAAAAATTAGACTATCCTCCGTTTAAAAAAATCATTAGAATAATATTTAGAAGCAAAAATGAAAAATCTGTTAAACAAAAATGTTGGGAATTTTTTGACAAATCTAGAGAATTTTTGCAAGAAGGAATTGAGCACTTAGGTCCATCAGAAGCTATTATGAAGAAAATATCTAAAAATTACAGATACAATATAATATACTTGTCAAAATCCTACAGCTTACTTGAACAACTGGTTAACAAGACAAAAGAAAAGGTAAAAATAACAAATACTGTTTACATCGAAATAGATTATTATCCAATATCATTAATTTAAATAAAATCTAGCCCTTCTTTACTTAAAGACTTAAGAAACGTTGAGAGCACATAAAGTGCTTTATCATTGTGACCTCCCTCAGGAATAATAAGATCAGCATATTCTTTAGTAGGCTCAATAAACCTATAATAACCCCATCTGGTGGTACTTAAATATTGATCAATAACCGACTCTAACGTACGTCCTCTTTTAGAAATATCTCTTCTCAAACGCCTAATAAATCTAATATCATTTGGGGTATCAATATATATTTTAAGATCTATTAAATTTCTTATTCTCTCCTCAACAAAAATCATAATACCTTCAACAATAACAACAGGAGTTGGAACAACCAAAACCGTTTTAAGTTGCCTTTTATGATTAATAAAGTCGTAAAGGGGCATATCTATTGGACTATTTTTTTTTAAATTTTTCAAATGTTCATAAAACAAATTATTATCAAAAGCATCCGGATGATCAAAATTTACCTTAGAAAACTCATATTCATAATCACCTACACTCTTATAGTAATTATCTTGAGAAATAAGGACAAACTCTGGAATAAACTCACTAATCTTGCTTACAACTGTAGTTTTTCCGCTTCCAGAACCACCAGATATCCCAATAATCTTAGCCATCAACTAACTTCTTTTTTCCGTTTGTGGCATGTCTTTCAAAGTGCCAGCCACAAACACATTCTTAAATCCCATGCTTTTTAAAACTTTTTTAGCCTCATAAGACTTATTAAAACTTTTACCATAAACAATTATTTGGGACTCAAAATCACCCAATTTATCCTTTTTAGCAAATAAATTATTAAAAGGAATGTTAATCGATTTTGAATAATGAGATTTACTATATTCTTTGGGAGATCTAATATCTAAAATTTTTGCTCCATTTTTGATTTTTTCCAACAAAAACAGATTTGCCCTTTTCATCCTAAGGACAATAAAAAACCAAATATAAAAAAAAAGCAGAACTAATAATAATATAAATTTTGCATAATTCATCGCCATAGCTTTCATGAACATAATATCAAAAAAAATAAAAAAAGGGAATAAAATTGTTTTTTTTGTAAATTTAATATAGAATTCAAATAAATTACTAATTTATAGCTTAAAAGTAACTCTAGAGTTAAAATGAAAAAGAAAAAAAAGATACGTTGTCGCAGAATTAAAAAAAAACTTAAACTATTATTTATAATACTAGCAAAAAAATTAAAAACTATAGCTAAAAATCCCAAATTAATATTTGATAGCACAATCCAAATAACTTTAGGCTCTGCACTAATGGCAATTTCTACAAATGTTTTATATATTCCTCATGGACTTCTTAGTGGGGGAATTGGGGGCATTTCATTAATGCTACATTACCTGTTAAGCTTCAATTTAGGATGGACAATATTTGCATTAAACATTCCATTATTTCTTATTGGAATAAAATTTTTAAATATAACATTCATCATTCAAAGTTGGATTTCAATGGGATTATATTCTATTATCATAAACTACTCTCAGTTTTTACAAAATAAAATACATCTCAACGATATGATGCTTGTATCAATACTAGCTGGGCTTATTTCTGGACTTGGACTTGGACTAATATTTAAAGGTAAGGGATCTTCAGGAGGATCAGATATAATTGCGATGATCATTAAAGAAAAATATTCAATTAGCATTGGAACAACAAACTTCATAGTTAATCTAGCAGTATTAATACTTGCAACCTTTTTCTTTAATATTGAAATCGCTCTTTATACACTAATAGCATCATTTGTAACATCTATCATGACAGATAAAACAAGCACCGGATTTGGTAATCAAAAAGCAATATTAATCATTTCGGATAAAGGAAAAGAAATTGCCTATCTTCTTACAAACAAGTTAAAATTAGCTGCTACATTAATAGACGGAAAAGGAGCTTGGGCAGGAACAGAAAAAACTATAGTATTTATAGTAGTTCCAATAATGCGTTTATCAAGAATTAAGTATATATCACAAAAAGTTGATCCAAATTGTTTCATTACTGTTATTAATACTAATGAAATTACTGGGGGCAAAAAAATAACTGACTCAATCTCATTAAAACAAGAAATTTTAAATTAAAAATCTTTTAAGAAGAGAATCAAATTATCAATAATCAAATTCAATTCATCGCTTTTGTAAAAATTTGACAAAAAAATAATAAATCTTTTGGGAAATTCAGAAATGAATTTCTTGGAAGAATTTTTTCCAACATCAATTTCAAGCTTGTAAGAATGAAGCATTAAAGTTACTTCTTTTTTCAAACTACCATCTACTCTGCCATAAACCTCATCTCCCAATATTGGAAAATTAAGATATTTCATATGAACTCTCAATTGATGAGTACGACCAGTTTTAGGTTTTAAAGCTAAAAGAGAATATTCTCCAAAATTAAGCAATAATTTATATTCTGTTAATGCTTTTTTACCCTTATCTTTAGAAACACTAAATTTTTTCCTATTGTATTTATCTCTATCTATAAAAGATTCAATGCTTCCAAAAAAAAGATTAAAATTACCCTTAACAATTGCAATGTAGACTTTATTTGTCGTTTTATCTTTAAACTGTTGAGCTAAAAACCTCAAAGTGTTAATGTTTTTTGCACAAATGAGGACTCCCGAAGTATCTTTGTCTAATCTATGAACAATCCCGGGTCTAATTTTTTCTTCATTAAAATTAATTTTTAATCTTTTTATATGATATAAAAGAAAATTAACAACAGTATCATCCCAATGTGATATTCCAGGATGACTTAAAATTCCTTGTGGTTTATTTAGAACAATAATATTAGAATCTTCATAAATTATAGCAATAGGGATATTATTGGGCTTGATAGAGTCAATTTGACTACTCTCTTCGTCAAATTCAATCATCATTTCATCGCCCTTAAAAACAGGCTTAGAGAGTTTTATCTTAAAAAATTTTCCATTACTCTTTTTGAAAGCTTCTACATTTCTTCTTTTAATCTGACTTCTAGTAAAACTTTCCAAGTTGCTTGATAAGTAAAGATCCAATCTTAAAGCATTTTCTTTAACAATAAATTCTTTTTTAAGTCTTATCATATCATTGAAGCAAATAATCAATCAAAGCAATGGTTAACGCAAATATAGCTCCAATGGAAGCTGAAATAATAAATTTTTTATAAATTTCATCTTTTGAAAAACTAGGACCATTTGAAAAAGGATATGGAATGTAACTTTCATTCATTCCGCTATAAAAATAGTATCCCACATCAAAAAAAAACAAGCTCAAAAATAAAACTATTGGAAAAGATCCAATACTAATAGCTGAAAACCTAAACCAATCTTTTGCTGATTTTGACTCAAGATCATTCTCAAGATTTAAAGCTTTATTCTCTTGAATATTTTTATAAAGAAAAGAATCATCCTTATCAACAACCGGCATATTATTTTTGTCATGAGAAACAAAATTGCCACTGGAAGTTGATTTATCTTGCAATGGCAAACTATTGGCAATGCTTAACTTTAAATTGTTCAAATTCAACTTGGAATAATCAAGTGAATTTGAACAAACATTAAAAACACTAAAAAGAAACAATAAGCTTCCAATAAGCATAAATTTTCTACTTTAATAATTCGAACTTTAAAGTTTCAGTTATTTCATCAACAATCTCAGAAGAACCAAAATACTGCAAAGGACCTGGATATAAATACAAATTATTCAAAGCCCACTTATCACGATTTTCAACAAACTCTTTAAATGGTCTTCCTTCTAAATCAACGAGAGCTTTTTTTATAACAGGCTTTTGCACTCCATACCTTTCTTCCATGTTCATTAACATTGTCAAAGGCACTCCTCCTGCAATCCAATCTGTTGGTTTTGAATTTAATTTTTTTATACAAGACATATAGCCTGTTAGACCATTTAAAATAAGAACAACAGCATTATACCCTAAACTATAACAATAATCACTATCAAAATTAGAAGGAAAAGCGCTTCTACCTTCATAGCCAAAGAAATGATCAACTGGGATAAAGCTTCCCTTGTATTCTCCCCTTTTTTTCATATCACTCAACCTTGATTGAACCATTTCAATAAACAATTTTTCAGTAGGAACTCTTGAAACATTAAAATTTCCATGAGGATCTCTTTCTAAGATTGAATTTACAAGTTCAAATTGAATAAACAAAGGCAAAGACAAATAAACTTCCTTCATATAATCACTAAGTTTAGCAACAAAAACTTCTCTCATCCCTTCAATATTAAGTCCCTTAAACTCATTCTCATTTTTATCAAAAATATTACATAATTCAACCATTAAAGACTTAACTTCTGGAATAAACTCAATTACGCCTTCAGGAACTATAACTATTCCAAAATTATCCCCATTTAAAGATCTTTTTAAAATAACAAACACCATTTCATCAACAATTTCAGACAAAGTTTTCTTTTTAGCCAAAACCTCTTCAGACACAATGCAAATATTTGGATGAGTTTTTAAAGCACATTCCAAAGCAACATGAGATGCACTTCTGCCCATAAGTTTGACAAAATGCCAATATTTTTTAGTCGACATAGCATCTCGACATAAATCGCCTATCATCTGAGAATAAATCTTTGTAGCAGAATCAAACCCAAATGAAATTTCAATATGATCATTTTTAAGATCAGCATCAATTGTCTTTGGAACTCCAATAACCTGAATATTTTCTCCCTTCTTTTTAAAATACTCTGCAAGAATAGCAGCATTAGTATTTGAATCATCACCACCAATAATAATAATTGCATTAAGATTGTTTTCTTTGGCAACAAATAAAGCTTTGTTATAATGCTCTTCTGTTTCTATCTTTGTTCTTCCAGAAGATACAATATCAAAGCCTCCGGTATTTCTGTAAGAATTTACTAAACTCTCAGTAAGTTCAATTTTGTCATTCTCCAACAAGCCTAAAGGGCCCCCCTTAAATCCAAAAAGCTTTGAATTTGGATTAAATTTTTTGATTGCATCAAAAACACCAGATATAACATTATGTCCTCCAGGAGCAGGTCCTCCAGAAAGAATAATTCCAATATTTAAAGCTTTTGAAAAAGATAAATTAGACTTGCCTTCGGCAAAGCTTACAATTGGCAACCCATAAGTATTTTTAAAAAATTCCTTTAAAGCCTGTCTATCTTGAATTGCTTCGGTATTTTCTCCATAAACTAAACTAATATTTTTAAAATCTTTTTTTAAAATATTTGGCAATTTGGGAATATACTTTTGCCTTTCTTGCTGAAAAAGAGAAGTATTCATACATTTTCCTCCTATTTATTTTAATATTTAATTAATTAAATATTAAAATAAATCACAACTAATATCTATATATGATTTAAAACTAACATAGCATCACCATAAGAAAAAAATTTATAACCTTTATTTATAGCTTCTTCATAAGAGCTAAACACAAAATCTTTGCCTGCAAATGAAGAGACCAGCATCAAAAGAGTAGATTGTGGTGTGTGAAAATTTGTAAAAAGCATGTCGACAAACTTAAAACAATAGTTTTTACCAGGATAAATAAAAAGATTTGTACTTTGCTGACCTGTTTTAAACTTCTTAATCTTATTGTCATAAGATGACTCTAAAGCCCTAAGAGTTGTAGTACCAATTGATAAAATTTTTTTACCAAGAAATTTAGCATTCTCCAATCTATCAGCCACACAATCTTTTATTAAAAAAGTTTCAAAATGCATATTATGTTCTTCGACCTTTTTTGATCTTACAGGAAGAAAAGTTCCAAGCCCCACATGAAGAGTAATAAAATCATATTCAATATTATTCTTTTTAAAAGCAGAAAACAAATCTCTACTAAAATGTAACCCTGCGGTTGCAGAAGCTGCAGACCCAACGTATTTAGAATAAACAGTTTGATATCGATCTTCATCTATTTTATCATAATCTCTTTTAATATAAGGGGGTATGGGGACAAGCCCATGTTTTTCAAAATAATCTTCCCCAATATCATCATTAAATTGTAAAACAATCTCACTACTATTTTTTGATAAAATTTTGCCTATTAGTCCTTCGGGAAATTTGTAAACATTGCCAACAATTTGCTTCTTGGATTTAGAAATCAACGCAGTAAACAAATTAGTGCCAATTCTATCCAAAATTAAAAATTCAACATTACTACCCATCTCTGATTCTGCATACATTCTTGATTTTCTAACTTTTGAATTATTAAAAATAATAAAAGTATCGCTATTTATATATTTTAAAATATTGTTTACAGAATTTTCATGGTAAATTTTTTGCAATTTGGGATCTAGTACCATTAACTTTGAAGATCCTCTTTTTTCACTTGGATATTGAGCTATTAAAGAATGGGGTAAATTAAAATGAAACTCTTTGGTTTTCACTAAGATCATCCTCTTTCATTTCTAAGTTTAAATGAAGATAAGCAAACTCAGTAGCTTTACGGCCTCTGTGAGTTCTGTTAATAAATCCTTTCATAATTAAATAAGGCTCATAAAAGTCTTCAAGAGAATCTGCTGTTTCCCCTACAGAAATAGCTAAAGTATCAACCCCTACAGGCCCCCCATTAAATTTCAATATTAAGCTTCTTAAAATATTTCTATCTTGCTCATCAAGACCTTCTCCATCAATTCTAAGCATTTCAAGCCCAATTGCAACAATCTCACTTGTAACAACCAAACTTCCGGTTACCTGAGCAATATCTCTTATTCGTCTTAACAATCTATTTGCTATACGAGGAGTTCCTCTTGAACTTCTTGCAAGAAGAAAAGCAGCATCCTCTTCTATTTCAACATTTAAAATAATAGAATTTCTCTTTATTATCTCAACAAGTTCTATTTCACTGTAAAGTTCAAATCTTGCAGTAATTCCAAATCTCGCATAAAGTGGAGATGTTACTCTTCCCGGTTTAGTAGTAGCTCCAATCAATGTGAATCTTGGAAGTGGCATTCGAACAGTTCTTGCATTAGCTCCTTGCCCGATTATCCAATCTAGCTCATAATCTTCCATGGCAATACAAAGCATTTCTTCTATTATTGGTCTAAGCCTATGTATTTCATCAATAAACAAAACACTCTTCTCATCAAGACCTGTTAAAATTCCAATAATATCTTTGGGCTTATCAAAAGCCGGAGCTGAGGTAATCTTAATTGAAGCATTCATCTCAAAAGCAATAATATTTGCAAGAGTAGTTTTTCCAAGCCCTGGTGGACCACTTAGAAAAACATGATCTAAAGCTTCATCTCGCTCTTTAGAGGCTCTTATAAAAAGACTAAGGGTTTCTTTAACATTAGTCTGCCCTTTAAAATCTTGAAAAACTTTAGGCCTAAGCTCATTTTCACTCTTATCATATAAAGAATTTTCATTAGAACTTAAAAAGTTTATACTATTTTCTTCTTTCATATACACCTCTCAGAGAATATTTTATAACCAACAAATAATTAACAATTAATTCGATATTCTTTTTAAAACCTCCTTAAATAAAAACTGTTCCTTTTCGGAGTCTTTTAAATTTGAAAATTCTACTAAATTGAAAGCCTCTTTAAGCTTACTATTAACAATTTTTCTATCAAATCCCATACTAACAATCGATTCTTCTAATTCTTTAAATTTAAAAAGAATTGATTCACACTCATTATTAATCAAAAGCTTGCCTTGAAGATGTAAAAACATTTTGCTAGCCATTTTTTTGCCAATACCTTTGATTTTAGAAACAAGGTCAAAATCTTCTCTATCAATAGCGTCCTTAAACTCATTATACCTTATATTAGAGAGCACTCTTAAAGCGGCCCTTGGGCCTATTCCGCTCACTCCAATAAGCCCTTTAAAAATCTCTCTTTCATCTGAATTCAAAAATCCGAAAAGTTTTAATTTATTTTCTCTCGTATAAAGATAAGTAAACAGTTCAACTTTGTCTGATAACTTAAAATTAGCAAGGCAAAATGCACTAACTAAAAGCTCAAATTCAAAAACAGTAGTCATTAAAACCAAACTTGATTCTTTTTTTTCTATAACTTTACCATGAATCTTATTTATCATATAATTAAATTATATTACACAGAAACATCCAATTTAAAGCAAAAGCCTTAAATAAAAAAAGGACACATAAATGAAAAATCAATTTTTAATTAGCTATTTTCAATCAATTACAATTATTTTTTTAACCTTATCTATAATAACTATAACGGCAGAAGAGATAACAAGCGCACTAAAGGTTCCAAATGGATTTAAAGTCGAAATTTTTTTAAACAATATAATTGAAAAACCAAGAGGAATTACAAGTGATCAAGATGGAAACATATTCATAGGATCTGGGAGTACTTTTGCATACTTTGCAACAAAAAACAAAAAGATTTATACCATAGCAAAAACTTTAGAAAAACCTATTGGTATTGCTTATTGGGATAATAAATTGTATATATCTTCTGTTGATAAAATATACGTAGTTGAAAATGTAAAAGAAGAAATCAATAAAAGCATAAGATCAAATGAAGAATATATATGGAAAATGGAAATTTTTTCACCTTTACCAAAAAATACTTCAAAAATACATTCTGGACGTTATATTAAAGTAGATCCTAAAAATAACAAATTAATAGTAAACATAGGATCCCAAAATAATGCTAAAATTCCCCCAGAAAAAGAAGCAATAATTCTAAGCATCGATTTAAAAACAAAAAAAGAAGATGTAGCGGCTTTTGGAGTAAGAAACTCAGTTGGGTTTGATTTTCATCCGATTAGCAATGAAATATATTTTAGCGACAATGGCCAAGACGGACTAGGAGATAACATTCCCCCAGATGAAATAAACCTAATAATCAAATATAGAGAACATTTTGGATTTCCCTATGTGTTTGGGAAAAACCAAAAAAATTACAATTTTTATAACAAAGCACCCAAAAACATTAATTTTAGCCCATCTATTTATGAACTTCCTGCACATGTAGCTCCACTTGGAATACACTTTTACCAAGGAAATAACTTTCCAAAAGAATATATAAATAAATTATTCATAGCAGAACATGGTTCATGGAACAGATCTTCTCCTGTTGGCTACAGAATAACTACGCTAGACATTGATCCCATAAAAAGAATAGCAAAAAATTACAAGGTTTTTTTAGATGGATTTTTAAAGCCTGATAACTCTAAACTTGGACGCCCTGTTGATATAATCACATATCATGACGGCTCAATTCTTTTTTCAGATGATTTTGGAAATAAAATCTACAGAGTCTACTACGAAAATAAATAAAACTAGAAAGCTAGCTTAATTCATCTGGAATCTCTAAATTATGAATTACTTCTTGAACATCATCAAAGTCTTCAAGCTTTTCAACAAGAAGAATTATTTTTTCTGCTTGCTCTTTGTTTAAAGAAATTTTATTTTCAGGAATTAAAGCTATCTCTGCCATCTCTTCTTTAAATTTAGTTTTTAAAAAAGATAAGACTTTGTCAAAATCATCAGTACTTGTTATAACTTCCGCTTCATTGTTTGAAACTAAAATATCTTCAGCACCTACTTCTAATGCAAATTCTATTATTTCATCTTCAAGATATTTTTCTAAATTGTAAATAATAAGGCCCTTTCTGTAAAACATATATGAGACTGAACCTGGAGTACCAAGAGATCCTCCACCTTTTGCAAGAACACTTTTTACATCACTAGAAGTTCTGTTTTTATTGTCTGTCAAACATTTAATCATTAAAGCCACTCCATAAGGAGCATAAGCCTCATAAGTGATTTCAAAATATTCAACCCCTTCATTACCGCCAATACCCTTTTTTATTGCCTTCTCAATATTATCTTTTGGCATATTGGCAACTTTAGCCTTATTAACAGCTACCCTTAGTCTCGGATTAGACTCAATATCCCCACCACCTATTTTCGCTGCAATAGTTATTTCTCTTATTAGCTTTGTAAAAATTTTATTACGCTTTGCATCAAGAGCGCCCTTTTTTCTCTTTATTGTTGACCATTTGCTGTGACCAGACATTTACACCTCCAACAATTTCTCCAACTGATCTAAAATGTCAAACATATTATTATTAATCAAATGAGCTTTAATTGTGTTAAACATTAACATAAGAACCGTAACAGGCCCTACTCCCCCCTTAACAGGAGTAATAAATTTAACATAATCTTTAATATTGTCAAAATCTGTATCACCTGATAAAATTTTTTCATTATCAGTCTTGATTTCAGAAATACCAATATCAATCACATAAGGCTTTCTGCACAACATGCTTTTATCTATCAACTTGGGTTTACCAACAGCAGAAATAACAATATCTGCCTGTCTTAAATAAACATCTAAATAAATGCTTTTAGAGTGACAAGTAATAACAGTTGCATCATAAGGCTTTGATGAGAGCAATATTGAAATAGGCCTTCCTACAAGAGGACTTCTGCCAACTACAACAACCGTTTTTCCCGATGTTTTTATCTTTTCATCTCGCAAAATCTTTAATACAGCAAGAGCTGTACAAGGAATAAATCCTTTTTTATCTCCCAGAATCATTTTACCTAAATTAACAAAAGATAAGCCATCAACATCTTTTGAATAAACTATGCCATTTAAAATAGAATTTAAATCCATACCTTTCAAAAGAGGCAATTGCACAATAATTCCATCTGTGTTTAAATTTTTATTTTCTCTATCAATTACTTCTAAAATATCACTTTGAACAGAATTTGTAGAAAATTTAATTATTTCAACATTTAAGCCAATCTCTTTTGCAACTCGACTCTTAATTGAAACATAAAGTTTGCTTGCAGCCTCATCATTTGCTAAAACAACTTTTAATGTAATTTTATCTCTCAAGTCATGCATTCTTAAGAATTCTTTTAATTTTAAATAATACTTATTTGCAAAATCCTTTCCATTAAACACAGTATTCAAAACATACCTCTTAAGACCTAACAAGATTACCTTAATATTATACCTAGATTGTCAATATAAGGAAAGCTAAACCACTAAATTTCAAATTGTAATTAAATTTATTTTCAACTATAATAAAAAAGGGTAATAATTTTAAAAGAATGGAGAATAATGAAAAAGTATCTTTTTATAACGCTAATTGCAATCTTGCTAATTGGTGTAAACATAAAAAAAATTGAAGCCGCAGTCAATGTTGATAGACATACAAACTCTACTTTAGGAATAGACTTAACTGTTGGAATGCCTATTTTTTACAATGACTTATCAAGAACTTATCCTACCAATTTATATCCAGGAGGTATTGGAGCAATAAAATATCAGTACCATATTTTAAACAATTTAGCAATTGGACTTGAACTAAGGTACATGTTTAACTTTGATATCAACCATTCTTTTAACATATTAAATCCAGATTCAAGTGTAGGCAAAATTTTTTATAGTGTGCCTATTACATTTTCAATAAACTATATATTTGATATAGGAGAATTATTTCAAATTCCAATTTTCACAAATATAGGGGTTTCTATTAATACATATGGGGATAGAAATAACAATATTACAAATTTAAGAACTTTTGATGCACTCCCCACAATCTCTTTTGGATCTGGAATTTTATGGAACTTTAACTACAAATGGTCTTTTGGGGCAACAACATCTTGGTGGATGATGTTTGAATTTGGAAATTCTGCTAAAATGGCACATTTTGCACTTATATCATTATCAGTTACAGTAAATGTAAATAAATTGTAGGATAAAAATGAAACAAAAATATGAAAACTATTTTAAAAAAAGATTAATTTTAAACCTATTAATATTTTTGCTACTAGCATGCTCAAGCGAATCCATATTTTCCCAACTGGGAAATCTGCAAAAAATAAAACATGAATATAATATTTTAGGTACTTCAAGCCCAAGAGGAATTTCTCTAGTAGGAGAAACTCTCTATATTGCAGCCATGCATTTATTTAAAAAAGAAAACGGAAATATTGAAAAAATTGACTTGAGCGATTCTTATGAGTTTATAAATGACATTGTAAATGTATCTGGGAAAACCTATCTTTTAGCACAAAACAAAAAAGAAGAACTGGAAGTTTGTGAGCTAAATGGAAAAAATTGGACATTAAAAATTAAGAAACCACTAAAAGCATATAAATTTCTAAAATCCGTGGGAAAAGATGGCATAAAAGAAGCATATATTTTAGCTATAGACAAAAATAATCAAGAGAGAATTTTTGATCTACAAGGAATTGACAAAACACCATCACAAGCTACTAAAAATGACAAATTTTACCAATTATCAAATGATGGTAATTTAATTACAGGAAATTCACTTAAAATATGGCAAATAAACAACAATACACATAAAAGCATAGACTCTCAACAAGCCAAAGAAATAATGCCTATCATTAAAACAAACATTAGAGGTTTTTCTGAAACCTTAGTAATGACTGGTGGTTATAATAATTTAGAAACAAAATTTAAAGTATATTCGGATGCGAATAATTATACAAAACCAATATTTATTCAAGACGAAGTAGGCGAATTTAGCAGCTACTTTGCAAGAGAATTTAATGATGCAATATTAATTGGAAGTAATAATGGATTTGCAGAATTTTCAAAAAATAAAGAAGGGATTTTTGCTTTGCAATCGCCCTCAAAATCTGTTGAACCTGGAGCTTATAACGGTTCCCAGCTAAGCAAAACAGGTCTTAACGATATCATCCCTGTATCAAACAACACAATTTACATATTAACTCAAGGAAAAGGTTTATGGAAATTGGAAAACAAAAAATTAACTAAAGAATAAAGAATAAAAATTCTTTATAAATTTTTCATATCTAGATTTATTAAAATCTCTATCATAATATTTTTTAGTCTTAATTTTCAAATTTAAATTAATCTTAGATCTAAAATATAAATAATTTATATTATTTATATTAAAAATTCGGCCCTCATCATTCATAACCTTAACCTCAAGATCTAAAAGAAGTTTAGCAAAAAAAATATCTCTAGTAACCACAAGACTGCACTTATCTGCCAAATTTAAAATAAATGCATCAACATTGTCTACAACCTCTAAAACAACATTTTCTGCTTCTTCCAAACTCAAAGACTTATTAGAAACTACAATAAGTCTTGATTTATTGTGCAATATAAATTTTTGTAAAAATTTTATTATCTTAAAATTACAAGAATCAGCATCAACAAAAATTTTATTTAACAATCTTATAGTCCACTACCTTAAAAGCTAAAAAAGAAACAATAGCATTTTTATTAATGGGTCCAAATATTCTAGAATCATTCAAAATGCTTAAATTGTCATTTAATAAAAAAAATTCATTTTTTTTCAAAATAAAACACTTAACCACTTCATCTGTATTAAAAAAATTATTCAACTTATAATAGCTAACCAAATTGCCATTCAAATAAAAAAAATCTGTATCCTTTTTATTTACCAAAACATTCAAACCTCTAACATAAACAGAATCGCCTTGAACAGCTGCTATTCTTGACACTTTATAGCTTGCTTTTTTAAAAATTTTACTCAAAAAAAAGAAATCTTTTGTTAAAGCTAATAAAAAATTATCACTTAACCTAAAATCTTTATAAAGAACAATATCATTCATTTTCAAAGGAATAAAAAAAGATGTTATACGTGTTGCAACAAAAAATAAACTAGCATTTTTTGTAATCGATGGCAACATTTCATTACCTTTAATCATAAAAATTTGCAAAACAAACTTTGTGAAAAAAAAATTTAAAATTAAAAATGTTAAAACATATTTTACAAAAATTTTTCTTTTCTTCTTTCTTAAAAGCCTTTGTTCAAAAGTTAAATATGGAGCCACTCTAAATAAATCCTACTCTGGAAAATGGAAGATATATTATCAAGGTTCTTCCAAGCACTTTATTCTTATTGATTACTCCAAAAAATCGACCGTCATGAGAATTGTCTCTATTGTCTCCAATTGGCAAAATATATCCATAAGGAACATAAATTCCATAATCCCTTATTATAGCTTTTTCCATATAATAATCAACATAGGGCATAAAAGAAGATAAATACTTATATTCCAATCTTTCAAACTCAAACCTATCAATCACTCTAACATCAAAAAACGAGAAATCGGGAGTAGTACTTAAATTTATATTTAACTGACTTAAAGCAACAAACATAGCAAAATCGCCATAAATTCCATAATCTTCATTTGCCACAATTTTTTTAATATTAAAATTTTGATCAGTCAAATCCCGATAAGAATCTTCTAAAATAAAATTTTCTTCACCTTCTCTTTTAATATAAGCTTTACCACTGTTAAATCTAACAATTTTACCGTCTGCAAATACACCTCTTTTAACTAGAAATCTAACATTGGGATTGCCATACTCATCTCTATCAAGATCAATAAAAGATAACGTTAACATGTAAAGTATTCTTTGAAAAATATCAAAAAAAACACCCTTTGATTTATACTCTGGATTTTCAAAAATAATAACATCGGGTTCTTCTGGGGTTTTAAACCCATTAATCTTAAATAATCCTGGTAAAAGTTCAGGACCGTAAGAAAATTTATCTACAAATAAAAAATCTCCTATTTGAAGAGTATTTTCCATTGAACCTGATGGTATTTTATAAGCTTGAAGAAAATACTGATTTATTACCAGTACAAAAATTGCCGCTGCTACAAAATCAAATAAAAAGTTGAGCAAAAATCCTCGTTTCTTTGCCCTTAATTTGCAAAAATACTTCTTTCTTTTTCGATATGTCAAGTATTTCTCAATAAGAAATACCAAAAAAGATGCAAATTTATCCAATCTTCTTAAATACATAAATTAACCTCGGGAATTAAATCATACAAAATATTGACACTTATTTAAATACTTTTCTATACTTTAAAAGATGAAAGAAATTGATAAAAATTCAAATATTGAGCTTTTTGAAGTTAAATTAAAGCCAATTCTAGGGATAGCACCCAAAATTTACGTATTTTTTACAACAATAATATTACTTTTAAGTTTAATATCAATTTTAATTATCATCCCTAAGTTTAAAAATCCAGGAGCATATTTAAAAATAAATTCTAATATCGCAAACACTTACATCTATTTAAACGAAAAATATATCGGCAGAACTCCACTTAACAAATATATAAATACTACTGAAGGAATTATTAAAGCAAAAAGGATGGGATTTAAAACCTACGAACAAAAAATAAAAATTCACAACAAATTTTTTGGAAGCTACAATTTAAAAATAAATTTAGAACTGGTTGATCCTGAAAAGATCATTAAACAAAGACAAAAAGAACTCTCCATAATGGTGAGAATAAAAAATACTAATGAAAATACAAAATTAATTCCTGTATTTTCATTAGTATCTAGCGAGCTCAAAGAGCATCCCAAATACATTAAAAAATTTTTAAAAGATTCCATACCCTACTTAAATTCAATCGAAATGTTTAAAGATTTTCTAAATTCATACAAAGCCGTGTATTCAATAAACCAAAATAATAGTAATCAAGAAGAAATATGGGAATCTTTAAAAATAAATTTTGACTTAGAAAATAGAGCTATCTTTTGGTTTTTAGAAAATTTAGATAAAGATCTAAAAATGCTAACAAAAAATGAGCCTTGGGTTAAAGCATTAATCAAAACTTTAGACAATGAAAACATTCAATTAATTTCTAAAAATGAAAAAATTAACATAAAGTTACCTGGATTTAAAAAAATAGATTCAAATAAAATCGAAAAAATTCATAATTTTGAACTAGATTCAAAAAATATTTCACTAAAATCTACCTATGATATAAAAGAATTTCTTATTCAAGAACAAAATGTTACAAAATATGAATATCAAGATTTTTTAAAAGAAAATCCAAAATGGACATTAAATAACAAAGAAAATTTAATAAAAGAACAACTTGTGGATGACAATTATCTTAAAAATTTTAATCAAATAGGCTTAAACGAAGCTATCACGGGAATATCTTATTTCTCGGCAATAGAATATGCCAACTGGTACTCTAAAAAACTTCCCAAAGGATTCAAAGCAAGACTCCCCATATCACAAGAATGGGAATTGTACCAAAAAGAACCAAACAAAGAACCATTAAATATTAATGAAATATCAAAAAAAGTTGGATTTTGGAATTTAATGCAAAATCCAACTTTTAACGATATTGCAATATTCAAAAATGAAAAAAATTTTTATAACGAAAATTCAAATTTTTATTCATTAATAACAGAAATTAGAACATACTCTTATCAAAACAACAATTTACTCAATCCATCAACTAAAGGTTCTTTCTTGAAAAATTGGAGTTCTCCAAACATTGGTTTTAGATTGATTATATCAAAGGAATAAAAAGGAATAGATTTGAACACAAACACTTTACTTCTTGAAAATAAAAAAGCAAAATTCAATTATTTTATTGAAGAGAAAATAAGTTGTGGAATAGTACTTAAAGGAACCGAAGTAAAATCAATAAAGGCAAAAAAATTATCATTTAACAATAGCTTTGCAAGCATAAAAAAAGAAGAATTGTGGCTTGAAAACTTGCACGTATCAAAATATAAAGAAGGAAATATTTTCAATCATGATGAATTAAGACCTAGAAAACTTCTAATCAAAAAACAGGAATTACAAAGACTAAAAAAATTTAGAGAAAAAGAAGGATACACTTTAATTCCTATTAGTTTTTATTTAAAAAAATCGATAATCAAAGTAGAAGTTGGAATATGCAAAGGAAAAAAATTGTATGATAAAAGAGAAGTGCTAAAACAAAAAAGCATAAAAAAAGATCTTAGTAGAGAAATAAAATATAAATAAAAGCTCTAATTGAAAATTACAATGAGTAATCACAATATAAAATTATAATTACTCATTTTTCATAATAAATAAAATTAATAACTTTTTTTGAAAGACAGTTCAAACCCAAGAGCACTGGCTTGACCCATGTTAACATCAAAACTAGGTTCAAATCCTGCTAGGGCTATGTTAAGGCTATTTTTCAGCTTCTTATTATAACTATTAGCAAATGTAAATGGAAGAACAATTTCTGTCAATCTTGTAACAGCCATAGTAATCGCACCTGCCAACATCATTCCTTTGCCCCAAGTCCAGCTAAAAGCAACTTTTTCAGCATTTTTATCAAAATCTTTGATATCTAAATAAGCTCCAGTAAGTATTAATCCTATACCAATCGCATCAAACCCAAGAATAAGAGAACCTCCAAGAATATCTCCTTGAGCAAAAGAACCTATCCCAAAACCTAAAAAAAGGTTCAATAAAAATGGAATAAGGGCCTCTTTTTTATTAACCTCATAAGCCAAAAATTTTTCTCCTGCTCCCAGATTAAGGGCGCTTTTAGAATCATCAACTTGAGCAAAACTCGAAAAAGCACAAAAGGCTACCAAAATAAAAATTAAAAATTTATGCATAAAAACCCCTTTATTAAAACTTGTACCATAATAACATATTAATGAAATTTAAAAAAGGTCTTTAAAAAACTATTTGAATTTAACTTTTTTCAAATTACTATTTGAAATTCGCTTCCCAATAGAACTTCTTGATTTGACCATAAAATTAGCAATTTCAATTCTTTTAACAATATCTTTATTTGTCGAAAATTCTACAAATTCAGGACTTAGTGAAAAATCTACAAATTCATCATTTTCTCCTAAAAATTCATAAACCTTATCTGTAATAAATTTATCTATTTTAAATCTTTTAACATAATAAAAATTATCAAATTTATTAAGATAAATTATTGAAAATATTTGTTCTTTTGAATTATTTATATCATAAACTAAAGCACATATATTTTTTTTATCTATAAATACTTTGTCTTCAATATTTTTAAGAACATAACTATTTTGCCTAAAAACTAATATTTTATCATAATAACTAGCATTTCCAATAAATTCGCCATCAAAAAGGCTAGTTCCTACAAAACCTTCTGCTAAGTTTAAATAAACTTTCATATTCTTTGTAGCTATTTCTTTTACATTCTTTGACTTGATTAAAGAAATTTCAGTCTTTCTTTGATACTCTTTAGAATATTTTGAAAGTAATAAATCAATAAAGTTTATTGAATACCCTCTTATTGAAGAAATATTGCTATTTATACTCTTTAATTCTTTATTTAAAATTTTCACATCCTTTGAATTTTTATCAATATCAAAAAGACTTATTTTTCTAATCGGAATCTTAAGCAAATTTTCAACATCTTCTTTTAAAACTTCCCTTGAAAAAGATTCTTTGTACCTTAAAACCTCTGACAATATTATACTTACAATATTTTCTTCTTTAGAAATTGTTTCAAGAAATTTATAAATCTTTTTTTCAATAAAAATTTGCTCTAGTGTTTTATAAAATATTTTTTCAAGAATCTTACTTTTTTGTAATTCAAGCTCCATTTTTAAAATCTTTTGAAGATGGGCTGCATGAAACTTAATAAGATCTTTAATAGTATAAACAACAGGATACCTATCGCTAAGTAACAATAAATTAACAGAAATTGATATCTGGCAATTTGTATAATGATATAACTTTTCAATCACTTCGCTTGCATAAACACCCCTAGGCAAAGATAACTCTATGGCAACATTTTCAGCAGTAAAATCATTAATGCTTGAAACTTTAATATAATTTTTTCTAATCGCTTTCTCAATCGAAGATATCAAGCTCTCAGTAGTCTCACCAAAAGGTAATTCTCTTATTACAATTGTTTTTTCATCTATGGTTTCAATTTTAGCTCTAACTAAAACTTTGCCATTACCATCAGCGTATTCATTAACATCAACTATTCCTCCTGTTGGAAAATCAGGATAAATATCGTAAGTTTCTCCAAGAAGCTCGCTTTTTACTGCATTTAGAATCTCATTGAAATTGTGAGGTAATATTTTGGCTGCCATTCCAACAGCAATTCCCTCACTTCCCTGAATTAAAATAACAGGAATTTTTGCAGGATAAAGTAAAGGTTCATTATTTCTTCCATCATAAGAAGATTCATAAACCGTTATCTCTTTGCTGTAAAGAACATCAAAAGCTAAAGGGGTTAATCTGCATTCAATATATCGAGAAGCAGAAGCAGGATCACCTGTAAACAAATTACCAAAATTGCCCTGCTTTTCAATAAATAGATCCTTGTTGGCAATATTAACAAGAGCCTCATAAATTGATGTATCACCGTGAGGGTGATATTTCATTGTATTACCAACAACGTTTGCAACTTTATGAAAATTGCCATCATGCATTTCAAAAAGAGAATGTATAATTCTTCTTTGAACTGGTTTAAATCCATCAACAACACTAGCAATAGCACGGTCTTTAATAACATAAGATGAATATTGTAAAAAATTATCTTTAAGTACGCTTCTAATATCCATTAAATCAAATTCTCCATAATAAAGTTCCGCCTCTCAGGAGTATTTTGCCCCATATAAAAACCCAGCTTTTCTTTTATTTCTTTAATATTAAAAAGATCTACTTTTGTAAGTTTAATGCTATTAATATCAATAAAACCTTTAAATTCATTTGGAGAAATTTCACCAAGGCCTTTAAACCTTGTCACTTCACATCCCCCCTTAAATTCAAGAACAGCTCTTTTCTTTTCTTCCTCAGAATAACAATAGATCGTGTTTTTTTTGTTCCTCACCCTAAAAAGAGGAGTTTCTAAAATATACATATGGCCATTTAAAATTAAATCTTCAAAAAAAGTCAAGAAAAAAGTTAACAACAAATTCCTAATATGAAATCCATCAAAATCTGCGTCGGTTGCTATTACAACCTTGTTGTACCTTAAATTTTCAATTGATTCTTCAATGCCAAGAGCCACCATCATATTATAAAGCTCTTCATTTTTGTATATTTCAGATTTATTTTTTTCAAACATATTTTGAGGTTTTCCTCTAAGAGAAAATATAGCCTGAGTATAAACATCCCTACAAGACACCATTGAACCTGTTGCAGAGTCCCCTTCTGTTAAAAAGATCATGGTTTGTTCTGCCTGCTGCTTACTGCTATCATTAAAATGAAATTTGCAATCCTTAAGTTTAGGAATCTTAAAAGATATTTTTTTTGCTCTCTCTCTTGCTTCTTTTCTTACACTACTTAGCTCTTTTCTAAGTCGTTCATTGTCAACTACTTTTTTCTCAATCAATTTTGCAAGTATTTTATCTTTATACAAAATCTCAGAGATTACCTTTTGCACTTCCTTTGCAACATTACCTCTAGTTTCAATATTTCCAAGCTTATTTTTAGTTTGACTTTCAAATATTGGATCTTTAATTTTAACAGAAAGAGTTGCAACAAGTCCTTCCCTAACATCTGTTGAGGAATATGTTTTTTTAAGAAAATCGTTAATAGCTCTTACAAAGCCTTCTCTAAAACCCGTCTGATGAGTTCCTCCATCGTTAGTATATTGCCCATTAACAAATGAAAAGTAAGTCTCCCCATAATTATTTGTATGAGAAAAAGCAAATTCTAAGGTTTTACTAGAATAATAAACAATATCATAAAGTAAATCATCACTTTTAATTTCTGAATTCAGAAAATCTAAAAGGCCATTTTTGGATTCAAAAATTTGATTATTATAGTTTATTATAAGCCCTTTATTCAAACAAGCATAATGGAAAAATCTTCTCTTTAGAAAATCTTCACTGTAAGAATATTTTCCAAATATCTCTGAATCTGCCAAAAACTCAACATAAGTACCGTCTTTATCAAAAGATTCTATTTCTCTAGATTCCAATAATTTTCCTTTAGAAAACAAAGCCTCAAAAGATTTACCATTCCTTGTTGATCTTACTAGAAATTTTGAACTTAAGGCATTAACCGCCTTAGTTCCAACTCCATTAAGCCCTACGGAAAATTGAAAAACATCATCATTATATTTAGCTCCAGTATTAATAACTGAAACGCTCTCAATAACTTTTCCAAGAGGAATTCCTCTTCCATAATCCCTAATAGTAATAAGATTATTTTCTTTTTTTATAAAAATTTCATTTCCGTAACCCATAATAAACTCATCAATTGAATTGTCTATTATCTCTTTAATTAAAATGTAAATGCCATCATCAATATTAGAACCATCTCCTAAACGTCCAATATACATACCAGATCTTAATCTAATATGCTCAAGAGAAGATAGAGTGATTATTTTACTTTCATCATAATTTTGCGTTTTCATCTAAATCCTTGATTTATAAATTAAACTTTAATAGTTTCAAGCTTTTTAACTATTTGATCTCTAATAATACTAGAAAGATTCTCTTTTTCATATTCACTTAATTTTAAAATATCTATCAAAGGATGAACATGAATATAAACAGAAAGCCCAGAATTAAAAATAATATTTTTAATGAAAAAGTTGTTAGTATTATAAAGAGTAACAGGAAGAATAGATGTTCCTGTCTTTAATGCCATCTTAATTGCACCTTTTTTAAAAACCTTAGTATCCCCCCCTCTGTTTCTAGTCCCTTCAGGGAAAATTCCAATAGATCTACCCTCTCTCATAAACTTTATTGCCTTAGCCTCAGCTGCAGCAGCAGATCTTATACTCTTTCTATTAACAAAAATAGCACCCATAACAATTAAAACAAGATTCACAAAAGGAACCCTAAGCAAAGAATGTTTTGCCAATATTACAAATGGATTAACAAAAGTATAAATAAAAATTAAAGGATCCATAGCCGCAATATGATTTCCCATTATTATTACATTGCTTTTTTTGGGAATATTCTCAAAACCTGTAACAATAATTTTAATTCCAGCAAGCCATAAACCAATCTTAATGCAAGCACGGATTATAATAAAACTAAATTTAACAACATAACGCTCAATTAAGAAAATTTTACAAACCAAATAAAAAGGAAATAAAAAAAAAATAAAAATTAAAAAAAAGAATAAAACACTAAAATAAGTTATAACACTTCTCAATATTTTCATAAAAACTATTACCCTATTTTTTCTATTCGCTCAAGTTTTAATTTTTGACCTTTAAGTAAGCTTACATCATCTTTTAAAATTTTAATAGGATTAAGAATGATTGTAGAAAATTTTTGATTTTGAACAACCCTCTCGTTATGTTCAAGAAAAAAAGATTCAACAAGCTTGTAACTACCCATATCAATTTCATATTCAAGAACAAAATTATTTTTTAAAGGAAAAATATTAAAAATACCATAATAAATTTTATTCTCATCAATATAAGTTAAATGAGGGTAAATAAAATCATAAATTTTATCCTTATACACGTAATTTCCACTAGGAATAAAATAAATATTATTGTCCTTTTTTTTAACATTTAAGACATTTTCATCAAATCTCTTAAATGTCCCTGAAAATCCACTATTATCATAAGAATTTGTACTAGTGTCAATTTTAATTTCAATGTTTTCTTTATCTACAATTTTTATCCAAAAATTGTAAACTATCAAATCAGAAAAAAGAGATTTAGAACTAATATTAAGAGTATTATAAGCCGGTTTTGAAATATATTCAATCTTTGCAACTTCTTGAGAATTTTTTCTAAAAAGATTAATCTCACTTGATTGCCTTTCAAAAGACAAAAAGAAAACTTCATCAATATCTTTGCCCTGTTTTTTATTATAATCATAAACATCGTACCAAACTCCATGCAAAAATCTATAAACTTCATCTTTGCTTAAATTCTTTAAAGTTTTATAAATATTATTATCAATCTTGCCAACTTTTTCACTAACAGAAGAAAGATAATACTTGCCCTGAACATGAGAATATTCATATTTTTCAATCTTACTAATTATTAAATCTTCTCCCACTTTTTCATATTTTTCTAAAGAAATAGGGTAACTTTCTCTTGATCTTTTTTCTTCATAAGCTGAAGATCTTGCATATTTATTGATAAGAACAGTGCCATTAACCTTGTCAAAAAATATGGGTTTGTAAGAAGACACATCGTTTAAAACAGATTTTTGAAAAACATACAAAACAGATTTATCTTTTAAAAATCCTTGAACAACTATATTAAAATCATAATCACCTGTAATATCTTCAAGATACATGTTATAAGAATTTTTTGGGTCAATATCTATTTGGGTTTTAAAAAGAATTGTTCCGACTTTAATTTTAGGATCAAAACCAATAATAAACAAATACGCATTAAGATTTGAAAAATTTTGAGCTAAAACCACCTGTTCAAAATAAACATCTAAATTTAAATTTTCCTGCTGAACTGCAAGAATTTTATAACCTTTTAAATCTATAATAGCTCCGAAAAAATCTTCCATTTTGTTAGCTTCCAAAACATTAGAATTGAGATTATCAAAGTTGGAAGCAGATTTTACATCTTTGTTAAAAACAATAAAATCTTTGCTTACTTTAGAACAAGTGAAAAATGTAAAAAAAAAGAATAAAAACAAAAACCTATAAAAATAATTATAAAATCTAATTAATTTTTTACTAAAAGTAATTACACTAACAGCCAAAACCCTTACCATAACATTCATTTTTTAATTTTGACTAAAGTTTTGCAAAGCAAAAAACGACTCATTAAAATTATTAATAAAATCTTTTTTATTCAACAAAAAATCTGTAATCAAACCACTATTCGCAACGTTAAAATTGTCAAGAAGTTTTTCATTTTTGATCTCTTCTTTGAAAAGGTCAGATCTTTTTTTAGCTGATTCAAGGAAAAATAAATAAACTTTTTTATTCGCTACAAAAGGCTTAGACCAAGAATTTTCTTTTAATCCAAAAATAATATCATAAAAAGACTTACTATTATTAAACTCAACCAAATCTTTTAAAGTATTGGGGTAAATATTAATATTATAAGATAAATTAACAATTTCTTCTTTTAAGTTAAACTTATATTTTTCAATAGCTTGGCTTAAACTGCTAAGTTTAACATCACTAAGAAAATCATTTAGCTTATTTTCCAAATAATTTTCAATAACACTTGGTTCATAAGTTTCAATATAATTTTTAACAGAGCTAATATCGCGATCTGCATTTTTATCAAAATCATGAACATTGCCAAACGCCTTATATATTTGATATTCATCTTTATTTTTAATCTTAATAGGCTTGCTAAATTCACCTTCTCTTAGAGAAAAAATAGAACTTAGATCTTCTTTATTTTCAACAATAAGATCTAAATCAAAATAATACTTATCTAGAGACACAACACCTTTAAAATTGGCTATATCATCTGAATAAAGCTTAGCAAGCTCTTCAAATGGAGTTTTGTTTAATAGCTTTTCGTAAGCATTCCTAGCCTCACTTATATTTTTAAAACGAATAGATGCAAGCGATAAACGCTTGAATAAATTTAAATTTTTCTCAGCATAAAATACTGCCTCTTGATTAGGAAAATTTTGATAAGAAAGAGAAAGATATGAAATATGCCTTTCTACAGCACTCATATCTTTAATCAGATTAAAAAGAGAATCGGGAAATATCAAATTACTATTTAAAAAAATTTTTATATTAGAAAAGAGTATATTTTCTACCATATCATCATAAATTTTAACTTTTTGATAATCAGAAGCTTTATTATATCTTTTAGAACTAAAATTTCCACTAGAGTCTAAATATTCAGGAGATCTTAGTAAATTTTTATTCAACATTTCCTTAGAAATATAAAAATTATATTTTTTTATCAAATCAAGAAAAGCAATATCTTCGGCATATTTCATAAATGCCAAATACCAGACACTATAATCTATGCTAAAATTTTTAGCATTCCCCTGTAATCTAGAATAAAGATTTGAATAATAATTAACATACTTGGCAAATTTACTATCTTTTTCATAGTAAATAGGTTGACCTTTATAAGAACCAAATTTTAAACCAGATGAATTAGCATTATCAAATACTCCTGGAAGTAAAGGTGCAATAATAAATCCGAAAACAATTAAAATAAGAGCAAAAATACCCCATATACCAACTTTTTTTTCTTTAGATTCAAGCATAACTAAACCATCTTTGACTTTTCTACTTCTTTTTCGCATAAAACAACCCTTAATAAGTAAGCATACTAATAATTTAATTATTAAATTATCACAATTGAAAAATTATTGCAATTGAAATATCTAACTTAAGCTGTATGCTTAAGTATTATAAGGCTAAAAAAGAGATTTTTACATTTCTAGCATGGAAACAAATCAATCTGTATCAAAAAGGAGAATGAAATCAAAAGCATATTATGAACATGAATCAAAACAAATTTAACCTTAATATAAATATAACTAAGGACGAACTTTCAAGGTTAATAAAAATAGTTTATAACAATTTTGGAATCAATCTCAGCGAAAAAAAAAAGATGCTAATTGAAAGCAGATTATCATCTCTTATCAAGGCTAAAGGCTTTAAAAATTTTACTGAATACATCAACTTTTTAGAAAAAAGCACTGGCAACATTCAATTAATTGAATTAGTAGACAAAATATCAACAAATCATACCTATTTTTTCAGAGAATCTAAACATTTTGATTTTTTAAATACAAAAATATTACCCGAACTTGTTGAAAAAATACTAAAATCAGAAAACTCAGAAATTAGAATATGGTCAGCTGGCTGCTCAAGTGGCGAAGAACCATATACAATTGCAATGATACTAAAAGAATACATGGAAAATAATAAAGTAAATTTTAAAGCCAAAATCTTAGCAACAGACATTTCAATTAGCGTTCTAAGAGAAGCTCATGAAGGGATTTATCCCGAAGATCGTATCATAAATTTGCCTAAATATTTAAAAATTAAATATTTAACTCAACTTCAAGATGATAAATTTCAAGTTAAAGAAGTTTTAAAAAAAATGGTTTACTTTAAAAAATTAAACTTAATGGATGAGAAATTTCCATTCAGCAAGCAATTTGATCTAATATTTTGCAGAAACGTCATGATCTATTTTGATGAAAAAACTAGAAACAACCTTGCTAATAAATTCAATGATTATCTTAAAGATAATTCTTATCTTTTAATTGGACATTCAGAAACAATCAGAGGAAACAAAAATCTTGCATACATAATGCCTGCCACTTATAAAAAGAATTAATGATCATTTAGATTAAAAAGCCTAAAAATAATCCCACTATGTTAAGTTTACTTTCTCGCCTATTCTAATAAAATAGAGCAATTCACCAATTGTTGCTACATGATCGCCTACTCTTTCTAAGAAACTATTCAAGAATAATATATTTAAAAGATAATCCAAATTTTCAGGATTTTTTTTCATAGCATCAATTACAATGCTTTTTTGCTTTGAAAATAATTTATCTATTATATTGTCATACTTAACTATCTTTAATATTTTAGTAAAATCCCCATCAAAATATGCATCAAAAATATCAGACAACATCTCTTTAGCTGTATCAGCCATTTCTCTTAAAGGTTTAAAATACAGATTAAGAAAATCAAAATCATCCAAATCTGATTCAAGAAGAAGAACAACTCTTACAATCTTAGTAGCATGATCTGCAATCCTTTCAAGAGAACTTATTATTTTAATAATTGCTAAAACTTCTCTAAGTTCTGTAGCAACAGGATGCTCAGTCGCAATTATTCTTCCGCACAAATCTTCAATATCGTATTGATAATCATCTATTACTTTTTCATCTTCATTGATTATTTTTTTAGCTAAACTTTTATCTTTAGATTCTAAGGCTATCAAAGAATCATCTATGATTTTAAGCACACATTCTTTCATATCCCAAAGATATTCTTTTATTATTTCAAGTTGTTTAGTAAGCCTTCTACGTATCATATCATATCTCCTAAAAAAACCGCTTTAAAAATAAATATCTTAGCTTGGCTTTCTCATAATAATCACTAAAAGGGTAATTATCAATAACCAATTTATAGTAATGCAAAGCCTTTAAAAAATCTTTATGTTTGCTCTCAGCCTCATAAAGTTTTCCCATTAAATAACTATATTTATCTGAAAAACTTGAATTAATATACTTGGGAAAGTATAAAGAACTAAAATTTAAAACAAACTCATACTCTCCTTTTATTAACAAGAATTCAAAGATCTCAAGGTAAATACTCTCAGAAAAATCAATATTTTTTTCAACTAGATATCTAGCATTATTTAAGACCTCTTCTTTAATATTTAATTCTATACCAAGCTTAATTAGATCAAAGACAATGCTTTGAAAGAATCTGCTCTTCAATTTCAAATAATTTTCATAAGATTTTAAATAATCTCTATTTTTATAATAAATTTGCGCCTTTAATAAAATATATTTGTCATCATTAAAATTATACTTATTAAGCAAATCTATTGCTCCTTTATAATCATTTATATAAGATAAATTCAAAGCCCCAGCAATAACTTCTTTAGAGGTAATCTCATTAATACTGCCACTTCCAAGTTCAAGGTTATTATTACTTCCAATATTCTCATCCTTATCAGAGCCAGCAACAGGGGGTGGAATTTTAACTTCAAACTTCTTTGTAATTTTCAAGATAATTATTTTATTAAATTCACTTGAATCTTTAACATTTTGATAACTGAAAATCAATTTAATTTTGCCTTCTTTGTTAAAAGTTTGAAAAGCAAAAACAGCCCCGTTCTCATAAGATTCTCCGATTAACTTAATAAAAGCTCCATTTTCATTGCTTTTGATATAAATCCAAGACTCATCTTTAAAAGAAAGACTAAACTTTGAATTGGTACTTACACTAAGATCTACTTCGCTGCTGTTAAAATCAAGCTCATATGAATCACCTTGATTTATAAAATCTGGCTTGGGACAAACTTCAAAAACAATAAATAGCAAACTTACATAAATCAAATATTTTTTAATCATTTGGAAATTTCTAAAATCTTATCTATTAATTTTTCATTCTCCTTTTCAATATCAACTTTAAATAAATTTTCCTTTTTAATCCAAAGATCTTTGAAAAAATTCTCATCAAGAAATTTATTTTTAATCAATCCATCAACAGCTAAATTTTTATTTAAATTTTCATTTAAAAAATCAGGACTCGGAATAAAAAAATCATCCATATTTAGACATTCATTTAAATCAAAATAAAAATCTTCCATATCGACTAATTTAACCTTAGCATCTAAATTGTCTTCAGCGGACTTTTGAGATTTCTCTAACATTTGTATCGAATAGAAATAAGTAATACCTGAAACAATAAAAATCAAAAATATTAAAATTAAAAAATATTTTCTAAAACTAAATTTTCCATCTTGCATGTTAATTTCCTTGGGTCTTAACTTAATTATATATTAAACACCTTGCTTTCACCATTATCAAGTGTAATTCCTATCAAATTTTCACCACCTTCAGAAACATATGCATTATGGGTTATTACTAAGAGTTGAATTTTTTTTCCCAATTCTTTTAAAAGTAAAGAAAGTTTTTTGCTATTCTCAAAATCAAGGGCTGCATCTATTTCATCAAGCATACAAAAACAAGCAGGAGAATAATAATAAAGCGCAAATAAAAAAGCCATACTAACCAAAGTACTCTCACCTCCTGAAAGCATATTATTGTTTTTGACAAATTTGTTTGAAAAACTTATTCTAATCTCAACATCATCGATATTTTCATCATAAAAAAGAATGGCACTTCCTTTGAAAATTTTTTTAAAAAAGTAAGAAAAATTTTTATTAATCTCATCAAATGATTCTCTAAATTTTTTATAAATCTCATTTTTTATTTTTTTTTGAAGCTTTTGTAATGAAGATTTTGAAAGTTTTAAATCTTCTACTTGTAAACTTACTTTTTCAAAACGATCCTTAGTTTCATCAAATTCCTTATCAATATTGAAAAATACATAATCACCTAGATTGATTGCATCGATCTCTTTGAGCAATAGCTCTCTAGTTGCAAAGTCCTCTTCTAATGCAAATTTATTAGACATTTCATTAGAAATATTGAAATTTTCTATTTCATTCTTAATGTTTACATTAGAGCTTAAAAGAAATTCATACTCTGTCTGCTTTTTTATATATTCATAATAATTAGTTTTTTTAAAATCATTTAAAAAAACTAAAGAGCTTAAATCTTTTTCTTTAAAAGGCTCATCACTGCTAGATTTTGAAGCACCAATAAGATTGCTTAAATTAAGCTGAATATCACTCTTTTCTGAATTTAAATTTTCAAGCTTTAAATACAAATCTTTAAGCTCTTCATCAAGACTATTCTTAGATTCAAATAGAAATTCCAAATTACCATCTATAAGTTTGATTTCGTCCAAATTTTTAAATTTAGAAAGCTCTATGTACTCAAGCTCGCCTAATACATCATTTAATTGAAGCGTTTTTTCTTCGATTAATTTCTCAATATTTGTTATCTCTTTAGCAAGATTTGCTTTTAAAGCATTTTTTTCAAGCAAAAATTTTTTTAAATTAACATTTTGATCAAAAATAGGCTCAATTTTATCCTTCAATAAAGTCAAAAGATTCTCATCTTTGCTTATGTACTTGATTAAATTTACTCTAATCTCTTTAATATATTTTATACTCAATGATTCTTCAAAAAGTTTAAGAGAGTCTAATATATTCTCTTTTAATAAAACAAACTCTTCTGATTTGGCACTTTTTAATACAGATAAAATTAAATCAACAAGTTCAAAAAAACTTTTAGTATATCTATTAATCTCATCACTTAAAGAAAAAAATTCATTTTTATTTTCTTTTAGCAAACTATTTAATTGATATAAATCGTTATTTATAGATTTTTTTTTCTCCTCAAAATTAGATTTACTCTTGAAAAACTTATCTTCCAAATTCAGTTTTAACGTCTTTTCTTGCTCTAATTTTTGAATCTTAATATCTAATCCAAGAATTTTAGACCTTGTAAGCTCAATGCCTTTTTCTAATGCTTGAATATTATTAACAACATTTTTTTCTCTAAATGAATAAAATTCTAACTTTTCTTTAAAACTAGAAGACAAAAATTTACTCAAACCGTCTAAATTTAATTTGCTTTTTAAGACATTAATATCAAAATTAACATTAAAAAGCTTTTTTAATGTTATTGTTTTTTCTAAAGCTTCTAATTTTTGGCTTAAATCTTGATGCTTCTTTCTTAAAAGATAAACATTTTTAATTTTGTCATACTTTTGCCTTAAATTTTCTTGCAAAGCTAAAAGAGATGATAAATTCTGATTAGATTGCTTAAAATTTTTCAAAGCCTCTTCTTCCTCAATTTTTAAAACATCTATTCCACTTGCTTGTTCAATTAAAGATTTTAGATTCACATTTCTTCTCAAAGAAATGTCTTCAACCTTGCCCTGAGTTATAAACATATAAGGCGATTTTTTAAACTGAAACCTATTTAAAAGTCTATTATAATCTTGGAAATTCAAGATTTTATTATTAAAATAATATTCACTTGAACCATCCTTATAAAGTCGCCTGCGAATATAAAAATTTTCCCCAAATTCCTTTAAAGTTGAGTTTTCTTCGTTAACATTACTAAAAAAAAGAGTTATTTCTGCAAAATTTGATTTTCCTAATTTTGAAACAGAAATTAAATCAGTAATATCTTCAACCCTTAAAAATTTTAAATTATCTTCCCCTATGCAAAAACGAACAGCATCAATAAGATTGCTCTTTCCACATCCATTAGGCCCTAAAATAAAACTTAAATTTCCACCTATTTCAAACTCTTGTCTATTAAAAAAAGACTTAAACCCTAAAAGTACTATTTTTTTTAAAACCAAACTAACTCCCAATTAAAAACCAATTACTGATAAACCTACAATTTCATATTATAATAAATAAAAATAATTTTATAAAAAGGTAAATTATGATTTGTGGAATAGATGAAGTTGGAAGAGGTTGTATTTTTGGACCCATTATAAGCGCTGCTGTAGTTTTCAAAAAAAAATCTAGCTTTATAAAAGAATTGGACGATTCTAAAAAACTAAAAAAAGAAAAAAGGGAATACCTGTCTTCATTAATACTTGAAAACTCATATTATGCATTCGCTGAGATTTCAAATATAATAATAGAAAAAATCAATATTCATAATGCATCTCTTCTTGCAATGCAAACTGCATACGAAAACTTAAAATTAAATTGCAGTTTAATATTTGTAGATGGTAAATTTATACCAAAAATACCAGAAAAAACTGTTAAAGCAATAATTAAAGGAGATTCAATAATAGATGAAATAAAAGCTGCTTCAATTATTGCTAAAGTTAAAAGAGATAAACTTATGGATGAATACGATAAAATTTATCCATTATATTTGCTCAAAAAAAATAAAGGATACCCCACAAAAGAACATAAAAATGCAATAAAGAAATATGGGGTTTTAAGCCTTCATAGAAAAAATTTTAAACTAATTTAAAAAAAGAAAAATAATAAATAAAAATTAATAATCCTTCTTTTTAAATCGTCCACCTGATAAGTGAGATTTCTTCTGAAATCTAGAATCGTCTAATTTAGATCTCTCTCCATATTCACCATACCCTTTATTATTCCCCATAGAAGAACCAATAGATCCTGTAGACACTTTCTGCTTAATAACAGCTATTGCCTTAAGCAAATTGAATTCAAAATCATTGATATTTTCTTCATATACAAAAATAGAATGTCTTTCAAAATCTCCACTTGGGCTTCTTTTGCTCTCTACAATATTTAAAAAATAATCCCCTTTTCTATTTTCCTTGACATTAAAAAAATAAGTTCTCTCAGACTCTGTAAATAGCTTCTCAGAGTATACTTCCCCTCTCTCTCCCATCAATTATCCTCCACACAAGTTTTTTTACTTGACTACATTTAAGTTAAACTAATTGTACTTATTTAAAAAAAAAAATGCTAGTCAAAAATAAGATTACAATAAATCTTATTGACATAAATTGATTTTTTTTATATAAGTAAAGTATTGTCTTGCGTCCTTCGTATAATGGCTATTACCTTAGCCTTCCAAGCTAATGATGTCGGTTCGATTCCGATAGGACGCTTTAAATAATAATTTAACACCTTCTAAATTTAACAATGTTTTGTTATGATTATGTTTAAAAAATAAGCAAAAAAATGAAATAAATGGAGATGGCGGGAATTGAACCCGCGTCCTAAAAACAATATTATAAGCTTCTACAAGCTTATCTAGTATTTTATTAAGCAATATGGTTTGGAAATACTAGCAAACCGCCAAATTGCTCTCAAGTAAAAAGTCCCTAAAAATAAACTTGAAAATATTTTTAAGCAAGCTTCGATGTCGAAAAGAGTATAAGTGAATCTCAAAGCCAAATTCAACAAAACTCTCTGCTAACTTAAGCAGCCATTACAAGGTTTGAGCTTGTAAAGTTATTATTTTTTGCATTTATTTTAGAAGTTTTAAGAGATTCCCTCTGCTTGCAACTTAAAATATTAGCATTTTCAGTCAAATCCAAAACATCCCCGAATATAGGTGCCATTTTACCATAGTTTAAAGAAAACAACAATACTGCCTTATTTGCAAAAATTAAACTAAAATTTTATAATAGTAAATCCAATATTACTAAAAGGTAATTTTATGTTTAATGAAATTTTATGGTTTCTTATGCTAATTACTACTTATTCATTTTTGATTATAATATCCTTTTTTTTTAAAAAAAACGGATTATTTGCATGGGTTACAGTTGCAATTATTATAGCAAACATTCAAGTTTTAAAACAAATTACAATATTTGGAATTAATGCTACATTAGGCAATATTATTTATGCATCGTCATACATTGCAACAGACCTTCTCTCAGAATTTTATGGAAAAAAAACTTCAAAAAAAGCCGTTTATATTGGATTTATTAGCTTTATTGTCTTTGCAGTATTAACAAATGCTCAAATCCACTTTATGTCAAATAAAACTCAAGAAAATTTTAAAAGTTTAGAAAACATTTTTTCTTCAATACCAGCTTTACTATTAGCCTCTCTTGCTGCATACATAGTGTCCCAATTAAACGATGTATACCTATATCAGTTTATTAAAAAAAAATTTCCTAGGTTTTTATTTTTCAGAACCAATGGATCAACATTAATAAGTAGCTTAATAGATACAATAATTTTTGTAAGCATAGCAACCTATTTTAAAGTATTTCCAAAGCAAGCTTTCTTAGATATAGTAATTTCCACATACTTAATTAAAGGTTTAGCAAGTATTTTAGGAACACCTTTTATATATTTTGCAAAATATATTATAAAACTTCAAAAATAAAAAAGTTAATTGGCATAAATAAAAAACTTTATCTAAAATAATTAATCTGGTAAAATTAAATGTTATGAATAAAGATATGTTTGATTTAAGCTTGTGGACAGGAGCACTTCTTTTTACATATATAACATTAGGGATTCTTTACCGATTTTTCGGAAAATCTGGTCTTTTTTGTTTCAATGCAATTGTTTCAACAATATCAAATATTATAATACTAAGCAATTTAAAAGCATTTGGAATGTCCTTAAATTTATCAGGCATTACTTTTTTATCAGCACTATTTTCTTTAAACTTAATGGTAGAAAAATATAACAAAAAAGAAGCGACCAATTCTGCAATATTGAGCCTTTTGTTAAACATAACTTTTACAATTATGATTAATTTTATGATATTATTCAATCATAACAAACTAGACACCGCAGATATTCATCTTAAAATATTGTTCAATAACTTTACATACATTTTAACAATATTGATTGGAACGTATGTGTTTTTTCTATCCCAATATATAAACATCTTACTATATAGCTATTTTAAACAAATAAAAATAAAATCTTTATGGATCATTCATCCTTTATCAAGGCTAATTTCTGGATATCTGGCTCATTTGCTAGTTTCAATATCTATAAGTACAATATTTAAATTCTACCCGGAAACAAAAAATATTGAACATACAAAAGGTTCTCTAATTATTACATTAATAATAATTACAATCGATACCATTTTCTATGTATTTTTAAATTCTTGGAAAAAAATAAAAGAAATTTAAGAATTAATAAGATTTTCAATAAATTGATAATTTTTAACAACTTGTCTATAATATTTTAATCTCAAATTTGACTTTTCAGAATCATTTAACAAGTAATCAATGCTACTTTTTCTTAAGCGAATCGATAAAGAATACATAACTATCCCAACAGCTACAGAAATATTATAACTTTGAGTAAATCCATGCATGGGTATTTTTACATATAAATCAGCAGCTTCCAAGACTTGTGAACTAAGTCCTGTTAACTCCGTCCCAAAAAATACCGCCATTTTATTGTTAATTGGAAAATTTTCAAGATTTATTGATTGTTTATCTAAAGATGTAGCAACTATGCTATATCCATCAGACCTTAATTTATCAATTGCAAACTTAGGATTTTTATACTTATTTAAATTTATCCATTGCGAAGATCCTAAAGTAATATCTGGATTTAAAACGTACTTATTCTTGTTATCAATAACATGAATATCACTAAGTCCTAAAATTTCACCTGTTCTAATAGTCGCACTTGCATTTTGAGACTGAAAAATATCTTCAAGGGCAAATGTTAAATAATTAGTGCGATGACTTAATACTTTTTCAATCCTAGCTTTTTTTTCATCTGTAATAAATTTAGACAAAACATCTATTCTTTTTAATACATCATCATCCATAATAAAAATTAAATTTCAAAAATAGTAAAGCCATCCTTTAATACATTTCAAATTACAAACTATTTCTTATATAATACAAAAATGGAAGTAAAAATTGAAGAATCCTGGAAAGAAGTTTTAAACAATGAGTTTAACAAAGAATACTTTAAAAAACTTGTAAAGTTTGTAAAACATGAATATAAAACAAAAAAAGGGAAAATATTTCCCCCTCCAAAACTTATATTTAATGCTTTCAATTCTTTACCATTTAAAGACATAAAAGTGGTAATAATCGGACAAGATCCATATCATGGGAAAAACCAAGCAAATGGACTTGCTTTTTCTGTAGATTCAAAAATCAAAATTCCACCATCTTTGCAAAACATATTTAAAGAAATAGAAGAAAGTTTAAAAATAAAAACCATCCCAAACGGAGATTTAAAAAGATGGGCAATTCAAGGTGTATTTCTAATAAATACAATCTTAACAGTCGAAGAAGGCAAACCTTTTTCTCACAAAGCTATTGGGTGGGAAACTTTTACAGATGAAGTAATAAGAATAATCTCTGAAAATCTGAAAAACATTGTATTTATGCTTTGGGGCAATTCAGCAAGAAGTAAAAAAAAGCTAATTGACCCATCAAAGCATTTAATTCTTGAAACAAGTCATCCATCTCCATATTCAGCAAATAATGGATTTTTGGGATCAAATCATTTTAGCAATACTTTAAATTACTTAAAAAAACACAACAAAAATATAATAAACTTTCAATAAAAATTAATATAAGTTATAATTTAAAATTATTTTACGTAAAGAGTTTTTTCTTTACGTAAATTTACTAATAAAATAACCTAACAGCAATCAATTTAAATTATTCTTCTTTCAAAGTTTTTTCTTCAACTTTATCAATATTAGAATCTGATTTATTATTCTCATTATCCCAGAAAGTTGAACTATTCTCATTTTCAGTCTTTATGTCATTTAGAAAGCTATTATCTGCTCTTCTAGTATTCATAAAAGATAACAAAACTACAAAAATAAAAAAGAGTGCTATAAAAAATCCAGTAATCCTTACAGCAACATTTGAAGACTTTGCACCAAAAATAGAAGAACTGCCACCTCCAAAAACACCACCTATTCCATCACCCTGCTCATCTTGAATTAAAATTAAAAGGATAATAAAAATTGAAACAATAACAAAAAATACAAAAATACAAAATCTAACTAAATCCAAAACAAACCTCTTTAACTAACAAACGTTATTAATTATAGATAAAAAAGATTCAGCCTTTAAAGATGCTCCACCTATTAACGCACCATCAATATTGGGCTCATTTATAAGCTCTTTTATATTACTTGAATTAACAGAGCCTCCATACTGAATTATAATATTATCTGAAGCAGACTTTGAATAAAGCTTCATAATCTCAAGCCTAATTGCCTTATGAACCTCTTCTGCTTCCTCTTTAGTTGCGGTTTTACCCGTTCCAATTGCCCAAACAGGTTCATAAGCTAAAATTATTTTTTTAATATCTGATTCAGAAACACAATTTAAACCCTTTTTAACCTGATTTAAAACAACATCTAAAGTTTTTCCAGAATCTCTCTCATCAAGAGTTTCTCCAACGCAAAGAATTAAGTACTTAAAAGAATGCTTAAGTCCTGCAAGAATCTTTTTATTTATTATTTCATCTGTTTCTGCTAAATACAATCTACATTCGGAATGGCCAAGTATAACATATTCTACTCCAAATTCTAAAAGCATTGAAGGTGAAATTTCGCTTGTCCTTGCTCCACTTTCCATATAAGACATGTTTTGAGCACCAAGAAGAATATTGCTACCCTTAATACATTCTGAAACCTTAGACAAAGCCGTAAATGGAGGAGTTATCATTATTACAACATTATCTTTTAAATTTTTAACTTCAGCTGCAATTTGTTTTGCAACAATACAAGCTTCTAAGCTTGTATAATGCATTTTCCAATTTCCCGCTAAAAACGTTTTTCTCATTTTACTTCTCCAAAACCTTAATACCTGGCAAAATCTTCCCCTCAAGATATTCAAGTGATGCACCTCCACCTGTTGAAACATGGGTGATCTGATCAGACAAATTAAATTTATTAACAGCTGCAACAGAATCTCCACCACCAACAATAGTTAAGCCTGGGCAAGATGCTACCATTTCAGCAACTTTTGCAGTTCCTTTTGAAAATAAATCAAATTCAAATACACCAAGAGGACCATTCCAAATTATAGTTTTGGCAGTTTTTAAAACCTTTTCAATTTCTTTTAAAGTATTGACTCCAATATCCATGCCAATCTTGTTTTCAGGAATATTAAAAGAATCAATATACTCAGGAGTAGAATTTTTATTAAAATCATCTGCTACAATGTGATCAAGTGGCAAAATTACTTTAACATCCAACTCTTTTGCTTTCTTTAAAAAAGAAGAAGCTATATTAACATATTCAATCTCTAAAAGAGACTTGCCTATAGAATATCCTTTGGAATGCAAAAAAGTATAAGCCATTCCACCGCCAATCACAACTACATTTGACTTTGATAAAAGTGATTCTAGTACTGCAATCTTTGAAGATACCTTAGACCCACCAATAATCGAAACAAATGGCTTTTCAGGACTTTTTAATACTTCCCCGAGAAATTTGTCTTCTTTTTCCATTAAAAATCCACCAACAGATGGCAAATAATTAGAAACTCCTACTGTTGAAGCATGAGCCCTATGAGCTGCACCAAAGGCATCATTTACAAAAACATCTCCATTCTCAGAAAGTTTTTTTGCAAAATTTTTATCGTTTTTCTCTTCTTCTGCATAAAACCTTACATTTTCAAGCAATACAACATCGCCATCCTTCATTTGTAAAGTATTATTTACAATTTCGCTTCCAATGCAATCAGAAAGCATCTTAACATCCTGGTTTAAAAGCCTTGACAATCTATCGGCAACAGGCTTAAGAGAATATTTAAGATTTCTCTTGCCATCTGGTCTCCCTAAATGACTTACAAGTACAATCTTAGCTCCTCTTTCTTTTAGATACTCTATTGTGGGCAATGCAGCCTTAATTCTAGTATCATCGCTAATGTTCCCCTCTTTTAGGGGAACATTAAAATCACATCTTACTAAAGCTCGCTTACCCGCAAAGCCGCTAAAGTCTTTTAATGTTTTTATTGACATTTTATTACCTTACAAGTATTTCTACTTATTTTACTAATTTTTGAGCAAGATCAACCACTCTTGTAGAATATCCAAACTCATTGTCATACCATGACAACACCTTTGCAAATCCATTTTCAAGAACCATTGTCTCAAGACCATCAACAATAGAAGAATGAGAATTCCCCTTTATATCTGAAGACACAATTGGATCCTCAGTATATCCCAAAATACCTTTAAGCTCGGGTGTTTCTGATGCCTTCCTGAGAGCAGAATTAATCTCTTCTTTTGTGACATCTTTCTTCTTAAGTTGAACTGTAAGATCAACAATTGAACCTGTTGGCACAGGCACTCTCATTGAAGTCCCATTCAACTTTCCCTTAAGTTCAGGCAAAACAAGCCCAACCGCTTTTGCAGCACCTGTTGAAGTTGGAATAATAGAAAGTGCAGCAGCCCTTGCTCTCCTAAGATCAGAATGAGGAAGATCCAAAATTCTTTGATCATTAGTATAAGCATGAACAGTTGTCATAAGTCCTTGTTCAATTCCAAAAGATTCATGAAGCACTTTTGCAAGAGGGGCCAAACAATTAGTTGTACATGAAGCATTTGACACAGCCTTTAAATCAGAATTAATATCGTGATCATTTACACCAAGAACTATTGTTTTAATCTCGTCTTTAGCAGGAACTGTTAAGATAACTTTCTTAGCACCAGCATGATTTACATGATCAAGATATCCCCCCTTATTGCTAGTTGCTGATGCAAAAACACCTGTTGATTCAATTACAACATCAATCCCAAGCTTTGCCCAAGGAAGATTTTTTGGATCTCTCTCAGCAATAATTTTTATTTCTCTTCCATCCACAACAATAGCACCATCTCTTGACTCAACTTTTTTATTATATACTCCAAAGGTTGAATCATACTTTAAAAGATGTGCAAGGGTTTTAGGATCTGTTAAATCATTTATTGCTACAACATCAATTCCTTTTTCAAAAGCAATCTTAAAAACATTTCTACCAATACGACCAAAACCATTAATAGCCAATTTCATACAAACTCCTCCGATTTTTGATTTATTCTTACTAGAATTATTAAATCATAAATTAACAACAAGTGTCAAACTATCTTTTTACAAGCACAGTGACTCCCTCTTGAATATAATCCTTTAAAAAGGTAGAAGACTTTATAATACCTCTAGAAATATAATCACTTATATCCTCAATTAAAATCTCCCCCAAAATATCTGATCTTTTGTAAACAATAAAACTAGAATCTCCAATGTCACTGTTTAAAGCACCTTCTTTAAGAATTAAGAAAACATCGCCCTTTAAAACGCCGTTTACTTGACCAAGATTAATAAGAGCATCGTCATTTTTAATTTGAAGGATCTTTCCTTTTTTGGGCAAATAATCATAAAAATCCTTAGAAAAAGAATTTAAAACATTGCTTAAATAATTAACACCCCCCACATCATATGAGAAAGAACCAACTTTAATCCCTGTTTTGCCTGAAAAAATATTCACTAACAAAGTAGCTGTATTTTTCAAAACATCTACCTTAAAATCAAAAATTAAAAATAAATCCAAATTATTATTTCTTGAATAAGAAAACCCTTCGGAAAAATTACTAATCAGATAGTCTCTATTTTTATTGTAATCAAAATTATAGTTAACTATTTCTATATTTAAATTACGCTCAAGAACCCTTTCAGCACATCTTAATATCAAATCGTTTGCCCCAAAAAACTTGTTTTCACTTTGAGTAAAAATGGCCATTCTATAAACCATTCTGTCATCGTAAAGCTTATTTAAATCAGCAATGCTTTTATATCCGTATTTATAAAATAAAGACTTTCTAACATCAAAAGACACAACATCATAAAAATCTAAAATTCTAGAATCAGTAGAATTTCTCTGTTTTACTAAATAAAAAAGCTGCTCATAAGCCATAATATCTAAATTCATAAGCTTATATATTTTTGAAAGCAAAAACCTAGCGCTATCATTGTCAGGCCAAATATCAACAGCATTTTTTACATTAAATAATGCTTTGTTTAAATTTAAAGATTTAAAAGCTTTAAACCCCTCATTTTCATAATGCTTAGAAATTTTAGCATTGGAATCATTTTTCAAAAAATTTCTAAAATTAGATGCAAAAAAACTCTCTTCAAGAGCAATACTGTAAAATTCTAAATCTTTTTTAAGATTTTTAGCTCGCTCCAAATTTAAAATAGCCTTTTCAATATTCCCAAATTTTAAGTAAGAATACCCCAATAAATAATAAAGCTCGTCAGAATCTTTATCACTTAAAATAGCTTTCTTTAATGCTTCTATTGCATCCTCATATTTAAATTCATGCAAATAAACAAGCGCAAGCAATCGATATGCATCAACAACTCTAAAATCCTTGTAAGAACTTTCAATTAAAGCTAAATAATTTAAAGCATACTTTTCAGCAAGTCCTAAATTATTAGCACTAATATAAAATTCGGCTACTCTTTTATGAAAATCTGGAAAAGATAAAAAATTTACTCTGACTTTATTTATCAAATGTCTAATCTTATCATGCATTCCTAGCCTTTGATAAATATCAATAAGATGTTCAAAAGCACTATAATTATTTTGACTATAATCAAGAATAGATAAATAATAATTAGCAGCAGCTATAAATAATCCATTTTTTTCAAAAATTGAAGCAAGTCCAACTAAAGCATCAATATTATTTCTCTGCTTAACTAAAACCTCAGAATAGATTTTTTTTGCTTGATCAATTTTATCATTTTTTAATAATATATTTGCATAAAGAATTTTATACTCAGTGTCTTCATTAGACATTTTATAAGCTTTCTCTATGAAAAATTGTGCTTGAGTATATATCTTAAGAGAATAATAAATTGATGCAATAAATTTATAAGCTTCATAATAATTAGGATTAATTTTTATAGCCTCAACAAGCTCATCAATAGCATCATAATACCTTTTAGATAAATAATACTCATTAGCCTTTTGATAATGCCCTAATGCTGTAGTTTCGCTGCCTAATAGAAAACTAAAATTAAAAAGGAATAACATTAAAAACCAATTAAAATTCATAAACCTTCCTTCTCGGAAATCTTTATTACCTTAATATTTCTTTGATGCATATTTTTAATCGAAAAAACCAAATTTTTATATTCCACCTTTTCATTTTTTAAAGGAATCCTCCCAAAAAGATCATAAACAAAACCGCCAAGAGTATCAAAGTCTCCATTTGGCAAATTTAAATTAAGCTTTTCATTTAAATCCTCTATTAAAATTCTAGCATCACAAAGATAAGACCCATCATCAAGACAAACTATTTCATCAAGCTCATTGTCAAATTCATCTTGAATATCACCTACTATCTCTTCAAGAATATCTTCAAGAGTTACAAGCCCTGAAACCCCACCGTACTCATCAACTACAATTGCAATATGAACATGATTTTCTTGAAATTCTTTTAAAAGAGAATCTGTTTTTTTGCTTTCAGGTACAAACATAACCTTTCGCATAATATCTTTTAAATCTATTTCGTAAAAATCTTTTTTACACATATGCAATAGTATGTCTCTTGTATGAATTATTCCAACAATATTGTCAATAGTACCATGATAAACAGGAAATCTTGAATGACTGCTAGATGTTACAACCTTTAAAAGCTCATCTTTACTTTTAGCATAATCAACAAATATAACCCCTATCCTAGGAATCATAATCTCTTTTACAATAGTTTCTTTAAGGGCATCAAAATTTTTTATCAAAGAAGTTTCAATATTCGACTTATCTTCAAGATCATTTTTTGGGCTTACTTTTTCCTTCTTTTTGTTTTTAAAATTTAAAAATCCCAACATCTAAAATACCCTTTTATTTTTTCTTAAGATATTTTCTTGAAGAATCAACATACCTTCCTTTTGAAAATCATTAGTTTCATGTTTATATCCCATTAAATGTAAAATCCCATGAATAGTGACACGTTGAAGTTCTTCATAAATTTCAACATTAAACTCTTGAGCACTAAATTTTAAATATTCAAAAGATATTATAAGATCTCCTTGTATTTTATAATTTATACCATCAACCAAATCTTCATTAAGTTCATTATAATTAAAAGAAAGAACATCGGTTGGCTCGTTTTTATTTCTAAATTTATTGTTCAATTTTTGTATATAAATATTATCACAAAGAATAACTGAAAGTTCAAAATTACTAATAGAAAGAGCATTCAAAATAGACAAAATAAAATCATAAAAAATACTAAGATGTTCAAAATTAATATTTTCTACCAATAAATTTAAATCAGATTTGGACAAATTAACTATACCTTAGAATAATCCATACATAACTTACAAAAATAATTTAATTGTTATAGTAATTAAATTATTTTATTTTACACACTAAAACCCAAAAAAATCCTTAATTATATTTTCAAAAGCATCTTCTTGTAAAAAGCCAACAGAAACCTTTGGCTTGCCATCAACAGGAATAAAAAGAATAGTTGGAAGACTTTGCACTCCAAGCACAGAAGCAATATCTTGTTCTTTGTCTGTATCTATTTTGTAAAAATCAATACTATTCTCGTACTTTTTAGAAAGTTTTTCAAAAATTGGAGAAAGCATTTTACATGGACCACACCAATCAGCATAAAAATCAATTACTGCAGGCCTCTCGCCTCTAAAACTCCACTCTTTATTATTTTTATAATCAAAAACTTTAGCGATAAAATCTTCTTTGGTTAAAGAAATAGACATATATTCTACATAGCCCCCCTATCGACTTAAAATTATATCACAAATACAATATTAATAATAAGGAATTATAAGAAATGAATCTAATGTTAATAACTTTTAATGAATTTCAAACAGGAATTTCACTAAATGACGATAGAGTAGAACATCTTGTTAAAATCTTAAAATTAAAAGATAACGACAAATTTAAATTTGGTATTCTTGGAGAAAAAAATATTTACCATTGCATTTACAAAAAAGATAAAAAACTATTTTTCAAGAAAATCTTTAAAATAGAAGAATCTAATAAACTCAAAAAATTAAATGTGCTAATTGGAATGATAAGACCAATTGTTGCAAGAAGAATCATAAAAGAACTTGCTAGCATTGGAATATGCGAAATAATTTTTTTCAACACTGAGCTTACGGAAAAATCATATTTAAATTCTAAAATCTTTAAAAACAATGATTACGAAAAACATTTAATATCTGGAGCAATGCAAGGAGGAATAACGTACCTACCAAAAATGAAAATTATGAAAAATTTGAAAGAAAGCCTTAAATATATTAAACAAGAAAATTTTGAAATAAAAATATTGCTTGAAAAAAATAGCAAAATAAATTTAATTGACATAGAACAAGTAAACAATGCAGCCATTATTGTGGGACCTGAGAGAGGGTTTACAGAAAAAGAAAAAGAACTAATAACTCAATATAATTTTTCCTCTTACAGCATATCCCCAAACATCCTAAGAACAGAAACAGCGGTAATTGCTGCATCTATTATTGCTACATCGAAACTAGTTAATATATGATTTTATGTTAGAATTTTTTTGATTTTTTTAAGTCAAATCCGTTTAAACGCAATTAATTTATAACTGTTTGATTGATAAGCTTATCATAAATATAAAGTTCAATAATAGAGCCTTTGTAGACCTCATAGGGCAACTTAATCAATCCTCCTTTTGATTTAAAGGAATAAATCAAAGAATTTTCACCATCTAAACCCTTTAGCCTAACAGATATATCAACGTAAGATGGATGTTGCCTTAATTTATAAGTCAAAATTCCAAAAACAGTTTCATTGTCAACCTTGGGCTTTGCAATAGTAACTAAAATTTTTTCTGATTCATTTATTTTAGCTCCAGGCAGAATAGACTGAGAAACAATATTGCCAAAATCACCCGTATTTGCTAAATCAATGTCAAAACTAATATTATCATTCAAAAGAGAAGCAATAGCATCTTTATAATAAATTCCAATATAATTTTTAACATTTTTGCCCAAACTATTTTTACCTTTACTGATTAAAAATTGAAGATCTGTTAAACTTGATATTTGACTGCCTGGTGATGGGTTTTGACGAATTATTATACCTTTTGGCAATTCACTCTCAACCTCAAGAGGTTTAACAATATGGTAAAGCAATTTAGAATTATCAAAAGAACTAGCCTTTAAATTCGTAATAACATCATCAATGTTTTTGCCAATAAAACTATCAACTCTATTTATTATAGCCCCTTTGCTAATGAAAATTATAACCTTATTGCTATGCCTTAAAACAGTTCCTGGTTTTGGGCCTTGCTCTATAACTTTTCCCTTATCAAGAGCGCTTGAAGAAAATTTAAACTCAACATGAGGAATCAACTCTTTTCTCTGTAATTCAATAATAGCATCCTCAATAGTCAGAGAATAAAGATTTGGAACAACTACAATCTCACTATTTTCCAAAACCATAAAAAAAATTGCAAAAGAAACAATTAAAGATCCAAAAATAACCAAAAGCAATGCCTTGACTGTAGCTTTAGGCAAAATCAATATTTCATTATTGCAATTTTTGTCATTTTGTGTCAGATCTGATTTATTTTTAAACAATTCATCTCCATTAGAAAATTTATTTTCTAAATTGTTATTATTATTAAAATTAATATAGCCCCCCTATTGAAGAAAACACTTGTCCTATTAGTTGCCTATTCCCATTATAAAAAGACTTGAAATCCAAAACCTTTCTTCCAGGCCTTTGAACTTCTAAAAGCAAAAGAATCCCTTTTCCAGTATTAACAAATAATCCTCTTTTAGAATCAAAATCAACAATTTCTCCTATTTTTCTCTCTTTATATGAATCTATTTCCAAAAAATCAGCACGATGAAAAATAATGTTATTAGAATCAAGCCTAGCTCTTACAAGTGGCCAAGGATTACATGCATTAATTCTGTTTTTAATCTCAAATGCACTTAAATTAAAATCTATAAATCCTGATTCTTTTTTTAAAAAAGAACAAAAAGTAGCTTCGCTTGATTTTTGAGGAATTCCTAAAAACCCCTTGCTAATTTTTTCCAAAGCCTCTAAAACAAGACTTGGACTAAGACTTGATACAAGCTTTGAAATATCATAACTTGTATCATAAGATCTTATTTTAAAATCTTTTTGCACTAAAATATTGCCACTATCCATTTCTAAAGCCATCCTCTGAATAGTAATGCCGCTAACACAATCACCATTTAAAATTGCAGCTTGAATAGGAGAAGCACCTCTATATTTGGGTAAAAGAGAAGGATGAACATTAATACACCCCTTTGGAAAAATATCCAAAAATTCTTTTTTAAATATCTTACCATAAGAAAAAACTACCATTAAATCTGGATTCAAACCTCTAATTAAATTTAATATATTCTCATCAAGAACCAAGGGATCAAAAACTTTAATATCCTTAGCAATAGCCTCAACCTTTATTGCATTTTGACTTAACTTTTGTCCTCTGCCTTTAGGTTTATCAGGCAAAGTCAAAACACCCACTACTTCATAATGCCTTAAAATCTCATTGAAAACTTCTAAAGCAATAGAAGAAGAGCTTACAAAAAATATTTTCATTTTGCTTTAAGCCCCCTTTCTTTCATATAAGGCTTTAAGAGTTTATTTTTTATCTTTTCTTCGTAATAATCAATAAAAAGAACTCCATTCAAATGATCCATTTCATGCTGAATAATTCTTGCCAAAAAATCAGAATTTTCAATAGTAAAAGATTTTCCATTCTCGTCATAAAAATTTACCGAAATAGCCTTAGGCCTCATTAAATCGTAATAAACTCCCGGTATACTTAAACATCCTTCTCTGTAAGAATTAAGCTCATAAGAAGTCTCTGTTATTAAAGGATTAATAAAAACCAAAGGCCTTGCCAGTTTATTCTCTCTAACTACAAAAAGTGACAAATCAAGGCCTACCTGAGGAGCAGCAAGTCCAACCCCACCGCTAATATCCATAAGTTCTATCATCTTTTTTGCATAATCTCTAATCTTATTATCAATATTATCAATTTGTTTTGTCTTAACACGAAGCAGATCATTAGGATAAAATACCATTTCCATAAAAACTCATCCTCCTTTCAAACAAAAAAAGACACTTATTTTATCTTTCCAAAAAGCTTCCACTCTTCATTTCCCAATAATGAAAAATAAATATTACCAACCCTGGACTTAGGAATAGCATAAAGTTTGCTTTCATTAATATCTTTAAAAACCAAAAACTCTTTAAGATCTGTATCAAAAAGAACAAGCTTTCTGTCCTTACCATCAAGCTTTAATCGCCAATCACCTTTTAATGTTTTATAAAAAAATATCCTCTCATCAATAGTATTAATTTCATAATTTTTTTGCTTTTTTTTAAAACTTGTTGATTTTATAGCCCCAATAACATAGTTTAAAAAATCCTTATCAAATTGAATACTATTTAAAAAAGTTCCCACATAAGCTGCTTTTATTTGCTCATTCTTAGGATCAATAAAAAAAATAGTTGGACTTTTTTGTAGATTAATTTTATTAAAAATTTCATTGTCCTTATCGATAACTAAAAAAACATTTTTTCTAGATACCTTGTGAATAATTTCATCATTTGTAAAAGAATCTAGAAAATCTTTTATTAGATTTTCTTTAATATCTCTGCCAACCAAAATTAAAACATTTTTATCTAATTTTTTAGCTTTTTTAATTGCAATCTCATAAGAGCTTTCAAAAATAATATCTTCGGACAAAGAAAACAAGTCTGAAACTCCTTGATTTAAAATCATTAAAAATGCAATTATAAATCTCATATTTTACTTGTCAGCTTTGCTAAAAATTCCAACTCCCCTTCATCATCAAAATGCTCTTTTAAAGTTAAAAACACAAATTCATGATAATTATTAATATAATTCAACTCATCTTCTGAGAGCATTTCTTTTACTATTAATTCTTTTTCAAAAGGAACAAGAGTTAGATTCTCAAACTCTAAAAAAGCTCCAAAGTTATTTGTAAAAGCTTGCTTTACAAAAACTAAATTTTCAATCCTTATCCCATGACTAAATGTTCTATAAAGACCGGGCTCAATTGAAACTACCTCAGATCCTTTAAAAGAGTAACTAGAGCTAGGACTAATAGAAACTGGAAGTTCATGAACATTAAGAAAAAATCCAACACCATGCCCGGTTCCATGAATAAAATTTAATTCATTTTTTAAAAGAGGCAATCTACAAATTCCATCAAGAAAAGCCCCCGAAGATCCGTGTGGAAACTTTAAAGAAGCAAGGCTAATGAAAGCTTTAAGAACTAAAGTATAATCATGCTTTTCTTGACTAGAAGCATCTCTTATTAGAAAAACTCTTGTAACATCTGTTGTACCAAGTCCAAAATACGAACCTCCAGAATCAATCAAAAGAAGCCCGTTGGTATTTATTTTTTTTCCTCTTTTAGGCTTATAGTGCGGAAGAGCGCCATTTTCTTTGAAGCCAACTATTGAATCAAAACTAGAACTAAAAAAATCTTTATTTGATTTTCTAAAATACAAAAGCATATCAGCGATGTCTATTTCATCTAATTTGGCCAATTCAACATTACTTAGGCTTTTAAATTTATGCAAAAATTTAATCAAGCTAGTAGCATCAATAACATGAGCCTCTTTCATCTTGAGAAGTTCATAATCGGTTTTTATTGCCTTAAGATCGCTTATAATACTCTCTCCAAAAATAATATTGGTCTCACCGAGAACTTTTAAAATTCTAACATTAGTATAAAATGAAACAAAAAATTTACCTTTATGCTTTATTCGATCCAAAAAACAGTAAAAATTACTATAAGGCTCTATTTCAAAATTCTCCATTTCAAGTGCTTCTTTAACACTTGAATCAAGTTTGTTTGTATCAATAAAGAGAACATTTTTTGAATCTTTATTCCTAGATATTAAAAGAAACGAATAAAACAATGCTGAATTTTTAACATCTGATCCTCTTAAATTCAATGTCCAAGCAATCTCATCAAGAGCAGCAATAACGTAAAAATCTGCCAAATTCTTTTCCAAAGTTAAATAAATAGATTTGATTTTGTCAGCTCTTTTATTATTTTTCTCTAAATCAATCAATTCAAATATATGACTAAACTCAATCTGAGGTCTAGATTTCCAAATTAAATCAATTAGATCTTGATCTAAAACCTTGATATGCGTATTTTTACATTTTTCAGACAACTCTTTATAAAACTTTATACTAATCTCATCAGAGCAAATTCCAAGCTTTGATTCTTGTAAATTTGAATTTATATACGTAAAAATGTCAGGAGAACCTTTTACTCCAAGCTTTATCAATTCAACCTCAGTTCCCTTAAGTTCTTGATCGGCTTGTAAAAAATACCTACCATCAGTGAAAAGAACAGCTTTGGACAATGTTACAATTACCGTGCCAAAGCTACCAGAAAAACCTGTAATAAACTTACGAGCGCTATACTTTTCATGAGAATATTCACTAAAATGAGGATCATAACCTGTCACCAGATAAGCATCAACTCCATTTTCTCTCATACGATCTCTAAGTAAAGCTAATCTTTTATTAATATTCAAAAAAAATCCCCTTTATAAACCCTAATAATACCAGTATACCAAATAATTATCAATTTAAAAAAAAAAAATTATTTGATATAATTTAGCTTGAAATTAACTCCTAAAGGATAAAATATGAAAAATATTAAAGCGGTTGCTTCTGATCTTGATGGTACTCTTTTATTATCAAAAAGCTATATTGGAGCCTTTACAGAACTTGTAATTAAAAAACTAACAAAAGAAAAAAAGAAATTCATAATAGCAACAGGAAGAAGTAAAAATGAAATCATTCAAATTACACAAAAAATAGATCAATTGCAAGTTTCATTTTTTATTACATTAAACGGAGCAAAAGTTTACAACCAAGAATGGAAATTAATAAAAAGTCATAATTTATCTCCTGAAGTGGTAAAAAAGATTTTAAACTTAAGAGACGAGAAGTTTAGTCAAATACCTCATTTTTTACATAAAGCAGATCAATACGACGACCAATTAAATATTGACATCAAAACTAAAATTGCAATTGATCAATGCCAAAAATCTAAAAACGAATCTAATGTCTTTAGACATGAAATAGTAAGCCCAGTTAGTAAAATTAAAGAAATTAAAGACTTTGGGGAGCTTGAAGATTTTGAAAATGTTGCAAAAATAATATTAGCTGGTAGAGAAGAAAGCCTAATAGAATACGAAGCAATGATTTTAGAAAAATACAAAGGAGAAATAAATGCATACCTTTCTACTCCAAATTCACTAGAAATTGTAGATCATAAAGTCTCAAAAGGAAATGCATTAAAAGAAGTTCTTAAAACTATCAATATTGATTTAAGCGAAACCATAGCTTTTGGCGATGGATTTAATGATACTGACATGCTAGAAAATGTAAAAAAGGGATTACTAATGGGAAATGCAAATTACAGATTAAAAGCGATGCTTCCTTACTTAGAAGTAATAGGAACAAATGATGAAGAAGCTGTTGCAAATTACATTAACGAAAATGTTTTAGAAGAACCTATTCAGGAGGAATAAATGGAGAAAGATTTAATAAAATATGCAGAACTTATAATTTTAAAGGGAATTAATTTACAAAAAAATCAATGCGTTTTCATTCAAGGTTCAATAGAAAATTACAATTTTTTAAAAATATTAGCAAAAAAAGCTTATGAACATGGGGCTAAGTATGTAAAGCTAAATATTAAAGACATTGATATTTTAAAATCAAGATTAAAATTCTCACAAGAGGAAAGCTTGGAATTTATTCCAAAAGCTGAAAAAAGCTTTTTAGAAGAAATGATTCAAGATAAATGGGCAAGAATAAACGTCGATGATACAGAAAATTTTGAAGACTTAAAAGGAAGCATTGGTCAAAAAATGTCAATTTATCAAAAAGCTTTAAATCTGGCAAGCAAAACCTTATCACAAGCAATAATGAGCAATCAAATAGCTTGGTGCGTTGTTTGTGCACCAGGTCCAAAATGGGCTTCTAAAGTTTTAAATAAAAAAGAAGGAGATAAAACTTTAGAAGAATTTTTCAAAATACAAAAAAAAATATTACTGCTTGATAGAGAAAATCCAATAAAAGAATGGGAATCCCATGGAGAAAAACTTCACAAGAGATGTAAAATATTAAATGAACTTAACCTAGAAAAGGTAATTTTTAAAAACGAAAAAACAAACTTAGAAGTATATCTGCTTGAAACTTCCCTATGGACAGGTGGAAGCGAAAAAATCAAAGGAACAGAAATAGAATTCAATGCCAATATGCCAACAGAAGAAGTTTTTACAACTCCAAACTATAAAAAAACAAAAGGAATTGTGTATGCTACTCGCCCTGTCATGGTACTTGAAACACTAATATCTGGAATATGGTTAAAATTTGAAAACGGAAAAGTTGTTGACTTTGGATGCAATGATGAGAAAGAAAAAGAAATACTAAAGGCATGCATCGAAACAGACATTCAAGCAAAATATATAGGAGAAGTAGCACTAGTTGACAGCAGTTCCCCTATTTATCAAAGCAATCTTATTTTCTACAGCACATTATACGATGAGAACGCAAGTTGCCACATAGCACTAGGAGCCGCATATCCATCTTGTTTAAGCAACGAAAAAGATTTAAAAACCGACACCGATAAACTAACTTACGGATGCAACGTTTCATTAATACATACAGATTTAATGATTGGAAGCGATGACTTGAATGTCATTGGTGTAGGCAAAAATGGCAAAGAATACACAATAATAAAAGATGGCAAATTCGCAATATAAAGAGGGGGTTTAATAATGATAAAGGCATTGCTTACCAATGAGCTTTTTTTATCTTGTCTTATATCAGGAATTTCTGCTCAAGTAATTAAATATGGTATCCAAACCGTAAAAACAAGAAAGCTAAAACTAACTCCGGCACATCTTTTAAAAAAAATTTTTCTAGAAACAGGAGGCATGCCAAGCAGTCATTCATCAACAGTTACTGCTCTTTCAACCTCAATTGCACTAACTGAAGGAATAGGCACAAATTTTATAATAGCTCTTGCCTTTGCCCTTATTACAATAAGAGATTCTTTCGGGGTAAGATATATGTCTGGGGTTCAAGCAGAATATTTAAATGCATTATCAGAAAAATTGAAAAAAGAAATAAAAATTGACACAACAACAATAAAAGTAGTCAAAGGACACAAAAAGAAAGAGGTTCTAACAGGCATAATAATAGGAATAGCCTCTGCATACATTGTGTGCTATTTATAAATAAACATAGGAAAAAATAAATGGTACGATTTTTAAGTTTTTTATGTTTAATTACAGCAATGCCAATTATCAATTCCTGCGATTTGGCTCAATTTGGAGATTACAAACCATTATACTTTACAAATGAAGCCGATCTAAAAACTGCTAATGAATATATAAATTCACTAGGATACAAAACAATCTCAGAGCACACAACAAAAATTGACATTTTAGACTTTCCCGAAAATAAAAAAATCACAATAAATGAAGCAAAAAGACTTAACAATCTTGACTTGAGAAAAAATATATTTTTAAAAAATCTTCCCAATCTTTTTAACATAGAAGATAAAAAAATTCTTTATGTTGAAAACAGATTTAAAGCTATAGATTTTAAAAAACTAAAAAAAGACCTCAATATTAATGCTGACATACATTCTATTGACTACAAAACAAGAATTAATTTTATTTCAAGCATAATATTTCTAATCATAATAATTTTATTAATTTTTTCAGACCCAGCAAACTCTATATTTACTTTAATTTTTCTATTAATTTCATCCTTTGCTTTTATAATAAGTAAAGAAATAATGTATTTTTATCCATTTACAGTTCTATCTTATTTACTATTTTCAATAATCAATAATTTTAACAAAAATTACAATAAAATATATTTAAAAGAAATAAATTTTTTAACACTAATAGCAAAAATAAAACACTTATTACTGTTTTTTATATTCACAACTCTATATTTCATTACAATCACAACCTTTTTTACTACCAATATTGATCCTACTTTGATTGTATTTGTTGCAATACCAGCCCTTTGCATTTTTTTAATTTTCAGCTGGATCAAAACAGAAAGCAATTTGAAAGATACATTCTTATTCCCGATCGAAATTAAAGAGAAAAAAAAAGTAGAAAAAAAAGCTTTAAAATCAAAAATAGCAATACATATACTGCTATTTACACTCTCATTAATTCCATTTGCTTATTCAAGCTATATTCTAAATTCTTATAAAAACATTAACTACCTTTACAGTAAAAAATTAAATTATTTTGACTATTTAAATCCTAACAATATTTATATAATGCTAGGATATAATAAAAACATGCCCAACATTGTAGGGTACTTATCCCATATTCTTTATCAAAACGAACTAAAATACAATAGTGATGCTAAATATGGAAAAATTCCCAAAAATATAAAAGAAAATTACTTTGAAATCAAAAACGACAAAATAAAAATTAATTCTAAAACTGTTTACGAAATAGACAAATCATTTATTGATGAAAATCTTAAAAAAGATCTTGCAAGTCTGTTTTTAAAAAATAAAAACCCAATCCTAATATATAAAGAAAACAAGAATAATATAAACATAGATAAAAAAAATTACAAAATGCTCTTCTTATTTTCTCTGCCTTTCTTTATATTACTATTCCTATTTAAAGCAATAAGATTTACAATTCTTTTAAAAATAAATGAAAAAACCTATAAAAAATATATTCAAGGATAAATAGCTAATGCTAGACTTAGAAAAAGTAAAAACAGTTCTTAAAAAATATAATAAATATGAAGTAAGTATCGATGAGATTCAAATACCTGAGTATGCCCTAATACCCCTTGAAACAGAAAATTCAAAATCTATAATATACATAATTGAAAAACAAAAAGTAGAAGAAAATCAAATTTTATCTAAAAATTCAAACCTAGAACTATACACATATTCTCCAATATCTGGAATAGTAGAAAAAATATATACAGCCAACTTTCCAGACGGAAAAAAATTAAAATCAGCATTAATCAAATTTCAAGGAAAAATAAAAACTGAAAACAATCCCAGTGAAGACGAAATTTCAAGAGAAAAAACCCTGGCAAAATTAATTCAACTAGGAATTCCCTGGTTTAATGAAAATTCTTTATTTCAATTCATAAGCAAATGTAAAAAAATAGACAAAATGATTTTGTTAACAAACGGAAAAGATGTATTGACAAATACTTCAGAAGCACTGATGGCAGAAAAATTAGAAGAGATTCTTTCAGGATTCCAAATAATCGACAAAATATTTAAATTCAAAGAAATAATAATAATATCAGACAAAGACAAAATAAAAAAAGAACTTGAAAAATTGAGTATTTTTAAAAACAGAAAAATAAAAATTAAGTCTTTAGAAAATGCATATCCTTATACAAATCACGAAATGATAATGCACTTTTTATACAATAACAAAAATACAAAAGATGATATAAACCCCCACAACAATATTTTATTAGCAAATATTGAAGATTTATACAATGCAAATCTTGTTACACAAAATAACAATCCTTATAAAGAAAAATTTGTAGCTATAAATGGAAATAAAAAAATCAAAAGTAGAATACTGAAAGTAAAAATTGGAACTTCTTTTAGCCAAATAATAAGTGAAAAAATTGATACAAAAAAATATGAAATTTTTTTAAACAACCCAGCTAACAAAATAAAAATTGAAACATTAAACATACCAATAACAAGAGATATTTATAGCCTTACTATATTAAAGAAAAAATCAATATATGACAAAATTAAGGAATTATTTGTATCCAGTTTTTCGCCATTGCAAATGGAAAATATTATTTTTTCATACCTAAAGAAGGAAAAAAATGATAACAGCAAGTTAAAAATATTCAAATATACAAACAAAGAAGTAGAAGAAGAAATACATAAAGTTCAAAAAGAAATTAAAGGCAAAATTCTAAATGAAAGCCTAATAAATGAGGTAATATACACTGAAAATAATTTAAAAGATATATATCTTACTATCATACTATCATTATTGCCTAGCTTAATCTTTGCTTTCTTAAATAACACAAAATTTATGACAGATACTTTGCTTTTAATATTTATTAGTGTAGCAATCTATATACCAATAATGCTAAAAATTAATTATAAATGTTTATCTTTTTTTGTTTATAATGCCTTAATGACAAGCATTATACTGCCTTTAAATTTAGAAATTACGCTAAAAATAACCTCTTTATTATTTACTTTTTTAGTATTCTTTTACTTTTTCAGACTATCAGCATTTTTAGCAAATCCTATATTAATTTCTTTTATGTTTCTTGTATTAAATTTTCCAGTAAGTTTTAAGCAAACCTATCAAGAAGGTATTAAAAATTCAATATCAATGATTCCAACTTGGAATGAAATAATTAACACAAATCCAAACATAAAAAATTTGAAAAGTTTGAATACCTTCACAAGATATGAAAACAAAAAAATCGATGCAATTGAAAACTTTGTAAATAAAAATATTTTTTCCGTTTTCAATATAATTGTCACAAGATTTTACATTGAAAGTCTTTTAGGGGTTAACAATGAAAAGAAAATATCTCCGATCTTGCTTTATTTTGGATTCTTATTAATAGTTGGCAAATATATAATTAACAAATTAATACCATTGTCATTTTATATAAGCTTAATGACAATCTCATACATAGCCCATAATATAGGAATGCTAAAGCACATCAGCTCAGATATGTTAACATTACTTATTTCTCCAATACCAATGCTTTTAATATTTACAATGGCAACAGAAGTGCAAATAGCGCCTCACTTTAAATTTGAGCAAATAATCTACGGATCACTATTGGCATTGATATACCTTTTAACATTAAGCTATATTCCTTTTGAAACTTTATCGGTCATAATATCTATTTTTATCTTACAAGTAAGCTCAAACTTAATAAAAAAATATAGTTTAACCTTTAAAATTAAAAAAATAATGCATTTTTTGAAAACAAATAAAGAAAAAGCGCTCAAAATCCCCTTAGATAATGAAAAGGATATAATAAAATTATGACTAATAATTTGATTACATGCTTGATTATTAACAATTTAACTTTAATACACTTTGTTGGATTTGAAGACATAAAAATAAAAAATAACACAATCTTAATAAAAAAATACGTCATAATAACAATTACTTCTTTATTAATATATTCAATATCATTTTATCTTTATAAGCTATTTGCAAATAATAATTTATTGTTTTTAATGCCAATTTTTTATGTAATTTTAATTTACATGTTGATATTATTATTTAAAGTATTAAATGATATATTTATTGTTTATAACAAGAAATCAAATTATTCAAACGATTTTATGCTTTCAAATAGCAGCTTAATTGCAATAACGTTTTTTGCACTTGATAAAAACAACGGATTTTTTGAAGGATTAGAAATACTTATTCTGTCTGCATTTGGCATACTAATAGCTTTAATGTTAATAACATCAATAAAAAAATATTTTGATAAAAACCCTAAAATCAAAATATTGGAAAACGAACCAATATATTTTTTTATAATGTTTATTTTATCTTTAATTCCAAATATAATTATATTAATATACAATCAATAATAGCGAGAAATGAGAAATGAAAGAAAAAATAAATACACTGTTTCAACAAGCCAAAGACATTTGGAGGAAGCTTTGACAAAAAAGAAATCCAAGCTAAAATCGAAAAATACGAAAAAGAAATAAACCAGAAAAACTTTTGGAATGATCCTAAAAGAGCCCAAGAAGTCATTAAAGCTCAAAGCATCTTAAAAAATAAAATTGATCCGTGGGAAGAGCTAATCAACAAAATCAAAGACTTAAGCGATCTGTGCGAAATTATTGAAAATGAAAAAGATATTAGCAGCTTAGAAATCGAATTTAATGCACTTGAAAAACAGTACAAAGATTTACTCACAATTTCTTACTTTAAAGAAGAGCTTGACGCAAACGGTGCTTTTTTGACTATCCATTCTGGTGCTGGGGGAACTGAAGCATGCGACTGGGTTGCAATGCTTTACAGAATGTACTCAAGATATGCTGAGAGAAAAAAATACAAAACAGAACTTATTGATTTGCTTGAAGCAGAAGGTGGAATCAAATCTGTTACAATAGAAATCAAGGGTGATTATGCTTATGGACTGTTAAAAAGTGAAGTTGGAATACATCGTCTTATAAGAATTTCTCCCTTTGATGCTGCTAAAAAAAGACATACCTCTTTTGCATCAGTATTTGTTGACCCTGTTATTGATGAAAAAATAGAAATAATAATCAAACCAGAAGATATAAGAATTGATACATACAGAGCATCGGGAGCCGGAGGACAACACGTTAATAAAACATCTTCTGCTGTAAGAATAACTCACATTAAAACAGGAATAGTAACTCAATCGCAAAGCGACCGAAGTCAGCACAAAAACAAAGAAATGGCAATGAAAGTTTTAAAATCAAGACTTTACGAATATTACAAAAATAAAGAAGATGAAAAAAACAAATCTAAGCAAGACACAAAAAAAGAAATTTCTTGGGGCAACCAAATAAGATCTTACGTATTTCAACCTTACAATCTAGTAAAAGATCACAGAACAAAATTTGAAAATTCAAACACCACTTCGGTTATGGACGGCAATATAGACAATTTCATAGAAGAGTATCTAAAATGGAAAAGCTTAAACTAAAGCTAATAATACTTCTACTAATATTTACAATATACAAAATACATTCTCAAAGTAATATCGAGTATAACTTTTCCTACATCATTAATGCAAAAAAAGAAACGGTTGACCTTAAAAAAGGAATTGAAAAACAGTTGGACAAAATCTACGGTAAAATAACAGAACATATTGTAAATAATGATGACAAAAATATCATTGAAGATATTTATATAAATCAAGATATAATAAAAACAGAGCTTGAAATTAGTAAATTAAAAGAAGAAATGGATCAAAAAAAACTTCAAAACATAATAAACTCAAAAGAAAAGCACGAAATCAAAACCAAAATTGATGAGCTTAAAAAAAATATTAAAAATATTAACAGCAAAAAAAAAATATTTGCAAAATATTTTAACAATTTAAAGAAACTAAAAGCAAAATATAAAAAAATCGAAGAACAAGTAAACATTTCAAATTTAAATAAAGAATTTTTCATAAGAGAAGAATTGTTTTTTATTAGCTATATTGACCTGAAAAAAATAGAAAATTATTATTTGCTAGAAATTAGCAACATCACTCCTGAAAAAATTGAGACTAAAAAAGAAGTATTTAAAACATCATCTTCTATTAATGAAATAGTAGATAAAATAACAAAACACGGTTTCAAAGAAATATTGGGTAGAGAATTTTTAATAATCAACATTAATGTCAAAAACAACCCAGATGCAAAAATCTATATAAATGAAAAATTTGTTTCAAAAGGAATCTATTACGACAATATTTTTGACATTTCTAAAATCCCAAACAAAGAAATTGAAATACAAATCACAAGTACAAATTTCGAAAACTACTCTACTAAAATGAAAGTAAAAAATGCAGATTCAATAATATTAAATATTGACTTAAAAAGAACAATCTCTGAAAAAATATCAATTACAAGCAATGTACAATCTAAAGTTTTTAAAAAAGGCATATTTATGGGAGAAACTCCAATTGAAATTGAAAAACCAGAAAATCAAGACATCATTTTACTTAAATCTGAGGGATACAAAGATAAATTTAAGTTAATAAATAAAGAAGAAGATCAAGTAGAAATAGAAATGATAAAAACTAGCAAAAATAGACTCAGCAATGCAAGAGATAAATTTTATGTTAATCTGGCTGTTTTTACATTAAGCACAATAGGAACCATTTTTGCAGGAACATTACTTAACAATGCAGAAGCACTCTATAAAATAACTGGCAATCACTTTATCAACCAAAGATTAACAGCTGAAGATGTTTATATGACAAAAGCAGAACAAATGAGTGCAACATTTTTATTTGGAGCAGGCATCACTTTAACTATTGGTAGCTTTATTTCATTAATAACTCATTTAGTAGAATATATTAAAGAAGCAAATCTGGGAGAATAAATTTAATAATTAGCAATAAAATAGGAGAACAAACTTTTGGGCATTTTAGAAAAAATAAAAAATTTATTTAAAAGCAAAAAGCAAGAAAATATTATTGAAAACTTAGAAGACATTCTATTAGAAGCAGACATTAATAATGAAATTGTAATAGAAATAATAAACAAATTAACAAAAGAAAAAAATAAAAATGAAGAAACTATGATTGAAAAACTAAAAGAACTTTTAAGTGATTATATTAATACAAAAAAATTTACTCTAGAAAATAATACATTAAACATTTTGTTAATAGTTGGCATAAATGGAATTGGAAAAACATCAAGCATAGCAAAACTTGCAAATAAATTAAAAAATGAAGGCAAAAATATATTAATATCGGCTGCTGATACATTCAGAGCAGCTGCAATTGAACAAATGAAAATTTATGGCAAACAAATCGGAATTAAAATAATATCTCAAAAACAAGGAAGCGATCCATCAGCTGTAATATTCGACAGCATCTCAAGCGCTAAGCTTAAAAATTACGATACATTAATTATTGACACAGCCGGAAGATTGCAAAATAAAGAAAATTTAATAAAAGAGCTTCAAAAAATAAACAATGTAATATTAAAGCAAATAAAAAATACTAACATCAATTATCAAAAAATACTTGTAATCGATTCTACTATTGGAAAAAATACAAATAGCCAAGCAGAAATTTTTAATAAAGCAATAGAAATAGACGGAATAATAATAACAAAACTTGATTCATCTTCTAGAGCAGGTGCAATAATAAATATTTCAAAAATTCTTAAAAAGCCTATATACTTTACTACATTCGGGGAAAAACTAGAAAACATTAAAGAATTTGATATTAATGAATATCTTAATAAATTGTTATGAAAAAAAACCAATTAATACTTCTTCTATTTATACCACAAATTATTTATGCAAAAAGCTATTTTGCATCTGATGTATTTTTCAATAAATACCAAAAATTAAACGAAAAACCAAAAACGGGGTTTTACATTGAGTATCATTTTATTGATGATACCGAAAAACTCTACTTATATAAAGAAACTAATTTAATAAAATACAAGACAATTCAAATCATAGAAAACACAAGAAAAATAACATTTTATGATACAAAAGATACAAAAAGAAAAGAAGAAATTTACGACGATTTAAATAACAAAATACAAGAAATTGAATATGACAACAAAGGAAAAATTCTTGAAACAGTAAATTACTTTTATGAAAACGGCAACTTAATATCCAAAAATTTAACAACAATGAACCAAAAACCAAAATTAATATATTACTCTAAAGACGAAAATGGTAAATTACTAAAAATAACAGGATCAAATTTTCAAATTTGGAACTATGGAATTAATGGCGACATAAAATCTACATATTTTGACATCAAAAAATCAACATCAAAAGTGATAACATATGATGACAAAAAAAGAAATTTAAACAGTACAATAATTGCTAACAATAAAATAAAATCCAAAGAAAAAAACCAATATCTAGATGAACAAAAAACAGTAAATACCTTTGAAGAAGGAAATGAAAAAATCATATCTACTTATCAAGGAAACAACCTAATAAAAGAAGAAACATATAAAAATAATGAACTTATAAAAATAAATGATTTTCAGTACAACTCATCTGATATGATAATTTTTCAAAACACCAAAGAAAAGGATAAAGACCAATATACCAATACTAGAATCGAATACGAATATAACCAAAACAATCAATTAAAAAGCAAAAAAATTTATGAAAACGATATAATTTATCTAAAAACCGAATACCACAATGATAATGAATATGAAGAAGAAATATACCACAACAAAAAACCTGCTCTTAGAGTAAAACACAAGAATGGAAAAATCACGGAAGAAAAACCAATAGGAATAAATTAAATGGGTATAAGAAATTTTTTACTTAAAAGATTAATACTAGAAGAAAAAAATAGCCTAACCCTCACAATTGTAATAATATTAAGCATTGCCTTAGGTGAAATAATAATTATCCTAACAATATCAATCATGAATGGTTTCCAAAACGATTTTTTCCTTAGCATTACAAATGTAGAAAGTGGAAATTTAAAAATAGAAAATGAACTTACTCAAGAAGAAATCAAAAAAATAAAAAATATTGATGGAATAACACATATAAATAAAATGTATGAAACACAAGGCATTGGAATTCAAAATTACTATTATCCAACTATCTTAAATATCATTGCAGTTGATATTCAAGATCTCAAAAAAGACCAAAATTTTATTTCATTTACAGGACTTAGAAAAGCTGAAATGGATCTTAGAGACAATGAAATTGTTATTGGAAATGCACTCTCCTACAATTTCAACTTATTTGAAAATGACACTCTAGAATTAATAATCACCGATGAGATAAAAAATTTTATCTCATTAGAAAATGATATAAAAAAATTTAAAATAAAATCAATTTTCAAAAGCAATTATGAAAAAACAAATGAAACTTTAATTTTTATGAATATAGACTATTTCATTAAAAATAAAATTTTAGATAATTCTAGCATTAATTACCAAGTAAAAACAAAAAATTTAAATCCAAGTAGCAAATTAATTGAAAAAATCAAAGATATTAATCCAAAAATTAAAGTAAAAACTTGGAACGAATACAATAAAGAATTTTACAAAGCATTAAAAATAGAACGAAATACAATGTTAATTATTTTAACAAGCATTTTTATTGTTATTGCCGTTAATGCCTATTATCTACAAAAAAGAATAATAATAAACAAAAATAAAGCTATTTTAATATTATTAGCCATGGGACTTAGAATCAAAAAAATAAAGCAAATTTTTTTGATTCACTCAATAATAATCTGCACTATAGGGGGACTTATTGGCTTGATACTTGGAATTTTAATTTCCTTAAATATAAATGAAATTTTAAAAATAATTGACGATCTAGTAAACACTTTAATAAATTTTCTAAATCAAATATTTGCCTTAGAAATAGATAACATTAAAATACAAATAGTAAAAAATATAATTACTCCTAAATTATTTTTAAGCGATTTGGCATTTACTTTCTGCTTTGCATGCTTTTCTACAATATATGCAAGCACTAAAGCAACAAAAAAGATTGGAAATCAAAAAAACACTGAAAATATAAATGGGTCGTAAAATGGAAAATATATTAATTATAAAAAATCTTTGCAAAGCATACAAAAAAAATAAAACAACAATTCAAGTAATAGAAAATTTAAACTTAACTGTAAAAAAGGGTGAATTTATCTCAATTCAAGGAAAAAGTGGCTGTGGAAAATCAACTCTTTTTAATATGATTTCAGGAATAGATAAAATAGATTCTGGAGAGATAATATCTTGTGGAATATTTTTAAAAAATGCAAATGAAAAAACATTAAGTTTATATAAAAACAGACAAATAGGTTTAGTATTCCAAAATTATAATTTAATAAATGAGTTTAATGTAATTGAAAATATAATTTTACCCAAAATTATCTCAGGGCAAGAAACAAAAGAAACAATAAATAAAAAAGCTCTAGATCTAATGAAAATACTAAAAATAGAAAACAGAGCAAAACATTACCCTTCAGAACTCTCAGGAGGCGAATCCCAAAGGGTTGCTATTGCTAGAGCATTAATCAATGAACCTAATATAATTTTGTGTGATGAGCCTACAGGAAATTTAGACTTAAATACAGCTAAAACTGTAGAAAATCTACTTATCAATACAGCAAAGAATTTTAAAAAAACCTTAATACTAGTTAGTCATAACCCGCAATTTGCAAACAAAGCAGATTCAAAATATGAATTTAAAGATAGGACATTATTAAAAAAACTATGATGCTTTTAAAGTTAACAGAAATTATAAAAATTGCATATATAATTTTTAAAAATTCAACAAATAAAATAGCTTTAATAGGTTCTGGAATATCATTAAGTTTAGTAATGATCCCATTAATTATTGTCTACTATATGTCTAGCAATATTATGACTTCTACTATTAATAAATATATTGAAAGTGAAGGATTTTCCATACAAATAGAATATAACGACACAAATAGAACTGATTACCTAAAAGACAAATTAAGCTCATTTAAAAAAAAGTATAATTACAAAAATTTAAATTATTTCTTTGAGAAAAGAACTTATGGAATTATTGGAAATAACAAAAAAAAAGGTGTATTAATAAGAGCAATAGAAAATGAATTCATATTGAAAAACAAATCAATAAAATTAATAAAAGGTACTAAAAATTTAGAAAAGGATTCTATACTCATTTCAAATCAAATAAAAAATAAACTTAATTTAAATCTCAATGAAAAAATTGACATTTTGATTCCAAATACAAAAAACAATAAAATAATACCCAGAATAAAAAAGTTTAATATCTCAGGAATAATTGAAACCGGACTAAAAGATATTGATAATAATTTGGTGTTAATTTCTTTTAAAAACGAAAATTTAATGTCAAAAACGTTTTCTAAAAGCATAATTGGACTTGAAATAAATTCCAATTCCTTAAAAAACAATGAATTCTTGAAACAAAACTTAGAAACTGAATTTCAAGAATTCCAAATAAAAACATTCTATGAACTTTACTTAAATAAATATAATAATCTAGATATAAGTAAAAAACTTTTAATATTCATTATGGCTTTGATTATAATATTTGCAAGCATCAATATATCTTCGTCTCTTTCAATGCTTATTTTTGAAAATAAAAAGAAAATCGCAATACTAAAATCAATTGGAATGAATAATTTAAACATAAAAATAATATTTCTTTTGATATCGCTTACATTAAGCACCACCTTTTGTGGAATTGGAATACTAATTGGAAATTATTTAACACTCAAAATATCTTATTTAATAAACTTTGTTGATAATATTTTAAACTTTTTTTTAAAAATATTTGGAGAAGAAAATTCTGAAATATTAAACCCAGAATATTACGTATCTGAATTTCAAATACATTTAAGCTTGAACTTTAGCTTAACACTTCTTGGCTTATATATGTTAATAAACATTTTAACTACACTAATTCCGCTTAATATTGTCTCAAATCTTAAAGAAAAAGAAATTTTAAAATAGTTTAAAGCTCTATTTAATAATTACATTATAAATTTTAATAGATGAAAAATCCTTTTCAATTGTAGGATAAATCTCATTTGGGAAAATAGTACTAATTGTGAAGTTCTGTTTAGATTTAGATTTCAAAAAAGAATTAGCAGAAGAGATTAACTTGCGTCTTAAAGACCTAATGATTCCACCTTCCTTATCAATATAACCAATCTCAATCTCCAAATTTTTAACAACATCTTTTGAAGAATTGAAAACTTCTATCACGATATTTGACTTACAAATCCCAAAAGACTTTGTAAAATAATTTCCAAGATATTTAAATTTTAATATAAAAGAATCTGAGTCAAGATTTACACCAATTTGATCATCAACATTTTTAAAAAAATCAACCTCAATAATATCTAATACTATTTTTTTAGGATTAACATCAATGGCTCTTGGTATACTTGATATAACATCAATTGGAATATAAACATTTTTGCCCCATTTTGCATAGAAATCACTTTCTTTGTCAAAAACCTGATTAAACACAGATTTGCCAAGATCATCGTAAACTGAAACTCTGTAGGAAATCTTTTTAACAGGATGCGTTGTTGAGACAACCCCCGCTTTAAGCTGATATAAATGAGCATCTTCAAAAACTAAAACTTTAGCATCCTCTATTTCTATGTAATATGAGTTTTTGGGATGTGAAATAAGATTAACAGCTTCAACTGCTAAATCCTTAGCCATAGTAATAGAAGGAAGGCCTTGAGATGTAAAAGGAGAAGCAAATTTTTCTTTTGAGGACATTTTATTATTCTTATTTACACCCATGAAACTCTGAAAAGATCTATAAGTAAGCAAAGAAATAAAAAATATCAAGATAGAACTCAAAATTAATATCAACATTCTGCTCTTGGATTTCTTAGCTTCATAATAGTCAATTAAATCTAAATCATTTCTTATTCCAAATTCTTTTGCTTGTAAACTTACGTGAAGCATTTTGTTTTTAGATTCTTTAGTATTTACCCTATCAGCAATCTCTTTGAAAAGAAAAAAAAATGAATTAAACATTGATTTGTCATGAAGAGAATAAAAATAGATAGATTCAAGCTCTCTAAAAGCAACATCTATCTTTCCCATATCAAACAATCTTTTGACTCTCGCATAAGATCTTCTAAAATGAAGTTCCATATTTTCAATATCATTATCAGAAATATCTGATATTTCAATAATATTTTTAATATTCTTTTTACTTAAAATTTTACTTCTATACTTCCTAAGTTTTGATAAATAAATCTTAATTCGATCTTCAGATGTTTTACTATTCATTATCTTCTAATTCATCAACTTTTTTTAAAAGCCAATAAGCAATATTTCTAGCAGTAGCCTTTGTAATAGAAATTCCTATAAAAGAGTTGATTAATACTATTTTGCCTTCTTCTCCACGTTTTAATTCTTTTGAAACCTCTTCTAAAACACCTTCTTTGGTTTTTGTGTAAGCAATCTCTTCTGAAATCTCTGTAGACTCGAAAACAAGATCACAAAAAATCTCTCCCGTATTAGTTACATTCCCATAAATATTATTAACAGGAACCAATTTATAATCTTCAGCTTTTTCAAACCTATAAATTACTTCTTTCATATAAACGAGTATATCATAATCAAAAAACATAGCCAATAAACAAAATTTATACAAAAAAATAGATTTCAATTTAAAAAATGATTATTAATTAATAATCATTTTAAATTTTGTTTGTGCAATACAAATAATGCTATAATAATGAAAAGCTAAAAATCAAAACAAAGGAACTTGTAAGAGGTATGGATTTCAAACAAATAAAAAGCAATGCCGAAAAGGTAAGGTTTTTAAGAAACGATTTTCCTATTTTAAATAAACAGCTTGACAATAAACATATAATTTATTTTGACAATGCAGCAACCTCTCAAAAACCCAAAAAGGTAATTTATTCTAGCATTGAATATTATGAAAATTATAACGCAAATGTATATAGAAGCGGTCACAAATTTGCAATTCAATCTAGCATAAAAATAGAAAAAACAAGAGAGCTTGTAAAAAATTTCATTAATGCAGAGTCTACAAAAAATATAATATTTAACTCTGGAACTACGGATGGAATTAATACTATCGCAAACTCATTTTTTTACTCAAAATACTTTAAAAAAAAAGATGAAATTATTCTTACGACTCTTGAACATAATAGTAATTTGCTACCATGGGCAAATCTTGCAAATTTAGCTAACCTAACAATTAAGTTTGCTAAATTTAATGAAATGGGAATTATTACCCCTGAAGAAATTGAAAAACTTATTACAGAAAAAACAAAACTCATCAGTATTTCAGGAATAAATAATACCTTAGGAACCATTAATGATTTGGAATCTATTGGAAAAATCGCAAAAAAATACAATATAAGTCTTTTTGTAGATGCTGCACAAATGGCACCTCATATAAAAATAGATGTTAAAAAAATTGGCTGTGACTTTTTGGTATTTTCTGGACATAAAATGCTTGCTCCAACAGGAATAGGAATTTTATACATTTCAAATAATATAGCTGAAAAGCTTAATAGCTCAAAATTAGGAGGAAATACTGTAGAAGAAATATACATAGAAAAGAAAAAAATTAAATTTAAATTACTTGATGCTCCCAATAAATTTGAATCAGGAACCCCAAATATTGCAGGAATTATCGGGCTTGAAGAGGCCATAAAATATATCAATAATATTTCTATGGATTTTATTTTAGAACATGATCAGCAATTAATCGAATATGGGGTAAAAAAATTGCAAGAACTTGATGAAGTCGAATTTTTACTAAATACAAATCTTAAAAGAAATTCAATAATATCATTTACGGTAAAAAATATTCACTCACACGATATTGAAACCTATCTAGATGCAATAGGAATAGCAACTAGAGCCGGAAAAATTTGTTCATATGTAGCATTTTTACCAGAAAATTTAAATAAAAACCATCTTTTAAGAATTAGCTTTTATTTTTATAATACACAAGAAGAAATTGATACTTTCATATTAGGATTAAAAAAAGTAATAAAAGAGCTTTCATAAAAATTTAGAAAAAAAAATCATAACAAAGTTAATCAAAAATCTTTCTTTTTGACTAACTTTAATTTTAGGCTTAACAAGCCTAAAATTAATCTTTAAAAATTTCAAAACAATTTCAACTGTATTTTGAAAAATTTTTATATTGCCTTTTATTATTGATTTAATAAATCAAAGAAAATAAAATTAAATCATGCTCACTGAAAAAACTAAAAAAAAACTAATAAAGCTTAGTAAAGTAAATACTTACATAATAAATAAAGTAGAAACAAATAAAAATTTCAAATATCAATCTAAATGTGGAGACCAAATTTTATTCCAAATAATAGAAGCAAATAACGGAAAATTTAACTTAAAACACCACGCATCTGGATGTATTATTTTACTTGCAAGCGCTAATGCTTTAAATAAATTGTGCAATAACAAACCAAAACACGAAATCCTAAACTTAGTACAAAAAGTAATAAACGGTGATTTTACAAATCTAGACGAAATTGACGCAAGTTTAGAAATTTTCAACATATTTACAAATACAAATAGAAAAGACTGTTTTTTACTGCCATACAAATCATTAAAAGATAATTTAGAAAACTACAAGCCCTTAAAGGAGAGCTATTAAATGAAAATCTATTCACACTCATCAGTCGGATATGAAGGAGAACTAATTGAAATCGAAATAGACATTAAAAAAGGAATTTCTGGAATTGATATTGTAGGACTTGCTGGAAGCGAAATTAAAGAATCAAGAGAAAGAGTAAAATCGGCTATCAAAAATTCAAATTTTCATTTCCCTAAAGATAGAATATTAATAAATCTTGCACCAGCAGGAATTAAAAAACTTGGAACAGCTCTTGATCTCTCGATTGCTATTAGCATCATTAAAATCCAAGAAAACACAAATAATAAAAATTTAGAAATATTAATATTAGGAGAATTGCAATTAGATGGCAAAATAAGATCAATAAAAGCAGTTTTACCAGCCATTGCTCTTGCCAAAGAAAAGGAAATAAAATTTGCAATAGTTCCTTTTGAAAATTTAGAAGAAGCTCACCTAATAGATGGCTTGAATATTTGGGGAGTTAAAGATTTAAAAGAAACTATAAAAATAATAGAACAATTAAACAATAATATACTTCCTCCAAGAACAAATATTAAATCACAAACAACAATTGAACAAGATTGTATTTTAGATTATGACTTTAAAAATATAAAAGGACAACAAAGAGCAAAAAGAGCAATTGAAATAGCAATTGCTGGTGGACATAACATTATGTTATTTGGTCCACCCGGAAGCGGAAAAACACTTAGTATTAAGTGCGCTCAATCCATTCTTCCTCCACTTACAAACAAAGAGCTTATAGAAACAAATAGAATATGGTCAATATCAGGGAAATTAATAGACAGAAAAATAATAAAACAAAGGCCTTTTAGAAATCCTCACCATACTGCTAGTAAAGAAGGAATAATTGGGGGGGGTCCTAATCCTTTGCCAGGAGAAGTGTCTCTTGCCCACAATGGAATATTATTTTTAGATGAAGCTTTAGAATTTAAAAAATCTATCCTACAATCTTTACGTGAACCTATTGAAGACAAATCAATTTCAATCTCAAGAGCAAGTTCCAAATTATTCAAATACCCCGCCAATTTCCAACTAATGCTTGCAATGAATCTTTGCCCTTGTGGAAATCTTGGCAAAAAAAACACAGATTGTTTTTGCTCACAACAAGAAATTTCAAATTATTGGAAAAAACTTGGAGCTGCAATGCTTGACAGAATTGATATTAGAGTCCCAACAAGAGCAATTAATAATGAAAAATTACTCAGCGAAACAAGCGAAAGTTCAAGCAAAATAAAACAAAGAATAATAAAAGCAAGAAACATTCAAAATATAAGATACGAAAATTTTGCAAATATAAATAAAAATTCTGATCTTAATTCAAATTACATTGAAAAATTTTGCGAATTAAGTGCAATCTTAAAAAATGATTTGATTTACATTCTAAACAAACTCAACATATCTTCAAGAGCAACGCATTCAATACTAAAAATTGCAAGAACAATCTCCGATTTAAAGGAAGAAAAAAATATTTCAAGAGAAGCCCTACTTGAGGCAATCGAACATAGAAAAAACGGGGAAAATATGCTTGAAAAATAAAAACCCCAAAAAATTTGGGGTCTTCAAAATTAAAATTCTATTTTATCAATATAACTTTTAAGCTGCTTAGCAGAACTATTAAACTTATCAAGCTCTTTGGGGCTTATATTAAAGTTTAAAACCTCTTTAACACCTTCTTTACAAACTATGGCAGGTGCTCCAATATAAATATCTTTAATCAATCCCCCATACTGACCATTAATATAAGAAGATATTGGCAGAATAATATTCTGATCGCCAATTATTGCATTTACAATATTTTTAATACCAAGTCCAATAGCATAATAGGTTGCCCCTTTAAGCTTAATTACCTCATAAGCAGCATTTACAACCTTTTTATGAATCTCATCAAGTTCCAACTCGGTTATTTTGCCTTCATCAAGGTATTCTGATAAAGGTTTCATTGCTATTTTTGTTTCATCCCAAGTAGCAAAAGAACTATCACCATGCTCACCCATAATATATGAATGTATATTTTGAGTGTTTACATTAAAACGATTACTTAAAAAATATCTAAGTCTTGAAGTATCAAGAATAGTGCCAGTACCAATAACCTTATGAATAGGAAATTTAGAATATTTCATTGTAACATAAGTCATAATGTCTACAGGATTACTTGCAATGACAAAAATACCATCAAAACCGCTAGATACAACATTAGTTACAATATCTTTAAAGATTTTGGAATTTTTATCAACTAAATCAAGTCTTGTTTCACCAGGCTTTTGATTAAGTCCTGCAGTAATTACAACAATATCTGCGTTAACACAATCCTTGTAAGTCCCAAACGATACATTAATATTCTTCTTTAAAAACATTTGGCCATGATTAAGGTCCATGACCTCGCCTTTTGCTTTATTTTCATTAACATCAATAATTACAAGTTCATGTACAAGCGAATTGTCTATTGTCAAAGCATAAGCAAAGCTTGAACCTACCCCACCAGCTCCAATAAGAACAACTTTATTAGACTTAAGCATAAATTACTCCATATAAATTTAAACTGCATACAACCAATTTTAAATAAATAATGATAAAAATATTTTATCGCATTTCTAAGGGCTTTGCCAATCAGATACTTTTAAAAATTAATTACATATTAATTATCATTGGATTTAAGAACTGCAAGAAAAACACTTTGTGGAATCTCAACATTTCCTACCATCTTCATTCGCTTTTTACCTTCTTTTTGCTTTTCTAAAAGTTTTCTCTTACGAGTAATGTCACCACCATAACACTTGGCAGTAACATCTTTTCTAACAGGAGAAATTGTCTCTCGAGCAATAACGTTAGAGCCAATAGCGCCTTGAATAGCTATTTTAAACTGTTGCCTTGCTATTTCATCTTTCAATTTTTTACAAATCCCAATAGCCTTAGTTCTTGCACCATCTTTAAAAACTAATTGAGACAGTGCATCAACCCTATCCCCATTGATTAATATATCTAATCTTACTAAATCTGTATATTCATAATCTAAAAGTTCATAATCAAAAGAAGCATATCCACGACTCACAGATTTAATCTTGTCATAAAAATCAAAAAGGATTTCAGAAAGAGGCATTTTATAAATAAGCTCAACGCGCTTAGTATCAAGATAAATTAAATTTGTCTGCACTCCTCTTTTCAACAAGCATACACTCATAATATTTCCTAAAAATTCTACAGGAACAATAATATTAGCTCTAATATAAGGCTCAAGAACACTTTCAATAGCTTCATTTCCAGGAAATTGTTCAGGGCTTTCAATAAAATAAGGTTCTCCCTTTTTAGGAATTATTTTGTATCTAACAGAAGGAGAAGTTAATATTACATTTAAATTAAATTCACGCTCAATACGTTCTTGAATAACCTCTAAATGCAAAAGACCGAGAAATCCACACTTAAAACCATGCCCAAGAGCCGATGATGAATCTTTTTCAAATGTTAACGAAGCATCATTAAGCTTTAATCTATCCATTGCCTTTAAAAGATCATCATATTGATTGGAATCAACAGGATACACCGAAGAAAACACTACGGGCTTAATTTCTTTAAATCCCTCAAGAGGAGTTAATGTAGGACAATCACAAAGAGTTATTGTATCTCCAATCTTAACATCTGATATATTTTTTATTCCTGCAATAAAATATCCAACATTTCCTGCTTCTAAACTATCTTTTCTTTCAAGTGATATTTTAAAAACTCCAATCTCTTCGATTAAATATTCACTATTAGTATGCATTAACCTAATCTTATCACCTGTCTTGATTTGTCCTTCGAAAATCCTGAAGTGAACAATAACTCCTCTATAAGAATCATAATGTGAATCAAAAATTAATGCTCTTAATGGATCCTTAACACTTCCTCTAGGAGATGGCACATACTTGCAAATAGCTTCAAGCAAATCATCAATCCCTATTCCATTCTTAGCAGAAATCAAAATAGCAATTTCTTCATTTAATCCTAAATCATTTTTTATTTGCTTTTTTACAAAATCAACATTAGCATTTGGAAGATCTATCTTATTAATAACAGGAATAATTTCTAAATCATGCTCAAAAGCCATATAAAAATTGGAAACTGTCTGAGCTTGTATTCCTTGACTTGCATCAATTAATAAAAGAGCACCCTCACAAGACGAAATTGCTCTTGAGACCTCATAAGAAAAATCAACATGACCTGGAGTATCTACAAAATTTAGCTCATAAAAATCACCATCATTGCTTTTATAATTAATTGTTACTGCCTGACTTTTTATTGTGATTCCTCTCTCGCGCTCAATCTCCATATTGTCAAGCATTTGACTTTTAAAATCGCGATCAGATATTATTTTGGCCTTTTGAATAAATCGATCGGCCAATGTCGATTTACCATGATCAATGTGTGCAATAATGCAAAAATTTTTCTTACGAATACTAATACTCACTCCCCCTGAACTACAAATCAAGATTTAAAAATTTACCTCTTTTTAAATACAGAATTTTTAATTTGACTTCTTGATTTCGCAATATAAGGAGAAAATCTTGGTGCAAGATCCACTATTAATTTCCAAGTATCTATTGCTCTAAATCTATAATTACCATTAGAATATGCATAAGTAGCAACAGCAATGTTATAAACTATTTCCCAAAAATCTGTAGATTCAAAAGCATTTTTTATTGCCTTATACTCATTAATTTTTTGAACAAAAGACCTTAAATTTCTAAACTGATATACAGGTTCATGATAATAGACATAATCATACATCCTTGTTAGAATCCCTACTACAGCTACAAGTCCATGAGTAATTGAAAGTTCATAAGCTTTTAAGCGCAAATAAACTTTTGACAACAATTGATGAGTATCAATAACATTGTAGTTCTTAAATCTGTAAAGATTAAAAGTAAAATCAATACCAAAAGCTCCTCTTACTTGCTTTAAATAAGAAGTTAGATAAAATGAAACATTAAATTTATCGTTTGGCATGCTATTCTCTCTTTGAGAATAATCATGATAACTATAATAATCTTTTTTAGTTGAAAACTTATTTAATATATCATTTAAATAATCAATCGTATCAACATAATTATTCTCAAGTTCGGCCATTTTGGCTAAAGAAAAAAGTATTTTTTTTTCAAAAGATTCATCTAGTAAATAATCTTTGTCTTCAAAAGACTTATAAAGGTTTAACTTTTCAAGAACAGCATTTCCAGACATGCCATAAGCCACTGATAAATAATAACTTGCTTCAGGATAAACACCTTTTCTAAGCAAAGCTTCCTGCAAATAATTAATAGCATGTGTAATATTAGACTTACTAAATTCAGATTTAGAATAAAGAAATTGCCTACCTTTTTCAAGTAAAATCCAATACGGAAAATTTTTATTACTTGAAGAATTCAAAGAAACAGACAAAGGCAAAGCAAAAAAAAGTAAAAACAAATTTCTCATAATAATAAATATATTAAATTAACTCATAAATTACGAGAAAATTTAATATTAAAAGAAATATAAATCAAAATTAAACAAACTTAAATATCATTAAAAATACCATTACAAAAAGAGCAACAGATTCTATTAATCCCAAAACTAATAGGTATGTAGCAAATCCTTTTCCAGTCTCAGAAAAAGCATCACAAGCGCCTGCTGCCGCTTTCCCTTGAGCAAATCCAGAAACAGCAATTGCAAACCCACCGCCAAGACCTGCTCCAAGCAACAGCCATGGATTTGTTTGCATCATTACCTCATATAATGTATTCATTAAAATATATCCATATATTATTTGAGTCAATGGTGCTGAGACAAAAACAATCAATAAAAATGGTGCAGGCTTTCCTTGCATATAGCACCTTTTCCATGCTCCAATAGCAGCACTACCCGCTGCTCCCATACCCAGCGCAGAACCTATTGCTGAGATTGTCAAAGCTGAATTAACTCCTATTAAACCTATATCCATAAGTACTCCTTTTTTATTTTTTTATTTATTTATATTTATTTTTTTAAAAGGCTTATAAGCATATCCACTCCATTCTTGACCTAAATGATTTGAAAATTCAAGCATATTAAGCCTTACTCCATGAACAATTACTGAAAGTAAAGATAACATTATATTTAAAACATGCCCAAAAAGTATAACAATAATTCCAACTACTATAAGACCAATATTGGAAGATTTTAACAAAGGCATTGACATAGCATTAAAACTTGCTGAGATTGAAAGTCCTGCAAGTCCAACTGCAAAAAGTCTAATATAAGATATTATGTCTGCAAACCCAGACACAGTGGTTAAGAATTGTTCTATAATGCCTCCAAAACTTTTTAATATACACTTGAAAAAATTTGAACCATCTTGCTTACCAAAAATAAATACAAGTGCAATGCCAAAATATATTATATTATAAACAGCATTATACATGGGAAAGCGAGATTGACTGAGTATTAAATTCAAAACAAGATAATAAAGACCAGCTATACCTATAAGCCAACCAATCTGTGCTATTGAATGAATATGGGGCTTTTCTTTTACTTGTCTTAAAAAATTCCAAGCGTGAGCTAATGAAATTTGTAAAATACCTATTGAAAAACAGATAAAGATAATATTTTGCACACTATTTTTCTCTGTCAAATAACTAACTTTAAATGAATTCAAAATAGGAAACATTTCAAGAATTAAAGGACTGCCAAACCAAGTTCCAGTCATAGAACCATAAAGTATCGACGATACACTAAGATAAAATATTAACCCATGAACTGAAGTTAAGGGTTTCCCTTTAAGAATAAAACTCAAGCTAAGCAAAATTCCTATCAAAAAAAATATAACTCCATAAGCCGCATCACCTACTATCATACCAAAAAACACAAAGAAAAATAACATAAAAATAAAACTTATATCCCTTTCTTTATACCCAGGAATTGTCTCTAAAATATTAAAAATAGGTGCAGCTAAATTAGCAATTCCTTTTCTTTTTATATAGGTTGGAATAATATCATTTTCTTCAGGGTCTGCAAATTGAACTGCAAAACCTGCTTTTAAAACTGAGCTTTTAAGAGATTCTTGACTTTCAGCTGGAACAAATCCCGTAATATACGAAAAATCCTCAAAATCACTTTGCATATCAGCTAAAACTTGCTCAAACTCTACTATTTGATCGTATTTTTTTATTTCATCTCTTAAAATATCAATGTATTTATTAAAAAGAGAAATTTGGGTCAATTTTTGATCTAAAATCTCATCAACAACCTTTAATTTATTATTAATATAATCAAGATCAAAATTAAACTTAAACTCATCAGCAATTTCAATTTTTTGATCAAACTCACCAACACTCACAAAATAAGAAATGTTTTTTACATTTTTAATCAACAATACATGAACATTAGGATCTCTTAATAAATTTTTATATTCACTTTTTTGGATTTTAAAAAAGCGAATATAAATTTTAGATTCTTTCAATTTGTCAATATGCTCTAAAGAAAAATTTCCCCAAACAGAAATTAAATTCTTTTCATTTAATAAAGATCGTTTAATATCTTGAAATTCTTTAATCTCATTACCTAAATTGACTATGCTTTTTGCAATATCTAAAAAATTTCCATTAGAAGATTTTAAAGCCTTTACCCCTCCATCTTCTCTAAGTAGAGAAAAAGCTTGTATTAAAATTCGCCTATTATCAATGCTTTTTTTCAAAGAATCTGAATTTTTATTGCAAAAATTAATATGAACCGCTCCAAAATCTCTTAAAATCTCTAATGATTCTTTCTTATATTTCGATAAAGTCAAAAGTAAAACTTTTTTCATTTTTACAATCATAAACTTGTTCCTATTTTTTTTTACCAATCAAATTAGATTTAGCAATCTTACCCCTAACAACAGCTGCAGTTTGCTGATCTCCAAGATATATATTAATTTTTTTTATATTAGCCTTAGCTGTTGGTATCATAACTTTCTCAAATAAATTAACTCTCTGAGATGTTACTCGAAACTCTTTTAAAAGTAAATCAATCTGTTTTTTCAAAATTTTAAGCTCTACGTCAATTTGAATCACAATTTTAAGAATTTCAATCCCCTTATCTACCCAATAAGGGGTAAAAAGTAAATCGTGCCTTATATCTTCATATTCAATAGAATCGAATATAGGAATTGCAACCCCCGCAATATTTAAAGACTTTTTTACCACTGTTTTGACTTGAATCCAACTCTCAAAAGGAAATTTTTCACTAAAAAGAGAAATCCAATTAGAAATACTATCCTTAAGTTTTTGTTGCTCAAGATTTTTCATTCTGCAAGAATTCTCAATTTTAACAATTTCCATATAAAGCTGTTGTTTCTTAAGCTGCAAAGTAGGCAAATATCTCTTAAACATTTTAAGTTCATCTTTTTGCTTTTTGAGATCATTTTTAGTCAATTTAATTTTAGGCATAATCAAAAAGTCTCTTTTTTAGGCCAATATTTTTCAATAAGGTCTGTTTTTATTCCTGTTTCTTTTGGACTAAAACAACTAGCAAGAATGTCCCAACCCAAATCTAAAGCCTCTTCTAAGGGAATATTAACAGATAAATCCATCATTTTACTTTCAAACATATTGCTATACTTGAGCAATTTTTCATCCCATTTGGTCATATTAAATCCCATGGCTTTCTTTTCTACAGACTCTTTTGAAGATGCATAAAGTTTAATCATTGAGTCCATTATAGTCCTGTGATCGTCTCTAGTTTTGCCATTTACCATTTGCTTAAGTCTTGAAAGCGATCCAAAAGGCTCTATTCTGCCACCTTTTAAATAATACTGACCTTCTGTAATATACCCAGTATTATCAGGAACAGGATGAGTAACATCATCACCTGGCATAGTTGTAACTGCAAGTATTGTAATCGAGCCTGCGCCCTCAAAATCAATAGCTTTCTCATAGCGATATGCAAGCTGAGAATATAAATCTCCAGGATAACCTCTATTAGAAGGTACTTGTTCCATTGTAATAGATATTTCTTTCATTGCATCAGCAAAATTTGTCATATCTGTAAGAAGCACTAAAACTTTTTTACCTCTCAGAGCAAACTTTTCAGCAACAGAAAGCGAAATATCAGGAACAGTTAAAGATTCAACAACAGAATCATTAGCGGTATGAACAAAAAAAATTGTTCTACTTAAAGCGCCTCCTTTTTCTAAAGAATCTTTAAAAGTCAAATAATCATCATGCTTAAGTCCCATTCCACCAAGAATTATCAAATCAACCTCTGCTTGAAGTGCAATTCTCATAAGCAGCTCATTATAAGGCTCACCAGAAACAGAAAATATTGGTAATTTTTGAGATTCAACAAGAGTATTAAAAATATCTATCATTGGAAGTCCTGTTCTTATCATATTTCTGGGAACAATGCGTTTTGTAGGATTTGCAGAAGGACCTCCAATTTCAATCAAATTATCATCAAGAGAAGGGCCTCCATCCCTAGGATTTCCAGAACCATCAAAAATTCTACCCAACAAATTATCAGAAAATGAAACTTGCATTGAATGCCCCAAAAACTTTATTTCATCTGATGTGGAAACACCTCTTGTGCCACCATAAACCTGAAGAGAAACTTTTTCTCGATCAAGTTTAATTACTTCGGCTAGAGAACTTGTATCTTTTGCTTTCACAATAGCAAGCTCACCATACTTAATACCTTGAGCTGTAACAGTTATTACATTGCCTGCTATAGACTCTATTTTACTATAGACTCTTTTCATATATGTATTTCTCCAAACCTCCTAAATTGTCTTTTTAAAATTTACCAATTCATTCAAAGTTTGCTCCAATTTATTAAACTTATAATCTTTAAAAGTAGAAAGATTCATGTCTAAAAGATTTTGTCTTAATTCATTTATAAAATCTCTTGCTTGAAGCTTATCAGAAAACTCAAAATTGGTTTTAAGAATGTTATAAACTATATCAAACATATAATTTTGACGTTCTGAATTAACAGCAGCATCAACAGAATCAAATGAATTTTGTTGTAAATAGCATGAATCAAGAAGTTCAGATTTTAAATAAATTAAAAAATCCTCGTTGCTTATACCCTCTTCCCCAACAACTTTCATCATTTGATTAATTTCGCTACCCTTTACCAAGAAAGATCTTGCATATTCTGTCTTTTTAGAATCAATAACACCTTTATATTTACTCCAAGATTCAAGAGGGCTAATAGCTGGAAATTTCCTAGCATCAGACCTTTCTCTTGTAAGTCCATGAAATGCTCCTACAACCTTTAAAGTTGCTTGAGTAACAGGCTCTTCAAAATTACCACCAGCAGGACTTACAGAACCACCAACTGTTACAGATCCAATATCACCATTATTAAGAACTACAATGCCTGCTCTTTCGTAAAAGGAAGCAATAACAGACTCAAGATAAGCTGGAAAAGCCTCCTCACCAGGAATTTCTTCAAGACGACCAGACATTTCTCTCATAGCTTGAGCCCATCTTGAAGTTGAATCTGCCAAAAGAAGAATATCAAGACCCATCTGCCTATAATACTCACCAATAGTAATAGCAGTATAAACAGAAGCCTCTCTAGCTGCAACTGGCATTGAAGATGTATTACAAATAATACAAGTCCTATCTATTAAAGATTTGCCGGTTTTTGGATCTATCAACTCGGGAAACTCCTTAAGAGTTTCTACCACCTCTCCTGCTCGTTCACCACAAGCTGCAATAATCACTATATCAACATCAGCATTTCGACTTGTAACCTGTTGAAGAACTGTTTTTCCAGCTCCAAAAGGACCTGGAATGCAAAAGGTTCCTCCTTTGGCAACTGGAAAAAATGTATCTATAATTCTAGTTTGAGTCAACATAGGCTCACTAGGAATAAGTCTTTGCTTATAATTAGTAATAGGAATTTTAACAGGCCAATGAAAAGACATTGTAATATTATGTCTCATGCCAGAATCATCTTCAATTACAGCAATTTGATCATCAATCGAATAGTCACCATCATTTACAATCTCCACAATTTTATAAAAATCTCTTTTATAAAATGGAATCATTATTTGATGATGGACAGTTCCTTCAATTACAAAACCCAAAAAATCTCCTGCAATAACACTGTCGCCAACTTTGGAAGTTTTTTTAAAATTCCATTTTTTATTTTTATTCAAGGGATTTAAATAAACTCCTCTTTCTAAAAAAAATCCACACTGAATAGCCAGTTCGGGCAAAGGATTTTGAAGCCCATCGTACACTTGAGTTAAAAGACCCGGTCCCAATTCAACTGCCAAAAGCTTACCTGTAAATTCAACTACATCCCCAACAGATATCCCCTTTGTCAATTCAAAAACTTGCGCATCAACTTCATTTCCTCTAACACGAATTACTTCTGCTTTTAAATTTCTGCCAGCGGTCTTTATAAATAAAACTTCATTCATAGAAACTGAACCTTCTACCTCAATAGTAACTAAGTTTCCATTCACTCCAACGACTTTTCCTTTTGTATCCATTAAAATTCCTTTTCTAAACTTTTTCATTAGTTTTACAAATTAAATTCTGACAAATATTATCAAAATTTTGAATACCTAATTTTTCTTTAAATAAATTATGCCTTAAAAATAACCGTAACTTTAAAAAATAAATTATTACTTTCTCAAAATCAAATTCATGTCCAACCTCAAGATCAGTCAAAAATTGCCACTTAAGAAGGTCAAAACCCAATTCTATTTCAAAAAAATTTTCTTTCAAACAAATATTTTTCAAAATATTTAGATAATAACTCGAGAAATAAGTAGATTCTAAATAAAAATCCTTGGACAATCCCAATTTTTCTGCTCTTAAAACCGCAAGCGTATATCTTAATGTATCTTCAAAATCAAGAAAAAGATCAACAATTCTTGATTTGCCCCTATCCACATTAAATTCTAGTAGTCCTTTTAAAAAATTGAAGTCCTTTTTACTTAAAGAAATTTCGACATTATTGAGAAAATCCGAAACACTATAATCTTTTAAAGATTTTAAATCAATATAAGGCAAAGAAGATAAAACATAATAATATGAATCCAACACAAAAGTCTCCTAGACCACTTTTACAACTTCCTTAAATCTTGGATTAAGATAATCAAAAAGAATGTCTGCAATAGTTTCTACTGAAAAATCATAATGCAAACCAATATTCTTTTTTTGAATCTTAAAACCTTTGCTTATACCTTTGAAAGGTTTAATTTCTATTCCTTCCTTAAGCTTATTTCCAAGTTTTAGTCTTAATATCTGCTCTAAGCTAGAAAAATCAGATTCATTTAACTGAATAACTAATTTTTCTTCTTTGGCCCAAGAATCCGTTATTTTAATTATAAGCTCTGCTAAGAAATTATTATCACTAAAAACTTCCACCACATTATCTTTTAAAGTATTTTCAAAAATAGACTTAAGACCATTCTCAACACCAATAATTAAATCTCTTATTGCCTGACGAGAAGCTTCAATGGCATGGGATTTATAATCATTGACTTCTTTTTCTGATTTTGTCTTTAATGCTCTAGCAGTTTCTTCTGCTCTAGAGACTATTTCTTCTGCCTGTTTTTTAGCCTTCAAAATAATATCATTAGATAATCTCTCAGCTTCTTCAAGCCCATCTTTTTTAATTTTATTTATCAGATCCTTTACTTCAAATTGCATTAAAACTCCTTATTATACAACATAAAAACAATAACTTAACTTAGCAAACAAAACTTTAAAAAAGCATACAATAAATTCTTAATATCAAAAATCTTATAATATTAATAACATTAATAATATTATTAAGGCATATCAAATTAGCACAATAATACTTCTTCAAAGAATATATTTATTCTCAATTATTAGAAATAATACAATTCATTAAAAAAATTGCCCAATAATTTTATAAACATTGCCATCAAGAACTATATCGAGATTTTTGTTTGGAAATTTATTTTTAAGTCCTTCTTTAAAGATTTCAATACCCCTTCTATTTATCTTATCCCAAAATTCATCATCAACAAAATTTAAAGTTAATATCTCAATAATAATCAAATAGCCTCTTCCAAATTTAGATCCATAGCCTGATGTAAAAGTTGTTGTGACGCTAAAAAGACCATCCAAAAGACCGTTTGCAGCCTTGCCCCTAAAAGGCCTATTGGGATGAATATCATAAGAATTACCAAATTCAGCTTCAAGCACAAAATCAACATCAAGACAAATGTGAAACAATATATTTTCAAATTCATTAAATTTTGCTATGTTCACTTAAATTAAATCTCAACTATAGTTTTTCCAGCCCCTCCATCACTAGGATGAGCAAAATAATATTTTTTAACAAACTTCAACTCTTTTAATAAATTGCGAACTTCCCTCATAAGAAGACCCTCTCCTTTTCCATGAATGATCTCAAATTTATTAATGCCATTTAATATAATATTATCTATTTTCTTATTCAAAAAGTCTAGAGCATCAGCAGACCTCATTCCCCTAATATCAAGAGTAAAACTTGACAAGTTTTCCCTATTATAATCAATTGAAAAGCTGAAATTTTTACTGCCTTCTTTTTTCTGCTCTCTAAAGTTTTCCAAAGATATCTCTGAGCTAGAAACACTAAGATTAAAAGGACCTACATTAACAACAATCTTCTTTTTTGAAATCCCAACTATTTTTCCTATTGCATTAGAATTAATTATTCTAACTTTGTCTCCTATTTTAAAATCTGCTGCTATATTTCCCTTATTATTAAGAGAATTTACTTTATTTAACTTGAAATCTATATTTTTTTCCAAATCTGATATAAAAGCTTTATTTTTTGCAGCATTAATATTACCCTCTTTTATTTCTCTAACTAAATTTTCCAAAACTTTTCTTGAATTTTTTAAAAATTCATTCTGCTCATTTAAAAGCTTTCTCTCAATATTTTTTTCTTTTAATAAAAGATCTTGATAAATATTTTCTACTTCTTTTTCTTGCAATTCTATTTGAATTAATTTATTACTTATGCTTTTTTTCATTAAAAGCAAATCTTTCTCTTTTTCTATTAATCTTTCTAAAATTTTATTAACTTCTGTTCTTTGAGATGAATAAATTTCATTGGCACGAATTACTATGCTACTCTCAATCAAAGCCCTACTAGCAACATTAAAAGCATAACTTTCACCAGGAATGGAAAAAATTAAATCATAATTGGGTTGCATTGTCTCTAAATTCATCCGCATAGAAGCATTAATAACACCCCCATGAGTATATGCAAAATATTTAAGAGCATTATAATGAGTTGATATTAAAACATAAGAATTAATACCAATTAAATATTCAAGAATGGAAATAGCAAGCGCCTGGCCTTGATCAATGTCTGTTCCTGAGCAAAATTCATCAAATATTATAAGACTATTTTTTGTAGCATGTTTTAAAATACAAGAAATATTACTCATATGGCTTGAAAAAGTAGAAAGAGAATTAGAAATTGACTGCTCATCGCCAATATCAATAAAAATGTTATCAAAAATTTTAAAAGTGCTAGACTTGCTAACAGTAATAGGAATTCCAAATTGGAACATTGCACTAAGCAGTCCAATTGTCTTTAAAGTTACCGTTTTTCCACCAGCATTAGGACCGGTAATAATTACAACACGATTCTCAACAGGATTAAAAGTTATTGCCTTTGAATCCTTTAACAAAGGATGATGCGCATCAATAATATTTAATACATCTGAAATCTCAGGAAATACCCCTTTAGTTTCAATTCCATAAATCGCTCGTGCTTTTAAAGAATCATAATACAAAAAATTATTATAAAGATTATCTAAAAGAATAATATTGCTATGAACTTTATCAGAAAGATTCTTTAAAATTTTTAAAATTATTCTTTGTTTTTCCAAACTCAAATAATTTAACCTACTGCTATCATTTACAATATCATCCGGTTCAATATAAAAGGTTTCACCTGATGACGAAATAGAAATAATATTACCTTTAATTCTACCTTTAAAATTAGACTTAAGAGCAATAGCATACTTGTTCGATTTATAATAAACAAAACTAGAAGCCAAATATTCTAAATTCAAGCTAATTATTCTTTTTACCTGCTTTTCAATTCGTCTATTTAAATTTTTAATTTCAAATTCAACCGAATCATATTCTTTTACAACACCACTTTTCAATTCAAGAGCATCAACATCTATGTATTCTTTCAATTCGCTAAGCAAATTTTTTAACTCTGGACTTAAAAATAATAAATCAGACAAAATCTGAGCATTAAGATGCTTAATATTAATATTTTTATTCAAAAATAAATTTATTCTCAAAACCTCATCTAAAAACCCCATAATATCTCTCAAATTTTCAATAGAAACTCTTGAATTTTCTTTTGATAATAATGAAATGGGATCTTTTAAGCTATTTATAAAAGAGTTTGGATATCCTTTAAAACTCTCCAAAAGCATTCTAATGAGATTAACAAAGAAAAACATTTTCTCTAAACTTTCTTTTGTTTTTAATATTTTTTGATCATTTAACAAATTAACGGTGTCTGGATTAGAAACATATTTAGATACTAAAGATAAAATTTCATAAAAATCAATATTTTTTAAATATTTATCTTGCATAATTTTTATATTTTTTAAGCTCTGATAAAATCTTTAAATAGCTTTCGTACCTAAGCTTAGAAATACCATTGCCCAAAGCACTCCTAACAGAACAAAAAGGTTCGCTAACATGCAAACAGGATTTATATTTGCAAAAACTAGAAAAATTTTCAAACTCTTTAAAATAATACTTAAGATTTTCAAAAGGCAATGTTTCAATTCCAAACTCCTTTATTCCGGGAGTATCAACTATTATCCCGCTTTCAGAATGAAATGATATTGAATAAACAGTAGTATGCTTCCCTCTAGAATACTTATGTGAAATTTCATTTACTGATTGAGAAGCTTTTGAATCAATTAAATTTATTAAAGAAGATTTACCAACACCAGACTGCCCAATAAAAGAAGTTCTTGAATTTCTCAAAACCTCTTTTACTTCTTTAATACCCTCAAAAGTTTTAACAGAAGTTTTTAAAACCTTGTATCCTAGATTTTTATAAATTTCTACAAATTCTTCAACCTTTTCGCTTATTCCTTTATCAATTTTATTAATGACAATAACAGGAACAATATTTTGCTCTTCTGCAACAACAAGAACTCTGTCAATAAAAAAATTTTTCATCTCAGGAAAGTTAGCAGAATTTACAATCAAAACATTATTAAGATTAGAAACAATAGTCTGTCTAAGATCTGCTTTCCTGTTATAACGCCAAAGAATATTTTTTCTACTTACTCGCTTATCAATATACACCTTACGAGAACTATAAATATACCCCAAGACTATATCTCCTGGAACTAAAGGACTGTACTCCTTAAAACCTGTTTCTAATACCTTCCCCTTAAAAATTCCTTCATAAATTAATTTACTGCTAAGTTCTAAAATAGAATATATATTATTAACTCCCCAAATAACTTCAAATTCAAGATAATTCAAACTATCATTCCTTTAAAGTGGAGATTATATTTTTTGCAAAAATTTTTATAAAAATTCAAATTTTCATTTCTAGTTAAATAAAACTCATCTACAAAATCAACATCATTTTTACAATAATTACCTTTATATTCAGGAAAATTCATTAATTTAATAAGATCTTGTACCACTAATTCACGATTCTCATAAACAGGAATTTTTAAAAAATCTTCTATCATTGCCTTAAGATGCAAATAATGAGTGCATCCGAGAAAAACAATTTCTCTATTAGTGTTTATAACTTCAAATTTTAAAGCTTTCAAGCATCTAAGAGCATCTTTTCTGTACTTTTCTCCATATTCAACAAAATTAACAAGCTCTCCAGCGGCCCTTACAATCAAATCATCATGTATTTTTACTTGATCTTTAACAAATTTGCTCTCAATGGTAGTATTTGTTGCAATCAAAAAAACTCTTTTCAAAGCAAGATCTGAAACTGAACTTATCTTTGGCAAAGTATAGATTACCGGAAAAACAAAATTTAATTTATTATATACGCTAACAGAAAGCGTATTACAAGCCAAAATTAATGCACTAATATTATAGATTTTTTTAAGTTTGTCAATTAAAAACAAAACTGCTTCTAAAAGATATTCTGAACTCTTCTCCCCATAAGGAAAATTGTTATTATCAGCAACATAAACATATTGACATCCTACTATTTTGCTTTTAATATACTTAAAATAAGAAAGCCCCCCTATTCCTGAATCAAAAACAATTATTACTTCTTTGAAATTTTCCATTACAAAATAATAATCACCTCTAAAAAATAAAGTATAAATATTAACAAGGTTAATTTCAAGAATTAAAATAATAAAAATTGCTAAATGTTTTTTTTAAAAAAAGTTTTAAGTTATAATAAAATTGATTTAACAATATCAATAAGTAATTTAAGGTGATAAATAAAATGTTTGCAAGCATTAAAGATATTTTAGAAAATCCAATTTTAAACAGTAATGTTACAATAAACGGCTGGATTAGAACTAAGAGAAGTAATGGTAAGATAGGATTTATAGAAATTAATGATGGCTCAACACTTAAAGGAATTCAAGCTGTAATAAACGAAGAAGAAAATCAATTTAGTGAAAAAGATCTAAAAAAGATAACAACAGGAGCAAGTATATCTTTAACAGGTCTATTAGTAGAAAGCCCTGCAAAAGGGCAAAATTATGAAATAAAAACATATAGTTTTAATGTAATAGGAGAAGCGGATCCAAAAACTTACCCATTGCAAAAAAAAAGACATACTTTTGAATTTTTAAGAGAAATACCTCATTTAAGAATACGAACAAATACATTTGGGGCTATTGCTAGGGTAAGAAATAAAATTTCATACAAAATTCATGAATATTTCCAAAAAAACGGGTTTTTTTATATTAATACACCAATAATTACATCAAATGATGGGGAAGGTGCAGGAGAAATGTTTAGAGTTTCCACACTAAAATTAAATACCCCAAACAATACACTTAACAATATTGATTTTAAAGACGATTTTTTTGGAAAAGAAGCTTTTCTCTCTGTCACCGGTCAATTGCACGGGGAAGCATATGCAATGGCTTTATCTAAAATATATACATTCGGCCCAACATTTCGAGCAGAAAATTCTAACACCACACGCCACGCTTCAGAATTTTGGATGATAGAACCAGAAATGGCTTTTTACAAGCTTGAAGACAATATTGTCCTAGCCGAAAATCTATTAAAATATCTTTTAGGCTCAATTTTAAACGAATGCTCCCAAGATATGGAATTTTTAGAAAATTACATTGAAAAAGGTTTAATTAAAAAACTAGAAAACGTAATAAATTCAAATTTTGAGGTTATTACCTATACTAAAGCAATTGAAATTCTTGAAAACTCAAAAAAAAAATTTGAAATAAAGCCTTACTGGGGAATAGATTTACAAACAGATCACGAGAGATACCTAACAGAAGAGACTTTTAAAAAACCAGTAGTAGTAATTGATTATCCAAAAAATTTCAAAGCATTTTACATGAAAATCAACAAAGACAATAAAACCGTCAAAGGAATGGATATACTTGTTCCAAAAATTGGAGAAATTATTGGGGGAAGCGAAAGAGAGGATAACTTACAAAAATTAGAAAATAGAATAAAAGAATTAAACCTAAACATTGAACACCTAAACTGGTATCTTGATCTAAGAAAATTTGGCTCCACCCCTCATTCTGGTTTTGGACTTGGACTTGAAAGATTAGTGCAATACTCAACAGGAATATCCAACATAAGAGATTCAATACCATTCCCAAGGACTCCTAAAAATCTTTATTTTTAATCAAACGAAAGGAAACAAGAAAATGGGATTAACAAAATTCTACAAATTAATACTAATATTTCTTTTTGCAACAAGATTATTTCCAATAAAAGATGAAAAATTAAACAATAAACTTGAATTATTTTCAAACGTAGAAACAAAAATAAAAGAAAAATCTAAGACTTACGATTCAAACTCAAACTTTAAAAAGACTAAAAAAGAATCAATTTTAAAAAAAGATACAAACGGTGAAAAAAATACAAATTCCAATATATACATACAAAAATCAAAAAAAATTAATTACCCTAAAAGAGATTTAAGCAATAAAATCAATCAAAAAACCGCAAATGCTGAAAATTTTACAACAAATCATTATGTTAAAGTTTATCCTAGCTATAAAAATGATAACTTTGAAACAATTAAAAATACTAATAAATTTCCAGTTAAAACCGAAAAAACTCATGTGCTAATTGGCCCAATATTAAAAGATAACCTGGGGATAATAATTAAAATGTTAAAAACAAAAGGGTACACTTTAATAGAATATATAGAGGATAATAATTAAGATTTATTTTTTGACAAAAATTTTAAAATCTCATTAAGCTCATCATCTATATATTTAAAACTATTTTCATATTCACCTTCATTTAATCCTGTTAGCTCATGATTTCCATAATGAATCCAAGTATTTAATTCTTCTTGGCTAGAATATTTATTAACATAATAATCAGGAATATAATCTACAAATCCATGATCTTTATAATCATAAACTGCTATTTTAACATTTTTATTCTCTATACCCTTTTTTAAAACTTCACCTTTCAAATAAACAATAGTACGACCAGTATCAAAAATATCGTCAACAAATAAAACTTTATCGCCTGCTCTTAAATATTTGGGATCATAAGTCCAACCATCTATCATTATCTTTTTTTGCTCATTTAAAATATCATAAGATCTAGCAACAACAGCAGCATATAAAAGAGGTTTATCTACTTTTACAAATTTAAAAAATTCGCTAATAATATTACCAAGATAAGCGCCCCCTCTCAAAGAGACATACATAATATCTGGAATAAATCCATCTTTATAAATTTTATAAGCAAGCTTAAAACCATTAATTCTTATCTCTTCATAAGAAATATATTTTTTCATAATTTAAACTTATTCCTTCCTAATAATAAATTCATTTAAGCAAAATATTTTATTTACAAAGTCCCACATAAATATTTACATAAAATAAAAACATTACAATTTAAAACAAAGTTTAACAAATTATAAACAAAACAAAAAAGGGTTAAGATCAACTCTTAACCCAAAACTAAAATTTACTAAAACGAAATGTTAAAAGAATCGTTTCCTCTTAAAATTTTATAAGTATTTTTTCCAGTAGTAAGAGCATCATAAAATTCTCTTAAATTAGAAACACTTTTTGAATTTACAGAAAGAATTACATCTCCTGATTTCATTTTAATGCTTGATGCTAAATTTTTATCAATATAATCAACAACAACACCTTTAATCCAATTTCTTAAATTAAGCTGAGCTTTAATATCTTCAACTAATGGATACACAATAAACCCCGGAAGCATTCTAGAAGAAGAAAGTTCTTTATCCTTAGGTCTAACAGCAAGAATAATCTCAATAGTTTTTTTGACACTACCTCTTAAAATCTCTACATTTACTTTCTCACCAGCATAAAAATCACTAATATAGGATGTAACGTCTTGAAAAGCGCTCATAGAAATCCCATTAACCTTTACAATAATGTCACCTGCTCTAAGTCCTGATTTAATAGCAGGTGAACCTGGATAAAGCGATGCAATAATTGCAGCTGAAACATCATTATCTTCAACTCCCAAGCTTTTTAGCACCTCAGAATCTCTTGTCTTTAAAGGATAAAAAGAAATTCCAAGCCATGCTGATTCTATTTTTTTACCTTTAAGGAAAAAATCTACAGTACTTTTAATATTATTAACAGGAATTGCAAAACCTAACCCAATATTTCCACCAGAATTTGAAGCTATCCAAGCATTAATTCCAACAACCTCACCTTTTATATTTACAAGAGGCCCGCCTGAATTACCTCTGTTGATTGCAGCATCAGTTTGAATAAATAAATTCCTTGATTGCAAATTAGGGTTTGCAGAGCGTTGCAATCCACTTACAATACCTGCTGTAACTGTAAAACTAAATTGAAAAGGACTGCCTACTGCCATAACCCAATCACCTATTTCAAGCTTATCACTATCTCCAAGATCAGCTACTTTAATAGTTGAGTCATCACTTTCAAAGCTAATAAGAGCAATGTCTTTTTTTTCATCTTTGCCAATTAACTTAGCCTTATGCTTTTTTTTATCATAAGATACAACTTCAAGTTCAGTTGCCTTATCTACTACATGGCTATTTGTAACTACATAAAATAATGATTTTTTTTGAGAATCTCTACCAATTATTACCCCAGACCCTGCCCAATTACTTTTTCTCTCAGAATTAAATTCTGGCATATCAAAAAAGAAAAATGGAATCTGAAAACTCTGCTTAATTACCCCTGTTGCATGAACTTCTACAGATGAGGGTAAAATTTTCTTGGAAACTTCCCTAAAAGAATCTTGTAAAGCTTGTACTGTATTGTCCTTTTCTTCAGCAAAAACAATGTTGCTTCTATTATAATCTAGATAATGCATTCCAATAAAAAACCCAATACCCAAAGTCAAAAAACTGAGAATAAATCCAGAAAAAAATTTTTTTTCCACTTTAATAACCTCCACATAATTACTTAATTTTATAAAAAATATTTTAATAATTGATTAATTTGAAATTTAAACTTCACTTAAAATTAAAGGCAATCCATCAACAACGGCAACAGTGTGTTCAAAATGTGCAGAATAACTAAGATCAGATGCAAAAACGGTCCAACCGTCACTTTTTATTGAAACCTCATGCCCCTTTAAGTTTACCATAGGCTCAATAGCCAAAACCATACCTTCTTGAATTCTAATATTTTTAAAAAAAGGAGCATAATAATTTGGAACACTTGGTTCTTCGTGAAGTTGAAATCCAACACCGTGACCTGTATATTCTCTAACTATTCCAAACCCAAATGGTTTTATATACTCCTCTATTGCTTTTGATATATTTAAAATTCTATTTCCCACTTTCATCTCAGCAATGCCTTTGTAAAGAGAAGCATTTGTAACTTCTAAGAGTTTATCGATACTAGAATCTACAATTCCTACTTTAAAAGTTTTTGCCATATCGCTATAAAACCCATCAAGAATAACTCCACAATCAATACTAATAATATCCCCATCAGCTAATTTTCTTTTTCCAGGAATACCGTGAATAACTTCTTCATTAACAGATGCACAAATAGTGCCCTTAAACCCATGATATCCTTTAAAAGCAGGCTTGGCTTTATTCTTAATAATAAAATCGTAGGCTATCAAATCAAGCTCTTTGGTACTAATACCAGGAACAATATTCCTTTCAACTTCTAACAAAGTAAGCGCTAACAAACTTGCTGAAGCTTTAATTTTTTGAATCTCATCTTTAGATTTCAATCTTAGTTTAGTCAAAATTAAACTTCCTTTCTTTGAGTGTATCTATCATATTTTTATAAAGCCTTCCTTCATCAGTTTTATAAAAAGAATAAGAAGTTAAAATAGATTCTCTGCCTTTTTCCATTTTTCCCAAATAAAGATAATTAATTCCTTGTTTTAAATAGATTTTTGATAAAAGCTCACGCTCATATTGATTAGCATCTTTATCATAAAAACTGCTAGGCAATAAAGATATTCCTTTATTAAAATAACTTTCTGCTTCCTCATAATCCTTCTCAGAAAAGCTCAAAACTCCAAGGTTATAATAAACTCCAAACATGTATTTTTGATATTTATTGTCAAAAATTATCCTTTTTGAACTAATAAAATCTCTTTTAAGAAAATAATAATAAAATTTATAAAAATCATACCAATCTTGTTTATTTTCAGAAAAATTATAAATTTTAAAAAATAAATCCAAGTCTTTTAAATCTGAATAAAGCAGCAAATTCCAAGCCAAAAATTGAGCAATGCTAGAATTGTACTCTGTTTTGTAAAATAGTCGCCATAAATAAGATTTTTTTGCTTCATACTCAGAATTTTCATAATTTAATGCAAAATAAATTTTAAAAAATAAAGGGTCTTCCTTGTAATTAGCTATAATCTCATTGGCTTTAGAATAATTTTTAATTCTAAAATATATGCTTGCTAAATAATAATTTATTATCTTATTGCCTTCAAATACTTCATTAGCCTTATTTAAATAAGAAACTGCTCTTTTAAAATCATTCTCATTATCGGCTATTAGTGCAAGGTTTAAATAAACAAGAACATTATAATCAGGAAATTTTGTATAAAGCTTTAAATATTCATTCTTGGCATTCTTAAAATCTCCTTTTTTAAAATAAGCATCAGCAAGCAAAAAAAGTAAAGTAGGATCATCTCCATTTTCAATGAACTTAAGATTAGAAATTGTAAAATCAAAATCATTAAGATTGTATGAAATATATGCAAGCTCTTTGAAAAAGTTTTTATCTTCTTTAATTTTAAAAAGTATACGCTTAGCAGCATTTATGTTTTTTTTATCTATATACAAAAGCATTGCATTTACTAAAAATGCATTATTTTTAAGATTTAAGCCCATCTCTTCAAAAACACGAGCATCCTTTTCTCTGTAGATTTTATCAATAAATTTGTTAAAATCCAAAACTCCATTATCTGCACTTAAATTTTTAATAAAAACTTCATCATAAAGACTTTGATACTCTTCACTATTTAAAAGATATTGATTTGCAATTCTATAAGCATCTTTTAAAAACCCAATTTTAAGCTTAGAATAAACTTCTAAAGCTCTTAGTTTCAAATTACCAGGCAAAGCTTTAACACTAAGGGTTACTATCTCCCCCATAAGATGATAATCGCCTGTATTTAAAGCCAAAACTTTAGCTCTTTTAATAAGAGTTAGCCATTTAAATTCGGTATTAGCATAATATGATGAAAATTGTATTGCTTTTTTAGCATCAGTAAATTTTTCATTACTGATATAAAAATCAACTCCTACAATAAGCTTGCTAAAATCTTTCTCGCCTTTCAAAAAATATAAAATATTGGGATTAGAATAGAAATAAAAACCACCCAAAAAAACCGATAATAAGAATAATAAAATGAATACTAAAGTTTTATTTTTTTTCAATACAACTCTCCATATTTTTCAATAAAGCATCAAGTATACCATTTATAAATTTGTCAGAGTTTTTACTGCCATATTTCTTGGCAATCAAAATTGCCTCATCAATTACAGCACGCTTTGAAGTTCCAAAATTTTGGAACTTCAAAGAATAAACACCCATTCTAAGTATTGCAAGATCAACCTTATCCATTCGATCTAAGGACCAATTCCAAGAAATATCCCTAATCAAACTATCAATATGCTCTAAATTATTAAAAGTACCATTTACCAAAGAAGAATAAAACGACTTAATAGATTCATTTTCTATATCTAATCCTTTATCTTCAATATTAAAAATATCAAAAATATCGTCCATTGCGCTTTGATTAATATCAATACTATAAATCTTTTGAAAAGCCAAAACTCTAACTTCATGCATTAAATTCATACCAAAATTATACAAATAAAAATATGTTTTATTTTAGACTAGAATCCAAGATTTGTATATTAGCAGACTTGCTAAGCTTGCCATACATATCTTGCTGAGCTTTAACAACAATTTGCTGTTGTTGAATATTAACCATATTATTTCTTATTGCATCTTTGACAATCAAGTCCGTAGTAGGCGATATTTTATCATTCAAACCTAAAAATCTTTGGGCATATTTTTCTGTAACTTTAACAATATGAAACCCTTCCTTTGAAGCAATAGGCGAAGATATATCACCCTTATTAAAATTAAAAACTTCTTTTACAAAATCAGCTCCAAGAAGATTTTGAGCATTTTGATCACCCCTTGACAAAAAGCCAAGATCGCCATTTTTGGCTTTAGAAGATTCATCATTTGAATATTTTCTTACAGCTTCTTCAAAAGTAATTTTTTTTGATCTTATTTGGCCTAAAATATCTTTTGCTTGATCTAAAACATCTGATCTTTTTTTATCCTTAGTAGAAAAAAATACATGACTAACTCTTGAAATATCGGGATTTACAAATCTGGTTTTATTAGCCTCATAATACTCAACAATCTCTTTCTCACTTGGGGTTTTCACTTCGGAAAACTTAGGCTGAGCTTGTTTTAAAACAAGTTTTTGGGAAGACAAAGATCTTTTCATTGAAGACAAAAGCTCGGCCCAATTTGTACCTTGTTTTTCTATCATCTGTTTTATTTGTTCATCAGTAAGATTTACAAGTCCAAATTGAGTTCTAATTGTTTGCATAACCTCGTCATCTGAAATTTTAATTCCTTGTTTTGAAGCTTCTTGACTAAAAAGAACATCTGCTATTAAAACTTGCAAAACTTGCTTTTTTTCAGCAGCAGTCAAATCTCGACCTTGAGTCTTTTTAAATATATCAACCTTAGAATCAAAACTGGTTTTAGTAATAATTTCATTATTATATAAATTAATAATAGCAACAGGAGTATTTTGAGCAAAAGAGTTAATCCCAACGATTCCCAATATTACTAAAAATAAAAAACTCTTCATAACATAACCTCTAATTAAATAATCACTTACCCACTAATTTAGCAAAATTTTACATTTAAATCTAGTTAATAGAATATTTTCATCTATACAAAAAACTAGAAATTCCTTGGCCACCGCCAACACAAAGAGATACTATTCCTTTTGTTTTATTCTTCATTTTCATAAAACGAGAAAGTGTTAATAAAATTCTTGAACCACTAACTGAAAATGGATGCCCCAAAGCAATAGCACCACCATTTACATTAATAATATCACTAGTTATATTATATTTTTTAAACAAGGCCTTTTCAATGCTTAATGCTTGAACGGCAAACGCTTCGTTTACCTCAATCAAATCTATTTCGCCAGGATTTAAACTTAATTTATTAATAATACCTTCAATAGCTATATAAGCTCCAAAACCCATATAAAGAGGATCAAGTCCTACACTTTTAAATCCACCAATATAAGCTAATGGACTTACCCCTAAGCTTTTTACTTTTTGCTCACTTGCTAAAATTAAAAAACAAGCCCCGTCATTTAAACTAGAAGAATTTCCAGCAGTTACTGTGCCCGACTCTTTAAAAACAGGCTTAAGAGATGCCAACTTATTTAGAGTTAAATTATCTCTTATTTCCTCATCACTTGAGACAACCCTACTAGAATTGGTCTTTTTATCAAAAAAAGTCAAAGGATAAATTTCATCTTCAAAATATCCAAGCTCTCTTGCCTTTAATGCCTTTTTATGAGAATTAAATGCAAATTCATCTTGCATCTCTCTTGTTATTTTATATTTTTCTGAAAGATTTTCAGCTGTAAGTCCCATTGAAATAAAATTTAGAGGATCTATTAAAGCATCTTTTTGAATTGAATCTTCGAGTCCAAAATTACCAAATTTAAGACCGTCAAATCTAATCTTTCTGGGTAATAAATAAGGAGAATTGGTTAAATCTTCCACCCCTCCGGCTAAAACAATATCATTGTCCCCAAGAGCAATAGAATTAAATGCAAGCTCCAAAGCCTTAAGACCAGAACCACAAACTTTATTAACGCTAAATGCAGGCACAGAATCGTCTAAATTAGATTTTAAAGCAATTTGCCTTGCAATGTTTTGACCAAGTCCCGCAGATATTACATTCCCAACGATGACCTCATCCACTTTGCATAAATTATTTCTTCCAAGCAAAGCTTTAACAACTTTTGAAGATTCATCAATAATATCTAAACCTTTAAAAAAACCTCCAAACTTGGTATTGGGAGTTCTAAGTCCATCAATAATAGCTACCTTTTTTATCACAATTACTCCTAAAGTCTTAAGTAAACTCCATTGAATTATACAATAGCTCAATATAAAAACTAAGTTTATTTAATAAAAAAATAAACTATTTAGCCTAAATTTTCTAATAAACAAACTAAAGTGTTATACTTTTAAAGTGGGGTTAAAAAAAAGAATTTTCATAATCTTTATAATTTCTATTTCTACCTTAAAAGCTTATTCTTATAATTATGCCATCCAATACAAAAATGAAGGTATTGACAAATATTATTTTGAAATACTAAATGATGGATTTGGATTTTCATTAAGCGATTTTTTTGATGATTTAAGAAGTGGATCTCTAATTTTCACATATGCTTCAAAATACAATTTTATAATAAATTTAGAAGCACACATGTTAACTTTTAGAGGCTATAAAGACTCACCAAAATCTTTAATTAGTAGAACAGACTTAATTGAAATAGGTTTCATGTATTACTTTCCAATTTTATTAATAATTAATGGAAAAAATTTTGGAGAAATAGACTTGGGAATTGGAATTAAAAACTTATTATTTGGAGATTGGGGGGGACACTTAATGCAAAACATAATACACCTCGTTTTAAATCAACATCGCCCAATTCCAAGTATAAAAAGCTACGATAACTACAATTACAGAGGATTTTTAAGCTTTGCTTTAAATTACTCTTACATGAATTTCTTAAATTTAGAAAATTATATAGATTTGTCTTATTTTGCAGATTTTTTTATAAAAAACAGCATTGGAATTACCTTAAAAAATGAAAATATTGGATTTGATATAAAACTTTACGCACAAATGCAAAATCAAATTAAAAGCCTTAAAACATATTCAAAAATACAAATGGCAGAAACGGGAATTGGAATAAATTATCAATTTTACTCTAAAAATTTTTTCATAACAAACAATTTAAACATTAAAAATTTTTCAAACAAAGAGAATTTCTTAAGCGTTGGGGGATTTGGAATAATCATTACACCTGAAGAATATACGAAAACATCAGAATTAATAAATGAATTTAATATTTTAAGTAATAATTTTTACTTTGGATTTGATATTATGATCCCATTTAAAATAAGAAATTTAATATTTTATAAAATAAACGAAAACATCAACCATTACTCCTTAATCTCAACAAATTATTACACCAATTATAATGAAACTAATAGCTTTACAAATAGATTATCGTCAGGCATCATGTATGAATTTTTACCCCAATCAACATTCAATCCTTACATCATTTCGGGATTATTTTTTGCCTATAATCAAAATAACGAAAATATTAAAAGCATCTTTAGACCAATAAGAATAAAAAACGCTCTTCAAGTTGGAATTGAAAATGAATTGGGATTTTTGTTCAAAATGCTAAAATACCACAACACGGAGTATATTTTCAAAATATATTCAAAAGTCAGTTATGTTCCTTTAGCTTATAACCTAGATAAAAAAAAATTAGAAGAGCATTCTATTAACTTTAATTATTTAGGAATTGGAATAGTCATCAAATAACAATATTAAATTAATTAAATTAATACTGATGGTCTTTGTTAACAAACTTAGTAATGTGGGGTAAAAATAATATATCTGCTCTACCTGTAGGCCCATTTCTATGTTTTGCTATAATAACCTTAGTTTCTATTGGTTCTATCTCAGCAGAAGATTCGAATTTAAAATCCTTATCTCTATGAAGTAAAATTACAATATCAGCGTCTTGCTCTAATGCTCCCGATTCCCTTAGACTAGCAAGATTAGGTTCTCGCCCTTCTGTATCTCTTGTAAGTTGAGATAATGCAATAATAGGAATCTCAAGCTCTCTAGCAAGCTCTTTAAGAGATTTGCTAATCGAAGCAACTTGTTCATGCCTTGGAAGATTTTTTGTTTCAAAAGAAATAAGACTTATATAATCCACAAATATTATATCTATACCATAAAATCGCTTAAGCTTTCTGGCTTGAGTTGCTAAAGTTAGCAAACTAATATTGGGAGTGTCTTCAATATAAAGCTCAGAATCACTAATTTCATTTACAATGTCATTTAATGATTTTATCTCTTGTCCAGACAAAATGCTATTTTGAACTTTAAAGCTATCAATACAAGATTGAGATGATATTATTCTTTTTATTAAAGCATCTGCTGTCATTTCAAGAGAAAAAAATCCTACTTTTTTCTTTCCTTCTTTTCTCAATGCTATAGCAGATGCAATATTTAAAGCAAATGCCGTTTTACCTATACTGGGACGAGCACCAACTATAATAAAATCACTGTTTCTAAAACCCCCAATAAGAGAATCAACCTTTCTAAAACCACTTGGAATGCCAAAATTTGCTTCCTTTTTCTTCATACTACGTTCATATATCTCATTGTGAACACGTTCTGCAATAACTTTAGCATGATAAAGGTTCTTACTAGAATAATCTAACTCAATTGAAAGAATCTTTTGTTGAGATTCTTCAACAATTTCATTAATAGTTTTTGTAGAATCATTTATATAGTCATTAAGTTCTTTGGAAACATTTAAAATACTTCTACGAACACTCTGTTCTTTTACAATTTTTGCATAAACATTTATAGTTCTATCTGTTGGCAAATAAACTGAAAGTGAATCTAAATAATCTGGCAAATTAATTAAATCTTTTTTAATCAAAAGTTGTGTTTTTGAAACATGCTTAGATACTTCTTCAAAAACGGTAATGGGGTCAATATTTTCTCTTTTTTCATAAAGCGAAACCATTGCTTTGAAAATCAACTTGTGAGTTTCATTGTAAAAATCATCACACCTTACATGAAAAGCAATTTGCTCCAACTTATCTGAATTATAAAATATACTAGAAATTACCGCTTTTTCTGCACCATCATTAAAAAGGAGTGCAGAATTTGAAAAAGCTGCTAAAGCCACAAACTACACCCTTTCTCTTTAAGCTTGCTCATCTACTTTATTTAACTTTTTATTTAAAGGCTTTTTATCTTCCTGCTTTTCTTCTTTTTTTATCTCTACTTTAATAATAGAACTAATGCCTTCATAAAGCTTAATTGTCACATCGTAAGTTCCAAAAGCCTTTAAAGTTCCATGATGTATGTCTATTTTTTTTCTCTCTACATCAAAACCCAGTTTAAAAAGTTCATCAGCAATGTTCAAACTATTAACGCTATGAAACAATTTGCCAGAATCATTGGATTTCATAAAAAATTCTAATTTAACAAGATCAAGCTTAGATTTCAAATCTCTAGCAATTTGTTTTTTTGTTTCTTGCTTTTTTAATATTGATCTTCTTTTTTGATTAAAAATCTCAACATTATGTTTATTTGAAAAAACTGCAAAACCTTTGGGCAACAAATAATTTCTTGCAAATCCATCTCTTACCTCTACAGTATCTCCTTCTTTTCCAAGATTAATAAAATCTTCCTTTAAAATCACTTTCATAATTACCCCTAAATAACTATTTTTTTACAAAAGGCAACAAAGCCATATATCTTGCCCGTTTAATTTCTAATGCCAAACGTCTTTGATGCTTAGCAGAAGTTCCAGTAATTCTTTTGGGTAAAATTTTGCCTTGCTCGGTAATAAACTTTTTAAGAAAATCAAAATCTTTATAGTCAGGATGTTTACCAGAATCACAAAACCTACATGACTTTCTCTTAAAAAATCTGAAATTTGGATTTTTTTTAAAACCATCCTGCTGATTTTCAAATCTTGAATCTCTTTGATTTGTATCTCTATCTTTATACATAAACTTAAACTCCATTAAAAAGGTATATCTTCGCTAAATTTATCATCAACAATATCAATATCCTTAATTGCATCTTCTTTTTTATGATTTGTCAAATTATTAATATTTGAATCTTGCATTTGAAGAACATTAGAACCTGAACTAAACATTTGCAAATTATCTACAAATATATTTACCTTACTCCTCTTATCACCCGTATTCTTATCCTGCCAGCTTTCATATTTAAGAGATCCACTCACCACAACTTGTTTGCCCTTTTTCAAATACTCATTGAGACTTTCAGCTCTTTTTGAAAAAATAACACAATCAAAATATTGTGGATAATCAACCCATTCATCATTCTTCTTCATTCTTCTATTATTAGCTAAAGAAAACCTAAGAATAGCCATGCCGCTTTCTGCATAAGAAAGCTCAGAATCTCTTGTAAGTCTACCAGACAATACTAATGAATTAATATCAGCCATTCCAAAACCCTCTTATTTTTCCTTAATATCAGCACTTTCAGAGCCTGTTGGTGTTTCTATTTTAGAACTGCCTTTAAGGCTCTCTTTGTCAACATTGTCTCTAAATTCTCTAAAGTTTCTTCTTTTAATTTTTTTAGTATTGATCTTTCTAACTATTTTGACCAAAATCATATACCTAAGCAAGTTTTTAATAAGCTTAAGGCTTGATTCAAGTTCTTTTAAATTATTCCCGTCCATACTAAATTCTATTATTTCATAACGACCTCTGGCTTGCTTTTTGATAGGATATTCTAAGGCTCTCTCCCCAATAAAATTGCTAACAATATCAGTTGCACCAAACGATTCTAAAGATTTTTTAACCTCTTCTAAAGAACCTTTATACTCAAGTTCTTCACTTTTAAACAAAAAACATGCCTCATACTTTTTAATCATTACTAAAACTCCTTACGGTCTAATCGCATTGCAAAATATGCAACAAAGGCTACTTAGTTAGTATATAAAAGAGATTAATTTTTTTCAACAATAAAAACTTTATTCATAAACACCAAAAAATAAGCCAACTAAACATAATCTCTGCTCTTTAATCTTCTTCTAATTCACTAAGCTTATAAATTTTTCCCGATTTGCCTTGCTTTTCAAGTTTTTTGTCTTCTTTCATTTCAATATAAGTCTTAAAGCCTTTTTTTACATTATCAACTGCAACCATAACACTAGTTTCAAAAAGACTTTTTGGAGAATAAGTATCAATAGCCTTTTTAATATAATATACATTAGATCCATAAAATAGCTGCACCTTGCCATTAATAAATCCCACCTTAAGAACTCCAGCCTCTTTAAGTAAATCATTATCAACAAGCTCAGCATTAATAATATCTACATGCAATCTTGTAGAACAAACACCAAGCTTTTTAATATTATCAAATCCACCAAGACCTTGAATTAAAAGATGCGCAATACCAAGACTTTCTAGTTTGCCTTCTTGGCCTTCAAAAAATGGATCGTCTGCAACAAATATCTGAAAATCAAAATATTTATAAAGCCAACTAAAAGTAAAATAATAAAGAATAAAAAAGATTATTCCTAAAGGTACTACACTAATCCAATTTGTCTTAGAGTTCCCTTGAAGTATTCCAAACATAAAAAAATCCAAAAATCCAGTAGAAAAAGTATTGCCAATCGTAACATCAAAAAAATTAGCAAGCAATAATGCAAACCCCGAATAAACAGCATGAACAAAATAAAGCAAAGGAGCTGTGAAAATAAATAAAAATTCTAAAGGTTCAGTTATTCCTGTCAAAAAAGCCGTCAAAGCACCAGAAAAAAGAAGAGCTGCAACCTTGCTTTTATTTTCATGAACAATGCCCTTGTAAACCCCCAATGCTGCTCCGGGCAGCCCAAACATAATAGAAAGATAAAATCCACTACCAATCTTAGCAAAGCCTGATGAAAATTTACCAAGTGATGGATCTAATAACTGAGCTTGAAATATATTCTTAAGACCTCTAAAAGTATTGCCATTAATTGTATCCACTCCCCCTAAAGAAGTAAAATCAAAAGGAAAAGATAAAATAGAATGCAGCCCCAAAGGCAATAACAACCTATTTAAAAATCCATAAAGAAAACTGCCAAAATATTCAAATCTAAAAACAAACAAACCTAAAGATGTAATTAAATTGTCAAAAGTTGACCAAATTAAACAAAAAATTATAGCTAAAATAACACAAAAAGGCAAAATTATCACTATAGGCACAAAATGACACTCTGAAAAAAAAATAAAAGGCTTTGGCAACTTCATATTATAAAATTTGTTATGCAAATAACCAACTACAAGCCCAACCGCTAAAGAACCTGCAATTCCCGTATTTAAAGTTTGAACTCCAAGAAAATTTATACGCCCCAGAGAAGACATTGTCTCTTCTTCAGCAAGTCCTAAGAAAGCCTCAATAAAATAATTTTCAGTAATATTAAATGTTAGATAGCCAATAAGACTTGCTAAAGCGGCTGTTCCCTGCCCCATTCTTGCAACTCCAATAGAAATTCCAATAGAAAAAATTAAAGGCATATTAAGAAGAATAGCATTGCCCATAGCCTTCATCAAACCTAAAACATTTTGAAAAAAAATTTGATCAACATAAACAATATTAGAAGAATTTGAAAATACAGATCCAATACCAATCAATAAACATGAAACTGGCAAAATAGAAATAGGCACTCGTAGTGCTTTAGAAAATTTTTGCAAACTTGAAAAGTTAATTATTTTAATAAAATTAATCATGCTAAGCCTCTCCAATGCTAATTTCAGCAAACACTATTTATTATAAATCTTTTTTGACAAAAAAAAATTCTACTTATAAAACAAGCCAAATAATAAAGATTAGACAAATCAAGCAAGATTTATCTAATCTTGAGAAAAAATTACAATTAAGGTAATGTATTATATATTTTTGTAAATAAATGATAAAAGGAGGCAAATTTGTGCTTACAAAAAACAAACTTAAAAATTTATTAAGTGATGTTAATACGGACAAAATACCAAAAAATGAACTTTTTAGCTCTATATCTCATCTTTTTGGAATTGTTTTGTCTATAATTGGAACAACAATTCTTATTACAATATCTGCTCTTAAGAAAAAAGATTTGCACATGCTTTTATTCTTTATTTACGGATTTTCAATGACTCTAGTATATACAATGAGCACTCTTTACCACATGTTTTCAAAAGGAAGCAAAATAAAAAAAATCTTTAGAAAACTTGATCATATTTCAATATTTCTTCTAATAGCAGGAACATACACTCCTGCATGCGCAATACTTGTACCAAACAAATCAGGACTAATAATATTATGCATAGTGTGGGGCCTGGCTATAGTAGGAATCATTTTCAAAGCAATATTTACAAATAGCCCTGGGTGGTTTAATGGATCTATATTTATAATCATGGGGTGGATCATCCTTTTTAAAATTAAGCCCATTTACAAAGCACTTAACGAAAAAGGATTTTTTTGGCTAGTTTTTGGTGGAATCGTATATACAATAGGGGGAATAGTATATATATTGAGTAAAAAATTCAATCCAATAATTAACATGAAAATGCATGATATATTTCATATATTAACATTAATCGCATCAGTATCTCACTTTTGGCTTATGCTAAAATACATTTCTAATTTTAATTAAATACATGTAAAAGACCCTTCAAATCATTAAAAAGGCCTAAACCAAAAAGAAACAGCGCTAAAAAAATACCAAAGCTATAAAAATAATAAATGGTTTTAGCCTTAAATCTTTTTCCACGTAAAAGCTCAATAAAGCTTATAAAAATTTGTCCCCCATCAAAAACAGGTATTACAATAAAAAACAGATTCATACCAGCAAGAATTAAACTCAAAACAGAAACGCTATTAATCCAATACAATACTCCTAAAGAATAAGATGAAGAGAGAATGCCTACAATTCCAACAGGGCCTGATACGCTCTTAGAAGTATTTAAAAAATTTGTTATCAATAAAAAAATTGAATTCAAAATGTCTTGCAAAGCATTTGCAATCTTAAAAAAAGAGCTTTTAAAAGCACTTGAAATATTTTCTGCTTTAATGATCCTTTTTAAAGGTGGTGAAAAATATATGCCAATCATTTTATTTTTATCCTGAAATACTAATTTTGAAGAAAAAATTTCTCCATTTCTAGCAAATTTAATCTCCACAACATCCGAATTTGAATTCTTAAGCAAATCATCTAAATCTCTTTTATTTTTCAAAAGAATATTATCAATACTAATTATTTCATCACCGGATTTCATTCCTGCAATCTGAGCAGGCGAATTTAAAACTACATCTGCTATTATAAGATCAACCCAAGGGCCAATTTCTTTTAAAAAATCTTGCAAACTGAAAGTCTCTTCAAAAATAATATTTTCATTTTCTCTTAAAACATCAAATTTAACTATGGATTTTTCGTCTGGAATAATATTTCTAAAATCAGAGAAATATTCAATTTTTTTATTATTAACCTTTAATATAACATCACCATCTCTAAATTTCTCTTTTAAAAAAGAATTTTTATTTAAAATATTGACCTTTGAAGAATGATCAAAATATATAACACCCATCATACTTATAAAAATGAAAACAATAAATGAAAAAATTAAATTAAATAAAGGGCCTGCAAAATATATTAAAATTTTTTTAAAATGTGAAATTCCAAACAAAGAATCTTTATCTGCTTCTAATTCTTTATTTGCCTTAAGCTCCTTTTCTAAATGATCAAATCCTTTAAGCTTGCAATATCCTCCCAAAAGAATTGGAGAAAGTCTATACTCAGTATTATTAATTTTAAACTTTAATATGCTAGGCCCTATGCCCACAGAAAAAACTTCAACCTTAACTTTAAAAAGTTTGGCAAATAAAAAGTGCCCTAACTCATGAATAAATATTATAAAACTAAGAGCCAGTACACTAAAAAGAATATACATAATTTCCTCCAAAAACCACTAAGATAAGTACAAATAAAATATCGGGCCTGTTAAAAGAAAAGAATCAATCGAGTCAAGAGCTCCACCTCTACCAGGGATGATTTTCCCAGAATCCTTTACCCCAGCACTTCGTTTTAATCCAGATTCAAACAAATCACCAATAATGGTAAAAATTCCAATCAAAATACCCAAAATAATAGATTCTCCATAGCTTAAATTTATTAATTTAAAAACTACCGCAAATATAGCAGTAAAAATAGAAAACAAAATGCCTCCAAAAAAACCCATTAATGTTTTATTTGGACTAATAATAGTAGGACGATAGCTATTTTTTCCTAAAAAATAGCCAAAAAGATATGCAAAAGTATCGTTTCCACTTACCATAGCAAAAAGTATTAACATTAAAAATGGGGCCTTGGGCAAAGTTGTAATAGAAACTATAAAAGACATTAATACCCCAGGATATATAAGTATAAAAAGTATTGACGTTGCTTGAGACAAAAAGTTTCCGATCTCATGTTCTTTAATAAACACCAAATTAACAATCCAATTACTAAACACTAACGCTACAACCAAATAATATACTACATTCATGCCTAAATAAAAAACATTAAAATGAATGTACGTTAAAATTGGAGGAACAAGTCCTAAAAAAAAAGATAATATACCTGAAAATCCTGAAGATTTAAATTTTAGTAAATCATTAACTTCTTTTGCCGCAAAACCACTAAACATAAAAATTAAAATATTAAGAAATAAATAATTTTTAAACTCTAGAAATATTAAAAATAAAATCAAAGGAACAAAAAATACAAATGTTCCCAATCTTGCAAAAAAAGCGAATCTATTAACTTTGCTCAATAAATTTATCTCCCAAAATTTCTTCCTCTAAATTGAAAACATTCCAAATCCTTACTATACCTATTCTCATAATATTCAGGCCACAAAACATTTGAAAAAATTAATTCAGAATAAGCAATTCTCCATAAAAAAAAATTACTTATTCTAATATTTCCACCTGTACGTATTAAAAGATCAATATCGGGCAACTCTGGATTGTCCAAAAAATTGGAAAAAGTATTCTCATCTAAAGACTCTAAATCAAAATCACTTGAAACAAATTTTCTAACAGCTCGAAGTATTTCATTGCGACCCCCATAATTGATTGCTAAATTTAAAATAAGATTGTTAAAATTTTTAGAAAAATTAGAAGAATCTTTTATTGAACTTTTTACTTCTTCACTTAAAGACTCAACATCACCTGAAACCATTATTTTTATTCCATTTTTTTTGTAAAAATCAAATTCAGCTCGCAAATAGTTAGCAATTAAAAACATTAAACTTTCTATCTCACAATCATCCCTTTTCCAATTCTCAGTAGAGAATACATAAAAGGATAAATACTTAATACCTACCTTTAAAGAATACTTAACTATTTCTTTTGCTCTTTTAAGGCCTTCTTTATAACCTTCCAAAGAAGACAATCCTTTGCCCAAAGCCCATCTTCTATTGCCATCCATGATAATTCCAACATGACTTGGAAGAGAACTTTTATTCATGGATTTAAACTTCCATTATTTCTTGAATTTTAGATTCTAAAATTGTATCTATCCTTTTAATATAAATATCTGTGGATTTCTGAATATCATCTAAAATTCTTTTTAAACTGTCTTCTGTAATTTCTGATTCTTTTTCTTGCTTTTTAACCTTATTCTTTAAATCCTGTCTTATATTTCTAGTTGAAATTTTATGTTCTTCTGCTATCTTTTTAGCATGCTTTACAATATCTTGCCGCCTTTCACTAGTTAAAGCTGGAACCTTAATTCTAATAACCGAACCATCACTTGAGGGGTTCATAGAAAGATCAGAATTAAGTATGGCTTGTTCTATCTTATTCAAGATGGTTTTATCCCAAGGCTGAATAACAACAAGCCTTGCTTCAGGGATTCTAATACTTGACACTTGAGTTATAGGTGTCTTTTGGCCATGGTATTGAATCAAAATTTTATCAAAAACATTACTACTAATTCTACCTGTTCTTAATGTTTTATATTCATTATCAAGTGATAAAAGAACCTTGCTCATCTTTTCATCTAGAAAAGCCTTATAATCTTCCATATAAACTCCTCCTTGCTGATAAAAAGCAGTACGCTGTCTACCCTATTCTTAAATACTTAAACTCAGCTATTTCTATCTTGCTTGAAATTGCTTTTGAAATTTGTTCAAGCATTTCTCTAACAGTGATTTTATCATTTTTTACAAAACTTTGTTCAAGAAGAGAAATTTCTGCAAGATGTTTTTTTATTTTTCCTGCAACTATACCTTTGACTATGTTTTCTGGCTTGCCACTAAGTTCTAATTGTTTGGCAAATATCTCTTCTTGCTCTTTAATATAATTTGGACAAACATCATCATTTCTCAAATAAATAGGAGCAAACGCGGCTACATGCAAAGCTAAATCCATAGCAAAATTTTGCAACATTTTATCTTCAATTTTAGAAAAATCATCTACTTTTAATTTAACTAAAACACCTATCTTAGATTGTTCACCATGCAAATAAATCTTTACAAATTCATTAGATTGAATTTCAGTAATAATAATTTTTTTAACCTGAATATTTTCTTTTATTGTAGCTGCTAAATTTTTAAGCTCTGATTCTTGAGAGGCATTTAAATGATTTCTTCCGCTCTCTACCAATTCCTTAATTAAAGAATTGCCCAAATTAACAAAATTGTGATTTAAAGCAACAAAATCTGTTTCACAAGAAACAAGCAAAAGTCCGGCATGAATATTGTTTGAATACGAAAATACTCTACCCTCTTTTGCATCTCGATCAAGTCTTTTCTCAGCAGATGCAATCCCCATTTCTCTAAGTTTTTTTTTAGCCAATTCAAAGTCTCCACCAGCAGCAGACAAAGCTTTTTTACAATCTCCAAAACCAGCATTGGTTTCTTCTCGAAGCTTTTTTACATCTTGAGGACTAATAATGCTCATAAATTATTCCCCCCTCTCTTCAATAGAATCACTTTTATCATTTTTAATTTCAATTTCTTTCATCAAATCTTCTTCATTCAAATTTTCAATTATTTGAATACCAACCTCTTTATCACTTTCTAAAATAGCATCAGATATTATTTTGGTAAACAAAGCAACAGAACGAATTGCATCATCATTGCCAGGAATTGGGCAATCAATAACATCAGGATTACAATTTGTATCAACCACAGAAATAATCGGAATTTTTAATTTTCTAGCTTCATTAATAGCTATTTGTTCTCGCTTAGGATCAATGATAAAAATAGCACCGGGAAGCATTTCCATGTCTTTGATACCTGTTAAATTTTTAGCTAATTTTAATTTTTCACGATTAAGCTGTGAAATCTCTTTCTTGCTTATCATATCAAAAGTTCCATCAACTTCCATCTTTTCTAACTTTTTCAATTTTTGAACAGATTTTCTAATCGTATTAAAATTAGAAAGCATACCCCCAAGCCATCTATTGTTCACATATGGCATATCACTTCTTCTTGCTTCTTGTTCGATTATCTCACTAGCTTGCTTTTTGGTTCCAACAAAAAGCACCTTTTTACCATCTTTTATCACACTTTGAACAAGCTCATAAGAATCTTTAATACCCTGCAAAGTCTTTTGAAGATCTAAAATATGTATTTCATTTCTTTCAGAAAAAATAAATCTTTTCATTCTCGGATCAAGCCTTTTTACCTGATGACCAAAATGAACTCCGGCTTCCAACAAGCTCTTCATTGTAATAATTGCCAAATCAACCTCCTATTATCCTTCTCTTTTACTCACCATGAAAACACATAGCGGAAATTAATCCTCTCCTTTTATAAGAATATAATAAAACAATCCAATTAATAAGTCCACTGCACTAAAAATAAACATTATTTTTTTAATATTTTTTATTAACAAATTATATTAATGAAAAATATTAAAAGCTAAACTAATATCTAACATTTTTAGAAATCATTTTTTTATAAATCGTTCTTATTTCTTTCAGAGAATTTAATCAAGCCTATTAAAAAAACTGAACCCAAAATAGGAAATAAATAAAGAATAAAATCTATTTGCCTTTCATAATAATCAGAATAGAAAAAAGGAATAAAAAACAGAAATACAATGCCACCTAAAAAACTTATTAAATAAACTACTAAAAACTTAAAATTCAATATGTTTAAAAACACAACAAAAAAGCTTACAAAAAAAGAAATAACAATGTTTGTTAAAATCAAATGAGAAAAAAATACTATCATACTCTCCCCTTAAAAACAATTAGTCAGACAAACTAAATCCTGACAAATCCCCAATATCAACAAGAACACTATAAGCATCATCAATAATGCTGCCCACACCCATAATAAAAATTGCCAAATTATATTTAGGAGCAATATCTTTTGTAAAAAAATCGTCATTTATATGTTTTAGATCAATTGGTCTTTTCTCTTTATCTAAAAGATCAGACTTTTTAATAGATTTTGAAAAACCCATATATTCCCCTTTCTCAATATAAGACCTATATATATTTTTCCTCTCAAGAAGAGGAGACGAAGAAGTATTTCCATTTCTTACAATAATAAAAGCCTCACCGGGAACATCTTTTCTTAATTCTCCAAAATTTATTTCAAAATATAAAGGCAATTTGCTATCAACCCATTCTTTATTTAATTTAAAAACAGGTTTACCCGAATAAACAGTAGAACTCAAATTTATTTTATAAAACCCTCTATTATTAAATTCACTAATATTGTCAAAAACGCCCTTTAAGGCTTCAAAATCTCTCTCTACGCTTTTCCGAAAACTACTTATATGATAATTAGCACCTTCTGGATAAAACTTATAATATATATCAAAACCCTTTAATTTTTCAGCTTCTTGATTAGAAAAATAACCTGCTGGCAAAAAAAAGGCTACAGAATCTCTTGAAATTCGATTATCAATCTTTTTTGGAGAAGGAAGTATTAAAATATTATCAAGACCACATCCAAGAAAACCCAGACAAAGTACAAAATATAAGATGAAAAAATTTATAAAACCTCCTACCAAAAAATACAAATTAATTTTGCTTAAGTTCTAAAATTTTATTATTTGCTATATTTATATATAAATTATTTTCATACGGAAACTTAACAATCTCTTCATATACTCTCAAAGCAAGATCTTTATCTTTTTCCTCAATCAATATTGCCTTGCTCAAAAGAGCTCTTACCTTTAAAAAGTCTAAACTAGTACTATTAATAAGATCCTCATAAACCAATAAAGCATCTTCTTTTAATCCCATTTTTTCATAAACTGAAGCTTTATTAATAAAAGCAATTTCGCTTTCAATACCTTTTGCCTTAATAACAATATCTAAATCCTTAATAGCCTCATCATACTGTGCTTGACTTTGCAAATAAAAAGCTCTGGCCAAATAAAACCTTGAAATAAAGTAAGATGAAATTTCTTTTTCCTTTGAAATAAGTTCATTTATCTTAAGAGATATTGTTTCCCTCTCTTTGACATCATTTTCTTTTAAATAATCATTTAAATTCTTTTCAAGATTTTCTACTATTTCTCCACCACTTTTTACATAATCTTTGCCTAAAGAATTATAAAAAACAACAATAACAGATACAAACACAAAAATAATAGCAATAAAGAAAACTAAAAGATTATTCTTAGCCATTATTCACCCCTCTTTAGCAAATTTTCAAATGGCTTATAAGATTCCTCATCATTGCCCTTAAATAGATAAGAAGAAATCTCTTCTCTTGATCTTTGATTTTCATACTCCCTATAAGAGAGCAACACCGATCTATCTTTAGGATCAATGCCTGTTATTACAACTTTAAGCTTGTCTCCAATGTTTAATTTTTCAAAAGTTTCTAAACTAGATTCTTTTGTATCTCCTAGTTGAATTTTACTAATAAATCCCATTATTTTATTATAAACTCTTACTTGAAAGCCTTTTGACTTTTTCTCTACAATCTCAACCTCAATAGTATCGCCTTTTTTATAACTTTTAGAAAAATCTTCCCAAGGACTCTCTTCTAACTGCTTGATTCCCAATCTAACATTTCTCTTTCGTCTGTCAACTTCAAGCACTTTGCCATTCACTAAATCGCCTATCTTGAAATATTCTTCAGGATCAATCTCTTCAAGCCAAGAAATATCAAACTTACTCACATAGGCATCTATACCTTCTTCAATATTTACAAAAGCACCTGTTTTTGTAATATTAGTAACAACTCCTTGAACAACCCTTCCAATAGGATATTTCTCATTTAATCTCTCCCAAGGATTCTCATTGATCTGCTTAATGCCTAGCGATATTTTTTGATTTTCTTTATCTATTTCTAAAATCTTAACTTCTACCATTTGACCAAGTTTTATTAATTCTTGAGGACTCTTTATTACTCTTATCCAAGAAAAATTACTTATATGTAAAAACCCGGACAATTCGCTGTCAAGCTCAATAACAGCTCCAAAAGGCAAGATTTTTACAACTTTTCCTTTTACAATGCTATCAATTTTATATTTAACATCTACAAAGTCCCAAGGATTTGCTTTTAAAGCCTTAAGGGATAATTCCATTTTGCCTGTTTGTGGATTTATTTTAATAATTTTCAACTTTAACTTATCGCCAACTCTAACAAAATCTTCAATATTTTCAACTTGATTAAAGGCAATATTTCTTTTATGTAAAATTCCTGTAACAAAATTTTTGATTTTTACAATCGCACCATATTCTGTAATACGATCAACTACACCGTCAATTACATCTCCCTCATTGTAAGAGCCTACCATCTCTATTCTCTTAGCAAGATCTCTTTCTTTTTCCAAAGTTCGCCTATCAAGAATAAGTCTCAAACCACCCACTTCGCTTGCTTCAAGGATATAAAATTCAACAATAGAGCCTCTTTTTAATTTCTCGTCCTTAGATTTAGAGCTCAAATAAAAAGGCATAAATCCAGAAACATTTTCATTAATTTGAATCTTATAACCATTTGGAAGCTCAACTAACACTTTGCCTTTAATTACTTTTTTATTTTGAATATATTCATTTACTTTATCTTGAAAATTTAAAGAATCGAGTTTTTCAACACTTAAAATCAAACCCAATTCTCCACCTATTCTTACAACGATTGCTTCAAGTCTATCACCAATTTTAGGAACATTTTCAAATTCTTCAATCTTTATAAAGCCCTCGGATTTGTAACCAATATCTACTAGAACATAATCCTTCATAATATTAACAATCGTCCCAGAAACACGACTTCCAAGTTCTACTCTTTCAAGCACTTTCAAATAATTTTCTTGTAAATCTTTTTGATTTTCCATTCTCACCTCTCTCTTACTTTTTTCAAATTAAACTTTTCTATTATAATATTACATACATCGTCTAATCCTTTGTAGCTTGTATCAAGGTAAAAAACCCCTTTTGATAATTTTAACCTACCATATTGTTTTTTCTTGTCAACATCATCTCTTATTTTAAGAGTTCGCTCTAATTCTTCTAAAGTCTCATTCCCATTTCTTTGCTTATATCGCCTCAAAGCTCGAACTTTAACAGAAGCATCAAGATATATTTTGAATTCAGATTCTGGAAAAACAATAGTAGTAATATCTCTACCTTCTATTATATAATTACCATCACTAAATTTAACAACATCTCTTAATTTTTTATTCACAATGTTTCTTATTCCAAGATAAGAAGAATAAAAAGAAACTTGAAAATCAATCTTATCGTTTAAAATTTGATTTTCAACATTCTCTCCATTAAGCAAAAACTTGGAATCAGTAAAACTTATATCATTCTCAAGAATTAAATTTAAAAGTTTGCTCTCACTAATAAAATCGCAGCTACTCATAAGAGATCTTTGGGCAATTAAAGTTATTATCCTATAAAGATATCCAGAACTGATAAATTTATAATCCAGTTTTATACCAAGCTCTCTTGCAATTGAACTTTTTCCTGATGCTGAAGGTCCATCAATTGCTATTATCATTTAACTTCTCCAGCATAGATTTCAACCTATTTATCTTAACCAAAGGAACAATTTTTACTTGACCTTCCTTTAAACTATCCAAACTAATATTGCCAATTCTAATTCTATGAATTCTTTTTAAAAAAATATTTTTACTTAAAAACACTTTTCTTATTTCCCTATTTTTTCCTTCTTCTAAAATCAATCTAGCAGAATTTTTATTTAAAATTTCATAAAATTTTAATTTAAAAAAATCTTTTTCTACCTTTATACCCGATTTAAAAGAAATAAGCAAATTCTCATCAATATCTTTTTTTGATTCAATAATATATTCTCTTTCAACTTTTTGCCTTGGATGAATAATATCATTTGCAAATTGCCCATCATTAGTGAATAATAAAAGTCCAGAACTTTTAAAATCAAGCCTACCAATTGAAAATATACGTTCTTTAAATAAAGGCTGAACTAAAGATATTGCCAACTTTCTTCCATTAATATCAAAATTGGAACATAAATAATTTTTAGGCTTGTTAAGGGCTAAATAAATTCTACTTTTACTTTGAAAGTCTTTAAAAACATAAATCTGTTTTTTATAAATTATTCTGTCTCCCAAAGCTACCTTATCCCCAAGCTTAGCAATAGAGCCATTAACTCTTACAAGCTTCTTTCTTATCAACTCCTCGCAAAATCTTCTTGATCCTACTCCCTTTTCAGCTAAAAACACCTGAACTCTAGGGGTTTTAAGTGTAATCATTAATTTTACAGCCTCGATACAACACTAATTTATTATTTAGATATCCTAAATTTACAATATTAAGCATTTTGCACTCAAGAGATACCAAAAAATAAGAAAATCTCTCAAAAAAATAATTATCGGCATTAAAATTTAAAAGAGAATCAAAAATTACACTACTCTCTTTATTTAAAATAGAAATAATTTTCATCTTTTTCTCAAAAATTTTCAATTCATATTTATTACAAACAACTTTAAATTCTTTACTAACAGCTTTTTCTTTTAATACACTACTAGACTTTCTCTTAAAATTTTGCTTTTTATTATTATCATTAGCAATAACTTTAATATTTTTAACAAAATTAACACTAGAACCAAAAATAAAATCTTCAATCATTTTTGAATCATAGAATTTAGAATTATTTATTTGATTTGATTGTAATTTTTCATTTTCTCTATTCTTACTATAACCTATTAACCTTTCAACAACTTTACGTTCAGTTTTATCTTTGTATTCAAGATTAAGTGGAAATAAAATTTGAGTTTTCCAATAAAACAAATGATTAGCAAGATAAAAAAAATCAATCAATCCCTTAATACTTATATTAAGGTCGCCTGAAACAACTATAAATTCTTCAATTATTTGATTTAAACTCAAAGTTCTTAAAACATGTCTATTCATACTAACATATTCAAAAAAAAGCTCTATTCCACCTTTAAAATTATCAAGACTGATAGAGTAACTACCTAATTCTGACATTTAAACTTTCCCTACTAATCAAATTCATTTTCCTTAAATTCAATAAAATTAACATTCTCTTGATCAAAATTATTAAAAATTATTTTTCTAAGCCTCTTATCCAAATCATTTGCAAGTTCTACTTCTTTACTAAGATACTCAATAACACTCTCTCTGCCCTGTCCCAACTTATTATCCCCTAATGAATACCAAGAACCTGTTTTTTGTATTAAATTATGCTTAATAGCAGCATCTAAAATACCAGCTTCTCTAGAAATACCCCTTCCAAAATAAATTATCAATTCTACCCTACGAAAAGGTGGAGCAACCTTATTTTTAACAATCTTAACTCTAATCTTATTGCCAATAACATCATCACTGGAGCCTGATCTAGTTACTTGTTCGATTTTTCGAACCTCAAGCCTAATAGATGAATAAAACTTTAAAGCATTTCCGCCAGTAGTAGTCTCGGGATTGCCAAACATAATTCCAATCCTCATTCTTATTTGATTAATAAACATAATGCAAGTATTAGATTTAGAAAGTATACCCGTAATCTTTCTAAGGGCTTTGCTCATTAATCTTGCTTGAAGACCAATCTGAGAATCTCCCATTTCTCCATCTATCTCCAGCTTAGGGGTTAAAGCTGCTACAGAATCAACTACAATCAAATCAATACCACCACTTCTGATTAAATGCTCAGCAATCTCAAGAGCCTGCTCTCCAGTATCAGGCTGACTAAGCCAAAGCTCTGCAACATTAACCCCTAAAGCTTTTGCATAAACAGGATCAAGAGCATGCTCAGCATCAATAAAAGCCGCTATGCCCCCTTCTTTTTGCACCTCAGCAATCGCTTGAAGAGTCAAAGTAGTCTTGCCAGACGACTCGGGTCCAAAAATTTCTATTATACGCCCCCTAGGATATCCCCCAATGCCAAGGGCTTCATCTAACACAATAGATCCACTTGACATGCTCTTTATACCTTTTCCGACAGGAGATTCTCCCATCTTAATAAGACTTCCTTTTCCAAAAGTTTTTTCTATTTGAACTCTTGCAAGTTCAATAGCTTCTTCTTTGCTTGCTCTCTCCATGCTAACAACTTTTTCTCTTTTTTCCTTTAACCTTGACATTCTTAAATTTTTCCTAACTAAATTTTATGGGTTCTATTTTTTTTACAACATATCTGAAATTAGTATTATTTATAATAAAATTAAGGCTGTCTCCTTCCTTAGAATCAAGCAAATTTTCTCCAAAAGGTGATTTGTATGAAATAATGCCTTCATCAGGGTTTGATTCCCAAGGTCCAAGTATCAAATAAGATTCATCTTTGCCCGTAATTTCATTTAAAATGACAACCTTAGTTCCAAAACCAACAACAGAACTTTGAAGATCTTTAGTATCTATAACTTTTGCATTCTCTATTTCTAACATTAAGGAATTTAATCTTTTTGTCAAAAACTGTTGTTTTTCTTTAGCAGAATGATATTCAGCATTTTCTTTTAAATCACCAAGTTCACGAGCTTTCCCAATTTCTTTCGAATTTTCTGGAATTTCAACTTCCTTTAAATGCTTAAGCTCTTTTTGCTTTTTATTCAAAGAACTTAATATGGTTAAAAATCCAATTTCCATTCTCTCACCTGAAAGCTGCATCTTTTCATCTTCAAACTCAACCGAATCAAATAATTGCCTTATTATAGATTTAATCTCTAAAAGATCCTTGGGAGGAAAATCTTTTACATAAAAACAAGTCATATAAACTCTTTTTGCAAGCTCTTCATCTCTCACATGCTCTAAGACCGATTTAAGATATCCATCTTTAACTAAAAGATTAATTACCATTTTATAAATTCTCTTACTTGCAACATAATTATTTTTATTATTAATCTTGATAACACTGTCTGTTAAAATTTTAATCAAATTGGCTAAAAGGTCTGAATCTGAATAACTCAGCTCAATAGAATAGGTTTTATAGTGCTTTAAAATCCAAATATAAGCATCTTTATAGATCTTATAATTTTTTATAACATAATTAAATAGTTTTTCTACTTCTCTTGGGTCTTCTTTGTAAAGTGATTCAACCAATTTCTTATTAACAGAATGAGGGAAAAGTTCTTTATAGTACAAAATCCAATTGCTAAGTTCTCTTTTAATTAAAACAACCAATTCTTTTTTAATTTCTGCATTCAAAATCGAATCAAAAAGATCTACTATTCCTTTTGAATATTCCTTTAAAAGAGATTCTAAATTAACATTTTTCTCTATATTAACTTTTAATGGAAATTCTTCTGAAGAATTTTCTAAAGATTTAAGAATAACGTAAGAACTTATAACATGATGATCAACTTTTGTGAAATTGTTAACATAAATTAAAAAATAGTTGAGCATCTCTTCTTCAATATGCAAATCTTTAACAATTCCTTTAACATTACAATAGCTTGTAAATATCTCGTATCTTTTATAAAAATCTTTCTCAATCTTAAATTTATCATACATTTTTTCATTCAAATTGGAAGATCTCTCATTATATATATAACAATCAAGCTTGCCAGAATCCATAACAAAATGGGGATTATCCTTTAAGATTTGCTTTGCTTTTAAGCTCCATGAATTCCATGCACTTTGAGTCATCAAGCTTGGTACCAACTCTCTTTTTATTCCCTTTAAATCAATAGCTTTGTAACTTTTTATAACAACTTTTATGGCCCACTCAATATCTTTTTTTACTCTCTCTGCAAGCTCTTCTTTGGGCATTATAGCTTTTAATACCCTAATATCTTCTCTGCTAAGAGGAGAAAGAGCAGACATTGCCATATCAAAACCAATAAAATGACCTCTTTTGGAAACAAAATCAACCGTAATGCCATGATCAGCTACATCTCTTACTATTCCAACAGACCAAGTCTGGTGATAAACAAAATTACCCTTTGCAAAAAACAAATATTTTTCAAAGTCTGAATATACATCAACAAAATTTTTATCTAAGTTTTCAATATCAGACTTTAAAAGATAATCCTCAATATTTTTTACATCTTTATATCTTTCTCTTAGAAATTTAACTAAATTTTCTCTTGCCTTATAATTCTTATTGTCAAGCTTTAAAATACCTTTTAAAATTTCTATTGTCTCATCAATATTATCAGTCAAAGAATAATGATCAAATAAATCTTCATAAAGAACTATAGCCTTTTTAAATCCAAGATCTTTTTCAATTTTTTGTAAAATAAGCAAAAAAGAATCAAAATCATCTGAAACATAATGCATAAGCTTTGCCCATACTTCTCTTATTCCTGACATTTGTTTTTTATCAATAAAACGATAAATGGCTTTTCTAAAATAGAAAATTGATTTTTGCAAATCAATAGTTTCATAATAAGTAGCAAGTTGCCTTACAAACACAGTGTCATCAATATCTGCTTCAACAATTCTAGTCCAAATACTTGGAAGCTTATCATTTTCATTGTTTTGGGCATATATTTTTGCAAGAGTATAAAGAGCATGCTTATTCTCAGAGATAGAAAGCATTTCATTGCATATATGTTCAACAAGAGCCCATTTTAAATTTTGAGAAAATAAATCAATAACTGCAAGCAAATTCATATCATTTAAAGGCCGTCTACTATATATAAGCATTCCGGAAATATAAAGACCTGCTATGCTTTTTTTAACATCCTTTAAATGCCTGCCGCAAATATCAAGCACATCCTCTGTTAACCCCTCATCAATTATATTATCTATCAAATCATCCAATTCTTTTATTTTAGCAAGAGAATAATTATTAACAACTATTCTTGTCCACTTATCTTCTTGTAAAATACTATCTAATTTCTCTATGGTAACATTAGACATTAAACTCTCCTAATATCGATTTTTAGCATCAAGCAGCTAATTTACATACTGTTGATAAATTCCCAAGTCTATTTCTTTTATGTATAACAAAATCTCATCAATGCGTGCCCTATCCTCTTTTATCCTTACATAATGATCAATAAGCCAAAAATACTTATTAATTAGCCTTGGAAGCAATATACTCTCATTTATTGATCTATAAGACTTTTCTTTAAGTTCATTGCGTAAACTGTAAACAGACTGCTTCAGCTGCCCAAGCTCTATAGGTCTTAATTCTCTTTTAACATTAAAAACACCATTAAGAGAGCCATAAACAGGAATCCATTCTTTTATAAGATCATCTGAAATGTTTTTGTCAGACTTAATAAGATCTATTAATTTTAAAATCATATCAGACTCAAGAGAATATATATCTATTTTTTGAGGATTGATAAAAAAAGCCTCTCTAAACAAGACCTTGGCCTCTTTTATTTCATCAACCAACGCATAAGAATCAGCAAGCTCTGCAACAACATCTGAGTTTTCCTTAGCATCTCCTAATATTTGCAAAAAAACATTAATTGCTCTCTCGTAATTTCCCATGCCTTTATAAGACTTAGCAATTTTTATTAAAAGGTCCAAATTTTCTGGATGAAGTTTGTATATATTTTTATATATGTAAAGACAAGTCTGAAACACAAAATATTTTATAGAATTACGACCTTGCAAAAAATTACAACCCATCTTTTTTAAATATCGACCTGCAAAATTATTCCACTCTCTTATTAAAAATTCCGCCTTTTCATAATCTTGCCCTATTCTATCAAGGCTTTCAACTTGACCGTTCCAATAAACAGAGCTTTTCAAAGCTGTTAAAATTTCAACATTATCAAAATCAAGAGAATGAGCTTCTTCGGATTTTACTAAAGCTTCCTTAAAATTGCCTTTTCTAAAATCTAAGTAAATCTCTTTGATTAATTCAACGATTCTTTCTGATGACACGTCTCCACCATTTTAAAAGATATATACAACCCTCCCGTTACACTTTATTCTAATTATATCATTTATCAATTTTTAGTCAAACAAGAAATTAAGGCAAAATAACAATATTCTATTTATTATTCTTTTAAAATAAAATCTTATATTATAATATTAAAAAGAAAATTGTGGGGTCAAATTCTAGCTATATGGAACCTAATAAAATTATTAACAAAGCCATTTATTACTATAATTCAAAAAAATATTCACAAGCAATAAAGCTCCTAGAAAAAGAAATTTTTTTCTACAAAAATTACTACTTGTATCATTATGTCTTAGGAATGTCTTATCTTCGTATTGGAAACCTTGGCAATGCTCAAACATATCTTAAAAAGGCTTACACTTTAAACCCAAGCGAGTCAAATATAAAACAAGCTATTGCTATACTCTTAGTAAGCCAAGGCAAAGAAGAAAAAGCGATTCAAATATGGCTTAAAATGATAGAAGAAAATCAAGAAGTAGAAAGATCAGAGCTGTCTCTTGAAATCATTCGAAAAAATCCTGTCAAAGGATCTGTTTTTTTAAAAAATAATAATACATATGAAAAATTGTTCCCAATAATTAAAGCAACGCCCGATAAAAATTTAACAAAGTTAATCATAATAATTGCCATTGGGGGAATTGTATTTATTTCAATGTTAGCAATCTATTTTATTTTTTATAAACAAAAGACAACAACAGCCACAAATCGAAAAGCAGAAATAAATAAAAATTTAAATAACATTGCTGCTTACATTGACGACATTAAAATAAATAACAAAGAAAAAATAAAAAATGAAGAAGGCCAATTTATATTAATACTAACTAGCGACGAAATTAAAAATTCTTTCGAAAAAATTAAAATTTATTTAAAAACAGGAAAAGATAATTTTGCAAGAGTAGAAATAAATAAAATATTAAATTCAAATGCATCAGAATCAATAAAACTAAAAGCCAAAAATCTTGCTAGTTTTATTTCAAGGCCAGATTTTATTAGCTTTAATGAATATCTAAACTTAAAAGATATTAAAAAAGATCCGTCAATCTATTCAAACGTATATGTAAAATGGGAAGGATTAGTAAATAATGTTGAAAAAAAAGACAATATAATTCATTTTGACTTTTATGTAGGATACAACAAAAATGTACTCTCAGGAATTATCCCAACAAAAACAACTTTTGATATTGACATTGATTTTAAAGACAATGTTGAAATACTAGGACAAATAGAATACAAAAAGAACAAACTTACCTTAAATGCAATAACAATTAGAAAAATAGATAAAAATGCCAATTAATCTTAATGCCTTTTGCTAAAATTTTTTAAGACAAAAAGCATTTAAGATTAAAAAGGGGTGCACAGCAATTTTTCATTACATTTGATAACATTTATTGACTCTTCAAAAGAAAGCAACAACTCTTCTTTTTTTGTCAAATCTCTTACTTTCATTTTATTTTCTTTGTATTCTTCTTGACCAACAAAAACTAAAAATCTTATCTCTTTATTTAAAGCATATTCTATTTGCTCTTTAATATTTTTACCATTTTTATTTTTAAAATAAACCTCACAAGAAATATTTTTAACTTTAGAATAATCATGATTTCTAAACCTAGTAGCAAGTTCATAATAATAATTTTGTAAAGCACTATCTAAATTTACAATCAAAACTTTAGATCTAGCCTTAGTGACAAATATTTTAATATAACTAAACTTTTCAAGATCAATTATATCCTTTATTCTGTCAATACCAAAAGATCCCCCAACTCCTGAAACCTTTTGAACAGAGCTTGAAAACGAAGAAACTAAATTGTCATACCTTCCCCCACTACAAACACTACCCATATTACTACCAAATACCTCAGATTCAAAAACAATCCCCGTATAATAATCAAGCCCACGCGATATTTTAAGATTTAAGTTAAAAGAATCTTGAATTTTTAATAAACTAAGATGTTTAAAAACATCTTCTACTCTTTTAATAGAATCGTTATCACCCAAAATACTTTTTAAGGCTTGTATTTTGTCTTTAAAAGTACCTTGCAAACTCACTAAATTTAAGATTGAATCTACTGCTTCTTTTTCAATCTTAAGGAGCAACTCCTCTCTAACTTTAGAGATTCCTATTTTATCTATTTTGTCAATATTTCTTAAAATAAAAAGAGATTTTTCTTTAATTCCTAGCTTTTCAAAAAAAGAATTTAATATACCAAGATGAGAATAATGAATAATAAATTTCTTATTAATGCCTTCTATGAAATTCAAAAAAATCTCTTCAAGTCCATAATAAACAACAGAAAGAATCTCAGCATCACCTCTAAAACTGTCCTCTCCAACTATATCAAAATCAAATTGCATAAATTCTCTGTATCTACCTTTTTGAGAATTTTCTCCTCTAAAAACTTTTCCAAATTGAGAACGTCTGAAAGGAAACTTTAAACTAGAAGAATTTGTAGCAACAAATCTGGCAAAAGGAACAGTTAAATCAAATCGCATAGAAACATCTCTGCCTCCATTATCTTTAAACCTATAAATTTGCTTTTCGGACTCATCTCCGCTCTTTTTTAAAAGCAACTCTGAATATTCAAGAACAGGAGTATCTATTAAATCGAAATTATAAGAATTAAGAACGCTAAATATCTGCCTAACAATATGAATTCGAATCAAACAGTCCTTTGGTAAATAATCTTTAAAGCCTTTTAAAGTTTTAATGTCCATCATATTATATCCTCTGCTATAAGTAATCTACTTTTTCAGAATATAATAACATATAATAATATAGATGCAAAAAAAAATGAATAATTTTTTATTTCATATTTATTTAGTATATTTCGTATAGTCATAAAATAATTTAAGAGGTCCAAAATTCATGACCAAAAAAATACTTAATAACAAGTATCGAATAAATGTAATATTAACAATATTCTTAATTATAACTTTGATAACTATTTATAAATATTTCACACTAATGGCCTTTAATAACATTCCAAACAACATAATATCTTTAAAATCAAATGATATTGTAAAAAGAGGAACAATTTATGATAGAAATGGCAAACCAATAGCATTCTCTTCAAAGTCCTACTCAATTGGAACAAATCCTCAAAAAATAGAAAATATTGTCAGTACATCTGAAACTCTTGGCGCAATACTACAAATTGATTCAAGAATGCTAAAGGAAAAACTTTCTTCAAATAAAGGATTTTTATATATAAAAAGAAAAACAAAAAGAGAAGAATCAGATTTAATCAAAAGAATTCAAGCTGAAGGCAGACTCTCAAATATTGCTTTATATCCTGATTACACAAGAATTTATCCATTTAGGCATACTACAAGCAATATTACTGGCTTTGTAGGAACAGATAATCTTGGCCTTGAGGGGATTGAATTTTCTCTAAATAGCATATTAGGAAAAGATAAAACCAAACAACAATTTTTAAATGAAGAATTAGAAACAAACAACATCTACTTAACAATAGACATGAATATACAACAAGGCGTTAGCAAAATAGCTAAAAAATACTTTCAAGAAAATAATCCTGAAAGTTTAATTACTTTAGTAATGAATTCCCAAAATGGAGAAATATTGTCCATGGTTCAATTTCCTCAATATGATGCAAACTTTTATTCTGAATATCCTGAAGAAATACGAAAAAATCTTTCTTCATCGTTAACCTATGAGCCTGGAAGCATTAATAAAATTTTTACAGTTGCAATAATATTAGAAAGTGGAAAATTAAATTTAGAAGAAAAATTCTTAGACAATGGAATATATCAAAAACAATTTCCATCAGGAGAAAAAATTACAATCAAAACCTTAAATCCTCCCTATAAATATATCGACTCTACAGAGATTTTAATTTATTCATCAAATGTAGGAATAGCTTACCTTACTGAAAAAGTTAGCAATGAATACTTTTACAAAAAACTTTTAGATTTTGGATTTGGAGAAAAAGTTGGATTTCCATTTCCTGGAGAAACCAAAGGACTCTTAAATCATTATTCAAAATGGTCAGGGCGAAGCAAAGCTACAATTGGATTTGGACAAGAAATAGGGGTGTCAGCAATTCAAATATTACAAGCTGCAAGCATACTAAGCAACAATGGAATAATGTTAAAACCTAGAATAATAAAAAAAATAAGCAACGATAAAGGAGAAAGTATTAAAGAATTTAGCAAAGAAGAAATAAAAAGAGTAATATCCAAAAGTTCAGCAGAAAGAGTTTTAAAAATGATGAGAGAAGTTGTAAATAAAGGTGGAATTCCAAATCTTAAAATTAAAAATCTTGACATTTCTGCAAAAAGCGGAACATCTCAAGCTATTGATAGAAAAACCGGCAAATACTCAGAAGAAGACTACACATCCTCTATTCTAGCAATATACCCCACAGAACAACCAAAATATATTATTTATATTGTATACAGGTACCCAAAAAAAATAATATACGGAACAAGAATAGCAGCTCCAATGGCAAAAGAAATAATAGAATTTATTGAATACCAACAAAATACAAGCGCATATAAAAAAATCAAAATGCCATCAACAATAAAAATTCCCAAAACCAAAACTAATTATAAAAACAAAGCATACTTGCCAAATTTTATCAACCTTTCCAAAAGAGAGGCAATAGACATACTAAAATACTATAAAAATACTATAAAAATAAAAATAAATGGTGACGGATTTGTTTATAAGCAAAGCATACCCCCCAATACAAAATTAGAAGATATAATAGAGCTTGAGCTGTATTTAAAATAATCAGGTAAATAAATTCTTAATTTCATTTTTATAAAAATTTAAAATATAGCTTCGCTTAATATCCATTTTAATCGACATTTCTTTACCAACTTCAAATGGTTTTTCTAAAAGAGTAAACTTCAATATCTGCTCAAAAGGCTTAAATCCATTAGTTCTATTGATTAATTTTTTTATTTCATCATTTATGGCTTTAAGAACAATATTATTTGCAATAATTTGACTTCTATTGTTAGCATCAAAAATTTTTTGCCCAACACTTTCTAGATATTTATTTATTTCTTCAAAATTTGGAAGAATAAGGGCGCCTAAAAATTTTTGATCCTGCCCTACAACAACCGCTTTTTCTATTAATATTGATTCTTCAAGCTTAATCTCAATTGGAGCAGGCTCAACATTTTCTCCATTATTCAAAACAATTGTATCCTTTTCTCGACCAATAATTTGAACAACATTATCCTTAGATAATTTTGCAATATCACCTGTGTTTAAAAAACCATCAGAACCAATAATCCTAAAAGTTGATTCTCTATCGTTATAATATCCAAGCATTACTTGAGGCCCTTTTACAAACAAAATTCCTTTTCCAGGCTTTTTAAGCTTATTTCCATCAGCATCTCTAATCTCAGCAACAGTTCCAGGCAAAATTTTACCACAAGTTCCAATAATAACTTTTTTATGCTTATTAGAAGCCACTCCGGGCGAAGTTTCTGTCAATCCATAAGCATTGGCAAGTTCAATACCAATTGAATTAAAAAATCTAACAACAGACAAAGGCATGCTACCGCCACCAGTAATTCCAACAACAAAATTATTACCTAAGATCTTATTTATTTTATTAAAAATCAAAATATTTCCCAAAGCTTTAAAAGGAAATAGAGAGATTAAACCGAATGTTCCTAAAATTTTCTTTATAGGAAAAAACAAATTAAATCCATTGTCTGGATAAAGCCCCATTACCGCTCTATAACAAATATCACTAAGAAATGCCAATTTTACAAAGAAATGAAAAATTATTCTAGAAATAAAAGGCTTTTTAGAAACTTCTTTGTAAATATTTTGCCTTATTGCAATCCAAAGTCTTGGAACAGCTGCAATATAATGGGGATTAATATTTTTAATATCATCAAGCATTGCCCTTGGAACAATGGTAGAAAACAAACAAACCATGCCTTTAAGGAAAATATTGTAAGAAAAAGACCTTTGAAAGGAATGCCAAATTGGCAAAATACACATAAATATTTGTCCCACTTGCGTATCAATCATTAAACTAAAACTAGAAACCTGGTAGAGAAGATTGGCATGACTGAGCATTACCCCCTTTGGTTGGCCTGTCGTTCCAGAAGTATATATTATTGTTGCCATATCATTAGGATCAACTTTGCTTGCAATCTTAATAATTTCTGAATCTTTTCTTAAATTATCTCCAAATAAAATACAATCGCTATAGGTATAAATTTCAAAATCACTATATTTTAGTCTATCTTCTTTATTCAAATTTTCAATAATAATAAATATCGGTTTTACTGTAAATTTAATTTGAACAAACATATCAAGAAGAGTTAAATTTTCTAAAATAACTACACTTGGAAGAACAGAGTTAAAAATAATTTCAGCTTCAAAAAGAGTAACATCAGAACCTTTTGGAACATCAACAGCACCAAGAGATAAAATTGCAAAATCTAACACAGCCCACTCGGCTCTATTCTCAGAGCAAATAAATATTTTATCTTGATACTTAACATTAATTGACTTTAAAAAGGAAGCAAGCTTTAAAACATTATTTTTTAAGTCGCCATAAGTAACATGGGCATATCCATTGCAAACTTTATATATTTGAGCAAGTTTATCCTTTTGTTGATCAGCTACTCCAAAAAATGCCTTTGCTATTGACATATAGTCCTCCTTTTAACAAAATTAATATGGTTTATTATATCATTATTAACAATAATTTCATAAAAAATTATTTATCAAGCCTCATACCCTAAAAAACACAAAGAAAGCAAATAAGAATAAAAAGCTAAAAAATAAAAACAAAATTTATTATTTTTTTATTAAATATTTAATAAAAAAATAATTTAGAATCTAAAAATAAATTTCCGTTTTAAGATTTTGCACAAATATCATGTTTTTAACTCAAATCTTAAAACATAATTTTTATTATTCAAAATTTATTATCCAAAAAAACACGTGAAATTTACTCTTAAGAATTAATTTTTCAAAACAAAAAAATTAATCCCCTCTGTGGGATAAGAAATATTCAAATCATCTACAACATCCTTTAATCTATTAACAATAGATTTATTGGAGGTATAAATAATCAAAATAAAATTTTCTTCAGGCCAAACACCGTTACCATGCTTTTCACCTTTTCTGCCTTTTCCATAAACATTTTCTATCTTAGAATAATATATAGGCTCTCCTAGCTCTTGCTCTATTTTTTCCACACACTCCAAAATATCAAGCTCTAAAGATAAGTTAGAAATTATTTCAATTCTATAGTTATAAAATTTAGTCATATCAATCCCCATCTTCTTCAAATAGATTATCATAACTACTTTTAGATGAATTATTAATTTTGAGTGGTTTTTCAACATCTACATTAGATGTTACTTTTTTTAACCTAAATTTGAAACTTGAAACAATATTGGAAAAAATTTCAAAAAGCATGGGAATAAAAAACAAAGTAAGAAATGTACTAGCTGTCATTCCGCCAATAAAAGTGAATGCAATTGGCTTTAAAAGCTCATTTCCACTCCCAGTAGAAAATGCCATTGGAATAAGCCCTATTATTGAAGTTAAAGAAGACATTAAAATTGGCCTAAACCTTGAACGACAAGATTCAACAATTGCTTCCCTTAGACCAAAGCCTCTCTTAATCAATAAATCAGTATAATCTACAAGAACAATTCCCGTATTTACCACAACACCAACAAGCATAAGCATTCCAATTGCAGCAAAAATAGAAAGTTTTTCTCCTGCAAGAAAATGTATAAGTACAACCCCTATTGCCGTTAAAGGAATTGTAAAAATAATAATAAAGGGTTTTAAAAAAGATTCAAATTGAGAAGCCATAATGCCAAACACAACAATAATAGCCATCATAATGATTATTTTAAACTGATTCATAATATTTGAAAATTCATCATACTCTCCTTCAACCCTAAGCACCGTGCCCTCCCTATGAGGCACCTTATTATTAACAAAATCTATAACTTTTGCAGTTACTTGAGTTAAATTATCATTTGGAGAAATACCTGCATCAAGATAAACAGTTAAAGCTTGATTTTCCCTGTAAATAGATTCGGCTTTGTTGGTTTTTTCAAAGGTAGCTATTGATGAAAAAGGAATTTTAACGCCAGATGAATTTGTAATAAATATTTTTTCCAAATCTTTTAAATTTTGAACATCCATTCTATCAAGCTTAATAACAATATCATAATTAAGTCCATTCTCTACATATTGCCCAGCAACAACACCATTAACATTAGCCTTCAGCTCATTTAAAATGGTATTCATGTCAATGCCATAATTATAAGCTAACGCTCTGTCTATCTCAACACTAATTTGAAGTTGAAAATCACTTATACTAAGTCTTGGGTTTACAAGTTCAGGAATTTCCTTTTTTAACATAGAAACTAAAATTTTTCCATAATCTTTTATATATTCGAAATCATTAGCTGAAATTTTGATTTTAATAGAATCTCCAACACCTAAAGCATTGCCACTAGGAGCCCCAATATTAAATTCGGGATAAAGATTTCCAATACGATTCATAATTTTATACCTAATAGCATCATAATCTACATTCTCAATCGACTTATCTCTTGACTCCTCCTTGAGTGGAAACAATACATCAAAAGTTATTCTCTCAGCATTCAGAGTAGAAATAATACTTTTATATCCTTTAGCCTCACTTTTTACAATTTCTAAAAATCTATTAGAATAAAATTTTGCATATTCCAAATTAGTTCTATAAGGAAAATTCAAGTTAATAATAATTGAATTTTCTTTTCCTCTGCCAAAAGTTGTCACATCTAGCAATAATCCTAAAAATAGGCTACCAACAAAACTAAACAAAACAATCAATCCAAAAATCAATTTATGATTTAAAACTATATTTAATAAATTGATATACAAAAATTCTAAAAAATAATAAATACTAGCAAAAAAAGCATCGATTTTTGCAATAAAAGCACTCTTAATATTCTTTTGAAAACTTGTGTACAAACCGACATAATGGCTTGATAAAACAGGAACTAAAAAAATCGCAACTAAGAGAGAAACTCCCAAAGAAATAACAATCGTAAATGAAAAGTCTTTAAAAAAATCTCCATATATCCCAAGTTCTGACTTGAAAATAAGAAATGGACCAAAAACACAAATAGAAGTAAAAGTTGAAGATGTGATAGGAAGCATCATCTCTTGGGCTCCAAGAATGGAAGATGAAATAAGCTTTGCTCCTTTTTGCCTATATTTATATATATTGTCTATTACAACAATTGAACAGTCAACAACCATTCCAATCCCAAGCGCAAGACCTGCAAGACTCATAATATTAAGAGAAATATTTGCAAAATACATTAAACAAAAAGTCAAAACAATTGCTATTGGAATAGAAATTCCAATAATTATTGTAGCCCTAATGCTTCTTAAAAAGAAAAAAATAACAAATATTGCAAGCATAGCCCCAAAATAGGCTGAATTTACAACTGTTGAAATGGATGCTTTAATAAAATTAGTACTATCAGAAGCAATTTCCAATTTCATATCTTTAGGCATAGTTAACTTCAATTTTTCTATTTCACTCATAACAACATTAGAAACTGCAATAGAATTGGCATCACTACGTTTTTGAACCGATAAAGAAATTGAAGGCAACCCATTATATTCAACATATTCTGACAAATCTTCAAAATCGGATTTAATATTAGCAATATCTTTAAGTTTTATCTCAATGGGAGATAAATTTATACCAGAAGAAATTTCGGGTATCTTATAAGCTATGACCACATTGCCTATCTCTTCGATTGATTTAAATTTTCCAGACACTTGAACCAAATATTCTAAGTTGTTCTCTAATATATTACCAGCCGAAAGTTCAAAATTTTGAGATGCTATAATCGAAGATATTCTTGACAAAGAAAGCCCATAAGACTCTAATCTGTTTTGAGAAACTTCAATTAAAACACGTTTTTTACTTCCACCATCAACAGTAACAATTGCAACTCCATCAAGCCTTTCAAGTCCGGGTTTAATGATCTCATCAGCATATCTTTTAAGCTCAGAAACTGGCCTTAAAGAATTAATAACAATTTTCATTATGGGAATATTTTTAAGATTGTATCTAAAAATTCTGGGTGTATGTGACGTACTGGGTAATGAAGATTTTACTAATTCAAGAGCATCTCGAATCTCATTTAAAACCAAATCCAAATCGGTTCCATGATAAAATTCAAGCGAAACGGTACTATTCTCTTTAGAAGAGGTGCTATATATATTTTTCAAATTTTTTACCGAACTCAAGCCACTCTCAAGAACTCTAGAAACACTCTCTTCAACTTCTCTAGGAGAAGCACCAGGATAAACAGTGTAAATACTTATTTGAGGAATATCAATTCCGGGTAAAAGATCTACTTTTAATCTTGAAAAGGTATATAAACTTATCATCATTAACAATGAAAATAAAATCAACATTGTTATTGGTTTGCCAACTATTCTCTTTACCAACATAACACATCTCCCAATAAATTAAATATTGCTTTCAGCTGGAAGACTCTCTTTTGTATCTACCAAATTTATTAGAGTTCCATTAGAAAGAGTAGACATACCTTCTACCACAATTAAATCATTATCTTCAACCTCACCAGAAATAGCTACAATACCATCTATTTCAAAAAGCACTCCAACAGGCAACATTTGAACGCTTTTACCCTCTAAATCAAGCTTAAATACAAAATTCTTATCTTCTCTTTCAACAACAGCCTCTCTTGGAATCTTTATTACATCTCTGAAACGTTTAGTAATAAGTTTAATTTTAGAAAACATACCAATAATCAGTTTGTCTAAATTGCTACCAATAGGCGTAAGATATACCTCAATAGTGCGGCTTTTAGAATCTAAAACAGGAGATAGCTCTGAAACTTTAGCTTTAAACTTTTCATTAGGATAGGCTCCAACCTCAATAATAGCATCATTTCCAACTTTAATATTTGCAATGTATTTCTCAGAAACATAAGTTAAAATTTGCTTTGCATCTATCCTTCCCACTACTGCTATGCTGGACTGAGGATTAACTGTTTCGCCAATTTTTTTTCTAATATTTAAAATATATCCTGAGATTGGAGCTCTTACTGGACTTTTCAAATATACAGAGCCAGGCCTTGAAGGATCAAGAGTTGCAATTATTTGTCCACTTTGAACATAAGATCCAAGTTTTATTCCCAAAGAGGTTATTTTACCTGTAGCATCTGGAAAAATGTCAGCCTTAACTTTTGTATCTACATCTCCATTTAAAGACAAATAATCGCTTAAAATTCCCTTTTTGGCTTTTATGGCAATCACTGGAAATCTATAAGAACTTTCTTTCTCATTATTAATATTTTCGACATCTAACTTGTTCTTACTCACACAAGCAACTAAAACTAAAGCTGAGACTAAAAAATATTTTTTTAAATATAAGTTAACATTAAAAATCAAATTCATAAAAATACCTCTTAATCTAATGAATTTATTAAATCCTTATATTCAAGTATAGAATTAGAATAATTTAATTTATCTTGAATAAACCTCAAATCGCTCTGCTTATAAGCAAGTTCAATATCATTTAATTTAGAAAGATCCATGACCCCGGAATTAAAAGCATTAAATGCCATTTGATAATTTCTATTAGCTAATTCTACATTAATTTTAGAAGCATCAAGAATTGATTTATACCTTCTAATATCTTTTCTTTTTTGCACAATATTAGATTTTAAATTTCTAATTTTATTTTCAATATTGTTTTGCAGTATTTTTAGTTGATAGTTGTTATCTTGTATTTTTGTAAAACTCTTTGAAAATGGAAATATTTCAGTTAAACCATAATTTAGACTAAATGATGTCAAAAATCCACTTGAAAAGCCTTTAGAATTTTCATTAAATGATCTATAAGGAGAATAAGAAAATGACAATGAAAGACTTGGCAAAAAAGTATCTAGCCAAAGCGAATCAACAAGCTGTTCTGTCATTTTTAAGCGCATATTTAATTCCTTAATCTCTAATGATTCATTAAAATTTAAAGCTTCATTAAATAAGGAAAAATCTATTGTCTCGTCTGACAATTCTCCAATAATTTCAAAATCTTGATCTGGATCTAATCCTATTAATAATTTGAAAATTTCTTTTGATTTTTCAAAATTAATAATCTGCCCATCTAAATCTGGTTGGGTTTTTTTATAATTAAGCTCTGCATCAAGAAAATCTATTTCTGATATTAATCCATTATTATAAGCAATTCTAGCTTGTTCAAATTTAAGTTTACTATTTTGGATTTGACTCTCAAAAACTTTCAAAGTGCTTTTTAAAGCTATTAATTGATTGTAAGATTTGAGAACATTTAACTTAATATTACGAACAGCACTCTCCTTTTCTATTTTTGCATTTTCATACTCTAGCATAACAATTTCAATTCTTTTTAAAACAGAAGGGGACAAAGAAAGACTAATACCCACTCCAAACCCCACACCCCAATAATCTCTCTCAAGATCACTTAAAGCAGAAAGATTTCTACTAATCGTAGAGCTAAGGTTAACATTTGGAATAAAAACATTCCATGCATTATTTTTATAAAGTTTTTTTATATTTTCCTTGTATTGAGCATTTTCTGAATCTAAGCTACTCTCTAGAGCCATATTTACAGCTTGTTTGGGTGATATTTGAATAATTTGAGCAAAAGAAAAAGTGACAGAAATAAAAATTAAAAAAATTTGTTTAATTTAAAGCCCCCTATCATAAAAATTAAAACTTTAAAGTTATAAAACTTAATTAATATTTTGAATTCATTTGATTAATGATTATATTATAATACAATTTTAAATATGAATATTTTTAAAATTTTCTTTATCTTAAATTATATTCTTATTTTTTTAATAAAAATTTACCAAAACACTTTTTCTAAGCTATTTGGACTACAATGCATATACAAACCTACTTGCTCAAAATATTCAATTGAATGCCTTAAAAAATACAATTTTCTAACAGCCTTAATATTAATAACACTAAGAATAATAAGATGTAATGCATTATTCAAAGGGGGAGACGATTTTATTCCCAAATACAATCCCATTGTAACATCTTTAAAAGAATTTAAAAAAAGATTAATCAAATAAAGTCTTATATTTTTCTGGAACCCACATCTTTACAATTTCTTTATTATTTTCAACAAATTCAACTGCATTGCGATATTCCTTGCCTGGCTCTTTATCATTTCTATCCATTAAAGGCAATATTAAATCATCATTCCAAAAGAAATGATCAAAAACATAATATGCATCAAGATCATCATTTTCAAGACCAAGTCTAACAAGAGTGTGCACATTCTCAACTCCTCCCATAATTAAATCAGGATCATCAAGAAACTTAATATCATACCTAGAAAAAGCCCAATGAGGCTTCCACAAAGGAACCAAAATCCACTCGTTTCTCTTTATTGCAGAATTCAAGCTTGCAAGCATAACACTCTCACTTGAAGGAACTAGCTCATACTCTTTGCTTAATCCATAATAATCAAGAGCTTGTTCTGTAACAATCTGAGTTCCCGCACCAGCATCTATGCCAATCATTTTGTTATTAAAATTAGCCCCTTTGCCCTTAAGCTCGCCAATACTAGAAATTGGAACATAACTTGGCACTACAAAACCTTGAATGGTTCCTTCGTAATTTGCACCAAGATCAACAAATTTTGTTTTCAGCTTTTCGTAATAAAATTTATCAGCTGTAGGAAGCCAAGAAGATACTGTGCCATCTACTTTTCCAGATGCTAAGTATTGATACATTACAGATGTGGTAACTGAAAATATTTCTGCATTGTAACCGATTTTCTCAAAAACAACCTTTAATACATTTGTAGCGGCTGTTTCTCCACCCCAATTCACATATCCAATTTTTACCGATTTCAAATTCTTTGAACTATTTTTTTCATCACAAGACAAAAAAATAAGAAAACTGCAAAATCCAATAAATAATTTATAAACAAAATTCACAAAATACCCTCCATTTATTTATTATATATTTCTAAAAATCTTTTAAATCTATTCTCTCTTTTTACGCCATAATGATCTGTATTTAAATAGCTAAATTTAATAAAGATAGATTGCATAATTCTGTCTAAAATAATAGCTATAATAACAACCGCTAATCCAGATATTAAGCCCTCACCAAAATTTAATCTTTCTATAGAGTAAATCACAGTCCTACCCAAACCAGACGATCCAACCATTGCAGCAATTACTATCATAGATATTGCCATCATTATTGACTGATTAATACCTTCAATTATACTCTGAAGAGAAAGGGGAAGTTGAACTTGTAAAAGAATACGCAAATTACTGCTGCCAAAAGATTTGGCAGCTTCTATTACCTCAGCTGAAACTTGAACAATTCCCAACCTTGTATACCTAATAACAGGAGGCATAGCAAAAACTATTGTAGCAAAAATAGCAGAAGCTGTGCCCATTCCAAAAAAAGGAATAGCGGGAATCAAGTAAATAAAGGGGGGCATAGCTTGCATTAAATCTAGAATGGGTTTTAAAAAAACATAAAATCTTGGAAAATATCCCCCAAAAATACCTATAGGAATTCCCAAAATAACAGAAACAAAAACAGAAACAAATATAATAGCTATTGTATCCATTGAAGCTTCCCAAAGATTAAAATACAAAATAAAAAAGAATCCGGGTAAAATTAAAAATGTTAATCTCTTTTTAAGAAAAACAAAACTTAACAAGCATACAATCAAAATCAAAAGAATGGGATTAACAAAAAGAAATAAATTTTTTAATTTTTCATATAAAAAAATTATACTTTTAGAAAAACCTACCCCATCAGAAATTGAAAAATTATCAACCAAAAAATCAAAAAAATTATCTATTTTTAATATAAAAAAATCTTTACTCATAAATTCCTATCTTGACAATAAATCAGAAATTTCATTTAAATTAATATACCCAACAATAGTTCCTCTTTCTTTTATTATTAAATAATCTTGCTTATTCAAATATTGAACAACTTTTTTTATCTCGTCATTTAGTTCTAAATTTAAAGCCACAAGATTATCATATCTTTTATTAAGGGCTTTATCATATAAACTAAAATTTTCGTCTTGATATTTAATAATAACATTTAAATCATTATCACTACCAAAGTTTAAATCAAAATCATATTTTAAAATATCTTTTATTTTCAAAATATTTAAAACAGGCAAATTTTTAATAAAATGAGATATAAAATCTGTACTAGGATTGGCTAAAATTTCTAAAGGTTTGCCAACTTGAATAATTTTTCCATCTCTCATAAAAGCAATTCTATGTCCCAGTTTAAAAGCTTCAATTAAATCGTGAGTAATAAACACAACTGTTTTTTTAAGCTTAGCTACCAACCTTAAAAGTTCTTCTTGCATCTCTCCTTTAATTAATGGATCAAGCGCTGAAAAAGCTTCATCCATTAAAAGAATGTCTGGATTAACCACCAATGCTCTTGCTATTCCAACTCTTTGTTTCATCCCCCCAGAAAGTTCATTAATATACTTATATTTTGAATCTTCAAGTCCTACAAGATTTAATACCTCAATAGCACGTTCTTCTCTAATCTTCTTAGGAATATGCTTTACTTCAAGTCCATAAGTAACGTTTCTTAATACATTCATATGAGGGAAAAGTCCAAAATTTTGAAAAACCATTGCAAATTTATCTTTTCTTAGATTAGAAAGATCTTTGCGATTTATAGCATTCATTTCCATGTTATTTACCAAAATGGATCCTGAATCTATTTTGTAAATACCATTCAAACACCTAACTAAAGTAGACTTGCCACAACCTGACATGCCCATAATAACTAAAATTTCATTTTCGTAAACATCAAGATTAATATTGGCATTTGCAATAAAAATAGAAGATTCTTTGTAAATCTGCATTCTATCTTTGCCATCTTCATACTCTTTTATAGCTTGACTTATCTGCTTTTTGTCAAAATAATAAGAAAATACTTTATAACAATCTTTAATTTTAACAACGACCCTATCCAAAGCAAACTCCTCAATAAGCCTGCATTATACTCAATAACACATCATTATAAATTATACTAAAATTATTAATTTTTTACTGATCTAAAATTAAAAAACAAAAGATCCTTCAAAGGATCTTTTGTTAATAATTTGAACTAATTAAATTAAGATTTTATCTAAGCAATGACAACACATATTGGGGAACTTGATTAGCTTGTGCAATCATTGCCATTGCAGATTGTGTTAAAATGCTGTTAGTTGTAGCAGCTACAACCTCATCTGTCATTGTAGCATCTTTGATTTGAGCATAAGATGCCTTTAAATTTTCAATAGCATACTCAGTACTATCCTTTATAGATTCAAGTCTATTTTGGAAAGCACCTAAATTTGCTCTTTGATCACTTACCATTCTAATAGCATTTTCTATTTTAGAAAGTGATGTATTAGCGTCAACTGTAGTTGTAACATTAATAGGAGAATTAACCCCACCTTGAGAAGGCGCTGTAGCAGGCGCTGGTTGTTGAGCTCCTTCTTGTTGAACACCTTCTTGAGCAGGTGCAGTCTGAGCAACTTGAGCTCCCTCACCAGAAAACAGATTTGCAACATTAGCTGCATAAATATTTACAGCAATAGCTTCATCTTGATTTGCTCCCACATGAACTCTCAAAGTCCAAGAAGCTTGAGATCCTGAAAGTGATGCTGGTGTATTAATTTTTGCAGGTTGCATTCCAAGCTCTTCAGCTGTTCTTACATTTTGAGAAGCAGATTTGTTTGATAACATGTGCATTTGGTTATATTGAGCTTGATCAGCAATTCTATTAATTTCGTCTGTAAGTTGCTCTATTTCAATTTGTATAGAGCCTCTGTCTGAATCTGAATATGTGCCGTTACCTGATTGAACTGCCAATTCTTTCATTCTTACCAAGACTTTTTCTACTTCATTCAAATTTCCTTCTGTTGTCTGAATAAAATTAATAGCTTTTGAAGTATTTCTAGAAGCTTGTGATAAACCTCTTATTTGAGAATTAATCTTACCAGCAACTCCCATGCCAGCAGCATCATCAGAAGCTCGATTAATTCTGAACCCACTAGAAAGCTTTTCTTGAGTTTTGCTAAGATTGGCAGCATTAATGCCATTATTTCTTGAAGCATTAATAGCCGACGTATTATGATTTATAATCATATATCATTCCTCCATGATAAAATTTAATTATTTATTTTTGGCAAATCCTTTTGCCTGTTAAAAAGAATAGCACAAAAAAATAAAAAAAAGAAACACAGATGGCAAGAGCATTAAAATAATTGTTATTATCTATTTCTTTGATTAAAATCAAAAGCCTTTAATGTATTTTCCTGATCTTTCATGCGCTTAACAGTAAAATCTAAGGTATTAAGCTCACCTTCTACCTTTCTTTCTCTATCATCGTATTTCTTTTTATAATCTTCGACTTTATTTTTTTGATTAACAATTTTCAAATCGTAATTTTTTATTTTATTATAAATAACTCCCCCAGAAGTCACAAGAGGCGACAAACAATCTCCTAGCATTTTGGCAATCCCGTTATCATATATTCTGTCGCCATTCAGATCAAATAAAAAAAGCTCTCTAACATTATCAATGTTATTGCGAATTGATTCATCAAACTTTTTCTCATCAAGTCTTAAATATCTAGAAAGCCCACCAGAAGAAGAAATAGAGTTAGTAAACACTCCCATTTGATTAATTATTGAAAAACTAGGATCACTAGTAACATAAGGCTTAAAAATTATTGATTCTAACCTAGATTTAAGATTTTTTAATAAAAATTCAGACCTTAGAATACCCAAATTTTTATAAGCTTCTTCTTTTTGAGAATCACTAAGATAAGTCAGCTCTTCAACTATATTAGAATTTTGATTGCCAAGTTTATCTTCATTGGAGCTTACAATATTAATCTCGGCTAGAACCTCATTATAAGCACCAATAAAATCTAAAAGAACCCTCTTGATTGCCTCATAATCAGGCTCAATTTTAGCCTCAACTATATCACTTGAAGCTTTTTTTAAACTTAATGTCACATTTGGAACTAAATCATTAATAACATTTGAATCTCTCTCAACATCTACTCCATCAAATTTAACTTTTGCATTCTCAGCAAAACTTTTAGCATTTATTGGCAAATGACCATCTCTGTTTTTTGGATCAAAAATTTCGACATTGCTAATAACAATTACTTTATTATTTGCTTTATTTTCAATATTTATTTCTTCTAAATTAGAAAGAGATCCAACATCAACTTCAACTTCTTCAAAGTTATTTGAAATATTTATTGAAGGAAGTTCTAAAGAACCTTCCTTGCTAGATATTTTAACCATATTCATTTGAATATATTTTTTTTCCAAAGGAATTTTTAAATCAGATCCAAGATCAACTACACTATCTTCACTGTCAACTTTTGCATCCTTAAATGTAGCTTCTCCGGGATTAAAAATAATCTTACTATTAGGCTCTTCTAGACCTGTATCAAAATACTTAACTTCAAATTTAATTTTACTCCTAGATGTAATTTTAATATCTTCAGGAATTTCAATAGACATTTCTGAAAGCGGATTTAAAACAAGATTGTTATTTTCAAAAGCAAGTTTATTATTACTACTAGATTGATTTAAAGCAATATCTGAGAGTATAGGATTAAAATTGGTTTTCAGTTCACTTAAAATACCAATTTGCTTGGCAAAAGATAACCCTTGCCCTTTGATAACAAGCTTGTTTTCTTTACCTTCCTTTAAGGATTGCAAAATAAATCGACTATTTCCATTTTTATCACTTTTTACTATTTTTGCAGATAAAAAGTCCTTTCCCTTGTTATTAATATCCTTAACTAGCAAATCAATATTACCATTACTTTTTACATTAATTTCTTTCTTGCCAACTAAAAATATATAATCTCCCTCTGGGATTTTAACTTTTTTAGGATCAAAGTTTGAAGACAAAAACACATCAGCTGAAGCTATTTGATCAACAATTAATTTGTGAGTCTCATTTTTAGATCCATATCGAGTAGACAGGGTTAAAACTTCGCTGTTACTAGAATTCCCAGACATTAAATTAAAAGGACTGTTAAGTGACGTAATTTCTTTTGCAAGAGAATTTAAAGTAGAAATTTTCCTATTAATTAACTGCCAAGCACTTTTCTCTTGCTCCAAAGATTCAAGTTTTTTAAAAGAAGAATCGATTTTGGCCTTATCAGGCTTAAGCATGGATTCACGAATTTCTTTAGTATTATATTTACTCTCAAGTCCTGGAACAAAAAATCCTGATGCCATAATAAGCCCTCCGGAGTACATTATATCATTAATAAAATTGAAATTAAAATATAATAGATTTAAAAAACAAAAACTTTTAAGCATCCAAACACTTTAAAATAAAAAATATAAAACTTTAAAAAAGATTAATATTTATAGTAAAATAAATTAAAAGGAACATGAAAATGCCAAATTTTTGTTTATTCAACTCAAAATCCGTTTTAACTGGAAATGACAAACTGGATAATTCAGCAGTCCTAATTAAAGATAATAAAATTTTTGATATTGTGACATCTGATAGACTTAAAAAAATGGATCTTAAAGAATACCAAATGATTGATACAAAAGGCAATTATATAACTCCTGGTCTTTACGACAATCATATTCATGGATTTCATGGGCATGGTACAGACAAGTGCTCAACAGAATCAATACTTAAAATGTCAGAACATTTAGCTCAATACGGCGTAGTAGGATTTTTGCCAACTCTTTATCCAAGACCAATAGAAGAAATGATTCAAACAATAAAAGCTTGTACAGCAGCAATTGGCAAAGAAAAGGGAGCTAAAATTCTAGGACTTCACCTTGAAGGACCATTTTTTTCTCCTGAGAAAAGAGGGGCGCACCCTGTTTCTTATCTTCACGAACCAAGCATTAAAGTTATGAAAAAACTAATAGATGCAGCTGGTGGGGTATTTGCAGGATCAAACGGCAAAAAAAAAACACACATAAGTACAATGACTGTTGCTCCTGAGCTTAAAGGCATGAGAGAACTTGCAATATTTTGCCTTGAAAACAATATCAACCTTCAAGCAGGACACACAAACGCAAAATATGAAAATATGATCGAGGGATTTCAAGTTGGGATACTTCACACAACACATTTTTTCAACGCAATGTCAAAACTTGACCACAGAAATCCAAATGCAATAGGAGCAGTATTAATACACGGCGATGTCTCTTGTGAAATTATTGCAGACGGTTACCATATACACCCAAAATTAGTTTTAATGCTTAGAAAGCTTAAAGATATAAGCAAAATAGTACTTGTAACTGACGGACTTACTCCAAATTTTCAAACTTCTGGAAAACTAATTGCAAACGGAGATGAAGTTTATATTGCAGAAGATGGATTATTCCATAGCATAAAAAGCAACACAATAGCTGGATCAACACTTACAATGATACAAGGTCTTAAAAATTTAGTAGAATTCGGCTACAGTTTGAGTGATGCTGTTCAAGCAAGCTCATACAATCCAACAAGAATTCTAAATATTGACAACAAAGGGTTAATATGCCATGGATATGATGCAAACATAAATGTCTTAGATAAAGATTTTAATCTAAAGCTAACAATGATAGAATCTAAAATAATTTTTAACAATCTCTAGCTTTAACCCATTTTAAGGAGATCAAAATGAGACTAATAATCAGACCCACATACGAAGACATATCAAAGTGGGCAGCCAATCATGTAGCACAAAAAATTAAAGAATTTTTTCCAACAAAACAAAAACCATTTATCCTTGGACTTCCAACGGGAAGCTCTCCAATCAGTATGTACAAGAATTTAATTAAATTAAATAAAGATAAAAAAATTTCATTTGAAAATGTCATAACTTTTAATATGGATGAATACATAGGAATTGAAACAAATCATCCTGAAAGTTACCATTCATTTATGTGGAATAATTTTTTTTCTCACATTGATATTAAAAAAGAAAACATAAATATACTAAATGGAAATGCTTCAAATCTCCAAAAAGAATGTGAAGAATATGAAAAAAAAATCAAATCTTTGGGGGGAATAATGCTTTTTGTAGGTGGAATCGGCCCTGATGGTCACATTGCTTTTAACGAACCGGGCTCCTCCTTAACATCAAGAACAAGAATTAAAACTTTAACCCAAGATACAATAATTGCTAATTCAAGATTTTTTGAAGGAAATGTGAACAAAGTTCCCAAAAGCGCTCTAACTGTTGGAATTGGAACAATTATGGATTCACAAGAAATTTTAATAATAGTAAACGGACACAACAAAGCAAGAGCCTTAAAACATGCTATTGAGAAAGGTGTTAATCATATGTGGACAATTAGCGCACTTCAGTTACATAAAAATGCAATCATAGTATCTGATAAAAATGCAACTTATGAATTAAAAGTCGGAACAGTAGAATACTTTAACGACATAGAAAAAGAAAACTTTAATAATGACTTAAAATAAAGTACTTAAGCATTTTAGAAAAAACTTTAAGATTAAAAAATCTTTATTTTTATAAAATAAAAGCTAACTATTAGCTTCATTGTAAATTTTTGAAACTTCTTCCCAATTTAAAGCTTTTAAAAATGCATCGACATATTCAATTCTTCTATTTTGATATTTAAGATAATAGGCATGCTCCCAAACATCAATACCTAAAATAGGTTCATAAGACTTCATTAAAGGACTATCCTGATTAGGCATTGAAATAACTTTAAGCCCACTCTTAGGACACAAAGCTAACCATGCCCAACCACTCCCAAAAATTTTCATTGCAGCATCTCTCAAGCTAGCCTTAAGAACATCTAGACTTCCAAAAACTGTATTAACATCATTTGAAAACTTTTCTAAAAGATTGCTCTTATTTCCTGGTTTTAAAGTTCTAAAATATAAAGTATGGTTTGAATAACCCCCAGCATTATTTCTTATTAAGGTTTGAAATTCATCTGGAAAATCATTAATATTTCTTAATATGCTTGAGACATCCTTTAAATGACTTTTCCCCATTTTTTCAAAAATAGAATTCAAATTTATTACAAAACCATTATGATGCTTACTGTGATGAATTTCCATGGTTTTAGCATCAATGTATGGCTCCACAGCATCATAATTATAACCAAGTTCTGGCAGTTTAAACATAAAAACCTCCTGTTTTAACTTTTACCATGACAATTTTTATATTTCTTCCCACTTCCACAATAACAAGGCTCATTTCTACCTATTTTAGGAGAACTTCTAACCACTTGAACATTAGAATGGCTTTTATTTTCATTAATAATAATTCCTGAAAGTTCTTTATGAACTGAATTAACATTTTTAGACTTTTTTACTGACTTAAAGTCGGAAGAATTACTATCCAATTTTAACTGAAGAACACGTCTTATAGTAAAAACTTTAATGTCTTTAATAAGTTCGCTAAATATTAAAAATCCCTCTTCTTTGTACTCTGTAATTGGATTTTTATTAGCATAAGACCTTAGATAAACAGCCTCTCTTAAAGAATCTAAATTTGCAAGGTGCTCTTGAAATTTAAAATCAATATTTTTCAAATATTCATATCTTAAAAATCCATTAAAAAGATCCCTACCGATCAAATTTTCCTTCTCATCTAAATTTGCCTTTGCTATTTGCATTAACTTAGCCTTTAAATCAAGAGGATTAATATTTTCAATAGGCCCAAGACTCTCAAGCATATAGGCAAAAATTGAATTTATTTCATTTAAAAAAACATTTGAAGCTCTAAGGCTTTTTATCCCGTCAAGCAAAAAACTAAGATATTCTTCTAAAGCAATAAGAATACGATCCTTAATCGCTGTATCTTCAAGAATAGAGTTTCTCTGTTCATAAATAAAATCTCTCTGCTTTGTAATAACATCATCATACTCTAATAAATGTTTTCTAATTTCAAAATTTCTGTCTTCTACTCTTTTTTGGGCATTAATTAAAGATTTGGTTAAAAGAGAGTGCGTAATAGGCTCTCCTGTTGCCATTCCAAGCTTGCCCATTAATGATCTTAGGTTGTCTCCCGCAAAAAGACGCATTAAATCATCCTCAAGGGACACATAAAATCTTGAACGCCCAGGATCACCTTGTCTTCCACTACGCCCACGAAGCTGGTTATCTATTCGCCTTGATTCGTGACGCTCACTACCAATAACATAAAGCCCGCCAAGACTTTTAACTTCATTATAGTCTTTTAAATAATTTTCTCTTTCATTTTTAACAGCCTCTTGAAATTCTTCAAGACTTACATTAGTTCCAATTTTCTTTCTAACCCTGTGTTCAATATTGCCCCCAAGTTTAATATCCGTACCACGACCAGCCATATTTGTTGCTATTGTAACCGCATATTTTGCCCCAGCTTCAGCAATAATAAATGCTTCTCGAGAATGATTTTTTGCATTAAGAACTTCATGCTTAATGCCTCTACTTTTAAACATAGCTGATAAAATCTCAGATTTTTCAATAGAAACAGTTCCCACTAAAACCGGCTGTCCCTTTTTGTAAGTTTTATAAACCTCATCTGTAATCGCATTAAACTTAAACTCTTCTGTATAATAAATAGTATCATCCTCATCTATTCGTGCTAACAATCTATTTGTTGGAACTACAATTACATCAAGATTATATATCTTATGAAATTCTTTAGCTTCTGTATCAGCTGTACCTGTCATGCCAGAAATTTTATCAAACATTCTAAATAGATTTTGAAAAGTAATCGTTGCCATAGTCTTATTTTCATTAGCAACTCTAACTCCTTCTTTAGCCTCAATGGCTTGATGAAGTCCATCAGAATATCTTCGACCTGTTAAAACTCGACCGGTAAATTCATCTACAATCTCAACTCCAGAATCACCAACAATATATTCTCTATTTTTTAAAAAAAGCAAATGTGCCTTCAAGGCCTGAGTCATGTAATGAACATAATTAAAATTTGAATCAGTATACATAGACCCACTAATAATGCCTTTAGAAACTAAAAGCTGTTCAAGATTATTAAGTCCTTTGGCAGTAAAAGAAATTCTTTTGGATTTTTCATCAACAGTATAATCGCCATCAAGATCATCTATTTCTAAAGGATAATCACCTGTTTTGGAATCCTTGGAACACTCTTTTAAAAAAGATACAAGAGAATTAACCTCAAGATAAGCATTGGTGCTACCCTCAGTAGGCCCTGAAATAATCAAAGGTGTTCTTGCTTCATCAATTAAAATAGAATCAATCTCATCAATAATACAATAATTAAACTTTCTTAAAGATTTTTCATTCAAGTCATAGCGCATATTATCTCTTAAGTAATCAAATCCAAGTTCATTATTTGTAACATAAGTAATGTCTTTGGCATATTGAGCTTTTCTTAGCTCGTAATCCATATTAGATAGAACAACCCCTACACTAACACCTAAAAGATCAAAAACCGGCTTCATCCAATTGGAATCCCGCTCTGCTAGATAATCATTAACAGTAACAATAATAACTCCATCTCCTGTCAAACTATTCAAATAAGCCGCTTGAACTGACGAAAGGGTTTTTCCCTCTCCTGTTTTCATCTCTATTATTTTACCTTTGTGAAGAGCAAGTCCTGCAATGATTTGCACATCATAAGGCCTTTCTTTAAGACGTCTTCTAGCAGCTTCTCTAGATAGAGTAAAAGCTCGCTCTAAAATACTCTCCAAAGAATTGCCCAATTTTAATTCATCTTTAAGCTTTTGTGTCTCTTTTGAAAAATCTTCATCTGATAACAATAATGCCCAACGCTCAAGCTTATTAATATTTCTTAAAGTTGGAAGGTAATCTTTTAAATCTCTTTTGCTTTTTGAGCCAATAGTTGTCTCAAGTACTGCTTTTAACATGTTGGGTATTAATTCTCCTAAATAATTGACTTAAAGTCATTTTTCATTTTAAATGATAATATAAAAATATGAAAAAACACTATAAAGTTTTTACATTAAGTTTACTTTTTGCAATTATATCATGTAATACTAAAACTTTAAACGAACTAGGAGAAGAACAATTTAAGATACCATTTGGAACACTTCCTGGTGCAATAATGCCTCTGGATAACAGATTTACAAATTCAAGATTTGATATCAAAACGTATAATGGGCTAGTGTACATTGCAGAAATAAAAACAAATAAATTAATGATTTTTAACTCATATGGAAAACTAATACAAACTTATCAAAATGGAATATTTAAAACAAACCCCGATTTGAAAATAAAAAAAATAGATTTTGAAGGAATTCAAGCAATATATCCACTAAAAGATTTCATTATTGTAGCAGACAAACTAAATAATAAAAAATCCAAATTCAATCAAAAAGAAAATATTGCCTACTTTATGAGAATATTAATAATAAACAAAAATTCATCTGTGGAAATTTTAGGTCAAGAAGGTTTAAATGGCACGCCATTTCCACAAATTTACGATGTTAACGTTGATGAGAATGGCAACATTGCAATAATATCAATATATAGCGAAGGCTATATAATATATTCTTATAATAAAGAATTTTCTCCACTTTATAAAATTTACGTCAATAAAAACCTGCTAAAAATAGCAGACAATCAAAAGAAAAAACACAATATTTCAATAGACAAGGTTTTTTTTGAAGTTAACAAAAAAACTCTTTATGTAAAAATCACTTACTATGAAAACATTAACGATGATGAAAATATAAACGATCTTGGAATTAAAATTAAAGATCAATATGTCTATAAAATGAGCTTGAAAAAAAACAAAGAATTCGAAGTAATAAGTAAAATCCCCCTTCCTAAAAACTTACTAGATGATAAACAGGAAAGCTTTATAAACATTATAAAAATACAAAAAGACAAAATAATAGCATCTACTAATATGAAAAATTTATCCAACAATTTAATATGGAAATTAGACAACAAGGGTTCAATTAAAGAGCAAATAGTTTTAATTGAACCACCAAATTTAATATTTCTCTCTGAGAGTTTATCTAAAGATGGAATACTTAGCATACTTTATGGTGGAAAAACTGGCATTAGTGTTTATTGGTGGAATTTAAACACATTATTAAAATTATAATTATCCAAAGGTTAAATTTGCAAACATAATGAAAAAGATTAATTGCGATCAACAATTAGAAGTTGAATATCAAAAAAGAATGAAAAAACATATCTTTGTTGGGATAATCTTTGTTATAATTCTTTTATTTTTAAAAATTTTACTAATTCCTAGAATTCAAAATCGCGAAAAAAATGAAAACAATATCAACATGATAATAAGCTACAAACAAGACAAAAGCAGATTATCGCTAACAATAAACATAAAAACAAAAAAAATCTCTAATCTGGGAAAAGCTAAATTAGATATTTATCTGGACAATAGATTGATTGAAAGCAATATTCTTTATATAAGCAGTAAAAACTTTAAAACATATGCTAATATAATCTATCAAAATGAAAGTTTATTAAGTATAATACTAAAGAGCAATGATAATAACAATGCTTTTTATAGCAAAAGAATAAAACCTAGGGGATAAAATATGATGCAAATATACTTCATGTCTGTTTTACTTAACATCTTGGGAGGAATAATACTTGCATTCCCAATGTTAATAGAAAAATTCCAATTTTTTAAAATTTTTGAAGATTTTGTCAATTTAATAAACGATAATAAAAAAGTAAAAAGTATTTTTGGATTATTATTTTTAATAACTAGCACCCTTGAAATAATTAAGCCCTACAAATTACCAATAATTGGTAATTTAATTCCGGCCATAAGTTTATTTTTAATTGGATTTATCTTATTTTTAAAACAAAAATTACCAACAGAAGTTCAAAATAATCAAAAATATGGAAAATTTCAATCAATACTTGAAAATAATCAGCAGTTAATTGGCATTATGTCAATCATTATAGGAATAATTCATTTTATAGCAGCAGAAATACCTTTATTGTAAGATTAAAATAAAAATGCAATTTTAAAAAATAAAACTACTAAAAGCGATTTTACTTTAACATAAGCATTCTATATTATTAGAACTTAATTTGATTTTAATTACCGCTCAATAAAGCTCATAAAATGGTATAAGGAAGAAGATATGGTAATATTTAGAACATATAAACATTTAAAATTAATAATAATACTTGTATTAATGCTTAGTTGCGCTTTTTTTAAAAAACCACAATCCGTAAAACAAGAAAGCGATACTGGAAAACCAGTAAACGATGAAAAATTACATCTAATGTACGGCAAAATTTTGAATAAAAAATTGCCAGTCGTTAATAGCACTCATGACGTAACCTGGATCAAAACAAAGGCAATGATAATACTAGATGAACATGGAGAAGCAATACCGGAATTTAAAAACAAATTTGGATATTCTTATATACTCTCTCCTATAAAAATGGACGGCAAACATAGCAATCTTACATCACTATTAATACTTTTTGAAACAACTAAAAATGGAAATAAAGAATATGAAATTGAAGATATTAAACTTGTAACAGCTGGTTCCAATCTAGAGCTTAAAAATCCTCTTCTAGCTGTTGAAGCTTCACAAGAAGAAGGATATGTCACTGCATACCCATTTGGAATATTGATGGACGAAGAACTGAAAAAAGCTTTTAAATTAACATATCAAAATGGTCGCTGGAATTATATGCTTGCAGATTTAACTGTCAAAAACAAACTTACTCAAAAAACTAAAATTTATAAAATTTCTCTTAATTCAAAATTAGTTATTGACTTTTTAAAAGAAGTACTAAAAGAAAATCCTATTCTAAAAGACATAGGTGGGGATCTATTTGAAGATATATAAATACAAAAAAAAGGCAATATTAATGAATCTTAAAAAATTTATTTTAACTTTAATAATTCTTTTTCTAGCTAAAAATATTTTTTCTAAAAACGAAATTAACATCTTCGAAAATAACAATTATATTGTAAAAGAAAATATAAAAATAAAAATAAAAAAACTAAAACAAAGTTTTTTACTTGCATCTGTTGACATTGCCATTAGCCAACCTTACATGGAATTAGTAGATTTGAATGGAGAACCAATAAAAGAACTTGCTGGAATTAGCTATTCATTTATAAATGCATTTTCAAAAATTGGATCTTCTGCTATTATTTCGTTTGACCTATCAAACGAAGCTTCTAATAAATACAAAATCACAAAATTAGAATTTTTAAGTCCAGACAAAGGCAATTTTATTGCTTATTTAAGCAGCCTTGCTGGTGGAAAGCAAAAATCAAAAAAAGAACTTGCAAAAGACGCTTATTCATTTGGCACACTAAGAACTGAATCTCTTTCAAAAACAATTGCAGAATATTACAAGAATAATAACTGGTATTATATTTTAGCAGCAATAACAGTAGAAAATAATATAAATAAAGAAGCTAAAATACATGAAATTAGAATTAACCCCAAAATATATAATGATTTCCAAAAAGAATTGAGATTGCATTTTAAAGGCAATCAATTAAAAAATTTTCCAATACCGATTATAGAAGAAATCACAACTTAATAGAAAAAAGATTTTGACTTTTCTAAGAGATCTAAATGTAAGATAATAAAATAATGAGCATTAACAAAACAATAATAATAAATTTAAATAATTTAGAACATAACTTAAATTTAATTAAAAGTAAAATTGGTGAAAAAGAAATAGTGGCTACCTTAAAAGGTGACGCATATGGTCACGGATTTATAAATATCTTTAAATTTTTAAAAAAGAAAAAAATAAATTATTTTGGACTTTCTAATATTGAAGATGCTAAAACACTTAAAAAAATTGATAAAAATATAAAAATATTAATGTACATTAAAGTGGATAAAAAAGAAATTAAAAATTTGATTAAACTTGATTTACTGCCATTTGTTGCTGATTTTGAATATCTATTTTTAATAGAAAAAGAATGTGAATTGCAAAAAAAGAAAATAAAAGTCCATTTAAAAATTGATATTGGAATGAATAGATATGGAATAAAAATAGATAATGCCCTTGAAATAGCCACATATATTCAAAATTCAAAATTTCTCGAACTAGAAGGAATCTGCTCACATCTCCCATCAACAGAAAACTTTAAAACTACACAACAACAAATAGAGCAATTTTTATTTTTTTTGGAAACACTCAAACAAAAAAACATAAATCCAAAATTTGTCCATATTTCTAATTCAGGACACATTGCCAACTACAAACTAAGTCCACAATTTAATATGGTAAGACCGGGCCTTATTCTTTACGGTTACTATCCATCACCAAAAAATAAAAAAACTACTCTAAATTTTAAACCTGTATTAAATTTATTTTCAAAAGTAGTATTTATAAAAAATGTAAAAAAAGGTGAAAAAATTTCATATTCAGGAAGATTTCAAGCCAAAGAGGATATGAAAATAGGAATTATTCCAATCGGATATTTTGACGGAATACCTCAAAATATAAACAATGATTTTTATTTTTTAATAAACAATAAAAAATGTAAAATAAGGGGAAAGGTTTGCATGAATCTAACAATAGTAGAAATTCCCAAAGATTTAAAAGTTCAAACAGGCTCAAAAGTAGAAATTGTATCAGAAAAATTAAGCATAGATGTAATGAGCAAATTTTCTAAAAGAAGTCAGTATGAATTACTATGCAATATAGGAAAATATGAAAAAAGAAAATACCTAGATTAAATTTCCCAAAGAATCAAATTTTTGGAAATCTATTAAATTCCCTCTAGCATCATAAATCCATTTATAAATTGAAAATCCACCAACATCATCTCTTAATCTTAAATCTGGACCATGATTTGACTGCTTTGATATTTTCCCAAACTTATTGTATTCATATTTATAAACACTAACCCCATGAATATCATCTTGCAATTGTCCCAAGCTGCCAAAATTTTTTTGAGAAATAAGCCTATTTTGCTTATCATATTCATATAAATATTCAAAAACAAAATTACAATCAGCAACCAAAGCTCCATCTTTAGAATAATTTTTCTTTGAAATCATATTACCATTAGAATCATAACTAAATTTATACCTTGAAACCCCTTCAAAATTATCTATTGGATTAACAAAATCCCCACCAAAATGTTCTTGAGCAATTAAAAATCCTTCTTTGTCATAAGAGTATCTGTAAATCATAACACCTTTAACATCGGCTATTAAATTAAAATTTTTATCAAAAAAAATATTTTCTATTAAATAAAATTTGTCATCATATTTATAACTATAAATAGCAATGCCTTTAAAATTATCCATTATTTCATACTTTTCCTCATAAACAGTTGGGACATCTTTATTATAGTTTTTATTGATTTTATTACTATAATTTATTATCCTTTTTTCGTTATTTTGGATATAAAAAATAGTCTTTTTAATGGCATAACCATTTTGACTGATTGTTAAATTATTATTATTGTCATAATTATATTCCTTGTAATAACAATCTTTATCTTTAAAATAGTATTCATAACGATAAATTGCTACATTATTTTCATCAGGAGTCAAGTTGTTATTAATATCATAATTTAAAATCTCAATAACTTTTCCATCGACGTCATAATGATATATTTTAGTAGCTACAGAAAATGGATTTGAAAAAACATAAGCTGATTTATCAAGATATTCCTCTTTGATTAGATTATGATTAGCATCATAAGTTAATCTAAATCCACAAGTACCATTTTTTGATCTTACAATATAACCATTTTCATCGTAATACAAAACCGTTTTAACAAATTTGGCGTGATCATAGATGATCTTTGTAAAATACACATTATTTAAATCTCTAATTTGAATCCCTGATTCATTAAATCTGTAAACTCTAAATTCTCTCTTATTATCATATAAAAAATGATAATAAGAAACATCATATTTATCCCTAACCATTTCATTAGATCTATTATAATTAAAAATATTTTTAATCCTGCCATCACTCATATACTCTATATGTTCAATGTAAACACCATTATTATTTTTAAAAGCAAGTCCCCTATTTAGAAATATACGCCTTTCAGCATGCTTGGATCGTTCTATTTTAATTTGATTTGCATTAAAAAAAGAAGGCATTAAAATGCTAAGCTTACCAATATAATCAACTAAAATAAGATTATTATTGCGATCATAAGTAAATTTATATCCATACTCTTCCTCAGACTCTTCTTTTGTAATCTCATATTTACCTACTATGTTGTAATTAACAGAATAATCTGCAAACCTATAGTAAACTTCTTTTGAAAAAAGAGAAGCGCTCATAAAAAATATTATAAATAACATGAATAAATTCCTTGATAAATCAACCTTATTTTGATAGATTTTATTATACAATAAATCTATCAAAAGGAGCTTTAAAATGGCAAAGATTTCTAAAAACGCTCAAAGAGTAGGTTCAAAAGAACTAATAAGTCGATGGGGAGGAAAAATTATAATGAAATCAAAATTTGAAAATGGAAAAATAAAACATTATGCAGAATGTCAAACTTCAAAAAATACCGCAAGAAAGCCAAGGGATTTATTTTAACAAATAAATCCACTTAATTGTAAACACTATTTTTTTTGTATCCTATCACTAAATTTTACCCATGCCTCATCTTGCTCTTGTTTTGTATAGTTCTTATTTACTACCTGCTTAGGCTTTGTACCTTTTTTTGGAAAAGAATTTCTAACTTGCTCTTTTATTTCCTCTCTTTGTTTTCTAATTTTTTCCAATTGTCTTTTAACTCTTTCATTTGAATCAAAAAGACCACTTCCACTTTTATTCAAACCAGCTCTAAAATCCAATCTGGACAAAGCCTCTTTATAGCTTTGATGCTTGCCTGTCAAAAACAACATAATTCTTTTAAAAAAGCTTAAATCTTTATAAGCAGCATTCAAAAGCGAATATAAATCAAGTTTATATATTTTATATAAAGGCAGCAGTTCATTACTATTCTTAAAATATTTAGCTGCTTCAACTTTAATCAAATCTTTAAGATGGACTTGAACACTTTGTGTTTTATAAATTCTTCTGTAATGAGAAACAATAAGGTCAAGAAATTTGACCTTATGTCTTAAACAATAATCATTCATAGCATATTCAGATACTAATTTATTTAGAACTTCTTCTAATCCTTCTTCTGTGAAAATAGAAGAAGGATCTTCTCCAAAACTAAGAATTTTAAATATACTAGCCCTCAATTCACTATTCAGAAATTGCAAAACCTTTTCATATTCTTCTAAAAAAAACTCATATGCAAAAGGCTTGTACAAATAACAATTTTCTTTTATTTGAAATATTTTTGGCAAAATATCATGAATTTTAGATTCAAAAAAGTACATATTAGCAACTAATAAAAAATTTTCAGGATCGCTCAAGCCTTCAGAATAAACTTTTAAAATACTTGAAAACTCCCCGGTATCAATTGGACCTTTTTTAAACTCCAAAGTCTTTTCAATTGCTTTTAATGATTCATCAATTTTAATAGCTTCTACAGCCTTAAGCTCTTCTAAGTATTTTTCATTTTTAATAAAAAGATTAAGAAAATCCAAAAAAACAAAATAATTTTTTGAAAAAGTGATTCCTTTCTTACCAAGAACTTCATCCTTAATTTCAATAATGCCAGAGAGAATCTTGGAAATAGCACCAATAATATTCTTGCCCTCTTCTAAGGCTCTCTCATAATCACCAAGCTTTAATCCTTTTACTCTAACGAAAACATCTTTTACAACATTATTAGAAGCAATATTAAAAAACATTTTTTGAACAAACTCAATAAAATATAAAGATCTGCTCGATGGAATTATCAATGATTTCCAAATCAATATTTCTTTAAGTTGTGATTTTGTTTCAAAAAATTTGTAGTTAATGTCTGAATCTGCAATGGGTATAAATTCATTCTGGAAAACCAATAAACTAGATTCTACATTTTTAACAGTAAGCAAAGAACTAAAAAGCTCTATACCGATATAAGTTTTCAAAAATAAATCTTCAATAGAATAATAATAAAAATCATAACTGGCCTCATCGGTTAAAATTATACTATCTGGTAAAAACTCCCCATCCATTGCTATTTTATTAGTAATTATCCCTCTTTTAACTTCATAAAGTTTGCGAAATAAAAAATCAAGCTCTCCTTTTAAGCCTCGTATTTTTACAGAATGCTCTTCTATAAAAGAAGAATAATCTATGACATCCTTTTTGTAAGACAAAATCGTTTTCAAAATTGATTTTTGGGTATCAGAAGATATTCCTAACTGAGAAATCAAAATATCTACTTCTTTGCTACTCATATAAAAAATTTCTGGTAATTTTTTCATATTGTTCCTTTTATTACATTAAAATAATAAAACATATTACATTAAAAATATATTAACAAGCAAAATTAAGATTGCATAATCAATAAAAGTTAAATAGCATTAAATTATAAATAATATATAAAAGAAGAAAAATTAAAGAAATGCCCCTGTCAAAAACCCCTTTAAATTTAACAACTAAGAACAAAACCAAAGTTACAAACACCATTATAGTAAAATCCACAATATAAATATCTTGCAATAAGATAGGCCTGAAAAAACTACTACTAGCTAAAATAAACCCAATATTAAAAATATTACTACCAATAATGTTTCCAAATGCAATGTCTGATTCTTTTCTAATTATCGCATAAAAAGATACAACAAGCTCGGGAACACTTGTACCGAAAGCTACAACTATAATTCCAATCAACTTTTCACTAACATTAAAAACATTGCTAGCAATATAAAGAGCACCATCCACCAATAATTTCGATCCCAAATAGAGAAAATACATGCTAATAAAAAAGCTTAACGTATTAAAAAATATAAAATTTAAATTTTGATTTAAATTGCTTACACCTTCTTGAAAAGAATTTTCCAAGCTTGCATGCGCTTTTTCTTCTTTATAAAATAAAAATAGATAGCATGAAAACAAAATTAAGATACTAAATGAGCTGAAACGATTATAAGGTGTTGCAAAAAAAGAGTAAGATCTAAAATCAAATGAAAGGACCAAAAGAAGAAACATTAATAAAAACAGAAACATAAAAGAAAGCTTAAGTCTTTTAAAATCTGCTTTAATCTTTAAAAATAATCCCGCTAACGGCAAAGCAAGCAGCATATTAATAATATTGCTACCAATAACATTAGAAACAACAATTTCGTTTTTAGCCTTAAAAGCCGCTACCAAGCTTGTAAAAAGCTCTGGGGCACTTGTTGAAAAAGATACTATTGTAACTCCTATTAAAAGTGTTGGAACTTTTAAATAAGTAGCAATGCCAACTGAACTTTTTAAAAGTAAATCACCACCAAGATACAATAAAAAAATACCAAATCCTACATAAAAAAATTGAATTAAATGTTCCAAATAAATTCTCCTTTACAAGAAACAACAATTAAAAAGAATCTAAATACTCTTTTAAGCTACCTTTAACCATATAATAAACATTAGATGCATTCCAAAGACTAAAACCACTCCCACATGACTCTTTGACCCCTTTGAGCTGAAACTTTAAATACTTTAAATAAATCTCATCATCCACAAACCTTTCTTTTCCTAACAAAAAAGCTTGAACATAAGGCCTAATGACAACCCTATCTAAAGAAAACACAAGCGCTCTATCACTCCCCTCTTTATAAATCTTATAAGCTCTTTTTGTATAATAAGAATTACTTGGCAAAAAATCATTAGTATAGTGTGAAGGATAAAACATAGGAGATATAACATCAACATAATCTGACAACATTGAAATATTTTGCCCAATACTATTAGTAGGAAACCAACCATTGTATCCATAAATATCAACAGAAATAGAAATATGAAGTTGCTCTCTTGCCATAATCAAAAAAGATTCAAGAGCATCAACGGGTCGCATTTCATACTTATTCGTTCTTGAAGCTGCAAAAGATACAGGACCATCTGATGGAAATCTAATATAATCAAATTGTATCTCATCAACTCCAAAAGATTGTATTTCTTTTGCAATAGAAATATTATATTCCCAAATAGCAGGAGAAAAAATATCTACCCAATGCTCTACTTGCACATATTTAACAAGACCACTAGAATCAATTTTTTCAATAAAATGGGCCCAAGGCTTATTGGTCTTTTTATTCCAAAGAGCATGATTGAAATTATTATGATAATACAGTTTTGCATCTTTAAATACAACACATCTAGCAATAACATAAATTCCAAGTTCTCTAGCTTTTTTAAGAATATAAGAAACATCAATCAAATTTTTAACAGATTTCAACTTATTGGGCAAAGCAAGCTTACTTGAATAAGTTAAATTGCCATTATCGTCTTTAAAATCAATTACAACAGCATTCATACCCGCATCTTTAATAAATTTAAATTTTTCATCAACTGCCTTGTTATTACTTAGTGTATATGCTGTTAAATAAATAGCCCCTTTATTTTTAGCAAGTTGCATCCTTTTTGATTTTTCAACAAAATCCTGATCTTGCAAAGATAATTTTCCAATAAATGCCCATTGCCCATTAAAATAAGAATAAAAATAATTATCATACGTTCTTACTAAAATTTTTTCCACATTCTTGCTAGATAAATCTAAAATACGTATTATTTGCTTTTTAAAAGGAAAAGAGATCTTTTTAATAAATCCATTTTTCTGACTAATTAAAAAAATATCTCCATAAACTCCAGAAGAAAAATATAAATTATTTGTCTCTTCTTTTGAAAATTCAATAGCACTAATAACATCGTAATACCCTGCACCCAAATAAATCTGAGGAATTAAATGATTTAAATTTTTAAAACTAACAGCCCCATTAACACTAAGATAAATACCGTTAATCGCAGTTCCAATAGCAATAAATTTATTCTTCCCTTGGGAAAAGGCACTAGATGTAATATACGCACTACTGTTAAATTTATCAATCCCCACTAATTTTCTAAAATTTTTTGAATAATCATAAGAAACGTAAAGATTACTACTTGTAGTTAAAAATAAACCTGAGGAATAAACATCTTCATAAATAGAAGTAATTCGGCTAGGAACAGGCTTATGAAAAGGGTAAATCCACCTGGAATCTATCCCATTAACTTGAACTTTAGTTATTTTCCCATTACTATTTTTATTCAAAAATCCTTTATGAAGAAAAAATAAACTATATTTTTTAAAAAATTCTTCATCAGTTAATGAATATATATTAAAAACTTTAAAAACAAAAAATAAGAAAATAACTACCCAATAGATAAAAATTTTCATATACATTAATACATAATACTTGCAAATAAAAAAATATTAAATAACAATGTTTTTTATTTGATCAATTGGATCTCAATTAAATTTAAAAATATTGAAATTTATAACAAATTTCCTCTTAAAAATCTTAAGCTCTACCATAAAGCCTTGTAATAAAACTTATATTTTTACTCAAAGTAGTATCTAAATCACTTTCTAATAATCTAAAAATCCAAGTATCTAAATTACTTTTTGAAATATTTTGCTCAAATTCAGCTCCTACATTAATATAATCTTGCATTGGTATTATTACATTGTCAGAAACACTGCTCATAGCACTTCTTATCATGTCCCAAACAACAAAATCTTCATTTGTATTTAAATAATCAAAAATATACTTTTTATGCAAATCATCCAAAGAGCCAACAAATTCTCGTATTGTATCATTTTGATTAATTCCTGTGTAAACTATACAATTTTTAATATAATTATGAGGAAGATTTTGATTTTCTGAATCAAAATCAAAGGCAAGTTTCATTATTCTCATTCCTGGAAAATTAAAAAAATCTCTTAGCCTTGAAACATCTTCAAGATCATTTTCAAAATATTCAACCCAAATTTTTAAATCTTTAATTTCATTTAAAATAAAATTAAAAAAATCTCGTCCTGGTGACTTTACCCACAATCCATTAAAAGCATAAGCCTCACCGGCACCAACTTCCCAAGTAGAAACAAAACCTCTGAAATTATCAATTTTAATTACATCGACATACTTTCTTAAAACCCCAATCCTTTTTGCCCACCATTCATACTTAAATTTCTTTAAAACATTCCAGCTGTAAGCTGGACTATCCCAAGCTTGATCTTGTTCTAAAAAATAATCGGGGGAAATTCCTGCAACCTTATCTTTGCTTGCATCAAATCTTAATTTAAAATATTTTTGATGTGCCCAAACATCAGAAGAATCATATGCTATAAAAAAAGGCACGTTCATAACTAGTTCAATTCCTTTATCATTTGCATAACGCTTTAAAGCTTGAAACTGGGAAAAAAAGAAATACTGTAACACCTCTTGAACTTTAATCTCTTTTGAGAGGATATTTCTCAATTTAAATAAGTCTTTTTCATTTCTTTTAAGAATTCCTCTATCAAAAAGAACATTGAAAGCATACTTCGATTCTTTAAAAAAATACTCTTTAAATGCAACAAAACTTGCAAAATCCAAAAGCCAATAAGAAGACTTTTTTTTAAATTTTTCAAAGCTTCTAGTCTCATCAATCGAAGCTCTATTAATAAAATTTAAAGCAGCTTCTTTGAGAAGTTTATCTTTAAAACTTAATTTTTTTAAATCGGAGTATCTGGTTTCATTTTCCTTTACAAGATTTAAATCTGAATCTATAAATTTTTCAACAGCTTCTAAATCAATATAATAAACATTGCCAGCAAAAGCCGAAAAAATTGAGTAGGGAGGAGATCTTGTAAAATCAATAGGAGAATAAGCAAACATTTGCCAATAACTTTGTGAAGATGCATGCAAAAAATCTACAAATTTATAAGCTCCTTTGCCCAAATCTCCAACGCCATATTTAGATGGCAAAGAACTTATGTTAAGCAAAATACCGCTTTTTCTTTTTAAATTTAAATTAACTCTTATTTTTTCATATTTCATATTAAACCCCTATTAATTAACAGTTTAAATTATTTCTCACTGTGTTATAAATTATAATCAATATCGAATCATAACAAAATATTAAATAGCAATTTTAAGAAAAATTTAGAAATTAAGTACTTTTATGGTAAAATTTATCAATGAGTACCAAAGCAACCATAATATTGTTGCTATTATTTTTAGTTCAAGGCGTAGCTTTGTCTTCTGAAATCTTTGAATTCAAATACATTAAAGGGGCAAAGTTTAGACTAGAAGGTACAGATAATCAAAAAATATATTTCAACAATCATTACAATTCAAGCTCTACAACCAATATTCAAATTTCAAGTGAAATAAAAGATATAAAAGAAAAATTCGCAAACATTAAAGCTTTTTTTAGAATCTTAAAAAGAAAAAATATTAATGAACCTTATCTATTAAATGAAGAGTTTGAAGAAACCTTTAGCATAAATAAACAAGGAGAATATATAATAGGAGCAAATCAAAAAAGACCCTCTGTTAGAGGCATCCCAAGATTTCCAAAAACACCTATCAAAATAAATGAAAAATGGACATATCCTGCAGAAGAATATATAGAAGCCTCAAAAATAGACGGAAGTATAAAAGATTTCATTGTAAAATTTAATGTTAACTACGAATATAAAGGCAAAGAAGAGCACAACGGCAAACATTACCACATAATTCTTTCCAATTATGAATCACAATACAATATAAAAAACACCTATTTTTATCAAAAAGTCGACCAAAAAATTTATTTTGACAATGAAATTGGCAATACATATAAATACAGTGATGAATATACATTTGAAATAAAACAAAACAATAATCAACATTTTAAAATGATTGGAAACTCTCTTGGTAGAATCATTGCAATTGAACTTCCAAATGATAATTTTATTGAAACTAAAATTGAAAATTACATCCAAGAAAAAAAAATTAAAGATATTAGCATTGAAAAAAATAATAAAGGCATTAGTTTAAGCTTGGATATTGAATTTTATCCTGACTCATTTCAAATACTACAAAAAGAATACAAAAAACTTAACCTTATAGCTAAACTTCTTGAAAAATTTAAACAAAATAACATCCTAATAGAAGGACATACTGAACAATTTGGATTGGAAGAAGAAATGCACGAGCTTTCTGAAAAAAGAGCTCGTGCAATTGGAAATTATTTTATAAAAATGAAAGTAAAAAACAAAGACCAAATACTATTTAAAGGATGGGGATCTAAAAAACCAAAATATCCTAAATCATCCCCACTAACGGCTAAAAATAGACGAGTAGAAATTACAATATTAAATAACTAACTTAAGATGCATCATCTTTTGTTGTTTTTTTCTTTTTTTGTTTGACAACTAATACATAAAAAAGCATAAGGAATTGCTAAAAGTCTCTCTCTAGCAATCTCTTTTTCACAAGCCAAACACTTACCATAAGAATTTTGAGAAATTCTATAAAGAGCTTGATTTATTAAATTCAACTTTCTCTTTTCAACAAAGCCTAAAGCTTCAAGATTATTTCCATCCATATTATCAAAAGCAATATCAACAACATCCTTTGGATACATATCATTGTTAATTATTTCCTTTTTGCTATTTTCTACAGACTTAATAGAATCTAATATCTCTCTTTTTTCAGCTGAAAGAAATTTTTTGATCTCCTCAATAAACTCATACTCAGAACTAGCTTTTTGCATGATACCTCCATAAATTACATTTTTAAAAAACTTCGTGTAATTATATACACAATTTCTTATAATGTAAACAAACAATATTGCTTTTATTATTAAAAAAAGCAATTGAAATGATATGTTTAATCATGTAAAATTTATCCTATTAGATAAAAATGCGGAGGTTGTCTTGAGCATTAAAGAAGAAGCTATTGAAACTGAAGGAGTTGTAAAAGAATCCCTTCCAAATACCATGTTTAGAGTAGAGCTTAAAAACAAGCACATTGTACTTGCCCATCTATCTGGCAAAATGCGAAAACATTTCATAAAAATAGTTCCTGGTGATAAAGTAAAAGTTGAACTATCTCCTTATGATCTTACAAAAGGTAGAATAGTATACAGGGAAAAATAAAATTAGCCCTTTTTTAAAAAAATTTCAAGTATTGTAAATATTTATTTTTAAATCAAATTATCTTTCAAAGACACAATAAAATTCTTGTGAATCCAACCTTGAAGTCCGTAACTTGTCTCAATTAGAACAAAATCGTCTTTGCTGTCAAGGATATAAACACTTGCATTTCCTTTTAAAAATCTCCAACTCCTTGAAAAGTTGTCAGGAACTTTATAAAGAGAGACTAAATCACCCTTAATTATTCCCAACTCAGATTGTTGCTCAGAATAAAAATAATATGCTTCAAATATAGTAAAACAAACAGCAGAAAAAAGCAGAAATATAATTATTTTTTTTAAATTTTTTGCCAAGAATCTATAAGAAATAGATACAACTAAAAAATTTATTAAAAATAAGCTAATAATAAAAAAAATGTTAGAAAAGATAAAACTATTGTTGCGAATATTGTCTGTAACTCCATTTTTGGCTTCAAGCAAATCAATAACCTTATAGGGAGCTTCATTATTTGGAGAAGCCAAAAATGCTTTATAAGCTGAATAAATAGCATCAAAATCTCTATCCATTTTACTTAAAACAAGAGCTCTATTTAACCAAAGTCCTGAATAATTTGGATATTTTTTAAGAATATTATCAATCTTGATAAGTGCAGCATCATAATTTTTAGCATTATAGTTTTCAATCAAATCGTTTATATTTTTTTCTGACAATAAGCCATCATTTACAGCATTTAAACTAATGCCAACAGTCAATATTAAAATAATCAGCCCAAAACCCGATGCTGCAAAAAATTTTTTATAGTTTATTAAAATTGCTAAAGATAATAAAAATCCTGGAATCAAAAGTAAATAATAGTATGGAACAAAAAATAAAAAAGTTTTATTTTTGTAATTCAAAATATCAGCATAAGACAACAGTTTAAAATCAGAATCTACATTATTTTGAACTTTGTTTATGCTATCAAATTCTCCTGAATATTCATACTTCAATTTTTTTCCTTTAAGAGTATAAACTATTCCATTATCGGGATTTAAATAACTAAAATCACCAATATTTAAAAATACACTACCTTTAGTGCCAGGTTTGACTGTATAAATTTGAGAAATGCTGCCTTCGTACCCACTTTTAGAAGGCTTAAAAGTATAATTTTTCTTTTTGTTAAGAATTTTAGAATTATAAGTTTCAATCTCTGGAAAGTAAAAATGTGGGAAATTTCCTTGCCCTGTAATTTTTATTAAAATAGTAAATACATCTTGCTCAATTGTCGAATAAGTCGGGGTCTCATAATCAATTCTAAAAGTTCCTACTGCTAAAGATTTAACCTCTTTGGGAATCGGTTTAACTTTTAATAAAAGCTCAGGGGTTTTCCTGACAAGACTAGAATCAATATTAAAAGAAAAACTGGGAATAAAAACATTAGTTGAGCCCTTGAGAGGAGTTAGTACAAAATTATAAAAAGGTACATCTAAAATTTCTTTATTATGAAAAGTCCTATATTTAATATCCCCAAATATAGGCATCTTTTCAATCATTGCATCCTTAATTGCAGGCAAAAATCCAGACATTTCATTAGAATTGCTATCTAAAAGCCAATTTGAACGCAAAACAAGCCCAATACTTTGATATTCATAAACCTCTCTTTTATCAAAATCCCAATATAAATCAACTGGCAAACCAAAAGAATTCATCTCATCAGCTCTTAACACGCTAACTTCAACCTCTGAAGACAAATAGAATTCACCCTTATAACTTACTTTTAACGGGGGAATCTTAATAAATCCTAGATCCTCAAAAAGATATTCAACTTCAATCTCAACAAAAGAAAAGTTATTATTATCAGTTATTCTAGATATTGACAAAACTTTAGAATTGGGTTGGATTTCTTTATTTATTTCAACTTTTAGCAAACTTATATCAATATCTTGCAAAGGATTGTTAAGCCTTACTATCTGAATAAATTTGTCGCCCCTTAAAACTTTAATATTTTTAACAAAATCAATACCCGTAAGCGAATAAAGTCTTGCAATTGAAAAAAAATAAATAAAAAATATTACCAATCTTCTTTTGGAACAACTAGGCTCTCGTCTATTTTCCTCAACCATACAACCCTCTCAAGATTTTCAATATACCTCAAAAAATTTTCATTGCTTTCAACAAAATTTTTACTTTTTTCTACACTTAAAGAATTCAAACTATCACGAACTGTTCGTTTTTTTATTATTGCAAGTTCAAGATTATATTTAGCATTATAACTACCAGGATTGATTTTCAAAGCCTCCTTGAAAGCCATCTCGGCTTTATGATAAAGTCCTTGATTATAGTATATTACCCCCTCGTTATAATTGACATTAAAATTTAAAAAAATATCATTAGTTTTTTTTGCATAAGAAAATATTCTAAGAGAACTTTCATACTCACCTAAAGAATAGTATACAATGCCAAGATTATAATATCCCCAAGCAGAATATTTTTTATCCTCTACAAGATTATAATAATTAGAAATTGCACTTTGATAATTCCCTCTAACATATTCATAATTGCCAATAGCCATTAAAGACATGGACTTAACATTTGAACAAGACAAAAAACCTAAACACAAAAAGCAAGCATATAAAACTACTAAAAAGTTTCGTCCCACTTTATCACCCTGACAAATAAATACATAAAAATAAAAAACAACGAAATAACCAAAAAAATTTTGTACCTTGACACATCAATAAGTATAATATCATTTGATGTTTTTCTTATTATACCATTTCTTATATCATCAACAACAAAGTTGATCCCTTTTGAATACAAATTATAATATGATCCTTTAAGAGAAGATGCAAGAAGAAGTAAATTTTCTTCATTTAGCACAGTTTTAATAAGATTACCATTTTTATCTTTAATGCTTGAGTTTTGATCAAATAAAATGGGATTATTACCCCCAATCCCAACCACAAAACTTTCCAACTTTAAATTATTCACAAATTTAGAAAACCTATAATAATTATTTTCTCCCCAATCATCACCATCTGTTAAAACAACTAAAAAATTATAATAAGAGTCGTCTTGTATACTAGAGATTACATTAAAAACAGCATCTCCTAAAAAACTCCCAGGAGAGCTTATTAAATCAGGCTCTATATAATTTAACATCTTGTTTAAACTGTTTTTATCCTTAGAAAAAGGTAAAACCAATATAGACTTGCCTTTAAAAATAGTAAGAGAATATTCTACATTCTCAAAATTGCTTAAAATTAAACTAATCATATTTTTAGCACTATCAAGCCTATTAATAATTTTACCTTCATCCACACTTAACATACTACGAGAAATATCAAAAATAAAAGAAACTCTCAATTTACTTCTCTCGTCCTCAACAGCTCTTTGTCCCCAAAAAATATCCAAAATGGATAAAATGAGAAAAATCAAGCTGAAAATAAAAAACATTGTAGTGAGAACTTTTTTAATGTAGTAATTTTGAATATAGGAATTGTCTCTATACATAAAGCTTAAAGTTTTAAAAAACGGAATATTTCGTTTAAAATCAAGCACACAAACAAAAAAAATCCACACTAAAATTAAAAAAAAGTATAAAGCACTATAATTATTTATACTCATAATATCTCTTTTAAGAAAATTTTTGAAAAAATAAAATAAATAAGTAATAAACAAAACGCTAAAACTAAAAATTCTTTATAAATATCTTTATTGTCAACAGATATTTTAATTTTTCTCTCTAAATTTTCCTTTTTTGAAAAATCTTGAATTGCAAATTGAAAAGAAAAATCATCACTAACCGAATAAAAAAGGCCCCCTGTTTTATTTGAAATCTCAACAAGCATACTAGGGTCATAAATCTCTTTAAGACTTCCTTGATAAAATTTTCCAGATCTTAATTTAAACTCAACACCAAATTCTTCAGAACTACCAATACCAATAGAATAAATCTTAACATTTAAACCTTGAGCAAGGTTAATCACTTGATCTTTATAAATCTCATCTGAATTAACAACCCCATCTGTTAAAACCACTATTGATCTTTTAAGAGCTTCAGAATGCTTTAAATGAGAAAGCGCAATAGAAATTCCAAGTCCTAAAGCAGACCCATTGCCAAGATCCATAATATAAATGTCATCTAACTTTTTATTAAAAAAATCCCTATCTGTCGTTATAGGCACTACTATTGAAGCATCCTTTGCAAAAGCTACCAAGCCAATATTATCATTTTCACGTTGAGAAATAAAACTTCTAATCAATTCTTTTGAAAACTCAAGTCTATTCTTAGAAGAAAACTCAACAGCACCCATACTAGGCGATATGTCAAGAACAACAACAATGTCAGCACCAGCACTAAGGTATACCATCTTCTTTCTTGAAACCGAAGGACCTGCTAAAGCAAACACCATAACCATTGCAGCTAAATATAAAAAAAAATAAGTAAAAAAATACATCAAATTTAATTTATAATCCTTAAGTTTTAAAGAGTTAGAATTGCCATAAAGCGATATTGGAAACTTTATCTTACTTCCTCTATTTTTAAAAAAATGATTAAAATAAATTATTAAAGGAAAAATTAACAATAAAAACAAATATAAGGGCTCATTAAATGTTAACATTAGCACCTCTATTAAATTCTTCAAAATTTGATGCTGCGGTTCTTAAATCGTCTAAAACAAAAGACAAGCTATCAAATACTAAATCAAAACCACTAAATTTACTAAAATCAGAAAGCCTTAACGTATTAATAAAAGTTGAACGAATCTCGTAAGGAATCTTAAGATCTTGCAAAATTATAGAAATTTCTGTTGTAGTAATTGCATTAAAATCGAAACCTGTTTTTTTGGATAAATAAACTCTTAAAGAAGAATTTATTAAATTATAAAACGTACTCTGATCTCCACCTTCTCTAGCATATTTAGATAAAATAACAAACTGTCTTTGTAATACTTTATAAGGCTTTCTAAGTCCATGCTTAACTATTAAATATATTAAAAGTCGATTTAAAAGCTTTAAAAGCTTAATAATCAAATAAGGAATCAAAAACAAAACAAGAATAAATAAAAACAAATAGGTACTTGATCCAGGAATAAATAAAACACCTTCTATATTTTTAATTTTAAAATCAGAATTATTAGACACTAGTTTATCTGTATTGATTTTTATATTTTCTAAAATAACCTTATTTTTCTTGCCATTGCTAACCACATCTCCAATATAAATAGAAGGAAGAGAGCTACTTCCAATATAAAAAGAAACAAAATTAACTATTATTTCATTTGTTACATCATTAAAACTAATCGAATTTACTTCAACAAATTCATCTTTAATCTCTTTAAAATCTGCAGGAAAAAATTCTTCACCATCATTTAAAATTAATGAAACTTTAAAATCAACAGAATCACCCACATAATAACGAGTTGGCATAAATATTTCATTCTTTATTTCATAAGAATGTAAAAATACGGTTAAAAAAAGAAAAAGATTTGAAATAATTTTCTTCAAAATCTATTATCCCTTTTTGAGAAGAATTTTAAGTTTTTTAAAAACATCTTCTTTAGTATCAATCTCAATAAAACTAATATTTTTTTTAATACACTCTTTTTTCCATTTTATTTTATCAAGCGTCCAATAGTTTTTATAATCACCTAATGTCAATTTACTAAACCCTGAAACTAAAAAATTTTCTCCGGTTTCAATATCTTCACAAATCAAAGTTCCAATTTTAGGAAAATTTTCATCAAAAAAATCTGAAATTCTTATAGCAACAACATTATGTCTCTTGCTTAAAACATTTAAAGATTTAAAATAAGCATTTGCCTTAAAATCAGAAATAATTATAACCAAAGATCTTTTTTTATAATATTCTGCCGTATTTTTAAAAATATAAGCTAAACTACTACCTGGCTTAAGATTTCTATTGATCGTCTCACTTAATATTAATCCTAAGTGTGAATGACCTTTGCTAGAAGGTATAAACTTATCTGTTCCTTTTGAAAAAAATGTAACACCTATTTTATCATTATTAAAAAATGCCATATGTGCAAAAATAGAAACCAACAAATCCTGAACATCCTTTTTATTTACTTTGTCTCCCAAACTCATAGAAAGTGAATTATCGACAAGAAGATGAAGATTCATTCCCCTATCTTCTTTGAAAACCTTTGAAAAAATACTATCAGTTTTTGAGCTTACATTCCAATCAATAAATCTAGCATCATCAGAATCCTCATAAGGTCTAAATTCATGAAATTCAAGACCAAGCCCTTTAAAAATTGAACGATAACCACCAAAACTAAGCTCTGAAAGCATTTTTCTTGAAAAGAACTTTAAAGCTTTTATCCTAGTTTTAGTACTACTACTTATCTCTTTATCTTGTATCATTTAAAAATTATTTCCTAAGGAAGCGCTACAGCAGAAAGAAGCATTCTAATAATATCATCAATACTCATTTCTTCTACCTCTGCCTCATAAGATGGAGTAATTCTATGCCTTAACACACTGTAGGCAACAGCTTTGACATCTTCTGGTAGAACAAATATTCGTCCCTCATAAAGAGCATTAACACGAGCACACTTTAATAAACTAAGAGAAGCCCTGGGAGATGCACCAAATTCAATGTATTTGGCAAAAGGATAAGTTTTCTTATCTCTCTCGCGAGATGCCGAGATTAAAGTAACAATGTAAAGCATTATTTTGTCATCAACTTTTACCCTGCCAACCGTTCTTTTAATATCTGCCAAAGAATAAGCGTTCATCACCTTTGCAACCTTAATATTTTCAAGACGTCCATCAACTGAGAATATTTTCAAAAGCCTTACTTCATCCTGCACTGATGGATAATGAACATTAACTTTTAATAAAAACCTATCAAGTTGAGATTCTGGCAAATTATAAGTCCCTTCTTGCTCTATTGGATTTTGAGTAGCAAGAACAAAAAATGGATCTGGAAGCTTATGGGTTTCATCTCCAAGAGTTACTTGTCTTTCTCCCATAGCCTCAAGAAGAGCAGACTGAACTTTTGCAGGAGCCCTATTTATTTCATCTGCTAAAATAACATTTGAAAATACTGGGCCTTTTCTAACCTTAAAAGTCCCTGTAGCACTTTTATAAACCATATTACCCGTAAGATCAGAGGGCAAAAGATCTGGGGTAAACTGTATGCGTTTAAACTCAAGATCGAGAACATCAGATACAGTTTGAATTGCAAGAGTCTTAGCAAGACCTGGAACCCCTTCAAGCAATACATGCCCCTCTGTTAAAAGCCCCATTAAAATAGCATCTATCATTTCTTTTTGACCAAGAACTCTGCTTGCAACCTCTCTTCTAAATTTATTTATCAAATGTAATGCATTCTCTACTTCTGAATCTATCTGAAAACTACTCTTCATAATACTCCTAGTCAAAATCACTCTAAAATATAAATTAAACCTAAACGATAATAATATTATCTGTAAAACAAAACCAAATTTCTCTCTGCGCTTAATTTTGAATTTAAAGACTTTACTTCTATTTTACTAAACAAATCTTTAATTTGATTGATTTCAAGGTTGATTCTATCAAGTTTGCCCTTATATGCCATAATCAAGCCCCCATTCTTTAAAAGATTCTTTAAAACTACCGCATATTCATTAATACTTCTAAAAGCTCGAATTGTAATAAATTCGTACTTCTTTTTTTCTCTTTCAATCTCATATTCTAAAATTTTTACATTTTCTAAATCAAGTTCTAATTTTATCATTTTCAAAAAAGTAGACTTTTTTTTACTTCTCTCTAAGAGATAATATTTTCTAGAAGTATCAAAAATAGCCAAAATAATACCCGGAAATCCAGCACCACTTCCAACATCAAGAATTTCATAAGGATTAATCTCTTTAATAGTAGGCAATCCTAAAAGAGAATCTATAACATGTAAATTAAGAATAGAATTGAAATTGCTATTGCTACTTGAAATTAAATTAAATCTGGTATTTAAAAGTAAAAGTCTTTTTATATATAAATTTATTTTCTGAAGATCTTTGTAAGCAAAGTGAAAATTACGTTTTGACAAAGCAAGTTCAATATCACTTATCATAAAGAAAAATTTAGAACTACCTTATTTTTAGGATTTGAAAAATATATAAACAAAACAGTAATATCCGTATTTCTTATTCCAGGAATTCGACTTGCTTGAGCAAGAGTAGCTGGTTGAACCTTGGAAAATTTCTCTCTAGCTTCTCTTGATAAACCTTCAATAATCTCGTAATTAAAATCAAATGGGAGTTTTACAAGTTCCAAGTTATTAAGTCTTTTAATCAAATCTTTTTGTCTATTAATGTAACCTTCATATTTAACATCTAATTCAACTTGCTCTAAAATTACTTTTGAATCACTTAAACTTGGATCAATCTTTATCAGATTATCTAAACTAATAGAAGGATCTTTTAAGATATGGTAAAAATCTTTACTAACATGTTTTTTTAATTGTTCATCAGCAACATCTTTTAAACTAAGACGCCTTTGCCTTAAAAGCTCTTTTATCTCTTCAACTCGCCTCTCCTTAAAAAGATATCTTGAATATCTCTCCTCATCAACAAGCCCAAGATCATATCCAATCTTAATCAAACGCTTATCACTAGTATCATGTCTTAAATTAAGTCTGTGCTCAGCCCTAGAAGTAAACATTCTGTAAGGCTCTTTAGTGCCTTTAGTAACAAGATCGTCAATAAGAACTCCAATATAAGAGCTAGTTCTTGTTAAAATCATTGGATTTTTATTTTGAAGTCTAAGAGCAGCATTAATTCCAGCCATTAACCCTTGGGCTGCTGCTTCCTCATAACCTGAAGAGCCGTTGGTTTGACCTGCTATAAAAAGGCCTTTGACTCTTTTGCTTTCAAGATTTGGATAAAGTTCAATTGGATTTATATAATCATACTCAACAGCATAACCAGGCCTTGTAATAACAGCATGCTCAAGGCCTTCGATGCTGTTAATCAATTTTTGCTGAATATTTTCAGGCAAAGAAGAACTAAGACCATTAAGATACATTTCTTCCGTATTAAACCCTTCAGGTTCAATAAAAATTTGATGTCTATCTTTATCTTTAAATTTTACTATTTTATCCTCAATAGAAGGACAATATCTTGGTCCATTGCCCACAATCTCACCAGAATAAAGGGGCGACAAGTGCATATTTTCGCTAATTATTTCGTGAGTTCTTTTATTAGTATAGGTCACATAACATGCAAGTTGAGATTTATCTAGTTTGCCATTTGAAAAAGAGAAAGGAATAATGTCTGAATCTCCAAATTGAACCTCGGTCTTTGAAAAGTCCACACTTTTTTTATGAATTCTTGCTGGGGTACCTGTTTTAAGCCTACCCATTTCAAATCCAAGACCAAGTAAAGTTTTATCAAGTCCATAAGCAGAAAATTCAGCAAGTCTTCCCATATTAGCTCTATACTCACCAATAAATATTTTACCTCTAAGAAAAGTCCCTGTTGTAAGCACTACAACACTTGATCTAAACTTATTGCCTCTTTCTGTAACAACACCTTCAATTCCATTTCTCATAGAATTAAGAAGAAAATCAACAACTGTATCTTGAAAAAGATCAAGATTGTCTTGACGCTCTAAAGTTTCTTTAGCTTTGGTTTGGTACATTAATTTATCAGCTTGAGCACGTGGAGCTTGAACCGCAGGTCCACGGCTTTTGTTTAAAACTCTAAATTGAATCATACTAAAATCAATAATACGACCCATTTCACCACCAAGCGCATCAATTTCTCTAACCATATTGCCCTTAGCAAGTCCGCCAATAGCAGGATTGCAAGAAAGCTTGCCTATTGTATCTAAATTTTGAGTAATCATTAAAGTTTTAAAATTCAACCTTGAGAGAGCAAGCGCAGCTTCAATTCCTGCATGCCCCCCTCCAATAACAATTGCGTCAAAATCCATATTTATTTTCCCAAACAAAAATTCTTAAACATATTGTTAAGAACATCTTCACTGCTAACTTCTCCTGTTATTTCACCCAAACAGTTAATAATCTCATAAGCATCAAATGCCAACATATCATAACTTACTTGGCGATCAATTTTACTCAATAAATCTAAAATCAAAGCATAAGCTTTCTCTAAAAGTTGCATTTGGCGCCTTGATGATATTATTATATCATTAGGGTCAATATCTACTCTCTCAAAAGAGACTAATGTCTTTATTTTGTCATAAAGAACATCTATTCCTTCTAAATTTTTAGTACTAATCATTATTAAATTTGAAGAATTTAAAACGCTTGAGCGAACAAATTCCTCAGTAGATTTATTTATCTTTAAATCTATCTTATTTAAAACAAACAGTATTTTACTATTAGATTTGTTTGAATCAATAAATAAGAAATCATCTCTTGTTAAATTTGAACTAACATCGATTACATAAATTACTAAAGATGCTTCCTTTATTAAAGAATTACTTTTCTCAATTCCCAATCTCTCAACAAAATTGTCAGCATCTCTAAGACCTGCCGTATCAAAAAGATTAAATAAAATACCATCAAGCTCAAAGTTTGCTTCAATATAATCTCTTGTAGTACCAGGATATGAAGAGACAATTGATCTCTCTTTTTTGAGAAACAAATTAAATAACGAAGACTTTCCAGCATTAACAGAGCCTGCTAAAACCAAAGTAACACCATGATCAATTTTTTCATAAACCTTATAAGAATTAATTAATTTTTTAAGCTCAACTTTGCTATTTAAAATCAAGTCAAAAGGAATGCTAATTTCATGGTCGTCAACCTCATAATCAAGATACACACTAACAGCTGAGAGAAAATTTAAAATACATTTTTTTATTGTATCTATTTTAACAAATAAAGCTCCAGAAAGTTTATTTACTGCAACAGAATAAGTTTTATTAGTTTTAGCAAAAATAATCTCATTTATTGCTTCTGCCTTTGTAAGATCAATTTTTTTAGCAAGAAATGCGCGCAAAGTAAATTCACCAGGCTCAGCCATCCTAAACCCACTTTTTAAAAACAAATCTATAATCTTTTTAATCCCAATCACAGAACCATGAGCTATAACTTCAATAGCATCTTGCCCCGTAAAGCTCTTTGGTGCTCGATACAAACAAACAACAACTTCATCTACCTTGCAATTATTCTCATTATCTAATATATAACCATAATGAATAGTATTCCCAGATGCTAAATTAAGAGCTGAATGATTTGAAAAGATTTTAGAAAATTTAGAAATAGAAGAAACTCCGCTGCTACGAATCACACATAAAGCACTACTTAAAAAAGGGGTTGCAAGTGCTACAATATCATCATCTCTTTCAAAAAGCTTACTCATACCTTAGTGTATTATAACATAATAAAAAGGCAATTTGATTTGTAAATATATTTATAATGGCTTATAATTGATTTTATAAAAATGAAAGCAAAACTTGAAATAGAACTAAAAGAAGTTTTAAAAAAAGAACTTCTCTTGGTAGAAGAAATATATAGATCTTACATAAAAATAAAAGAAAATATTGACAATAAAAATGAAATGGGACTTAAAGAGATTGTAAACAAAATAAAAATATTACTTGAAAGTTTTAAAGAGATTGAAAGCAAAAGAGATGAAATTTGGAAAAAATTTACCGAAAATGAAAAATTTGAGTCAACTTACGAAGCTGTAGAAAAATTGACTACAATTTACAAAAAAGAAATATACGATTATTTACACAAATTAAAAATTGGAATACTAAATATCAAAAATTTAAATTTTATAATACAAAACTATGTAAACACATCCCTTGACATGTTAACAATAATATTTCAAGATATCCAAGAAAGTGTAGAAAATGTAACTTACAAAAACCCTTACGGGCCAAAACTTGGACGCTCAAACGAAGCTTCCGTTTTGATAAATAAAAAACTTTAAAGGAGTTTAGAGTGGATTCAACATTCTCAGGAATAGAAATTGGCAAAAGAAGTTTATTTGCACATAAAGATGCAATGAATACAGTTGGACACAACTTATCCAACGCCACAAAGCCTGGATATTCAAGGCAAAGAATAACAATGAAAACCGAAATTCCCCTTTATGCTCCACAACTAAACAGAGCTAAAAAACAAGGGCAATTGGGTCAAGGAATCATGGTTCAATCTGTAGACAGAGTAAAAGATGAACTACTTAACACAAGAATTATTGAAGAATCACACCAACTAGGGTACTGGACTTCACAAGATAAGTTTATATCAATGTTAGAAGGTGTTTATAACGAACCTGAAGATCAATCAATAAGAAAAAGATTAAATGATTTTTGGGAAAGTTGGCAAGATCTAGCAAATCAACCACAAGGTTTAGCAGAAAGAAAGATAATTTTAGAAAGAGGTAAATCTTTTTGCGAAGGAATAAGAAACAGATTCCATTCGCTTGAAAGAATTTACATAATGGCAAACGATGAAATTAAAATTACAACAGATGAAGCAAATAATTACATTAAAAACATTGCAAATCTTAATAAACAAATTGCAAAAGCTCAAGCAATAAAAGACAATCCAAATGATTTAATGGATGCAAGAGATTTGCTGGTTGAAAAATTAAGCAATTTAATAAGTGTATCAATTGAAAACAAGCAGGATCCAAATGAATTTTTAATTCACTCAGAAGGAAGACACCTTGTACAAGGCTCAATTGCTAATGAATTTAAACTAGAAGCTACAAACGGACCTACTAGAACCAAATGGGACATTTTATGGGCAAATAATGACAAAGTTTACCTTAAAACAGGAAAGCTTGGATCTTTGCTTAACATAAGAGATGGAGAGATTAAAAATGAAATCAATGAACTAAATAATATATCTGCCAACATCATAGAGCTTGTTAACGAAATACATGAAGTAGGACACGGAATGGACAAAAAAAATGGAAGAAGCTTTTTTTCTCAAGAACTAAAGCCAACTGATGATCGAGGTCGATATGATACTAACGGAAATGGTGAGTTTGATTCTGTTCATATTTTCAAAATTAACAGCACAAACGAAATATTCCCAGAAGAAAAATTAGGGTTTTACGGAACTCTTAAATTTGAAGCTACAAATAGTAATGAGATTATAGAAATATCTTACAATGCTCCAGATACAGTTCAAGATGTTATAAATAAAATAAACAATTCCAATGCACAAGTTACAGCAAGAATTAATTCAGAAGGCAAACTTGAAATAAAAGCGGTCAAAGAGCAAGAAGAAGATGATGAAAACATAACATTTAGAATCAAACATATAGAAGATTCTGGATTATTTCTAACAAAATATACAGGAATATTAAATGCATCTGGGCCTGAGGGAGCTTATGATTATAAAAATATTGATACAGTGGATAAATTAATACCCAAAGCCACCTATTCAATCTCGCCTCTAAAAAATCCTGCAGCATGGATAAAAGTTACAGACACAATAGACTCAGATCCTTCAAAAATAGCAGCAGGAATCCAAAATCCAACAAATGAAATATCTATTGGGGATAACCAAGCAGCACTTAGAATCTCTTCTTTTGGAAATTCTAAGATTATGATTGGTAAAAATTCAACACTAAATGATTACTTTGCAAATACAGCATCAAATATCGCAATAAAAGGACAAATATCAGAAATCACAAAAGAAAGCCAATCTCAAATATTAAAAGATTTAACAGATCTGAGAATGTCTATTTCTGGGGTAAATAAAGATGAAGAACTTGCAAACATGATCGAATTTCAACAAGCCTTTATTGCAGCAAGTAAATTTATAACGGTTTCTGCTGAACTAATAGACACAGTAATAAATAAAATGGGAGTATAAACATGATAAACAGAGTAAGCCATCCATTAACATATGAAAATTTAAAAACAGCTACAGCAGAGCAAGAGTATAAAATTACAAAACTTTTAGAAAACTTATACAAAGGTAAAAGAATTACAAAGCTAAGAAACGATCCAACAGGTGTTACTCATGCAATAAGACTAGATAACGACATATTTAAGCTTAATGTATATATAAAAAATATTGGTATTTCTAAAAGTAAACTGAGGTATGCAGAAGGATACTTACAATCTCTTACAAATATTTTAACCCGAGCTAAAGAAATTGCTATTCAAGGAGCAAGCGGAACTTACGAAATAGATGACAAAAAAATGATATCAAAAGAAGTAAATGCTTTGCTTGAAGATGTTGTTGCAATAGCAAACGCTAAAGGGCCTGATGGATATAGCATATTCTCAGGGACCAAAATTGATAGCGAAGCATTTAACGTTACCAGAGAGAACAAAATAAGCAAAACAAGCAAAGAGGGCGAAGGCCCCCAAATAATAAAAGTGGAATACACTGGTAACCAAGCTGAAAAGAAAACAGAAGTATACAATGAAGTGTATATGTCAAATAATTATCCTGGAAATAAAATATTTTTCTCGCAAAACCAAAATATTATCTCATCAATAAACACTAATGGGTTTACCGTAAAAGAAGATACAAAAATTTATATTGACAATATTGAAATAGGGCTAACAATAGGAGACACTGCTCTTGACATTATTGCCAAAATCAATGAATCTTCAGCGCCTGTTGAAGCAAGTATTGATCCCGTTTTAAATTCATTGTCTATTAAAACTACAACTCCGCATCAAATGTGGATAACAGAAGCAAAAGAATCAAATGTTTTACAAACACTTGGAATACTCACTAAAAACAATGATACCAAACTACCTCCTTACAACCTTTCTAGCAGCACAGAGATTAGAAGCAGATCTATTTTCGATGCGCTTATTGAACTCAGAGACGCACTTTACAATAATAAAGAAGAGCTTGTTGGAAGTAGAAGCCTTGCAGAAATTGATGAAAGCTTAAAAAGATTACTTACATCTGTTGCAGATCTTGGAGCAAAAGAAAATAGACTTGATAGAAGCTATGAAAGAATAAGCAAAGAGGCTGCAGACATGAAAGAAGATATGGTCCAATACACAGATCTTGACGTAACAAAAGCAATAACTAATTTAAATATGGCAAGCTTAGCTTATCAAGTATCTTTAGGAATTTCTGCTAAAATAATGCAGACGACTTTATTAGATTTTCTAAAATAAAATGACAAATGAAAAAAGTATAGGATTTGATTTCCCTGAAGGGATACTTGGATTTGAAAACATTAAAAAATTTATAATAAAAGACTCTAAATATAAACCTTTTTCTATTATGCAATCTATAAATAAAGACGTAAGTTTTTTAGTGACATCTCCTTTTAATTTTTTAAGCGAGTACTTACCAAATATACAAGAAAAAGATTGGTTGGATATTAAAGCAAAAGCAGAAGATGAAAAAGTTATACTATGCATAATTAATATGCATGTTAATGATTATAAAGACATTACAGCTAACCTAAAAGCACCAATCATAATAAATAAAAAAAAATTACTTGGAAAACAAGCTATATGCACAAATGAAACATACTCACTAAACCATAAAGTTTTCAAGGAATTAATATGCTAGTACTGTCAAGAAAAGCAAATGAAAGTATTAAAATAAACTCTAATATTGAAGTTTTAATATTAGAGATCAAAAAAGATACTGTTAAAATAGCAATTAAGGCTCCTGAAAACATTAAAATATTTAGATCTGAAATTTATGAATTTATTATAGAAGAAAATAAAAAATCAATGCTAAAAGACAAACACAATATAGGCAAAATTAAAAGTCTATTCAATCATTATTTTAAGAATGAAAATTAATCTCTGCATCACTTTGTCTTACATAAAAAGGTCCCGATAAAATATCATCGCTTTTACAATTTTTTAAGTATTTAGCTATCCCAAGTTCTGTTAAAATTCTTCCAAAAGAACTTAAATCCTCAATGATTTTAAATTTATAATTGAATTCTTTACAAATATTCTCAAGATTGTTCCCAATAAGAACTGTATTTGGATCAATCTGATTTAAATACTCAAGCAAATCTTTTTTTGAAAGACATAAAATCTTTCCTATTAATTTGCAATTATTATAATGCCCGAGAAAATATTTGCCAGCAGTAAAAGTTAATACAATTACACTAGAACTAATTTTTACTAAATTTGCAAAAACATCCAATGTAGAAATATTGACAAAAGGAATAGAAAGACCTAAAGCAAGACCTTTGACAAAACTTAAACTAATTCTAAGACCAGTAAAAGAACCAGGCCCGCAAGAATTTATAATTAATTTAATCTGATTAAGATCAATATTATTTTTAATTACAAAATCATTAAAAATTTTTGGAACACTAAAATTAAAATTTGACTTAAATTCAATTAATGAAAAATTCTTATTGTTAATTCTACAATAAACTATTAATGCCTTATATGAATATTCAAATGCAAGTGCATTAATCATTAAATTCTAAAACCCTACCTGAACCAACTATTTTAAAAGTTAAAGAAAATAATCTGTCTTTTGGAATAATATTCAAAACAATTTGTGGCCATTCAATAGCAATAATTGAGTTAAGATCCATCAGTATTTCCAATCCTCCAATAAATTCAAATTCTTCCAAAGAAAACACCCGATATAAATCAATATGATAAAACTTAAAATCTATGAAATCATAAACATTAGCAATGTTATAAGTTGGGCTTGTAAAATAAGAAATTCCAAGATTAAAAGCAAGTCCTTTTAAAAAACTAGTTTTTCCAGATCCCATATCACCACTTAAAACAAATATTTTACCAATTGGTAAAGGATAAAAAAAAGATTTGGAAAAATTCAACATTTTTTTTTCTGATTTAAATTCTAAAATCAAGGAAGCATACCTTTAAACTCCAAGTCAATTATGCGCCTTTTAATTGCAACCATCAACTTTAAAACAGGATAATTTAAAAGATCTACAAAATCAATAGTGACATGCTTTTCTCCTAAGGGAGTAGCCTCAATTACAAATTTTACTTTTTTGATTTCTAATACATCATTATACTTATAAAGAGCATCAGCAAAATATACATTTCTATAATAAATAAAACTCTCTTGCTTTTTAATATTATTAAGAGAAATAAGCTGCACAATAATAATCCTTAAATAAATTAAACTCCCAAAAAGCCAACATAAGAATATTTTTATTTAGCGCTATTTTTCAAGGCGGAATTTTTATTCTTAACCTCTGAATTGCTTTTAGCTATCATCGACTAAAAACCTTCAAATTCCTAAATTTAATGAGATGTCGCAAAAAAATAACTCTAATCCTTAAAATTAAACCTCCTAGGAGTTTTGATTTTTCATTTTCTTATTTCTAAAACAATTCTTTTAAAAGCTTCAATATCTTCAATCGCCAAATTAGACAAAATTTTTCTATTAATTTTTATATTGGATTTCAATAGACCTTCAATAAATCTTGAATAACTAATCCCAGTATCACTTAAAGCAGCTGAAATTCTTGTAATCCATAAACGTCTAAAATCTCTTTTTCTAGCCTTTCTATCTCTTGTGGCATACATCATACCCTTTCTCAAGGTATCCTTAGCTTTTTTATAGTTACTCTTTTTTGTGCCCCAAAACCCTTTTGTCTTTTTTAAAATTCGCTTACGCCTTGCAACGTGAACTGTACCGTTTTTAGTCCTAGCCATATCTATCTCCTAAAATTATTTTAACCATAAGGCAATAAAGTTTTAATTCTTTTAACTTCAAAACAAGAAAGATTCCCCGATTTCCTTAAATTTCTCTTACGCTTAGAAGATTTTTTCGTTAAAATATGCCTTAAATTTTGCTTTTTATACTTAACCTTACCTTTTACAGTAAAAGAATACCTTTTTTTTGCACTTTTACGTGTTTTCATCTTGCTTGCCATTTTATCCCCTTTATTTAATATTATAATATTAATTTTTACTTCTTAAACTTAGGCGCTACAATTAAAAACATTGTCCTACCTTCCATTTTAGCCTCAGACTCCAAAACATAATTCACATCCCCTACTTTTTCAAGAATGCTATTTAAAATACCATATCCTAAATATGTATGAGCAAGTTCACGACCCCTAAATCTTATTGTAACCTTAACCTTATTACCATCTTTTAAAAAACTCAAAATGTTTTTTGATTTAAAATCTAGGTCATGAGCATCTATCTTGGGCTGCATTCTGACTTCTTTAAGCTTAATTACTTTTTGATTCTTTTTTTGTTCTTTTTGACGCTTTTCTTGATGAAATTTATATTTCCCATAATCAATAATCTTGCAAACCGGAGGAGACACATTGGGAGAAACTTCAACCAAATCAAGTCCAGCTTCTTTTGCTTTTTTAATAGCATCTTCAATTGATAAAACCTCTTGTGTCCCATTTTCAAAAATGACTCTTACCTCGCGAGCCTTAATTCTGTAATTAATTTTCAATTCCTTTTCATTTGATCTGGATCTATCCCTATCTCTATTTGCATTTCTATTTATCATCTAAAAAACATATACTCCTAAATCAATTAATAATTAATTTTAATATACATTCACTAAAAAGTAAATTCTAAGAATAATGTTTGCAAAAAACAACAACATTAACAAAAAAATAAAAATTCAAATCACACAAGTTTTTAGTCAATCGATTGATTTAAAAAACATTTAAAAGTAGAATTGTATTTACAATGAGTTTATTTTTATTAACGAGTCTACCACTAATATTGAAAATATATATGAATACTCGGTTAAGACAAATTAAAACAAAAAATATCCAAGCCCATGTTTTAGTAATATTTTTTGCAATAACATTTTTTTCTTTTCTTTATTTGACTCAAGAATTTATTTTATACAAATCATTTGAATTAAATTACACATCAAGGGTAAATCTGGGGATTTCAATATTTATCAAAGAACATTTATACCGTTATATATTTCCACTATTAATATTTATGTTTTTTTTTACTCTAAATGAAAATTCTTCATTTAGAAAAAATTTAGAAATTCTTATATATTTTGCATTTGGACTAATTTTTTCTAAAAACCTAGAAATAGTAATACTAAATAGTAAAATTTTTGGAATCTATGAATATATTGAATTACCAATACTTAATGCAATAGAGTTAATATTTTCAGCCATAATCTTTGAAAAGAAAATTGAAAAATGTCAAAAATGCTCGGCAAAAGAATATAAAAACATTCTTTTTCCTATCCTATTTTTAGGATTATTTATTTCAACCCTAAAAACATTAATTTTAACCAATATGAGCATCTATGCGTTATTAATATTTGCATTATTTTTAATGTCTATAGCAATTATTAATAAGTATGCTAATAAAAATGTCTAACCTAAAAACACTTGCTATAATAGCCATTTTAGCAATTTTAACACAAGGATGCAAAAAATCTTCCATTATTGAAAAACAATTTAATTATGCAATAATTTTCTCAGATGCAACCGAATATTTTTTTGAAATTCAAAAAACTCCATTCATAAAAAACGAAATACTATTTATAAATGACAAAAATTTAGAAATTATAAAAGATAAGCTTAAAACAACAAAAAAAATACTATTAACTCACAAATCAAATAATGAAATACTAAATAACGAAATCTTAAAAGAGAAAATTTTTCATCTATCAAAAATAAAATTTTCTTTAAAAAAATCTATTGATTTCCTGATTAACGAAAAATCAATGGACTTTCAAAAAACATTGATATTTAGAGACAATTCTTTAAATAAAGAAGATCTTGAACACTTGGAAGAAAAAAGCAAAGAAAAAAATATTAATATTACCCTAATAAACGAAAAAAATATATCCTATATGCAAACATTTATTACTCCCCAAACAAAAACAATAATATTATTCTCCTTAAGAGATAATAATATTATTTTAAAAAAGATATCAAATTCGCCTTTTTTCAAAAATATAAAATTCGTATTAATTGGCAATACAAGAAAAGATTTAAAAATTATTAAATTAGAATATTCAATCACTCTTAAAGAATCTGATTTGATAAAAATAGTAAAAGACGTTGAAAAAAATTTTCAATATGAATTTAATATTTACAAACAATAAAAATGATTAAATTTGTAACTAATAATAAAAACAAATAATTTAATCCAACAATGAAAGATCTTTAAAACTATTGTATAAAGCAATAGCAACATCATTAACAGAACAATTTTTAATCCTTGCAATCTCGAGACATACATATCCTAAAAACAAAGGCGAATTTATTTTGCCTCTTAATGGCACTGGGGCTAAAAAAGGACTGTCCGTTTCTATTAAAAGATCGTTGGCATTTAATTTGCTAACAACAAGTCTTAAAGGTTCTGCATTTTTAAAAGTTATATTACCTGAGAAAGAAACTTTAAATCCTAAATCAATAAACTTTTTAGCATGCTCATAGGTTCCTGAATAACAATGTAATATGCCTCTATTTAAAAAATTTAAAGATCTTACAACATTATAAGCATCATCATAAGCATCCCTTATATGCAAAATAACTGGCTTTTTATATCTACTAGCTAAATACAATTGCTCTTCAAAAGCTTTAATTTGAAATTTCTTGTTATCTGCCTTAAAATAATCAAGACCAATCTCGCCAACGGCAACAACATTTTCACTAATCAAAATTTTTTCAAGCTGATTAATATCATCTTTAAAATTATCGCCTAAATTTGAAGGATGAATACCTGCTGTTAAGAACACATTGGAATAAGGGCTTAAAAGATTTTTTCTATTATTAAAATCACTAGGATGCAAACCAACATCAAGAAAATAAGAAAAACCGTTCTTAAAACATTCATTAATAATATAATTAACATCCAAAGATCTTTTCTTTAATTCATAAAAATGAACATGGGTGTCTATTAATTTATCAAAAAAAATAGATTTTTCGACTTCAAGCAGACAGTCTGTCATTCCATTTTTTTCCTAAGAGCCGTAAGATAGTCAATAACGACAATATTTTTCATACCAAGATGTAAAAAACTTGATAAAATATCAACAGCACTTTCAATCTGCCCTAATGCTTCATAACATTCAGCAGCACTGACATATAATGCTGAATTTTTAGGATTGTTTTTAATCAAACTTTTAATAGCTATTAATGCTTCTTCATATTTGCCTTGTTCTTTTTGAAGAAGAGCAAGTCCAAGTATAGCAAACATATCAAAATCAACATCAAGAGCCTTTTTATAATAAATTTGAGAATTTTCATAATCATTTAAATAGCGGTAAGCATCTCCGACCCTTGTAAGAACTAAATTATTTTTTGGATCTTTTTCAATAATATCAAGCCAATATTTTAAAGCCTCTTTATATTCCTTATTTCCCCTATAACAATCAGCAAGTCCAAAAACAGCATAAAAATTATTAGGCGAAATTTCTAAAGCTTTTTTAAAAAAATAAATTCCCCTGGTAAATTCTCTTAACTTGCGATAACAATTGCCAATTGAAGTCAATACTCTAACATCAACCTTGGATTGATTTAATTCATACATTTTAAGCCAATACCTTAAAGCCTCTTTATATTCTTTAAAGTCGTAATACAAATGACCAATACCTACAAGCGCATAATCATTCTCAGGCATTAATTCCATAACCTTAAGATACGTTTGCTTAGATTTTTGAAAATTTTTTAACTTCCTGTAAGATGACGCAACTCTTGTTAAAACCGTTATATTCTCAGGATCATATTTTAAATACTCTTCCCATATTTCTGTGGCTTTTTTGTAATTATCCAAATTTCTGTAACAATCTCCAAGTCCAAAAAGAGCATAATTATTGTTTGGATGCTTCACAAGACATTTTTGATAATAAACTATTGCTTTATCGTAATTATTATTCTTTCTTTCAATGTCCCCAAGCCCAACAAGAGCATAATTGTTTTCATTATCCTTTTCAAGGATATCAGAAAACAAGCTTTCTGCCTCAGAAAGTCTTTCTTCCTTGATTAACTGATATCCTCTTTTTGATTTCTCGGTGACATCAAGAAGTTGATCATCAGAAATGCTCGAGAGATCCTCTAAAGCATCCAAAATTTTTTCATTCAACATAAATACCCCTTTTAAATCGGTTTATCAAAGATATAACTCTTAACTACCTTGAACAGACCAAAAATAATACGCAAAGCTCAATTTATATACAAATACAACAAAACTTAATCTAACTTTAATATCCAACCTAATAACATTCATTATATAAAAAAACACGAAAAAATATAATTGATTTTTTTACTCAAGCTTATTCTATTTATTTCATAAAAGTAGTTTTAAAAAAACTATTGAAATAAAGAATAAAAACAAACATCCTAACACAAAACTTAATAAAAAGTCTAACAAAAAAATCTAAAATTAATATAAACTATTACTATCTTTCAGGAGAAATCATAATGTTTTTAGAAAAATTAAATTCAGCAACAAGTAAGATTAAATTGATAGAAGAAAAATTGCAAGATATAAATCTAATTAAAAATCAAAAAAAATATTCGAAAATAATAAAAGAATATACATATTTAGAAAAAATAAATACTAAAAAAATTGAATACGAAAAAATATTAAATCAAATCAATGATAACAAAAGCATCTTGGAAAAAGAAGAGCAACAAGAAATGAAAGAACTAATAAAACAAGAGCTAATTGATCTAGACAGAAAAAAAGAAGATCTTGAACATCAAATAAAAATACTACTTTTACCTCAAGATGAAAATGATAGTAAAAATATAATAATTGAAATCAGAGCTGGAACAGGCGGAGAAGAAGCTGCTCTTTTTGCAAACAATCTTTATAGCATGTATATAAAATATTCAGAGAAAAAAAAATGGAAAACAGAAATCATAAACTTTAATGAAACAGAACTTGGAGGATTTAAAGAAATAATCTTTGAGATTAAAGGAAAAGATGTATTTAAAAAATTAAAATACGAAAGTGGTGTTCACAGAGTACAAAGAATCCCTATAACAGAGTCTAACGGAAGACTTCAAACCTCGGCTGCTACTGTAGCAGTACTACCTAATATTGAAGAAACTGAAATTGATATTAATGAAAAAGATTTAAGAATTGATGTTTACAGATCATCTGGAGCTGGTGGGCAACACGTCAATACAACAGATTCTGCAGTCAGAATAACACATCTGCCAACAGGAATTGTTGTACAGTGCCAAAACGAAAGAAGTCAACATAAAAACAAAGATCAAGCAATGAAAATATTAAGAGCAAGACTTTATGAATTTGAAGATTCTAAAAAACAAGAGCAGAGATCAAGCAATAGAAAACAACAAGTAGGCTCAGGGGATAGATCTGAGAGAATTAGAACCTATAATTTCCCTCAAAATAGAATAACAGACCATAGAGCAAACATCACTCTTTATAAATTAGAAGAATTTATGCAAGGAGAACTTGATCCACTTCTTGATCCCTTAACAATAGAGCTTCAAGAACAAATATTAAAAAGCAACAACACATAGCAATGAATGTAAACGAAGCTATAAATTATGCTAAAAATAAAAATTTAGATTCAATAGAAGCACTGCTAATACTTGAATTAATTTTAAAAACCAGAAAAGAATTAATAATTGCAAATATAAAAAAAAGCTTAACAAAAAGAGAAAAAAAACTTTTTTTTAATCAAATAGATAAAATAAAAAAAGGAACTCCTATTCACTACATACTAAAAAAGAAAGAATTTATGGGCATTGAATTTAGCCTAAACAAGCACGTCTTAATCCCAAGATTTGATACAGAATGTTTGGTAGAAGAAGCCTTGATTCAAATTCAAAAAAATGATTTTGAAAAAATATTAGACTTATGCTGCGGAAGCGGATGTATAGGGCTTTCCATTGCTCATTACATGAAAAAAAAAGTAATACTCTCAGATATTTCAATAAAAGCTTTACAAATAGCCACAAAAAATACAAAAAAGCTTAAACTTGAAAAATTTGTAGAAATAATACGCTCTAATTTGCTAAACTGTATAAAGGAAAGGCTTGATATAATTATTACAAATCCTCCTTATTTAAACAAAGAAGAATTAGAAATAAAAAATAAAATAATAAAAGAACCTGCAAAAGCTCTTTTGGGATTTGGAAAAGATGGGCTTAATATTTCTAGAAAAATATTAAACCTAGCAAAAGAAAAGCTTAACCCAAATGGAATAATAATAATAGAATCAGCTCCTTGGCAAATAGAAAGTTTAAAAGATTTTGCAATTAAAAAAGGATTTTCACATTTAAAAACCATTTATGATCTTGAAAAAAGAGCAAGAGCACTGGTATTGGGACAAATAGCATGATACAAGCATATGAGATTGCACACTTAATAAAAATAAATGATCTTGAAAAAGCTAGAACTATTTTTAAAAAAACCATTGAGAATACTTACAAAGATGAATTTGAAAGACAAAACATATTCAAAGCTTTAGAAATAGCAGAACAGCTTCACCATGGCCAATACAGAGAAAGTGGAGAACCTTACATTATTCATCCAATAATGGTTTCATTATTTCTTGCTAAATTTCAACTAGATTTTAAAGCAACTATTGCCGGACTACTCCATGACGTACTTGAAGATACAAATGTTGAAAAAGAAGAAATAATAAAAGAATTTGACGAAGAAATTTTAAGTTTAATAGACGGCGTAACTAAAATTCATGATTTACACAATAAAACAAGAAGCATAAAAGAAGCTAATACTATTTCAAAAATGTTTTTTGCAATGACACACGACATTAGAATAATAATAATAAAATTGGCAGACAAACTTCACAATATGACAACTCTCTCTTATTTGCCCAAAAACAGACAAGATAGAATTGCAAAAGACTGCCTTTCAACTTATGTCCCAATAGCAGAACGCCTTGGGATCTCATCTCTTAAAACATATCTTGAAGATCTTTCATTCAAGTATCTTTATCCTAAAGATTACAAAGAAATAAAAAATTTTTTATCTGAAACAAAAATAGAAAGAGAAAAAAAATTATACAAAGGTAAATTAGCAATAGAAAAAGAACTTCAAAAAAGCGGGATTGAAGCAGAAATTACAGTAAGATCAAAACACTTTTATTCAATATTTAGAAAACTGCAAACAAGAACAAATAAACTTACTCAAATTTTTGATACTCTAGGAATAAGAATAATTTGCAAAAAACAAAAAGAATGCTATGAGATATTAGAAATTGTTCACAGAGTGTGGAAACCAATCCCAGGAAGACTTAAAGACTATATTGCAAGTCCAAAAGAAAATAAATATCAATCACTACACACTACTGTAAGAATACCTGAGGATAACCAGCTTATTGAAATACAAATTAGAACAGAAGAAATGGACAGAATTGCTAATTATGGGGTTGCGGCCCACTGGATATATAAAGAACAAATTGCACTCAAAGCTGATGACCTTTCATTTATAAACAGAATAAAAAAATGGCAACAAGAATCAGCTAACAAAAGTCAATATTCAATGAATGATATACACAAAGAATTGTTAAATACATTCATTTATGTTTACACCCCAGAAGGAGAAGTAATAGAGCTTCCTTTTGGATCAAATTCAATTGATTTTGCATACATAATACACACAGATATTGGAGATCAAGCTCTTTATGCAAAAATAAATGGAAAAATAAGCTCAATCACAAAACCACTTAAAAACGAACAAATTGTTGAAATATTCACATCAAAAGACTCAAAACCAGATGTAATATGGCTAAACAGTGTAAGAACAAAAAAGGCCCGATCAAAAATAAGATCATGGCTTAACAAAAATGACAACACAATTTTTGTAGACAACAATATTATTGCATATCTTGTTGGAGCAAACAAAGAACAAAGAAAGCTTTTTAGCTTATTTAAAGCTTACACTAAAACCAAAATAAAAAGAATTGCAATAGACTCTGAATGCAATCCCACAACAGGTGAAGATATTGTTGGAATAATACATAAAGATGAAATAATAGTGCATAATGAAAATTGCCAAAAGCTTAAATACTATAAAAAAAATCAATTGATTGAAGTAGAATGGGAAGCAACACCAACTAGAAAAGTACATCACATTATTTTGCTTTTAAAAGAACTTAAAGGAATATTTAGTTATCTTGAAAACATTTTCACAATCAATGACGTAAGACTTATTAGCGAAAAAATAGAAGACTGCGGAAATGGCCACGGAATAACAAACATAATAGTCTCATCAAATACTAAAAATATAACAAAAATTATTTCTGCTTTAAAAGAAAACCCAAATATATTACAAATAATGCAAGTAGAAGAAGACATTAAAAATTATGATAATTAAGATATTACTATTAATAATAATTAACTCAACAAGCAGCCCCATTGTGCAAAGCAAAATGGAACAAAATGTACACAATTCAAGCAATAAAATTAAAAACATAAAAACTGAAAATAACATAAAGTCGCATATTAGAAAAATTAATCAACTCAACAAAAGACAAGAAAAAATAATAAACACCTTTAATTATATAAAAAAATATTTTAATACAAATGAAATTAAATATATGCAATATTCTCTACAAGAAATTGGATTTATTGGGTACTCTCAAAAAGTAATACATTCCAAAATCAAAGGAAAAAGCGCAGCTATTTATAATATAATCATTCCAATTAAAATACAAAATAATTTAAAAAATAATTTAGCAATTGGAATTGCTATTGAACTTTTGAGTAAACTTAAAAACACTACCCCTGAAAACAATGTAAATTTTTTTTTTATTGAGGATGATTCCTTAGAGCAAAATACAATAATTAGCAGCAGAATTTTACTTAGCAATAAGTATTTAGGAAAAAACACAAATACAATATACTTAATGCTAAACGAAAATAAAATAAAAAATAAAATTTTCCTAGAAAATGAATCTTTCATAACAAATTCAAAAACAAATTTGGGGTTTTTAAAAACTATTGTAAAAACGTTTGAAAACAATAAACTTGATTTTAATACAGCAAAAATAACTGAAAAAAAATCAAACGATTTATACAATCTATATTGGGATGAATCTATGCCCTTTTTAATAATAAATAATAATTTAAATCCTATATTAACTCAAAATAAAAATACTATTTTTGAAATTTACAAATCAATCGAAGACGCAATAACTAATCAGTACAAAAGCAAAAATACTGATGAAATACACTACATTGTAATTGATACACCTTTTAAAAAAATAATAATCAACGAAATTGCTTTAATAGCAATAATTTACATTTGTTATAACTTAATTATAATTACATTTATTAGAAAATTTAAAGAAGCTGGATTGGTAATGAAGAGAGTAAAAGAGAATTACTACAAATTGACAAGATTGTTTTTTACTTTATTTTTAAGCACATATCTATCCTTATTGATTATAAATAAAATATTTGCAAGCTATGAAAACATAACAGTTTACAGCATAACAAATCCCAAATATCTAATAACTTTTTTTACAACTTTACTCATACATAATCTTTTATCTCTTTTTACATATAATTTCACAATAAATTTAAATTACAGACAACTTAAATATCTGGCAATATCAAACTCTGTTGTTGAACTAATAATATTAATGTTTATTAAAATAGAATTTATCTTAATAATTATCATAAAAAGCATTCTGCTATTAATAAAGCCAAATAAAAATACTATTATTCAAAAAATAATAGTAATAATTATTTGGATCATTAATTTTGTATTAATAACATTAATACAAAATACTACATCAATCACAAATACACTTACATTAAGCTATCTAATCTCAATTTGTCTTTTTTCTACAATATTTATTAATATCTCAAAACATTTAAAATCTAAACTCTCAAAAATTAAACAAAATTTTAAAAAAGCTGAAATATTTGGTCTTGCAACTTTTTTTTTAATAATCACAATCATCATATCTAGCAATATAGACAAAAAAGATCATGTAATAAAAATAGAACAAACGGTTAGCTTCCCAAAAAAAATAAATAAAATAGAAATTGAATACCCAAAGGGAAATAAAAATCCTATCCAAATAATTTCAAATGACTTTAATCTAACTTTAAAAGCAAACGAAAAAACATTAAAAACCAGTATTAAAGCTGATGATGAACTAATGAATATTAATTTTAAAAAAATAGATATAGCAGAAAGGGCTGTTTATACCATCGATTTGATTACTCAAAAAATTGCAAAACAAATCGAGCTACATTTTAAAAATGCATCTAAACTAATAATCTATCAAAGCAATACTCCTTACAAAATATTGGCTAATAAAATTATCTTTTCACTTAAAAACATTAACTCTAAAAAAACAACGATTGCATTTACTCTTAAATCTCAAGATGACATAGCATATGAGGCATTTGCTAATCTTCATGTTAAAAAAAAGCAAGTTAAAATTTACAATAAAACCAATAATAAAGAAGAAAAAAATATAAAATTAAATTATTCTTACAAAATAAAATATTCAGGAATATTGCCTAAAGCAGAAAAATACAAAAGTCTTGAATACTTCAAACTAAAAAATGACAAAGAGATCGAAAATCTAAAAACTTTGAAATTAAATTAATCTTCAAAATTAATCATTTTTTTCCTATTAATGAAACTTTGAAAAGCATAATCAATTAAATTATCCACCAAGTCTTTAAACTGAAGACCATCATGACTACACATTTTAGCAAACATAGATATATCGGTAAATCCTGGAATAGTATTTATTTCATTAAGATAAATTGTTCCTGATTTTTTTTCAACAAAAAAATCAACTCTTGCCATACCTCTGAGTTCTAAACTCTTATAAACAAGAAAGGTATATTCCTTAATGCTTAAAAACTGATTTGTCTCAAGATGAGCAGGGATATTAAAAACAATAGAATTTCCAGGAATAACAGAATATTTAGCATCATAATCATAAAATATAAAATCCTGCACAACAATTTCTCCAGGAGAAAATATTTTCATCTTTTCATTACCAATAATAGAACATTCAATCTCTCTAGCCTCAATAAATTTCTCTATTACAATAGTAGAGTCATATTTTAAAGCTTCCTCTATTAAAGATTCAATCTGATTTTCACTATAAGCTACATTTATTCCAATCGAAGACCCCAATACCGAGGGCTTAACAATAACAGGATAACCCAAAAGCTCTTTTATATTTTTTTTTACTTCTTCTTTATCTAAAGAATAATCATATTGTCTAAATCCAATAAAAGGCACTAAAGGAATATTAAAACTTTTAAGCAAAAGTTTGCAAAAATACTTATTACTAGAAATAGCACTACCTACAATACCAGCACCCACGCAAGGAATGTCCATAACTTTTAAAACCCCCTGAATAGCGCCATCCTCACCGGTTCTTCCATGAACAACGGGAAAAACAACATCAATCTCAAGATTTTTGTTATTTGAAAAAAATCCAAGACCTGGTAATAAACTGACAATAGGCAAAATATCTATATTAATGAGCTTTGGAGGATCACAAACAGAATCTAATAAATACCAAATACCTGTACACTTATCAATATAAACAGGATAAATATTGTATTTATTTAGATCTAAAAGGGCTAAATAAATGCTATAAGCGGATTTACAAGAAATTTCATGTTCAAAAGAAACACCACCAAATATTAACATAAGATTTTTTTGCACATCATTTCTCCTTTTCTGATTTTTCTAAACTTATTAAAATGGAATTTTTAACTGCCTCTTGTTCATTCCAAAAAACCTCTCTATTTTTATAAATTATTGAACTTTCATGACCTTTGCCCAAGACCACAACCAAATCCCCTACTCTTGCAAGATTTATTGCTTTTTCAATAGCCTGTCTTCTATCGGGGATAAAAAATAAATCCCGATTTACAACTTTATTTACAATGCCTTTTGCAATATCTTTAATTATAGACATACTATTCTCGCCTCTTGGATCTTCATCACAAAGAACTATTAAATCAGAATAAATATCTGAGATTTGTCCTTGTAAAAATCTTTTTGCAACATCTCTTTCTCCCGCAGAGCCAAAAACAGAAATCAATCTATTTGTAGTAAATCTTTTAAAAATAGGAAAAAGTTTAGAAAAAGCACCCGGAGTATGAGCATAATCAATTATTACAGAAAAATTTTGACCCAAATTAATACTATTCATACGCCCATCAAGACTTTTAATACAAATAAGTTTATCAACAATGTCTTGAATATCGCTATTTAAAATTTGAGAAACTAAAATAAGAGAAGCCATTACATTCTCAACATTAAAACTCCCCGGCAGGTTAATATTAGCAAAATATTTAACCCCTTTGTAATAAAATTCAAACTTGGTAGAATCTGCTTTTTCATCAATAAAACTAACAAAAAAATCTGCTTGGCTGTTTTTTAAGCTATAAGTAAAAGATTTTTTAATAGCATTACTAAAGTCAGAAGAATAAAAGTCATCAAGATTAATAACCCCAAAACCAGCAGCATCACTAACAGATCGAAAAAGACCCAGCTTTACATTCAAATAATTTTGAATTGTACCATGAAATTCAAGATGCTCATGCCCAATATTAGTAAAAACCGCTGCAAAATAATTAACATCAATAAGCCTTGCTGTTTCAAGGTCAAGTCCGTGGGAAGTAGATTCAAGAACTGCATATTGGACCCCATTTTTAACCATATTACTTAAAAATGAATGTATTTCTGTAGACTCAGGGGTTGATTGTCTATAAGGATTTTTAATCAAACTCCCACTCCCATCATTAAAAAATACCGTCGACATAAGACCTGCTTTAACGCCCATTTTTTTTAAAAGTAGATATATATAATAACAAACAGAACTTTTACCATCAGTACCAGTGACTCCAATAACTTTTAATTTTTTCGAAGGCTCACCATAAAAAATATTTGAAAAATTAGACATAAATTTTCTTATGTTAAAATCATCTACCTTAATATAAGTAACATTCGGACTGTAAAAATTGACGTCTTTTGAACACACAATAACATTACTGCCCTTTTGAATTGCAATTTCAATAAAATCATGCCCATCAAAATGAATTCCTGGAAGAGCAAAAAATACAAAACCAGACGAAACTAATTTGGAACTGTAAGTAACTCCTGATATTTCTAAATCAAGAGAACCTTTTACATGTTTTATTAAATTTTGATTCAATTTTAATAAAATGTCACTGAGTTTTTTATTCATACATTAAAATTTAACATAAAAATAATAAAAATAGCTAAGAAATTCAAAATTATGCTTCAATAGAAAATATATTTACAATTTTCTATTTTTTTAATAAACTAAGCAATGTTACAAGGCGCTGTACCCAAGTGGCTAAGGGAGAAGTCTGCAAAACTTTGATTCGCCGGTTCGATTCCGGTCAGCGCCTTATCTAAGTTCAAGTAAAAAATATTTTTATTGTTTTAAGAGTATAATTTTTAAGCATTTTTATTAAAGATAAATTAAAATAATACATATATGTTAGAATTAATCATGATACTACTATTTATAATATTATCTGCTATTTTCTCAGCATCTGAGACAGCTTACACCTCCTTAAGCATAATTCAGATACAAGATATAAGAAAAAAAGGAAAATCTGGAATATCAGTTTACAACTTGGTTCAATCTCCTTCAAAACTAATAACTACTATTCTTATTGGCAACAATATATCAAATATTATAGCAAGTACACTTACAACAAAATTTGTACTTGAAAAATATGGAAACAGCGCACTTGCAATATCAACAGGCCTAATAACAATAATTGTTCTAATTTTTGCAGAAATACTTCCAAAACAAATTGCAATTCTAAATAATGAAATTATTGCTCTATCTACTTCATTTTTTTTAAAACCATTAATTTTTATATTTACTCCACTAATATATATAATAAACAAAATAATAAAAAAAATATTAAATCTCTTTAAAATTAAAACAAGCTATAAAATGACCAAAGAGAGCATAAAAAATATGCTCTCTTTGGCAGGAAATTTAGGAATTTTAAAAAACGACTCTAGAATATTTATGCAAAAAATGCTAGACATAGATCAAGTAAGAGCTTCTGAGATCATGACTCACAGAACAGAGGTTTTCTCACTCTCAAGCTCATCAAAACTAAAAGATGTAATTAAATTAATAAAAGAAGAAGGATACTCTAGAATTCCTATATACAAAGGGCAAAACAGAGAACAGATAATTGGGATTTTAATAGCTAAAGACCTTATAGAAGTCAATAAAAAAGACATAAATAAAAGCATTTCTCAATTTATTAAACCGGCTGTATTTGTACAACAAAACAAAAGAATAAAAGACATACTAGATATTATGAGGAAAAAGCAAAAAATAATGGCAATAGTCATTGACGAGTATGGTGGTTTTTCAGGAATACTTACAATAGAAGATATAATAGAAAAAATTTTTGGAGCAATATCTGACGAATACGACATTAAAGAGGAAAAATCTCTGATTACACAAATAAACGACAATACTTACTCAATACTTGGAGAAACTACTTTTGACGAGATTGAAGAGATAATTGGTATATCTATTAAGCATAAAGAATATACTAATACAATTGGAGGATACTTAATAGATTTACTTGACAAAATACCAACAAAAGATGAAACAGTAAAAACAACTGATGGAGAATATTTTATTAAAGAAATTCAGAATAATAAAATTGAAACAATAACTTTTATCAAATCCAAAAAATAATGATAAAATTCGCCTACAAAATAAAAATAATTAAAAACATTGGGAGAAGCAAATGTTTAACGTAAAACAAATTTTTAATAAAACTTACGAATATTTAATAATTATTATTACTTTAATACTAATATCAATAATAATTATTGCAAACATATTCATAGTCGGGCCATCAGAAGAAGCAATTGTGCTTCGTCTTGGCAAACTTAACAGAACTCTTGATTCAGGCATACATGTAAAGATTCCATTAATTGAAGAAAAATTTATCTTACCTGTAAAAATAGTCCAAGAAATTAAATTCGGATTTATAATATCTCCAAACGATATTAGAGAAAATATTAATACAAGCGAAGAAGGCATGATTATTACTGGAGATTTAAATATCATAAATATTGAATGGTTAGTGCAATACAAAATAAGAGATCCTTACGCATTCAAGTTTAAAGTAGAAGACCCTGAGACAACAATTAAAGATATTGCAAAATCATCAATGAATAGATTAATTGGGGACAATACGATTTTTGAAATAATAAATGACAACAGAGTAGGAGTAACAGAAGGTGTAAAATCTTCTATGAATGAAATAATAGAGAATTATAATTTAGGAATTGATGTGGTGCAAGTACAAATTAGAAATGCCCTACCCCCAAAAGGAAAAGTTTACGAGGCTTTTGAAGATGTAAACATTGCCATTCAAGACAAAAATAAATACATAAACGAAGGAAGAAGAGAATTTAACCAAATAGTTCCCAAAATCAAAGGTGAAGCATTAAAGGTTATTGAAGAAGCCAGAGGATATAAAGAAAGCAGAATAAACAATGCATTAGCGGACACAGAAATTTTTAATGCCATACTAGACGCTTACTTAAGAAATCCTGATATTACAAAAGAAAGACTTTACAATGAAACCATGAAAGAAATACTAGAAAACAAAGATAATATTGAATTAATTGACAAAAACTTAAAAAATTTTCTACCATTTAAAGAGGTAAAGTAAATGAAATTTATAATAAATCTTTTATTATCTACTATAAAAATTATAACCTTTACAATAATAGTTTGCTTGGCTATTTTGTCTATTTTTCAACCAATTTATATTTTGAAAGAAAATGAAATTTCAATAACCACTCGACTTGGAAAAATTCAAAGAACTGAAAGTTTGGCTGGGCTTAAATACAAAATCCCATTGATAGAAAATGTACAAATATTTCCCAAAATTATTCTTAGATGGGATGGAGAACCACAAAGAATCCCAACAGGGGGAGAAGAGAAGCAATTAATATGGATTGATACAACAGCTAGGTGGAAAATTGCAGACATAAATAAATTTTATACAACAATAAAAACAATGAATAGAGCTTACATTAGAATTGATGCAGCAATTGAACCTGCTGTTAGAGGAGTTATCGCAAAATATCCTTTGCTTGAGATTATAAGAAGCTCAAACGATCCAATTCAACGCTTGTCTAATGGAATACTCACTCCACAAGAAGAAAAAATTAATGGGATTTATCAAATAACAAAAGGACGAAAAATAATAGAAAAAGAAATAATTGAAATAGCAAACAACAATACTAAAGATATCGGAATTGAAATTGTAGACGTACTAATAAGAAAAGTTACTTATGATCCAAGCCTTATTGAATCTGTAAACAACAGAATGATTTCAGAAAGACAGCAAATAGCAGAAGAACAAAGAAGTATAGGATTAGCTGAAAAAACAGAAATTCTTGGAAGCATAGAAAAAGAAAAACTAAGCCTGTTAAGCGAAGCAAAAGCCACCGCTGCAAAAATAAAAGCTGAAGGGGACCGGGAAGCTGCAAGAATTTATTCCAATACATATGGTAAAAATGTTGAATTTTACAAATTTTGGCAAGCATTAGAAAGCTATAAGGCAGTATTAAAAGATACAAGAAAAATTTTCTCAACAGATATGGACTTCTTTAAATATCTACACAAAAGAGATTGAAAATTTATTGTATAGATTTTTTATTTAAATTTAAAAAATCTACAAAAAAACATATTACTACACAACCTTAAAAAATTGATTAAATTTTCAAGAATTGCTTATTTTAAAACCCAAAATTAGCTATAAATCATTTTTTTTGGCATTACATTTAAAGGTTAAAATTTAAAAAGAGTTGACAAACATATATACTTATGAAAAAATAAGGTATTAGAATAAAAAGGCTGCTGTAGCTCAGTTGGTAGAGCATAGGACTGAAAATCCTTGTGTCAGGAGTTCGATTCTCCTCGGCAGCATGTTAATTAAATTACAATTGTCGCTGTAGCTCAGTTGGTAGAGCATAGGACTGAAAATCCTTGTGTCAGGAGTTCGATTCTCCTCGGCGACATTTATTTAAAGATTAAAAGGATCTCAGGGTGATACTTAAAGAAATAAAGCGAATACAAGACCTAAATGAACAAGACACAATTTCTGCAAGAATAGGAAATTTATCAAAACTTGGCACAAAAGTAAATGAAAAAATTATTAAAATACTTGCTAAAGGCAATACACCCTACATTCCCGTACTTAAAAAGGAAGAAAATGTATCATATGAGGATCTAATAAAAACAATAAATGAAGAAATTTTAAATGATGATCTTAACTATTTAAGAGAAAAGCTAATAGATAATCTAAAAGACGTATATAAACCCTTTAAAGAAGACGATCCAATATTTTTTACCAAAGGGAAAAAACCGCTCATGAAAATAAATACATTAATGGAGGTTGAGCCCAATCAAATTTATTGGAAAGAAATATTGGAAGGAAGCCTTAAAATACTTCCAAGACACAAAATAACATCTTTGCAAAAAATTTTATTAGAAATATATCGTTATTTTGATGTTCAAAAGCTTAGAACAAAAGAAAACCTTAAAGATAAAAAAACTTTAAAAAAATTGTATTTATATTCTGCTAGAAGAGATTATGAATTTTTTAAAGGAAAAATCAAAACAGAAGGCGATTCAATATTACTACATGCAGTCGACACAACAATTTATTTTCTAATTACAATTGCAAATTTGAACAAAATAAGAGCTTTGAAAAATGCTCCTCGTTCAACTATTAAATTTTTTCTTGATAAAACTGAATATACCGAATTTACAGAATTTTTTTATGCAGAAGACATGATACTACAAGCTGCACTTGGATCACTACTACACTCAATAGGATTGATGCATATAACAATATTAGAAAATATTGGAAATAAAATAAGCCTTAAAGACAAAAATTTAAAAGAACAGCACAAATTGAAAATAGAACACTTGGAAAAAAATATTAATATTGCTAAGAATTTGTTTAGAATAAGGGAAGATATTTCAGCTATTACAAAAATGATAATAAATGGGCAAAAAGAGTACCTTGATGCTACTGGATATCCACAACTAAAAATCAACAAATTTATTCATGAACTTATTAGAATTTTTTGCATAATAGATACTTACGATGAATTGGTAAATCCAATAATAATAAAAGAAAGCGCTAACCCTTTAGAGGCTATTAAATTTTTAATAGAAAATAGTGGAAAATACTATTGGAGCAGAAAAGAGCCAGACGAACAAACAAAAAACAAAAAATTTGACATTAAGATGCTAGAAAATTTTTTAACAATACTTGCGCCTTTTGATTATGGACAAATAGTAAATGTAAATAAAAAAGACAATAATGAAAATCTTTTTCAAGCTGCTGTTATTGAATACAAAATGAGCATTATGCCAAATTTATCTATAATAAACAAAAAAAACCAGACTTACAAAATAGAAGAAATAATAATGGATCTTGAAAACAAGGAAATTTTAATAAAAGATACAAATGGAAGTTACAAAAAAAATCCATTAAAAAATGTGGACGATTTTGTAATAAAAAACAACATTCCAGAATTAAATAAAAATGAAATTCAGCTCATTCTCTTTAGCCATGAAAAAAAATGAAATCCTACAATATTCTCAAAAAAATAAGTTTGGATCCACCATACCTTTTCAAATTATAAACTGAAAATTTTGATGTATTTATCTTCAAATCTTCACCAAAAGGACAATGCATAATAATATTAACTTTATCATTTAAAATCTTGCCTTTTAAAATAATCTCAAGTAGATTAATCTTATTTTTATAATTAAAAGGAGGATCAAGATAAATAAAATCATAAAAAAGATCTTTTTTGCCCAAAAAATCTTCTGCTTTTTGAAAAAAAAATTTATAAAATTCTTCAACAAAGCTAAAATTTTTCACCAATGTAATTTTCATTTTTTTATTATATTCAACAAGATGGGCAAGACTAGCTCCCCTGCTAAGAGCTTCAACAGACATTATGCCAGTACCCGCAAAAACATCTAAAAATTTTGAGTTAATAATATCCTTGAAAATAATAGAAAAAAAGGCTTCTCTGACAAGAGACATCACAGGACGAACAGCACCGGTCTTGGGAAACAAAATTTTTCTACCCTTATATTTGCCCGAACTTACATACATAAATAAAAATTTTAAAACAATTTTAAAAAACATTGAATATATAAAATTAAATTTTTGCTATAATCTTATTTCAAGAGAGAAAAGTATGAAAGGAATTATTCTGGCAGCTGGATATGGAACAAGATTTTTACCAGTAACAAAAACAATTCCAAAAGAAATGTTACCGATTTTAAACAAACCAGCCATAGATTATATCATTCAAGAATTTACAGATTCAGGAATAAAAGACATTTTATTAATAAGCTCAAGACGAAAAAAAGTTCTTGAGGATTATTTTGACAGAGAAATTGAACTTGAAAATATTTTTTTAAAAGAAAATAAACAAAATGAATTAGAAAATATTAAAAACAAAAAAATTAACATAAGCTTCATAAGGCAAAAAGAAATGCTGGGCACAGGAAACGCACTACTTTATGCAAAACCCTGGATAAATAGAGAACCTGTAATTGTGGCTTACCCTGACGATCTTCACATTGGAAATCCACCATTAAGCTTACAATTGATCAAACTTCATGAAAAAACTGGAAAAAACATAATATCTATCATTGAAAATCCAGAAAATATAAACAGATACGGGGTAATAAATCTCTATAAAGACGAAATCCATGTAAAAGACATTGTTGAAAAACCAAAAATTGGAAGTGAGCCTAGCAATAAAGCATCTATTGGAAGATTTTTGTACAACTATGAGTTTTTTGAACATTTAGAAGAAGGCTTTAAACTGCATCAAAAAGGTGAATACTATCATATTTATGCTTTAAAAAAGCTGATGGATCAAAAAAAAGTATTATATCAAAACATCAAGGGAAAAAGAATCGACATAGGAACCCCTGAAGGCTATTTAGAAGCAATAATAAATTTTGCCAAAAAAGATAAAAAATTAATGGAAGTTATAAAAAAAGGAATAAATGAAAACGATTAAAAAGGATCCAGAATTTTATGATTCCCTTACTATATTAAAAAAGTATATAATCAAATACATAGAAGAAAAAGTTTTAAAATACAGTATTTCTTCCCAACTTTACAAATTGAAAAAACCTGAAATAAGTGAACTTATAAAAATTAGCAATGATTATGAAAAGGAAGAAAATGTATTAGATACTTCACTTGAAGAATACTATTACAAAAAAACTCAAAATGAAATAATTAAGAAATGGATACTAGAAATAGTAAAAAGCAAAAACTTCGCTCAAATAAGCAAAGAAACCAACTTCAACACTAAAAAATTAGGAACAACATATAAACTAAAATCTAACAACTTTTTAAAACTAATTGAAATACAAAATAACCCTTATTATTCTCAAGAAAAAAAAGACATTTACAAACAAATTATATTAAATTTTTCTAGCAATATTAACATTGATAGCTTAGAGCAAACAATAGACATTTTAGTAGCTGTAAGAAACAAAAACAGAACCAAAATATTGAATATATTAAATAAAAATTTAGAAAATCAATCAGAAAATCAAAAAGTTTTTAAATCAAGCTTAATTAATAAAGAAAGCAGGCTAATAAAACTAAAAAAAATACTAATACTTACATATTGGCCGGTTGGATGTTTAAACAAAAACATTTTTATCAAAATTTTAATAAAACATTACAAATACTTAGAAGAAGAAATTCTAGCGCTAAAATACAATGAAATTTTAAACTACTTACGTGCAATAAAAACTTTAAGTCTTAATGAAATTTTTTACAAAGGTTCAAGCAAAAATATTAACTTTAATTATTTTTTCAGTGATTTTACAAAATACACTCCAAAGGATTTTCAAAGCACATTAAAGTGTTATTTATATATAATTGAAAAAACAATAACAAAAAAATATTTAACTTGGTTTTTCAAAGACAAAATATCAAATAATTGGGAATCTTTCATAGATGCTCTTGAATACATTGAAAAACACAAGTTAATCAACATAAAAGAAAAAATCAAAGAAATTATAACTGCAAAATTTCAAACAGAAGATTTTTTTACATCTTTTGACAAAACAAATTTCAATCCTTACGAAAGCTCAATTATTTTTAAAGAAAAAAACATTAAAAGTGCATTCATAAAAGGTGTTATGAACTATGTCGAAAAAAATTCTAAAAATATAGAAACTTATGGATGGATTGCATTCTATATTTATGCTGATAATAAAGATAAAAAAATTTTTTCTCAACACATGAAAGAATTTTTTAAAAATAAAACCTTTGAAATACAAAATCAAATATTTGTATATTTTCTATCTTTTTATCCCAATATTAAAAATAAGCATTTCAAATTTATATCAGATATACTACTTTATCTAGACGAAAATAAAATCACAATACCTAAAAAAATAATAAAAATGCAAAAAATGAATCCCAACCAGCTAGATTACCAAAAATCGTATATTTTAATAAAATCACTAAAAACAAGAGAAAGAATTTTAAAAATTATTATCAAAAATATAAGATTTAATCTTATTGAAAAAATGGTAGATGAAAATGATAAAAAATTATTACCTGCAATATGCTATTTAATATATTGCGAGAATCTGGTAGAATTAAAAAGCAATAAAAAGATAAAATCTAATGAAAAAAATAGTTTATTAGAATTTATTTCTTTTTTCAAAACAAAATTGAAGCAAAAGATAAATTTTAAAAAAAGCTTATGAAAGCTAAAAACATTTAGCCCAAATTAAGTATAATGGAAAAAAAATGAGAATTTATTTATTTTTAAATAAAAATTTTGTAATTTTTATTTTATTTTTTATTTTAATATTTAATTCAAAATTGGCATATTCTCAAAGGCTAATTAAAATCGGCAAAGAAGAAATGAAAAACAAAAATTACGTTCAAGCAATAGAAACACTAAGCGATGCTATTAAAAAATATCCAAAAGTACAGCTCGGCTACTACTTTTTATCAATAGCATACAGAGAAAACAACCAACTAACAGAAGCAGAAGGGGCCTTGTTAGATGGAATTGCAGTAGGAGGTGAGATCGATTACATACTATATTATGAATTAGGCAACATAATGTTTAACAGAGGAGAAGGTTACTATCCTCTAGCAATAAAATATTATTCTCATTCTATTAAAAGCAGGCCCAATTATGACAGCGCGCTGCTAAACAGAGCTAATGCCTATGTTCAACAAGGCAAAATAACATCTAAGGAAAAAGAATACCAAAAGGCCTGGGACTCATATACTATGGCCATCCACGACTACTCACAATTTATTACCCTTAGATCAAAAACAGAAAAAAAAGACAGCATTTTGCTTATAATAAGCTATTTAAGAAATGAAAAAATTATTCTTGAAAAACTTGACAAAAGTTTAAAGGGACGAACCGAACACATTGTATATGCAAAAGAAGATAAAAATCAAATACTTAAAGATAGTTTTAAAGACGACCTAGAAACAAATTATTTAATTGAGCTAGAAAAACTTAATTGGCAAGAGGAGTTATATATAGATGAATAAAAAACGTACAAATTTTTCGGTATTATTGCTTTTAATTTTCTTACTTATTTTATCATTTGGAGGCTTTGGTTACTATATATATCAAAGCAAATTAAATGACAAAAATCAAGAAATAATGTTAAACGAAGTTAAAAATAGTATAATAGATCGAAACTATAAAAAAGCATATTCTGTTGCAAAGCTTCTCCAAGACAAATACCCGCAAAATGAAGACATTGTAATGCTTGCAAATACACTAGCAGAAATTGCAAACAGCAGCCCTTTTGAATCAAATGAATTACAAAGAGATTCTGCTAATCAAATCTTAGACAAGATCAAAGGTCAAGACAATGAAAAAACAAATGTAAACGAAAATTTTGATATCGCATTTAATAATAGATACATTAAAGACAATACAATAACAGAAAACTATTCTGACAGAAAAGATGACGTTGGCATTGAAGATGAAGACATATCTGAATTCAAGAAAAGCAAAATACCAGAAAAAATAAAGCCAAATACAAAACCAAAAGAAGAAGATCAAACAATACAATCTACAAATCCCAAATTAAACGTTAATGAACAAAAAAATTTATTTAATTTAGAAAAACTAAAAAAAAAATTAAGTGAAAACTCAAATAGTGAAAATATTTTAAATAACCCCCAAGAAATAGAAAACGATAGGCAAAACATAAATTTTTCCAAAGAAAAAAATTCAGAGCCTATTTTAAAAACCCCAAATAACAATAAATATTCAAACGATAATAATGCTAAATCTTTAAAAGAGATTGCTTCAAATTCTAAAAAAGAAAGTCATCTTACCCCATCCAGTCAAACAATAATAGGAAAAATTCATAGGCCATATAGTTACTTAATAAAAAAGGAGCTTTATGAAATATTAGACGATATTAATACCGGTAGAATAACACTTGGAAAAAACAGATTGAAAGAATTAATTAAAAAAGGTTTAAGCGATAAATTTCAAAAAGTAAATGAGCTTATTGAAAGCTTAAAAACTAAAGAAGCTTCCAATTTACTATTAACCTTAATAAAAAAAGATATTGAACCAAATTTAATTAATATTAATATACCAAAAGATCCTTACAAAAAAGACATTTTTCAATCAAATAAAGAAGACAATAACATAAAACGCTTGGAAGACCTTAAATCTAAAGTTTATTCAATAAAACCTAGTGATCTTAAAAACCCAAAAGACCGTCAACAAGCCATTAAAGATCTAAACGAATTCTTGAAAATCAATCCCAATGACACTCACGCCTCTAACACTTTAGCTCAAGCTAATAATATACAACACTTGGAAGACCTTAAATCTAAAGTTTATTCAATAAAACCTAGTGATCTTGAAAACCCAAAGGACCGTCAACAAGCCATTAAAGATCTAAACGAATTCTTGAAAATCAATCCCAATGACACTCACGCCTCTAACACTTTAGCTCAAGCTAATAATATACAACACTTGGAAGACCTTAAATCTAAAGTTTATTCAATAAAACCTAGTGATCTTGAAAACCCAAAGGACCGTCAACAAGCCATTAAAGATCTAAACGAATTCTTGAAAATCAATCCCAATGACACTCACGCCTCTAACACTTTAGCTCAAGCTAATAACATAAAGCACTTGGAAGACCTTAAATCTAAAGTTTATTCAATAAAACCTAGTGATCTTGAAAACCCAAAGGACCGTCAACAAGCCATTAAAGATCTAAACGAATTCTTGAAAATCAATCCCAATGACACTCACGCCTCTAACACTTTAGCTCAAGCTAATAACATAAAGCACTTGGAAGACCTTAAATCTAAAGTTTATTCAATAAAACCTAGTGACCTTGAAAACCCAAAAGACCGTCAACAAGCCATTAAAGATCTAAACGAATTCTTGAAAATCAATCCCAATGACACTCACGCCTCTAACACTTTAGCTCAAGCTAATAACATACAACACTTGGAAGACCTTAAATCTAAAGTTTATTCAATAAAACCTAGTGATCTTGAAAACCCAAAGGGCCGTCAACAAGCCATTAAAGATCTAAACGAATTCTTGAAAATCAATCCCAATGACACTTATGCCTCTAAAACTTTAGCTCAAGCTTATGAAAACAATGGAGATTTACTAAAAACAGAAAATCTATATGAAAAAATCACCAAGCTCACAAATACCCAAGAAGATTACTATAAACTTGGAATCATTAGATTCAAGCTTAAAAAGTATGAGCGCTCAATAGAATCATTTGATCAAACAATAAGGCTCAACCCAAAACATAAAAAAGCACATAATAACAAAGGAATAGCTTTAATGATGCTAAATAAAAACAAAGGGGCAATAGAATCTTTTGAAAAAGCAATACAAATTGATAAAAATTATGGAATTGCCTACTACCAAAAAGGAATAGCAGAAGAAAAAAATGGCAATATGAAACAAGCATTTGAAAGTTTTAAAAATGCCTACAATATCGACAAAAAACTCAATTACGCATTAAAAGCTGGAATAATATCAAACAACTTAGGCAACTTCAAACAAAGTGAAGAGTATTTAAGTTTTTTTAATAAAAATGCAACAAAACCTAACGAAATTGCTATTTATAACCTATCAATAGCAAAATTTGAGAACAATAAACTTAAAGAAGCTCTTGAAACAATAAACAAGGCCTGCGATTTAAATCCAGAAAAAAGTGAATATTTATATTTAAAAGCATCTATAAATCTTAAAAACGGAAATTACCAAAATGCTATATCACTTTACAACTTAGTAATTAAAAAAAACACCGAAAATACTTCAGCCCACATAAATCTAGCAAAAGCATACGAAAAATCAGGAAATAAAGATCAAGCAATTTCAACCCTTGAAAAGATAATAAACAAAAACAATAAATTAGCCTTAAACAATCTTGGAATACTTTACAAAAAACAAAAAAATTATCAAAAAGCAATTGAAATTTTTGAAAAAGCAATCAATAATTTAGATATTGAAGCAAAATATAATCTTGCAACCACTCTAATTGAAATTAATGATAACGCAAGAGCTAAAAACCTTCTAAAAGAATATACACAATTAAAACCAAACAATCCAGAAGCCCTACATGCACTAGGAATAATAGAATACAATGAAAATAACAATGATCAAACATTAAGAGAACTTGTCAAAAAATTTCCAAATTACAAAAAAAATGAAAATATTAAAAAAATAATAGGAACATAAATTTCAATGAACAAAATAAGATTCTTAGATAAATACTTGGTTCAAAAAATAGCAGCGGGAGAATCAATAGATAGGCCATGCTCAATATTAAGGGAATTGCTAGACAATTCAATAGATTCTGGAGCTACTAAAATTGAAGTCTTTCTTGAAGAGGGAGGAATTCGAAAAATCTTAATAATAGATAATGGAAGTGGAATAAGTCAAGAAGATTTAAAAATATGCTATCTACCACACACTACTTCAAAAATATCCTCAGAAGAAGATTTAAAAAAAATAGAAACTCTAGGATTTAGAGGAGAAGCTCTCTCAAGTATTGCAATTTGCTCTAACATTTCAATAACAAGCTCAACAACTAACAATGAAAGCTATCAAATAGAAGTAGAAAATGGAATTGAAAAAGGATTTAAAAAACAACCTGCCATAAACGGAACAATAGTAGATGTTACAAAAATATTTCACAACTTTCCAGCAAGAAAAAGATTCTTAAAACAAGAACCTATTGAAACCAAAATGTGTCTAAAAGTTTTAGAAGAAAAAATAATAACCCACCCCGAAATAAATTTCGAAATTAATTTGAATCAAAAACTAAGAAAGATTTACTTTAAAGAATCGTTAATTGATAGAGTCCAAAATGTATATGGAAATGTAATAGAAAATAATAAATTTAAAATCTTAAAAAAAGAATATGAAAATATAAAAATAGAAATATTTTTAGCACCAGCTAATTTTTCTAAAAAAAGCAAAAGATATATTAAAACATTTGTCAACAGAAGACCTATTGATCATAAAGATCTCTTAGAGGCAATAATTAATGGGCACAGCAGAATACTTTCTCCTGGCAACTTCCCAATATGTTATTTGTTTTTAGAAATAAACCCCGAATATATTGACTTTAATGTCCACCCCCAAAAAAAAGAAGTAAGATTTTTCAATCTTACATTTTTATTTAAGCTAATCTCTGACAATATTAATAATTTTTTCGATACAGACATAAATAACTACAACGATATAATAATAAAAAGACAATTAACAAACGATGATCATTTAATAGAAATGATAAACCAATCAGAAAACTTTGATAAAGCTAACACAAACGATATACCACAAAACAAAAATTTAGAAACAAAAGACAATATAAACGAACTAAACAAAAACATAATACAAAACGATATTGGCCTTAGCAAATATAATTCAATCATACAAAATAGACCATCACTTAAGGAAAATATTTCAAACATTTTCTCTGACAACTTTTTAGAATTTGAAGAGCCTACAAGCAAAAATGAAAAAGAAGAAATAAAATTTAACTATATCGGGCAAATATTTTCTGAATTTTTAGTCGTTGAAAAAATAAATGAAATTTACTTCATAGACCAACACGCAGTTCACGAAAAAATAATATATGAAAAACTTAGAAATTCAAAAAAAACTGTTCAAAAACTTCTAATACCAATTGAATTCACAATAGCTGATAAAAACATAGAAAAAATCATAGATAGTGAAATCGAAGAATACAAAAAAATAGACATTATAATCTCTAAAATAAACGACAACAAATATCAACTTGAATCTATTCCTAATATTTGCAATCAATATGAAAACACTCTTATTAACTTTTTTCAATCAAGAAGAAGTAGGACAATAAATTCTCTTGAATCTGATTTATATGCAACTATTGCCTGTAGAAAGGCTGTTAAAACAAATGACATATTAAGCGTTGAATTTAGCAAATTTTTAATAAATGAATTTTTTAAACTAGAAATCAAACATTGTCCTCATGGAAGAAAAATTTATTACAAAATATCTAAATTTGAGCTTGAAAAAAAAGTTTCTAGAGCATAAAATAAAACCAGAGTTCCCATGATAAAAAAAATCAAATCCAAAATAAGCTTGTTAAAGCTAGAAAAAGAAAAAAGTTTAATTGAACTTGGAAAAATATTGAAAAATACTAATATATTAGAATTAAAAAATTTAAATCACTATCCTAATCTAAAATTAGCAGAAAAAGAATTGTACCAAATGAAAAGCAATTTAAGCAAATCAGAAGAAAATGAAAACATAGTAAAAAATTTAAACAAAAAAATTTATATTCTTAAAACAGAATATAAATCTGTTAACAAATCATATAAAAAACAACTTAAAGAAATTGCTAAAACAATAATTAAAATTTATCCTCAAAATATAGAATTAATATCAAAATACAATATGAATTTTTCTAAATTAAAACTAGAAAAATATAAAACAATAGAATTAGCAAGTGATTATAAAACAAAAAATTTTTTACAAAAAGTAATACTTAAAGCCAACTCAGCAATAAATAATATTATAAATATGGTAAATGTGTGTAAAATATCAAAAGAATTTGAAAAACAAGTATTTGTAAAATATTACCCTTCTGAAAACTTTGAAAGCATAATAAATGAATTTTTGTTAAATAAAAAATTAAGTAATTCAATTGTTAAAGAATTTAAAATAATAAATGAAATCAAAACAAATATAAAAAGCATAAAAGAAGAAATAAAACAAATAATATATACAAGCAAAAAAGAAAAAATATACAAAAAGAATCAAATAAAAAATAAAATAAATGCTATTTTAAAAAACAAAGAAAATATTTTAAAAAAAATTGCTGAAGAATTTATTGAAATCACAAGAAAAGATAAAATTACAACCAGAACCAATGCAATCAGCGCAATAATCCAAGAAATAGAAAAAATAAATCAAAAAATATTAAACTTAAGTGGTGATTTAATAAAAAGAACAAAACAAGAAGAAATAAAAAACATTCAACAAAAAATGCAAGTTCTAACAAAAGAAAAAGATAAAATTAATCACAAATTAGATGCATTAACTTCTAAAATAGAAGCTATTCAAAATGAACTTGACAATGAATAAAAAATAAATATAATAAATAAAGCTAAGGGCCCATAGCTCAGTTGGTTAGAGCACCCGACTCATAATCGGTAGGTCCCAGGTTCAAGTCCTGGTGGGCCCAATTTGATCTTTTTAATTGACCTTAAAAAAAAGATTTGAATTTTTTTCAATATAATAAAAACTTATATAATTGTCTAATGTTTTATCAATCTCTAAGGTGTCTATTGAATCAATTCTAACAACCGAAGAGACAGGATGTAGCTTGTCTTTAAAAGCTTTAACAAAAAATACTTTAGAATTGCTTAATTTATTTAACATTGACATATCTTTAGACTTATATACATAATTGTGAACATCATCTAAATCATATTTTGACATGCCCAAAGAAATAACAAATTCTCTATTGTACACCCTCATCCCATTATCAAAAAGACGAACACATGAAGTAAAATCTTCAAAAGTTTTATCAAAAAAATTAAACCTCAAATCTCTAAAATATAAAATATCCTTGCCAAGGCTAGAATCAATAAAAAAAGAGCTATAATTATTATTAGTCACTTGAATAAACTCATGAGTATCCTTATTTTCTATTGATAATTTAAAAACATCTTTTGGATTTAGAACTTTAATTGCAAAATCAAAACTCATAAAATAATCTAAACGATTCTCAGTAAAATAATAATTTACCTTATAATCAAGCTCTTTTATCTCGGGATAATCTATTTCACAAGAAAAAACAACACAGCAAAAAAACAATATTAATTTAACTTTTAACCCGTTCTGCATACTCTTTAGTTTCAGAATTAACCAAAACTTTATCTCCAACATTAATAAAAAGCGGAGCTTTTACTACAAGCCCTGTATTAAGAGTAATATTTTTCATTGCATTTGTTACAGTATCGCCTTTAACAGCTGCCTCAACTTCTACAACTTCAAAAGCAATCTTTGGGGCCAACTTAATATCAATAACCACATTGTCAAACATTATAAGAGAATAGATTTCTGATTCCTGCAAAAAAGGCACCTTGTCTTGGAAATTAGCACTCTCTTTTAAGTCTAAACTAAGTTGATCATAAGTTTCTAAATCCATAAAAACCAAAACGTCTTTATCTTTGTATAAATACTGAGCACTAACCTCATAAATTTCAATCGATTCTGCAGTATCTGCCCCTTTTAAAGTTTCTCTAATGATAAATTTGTTTTTTAAGTTCTTAAGCTTTAACCTTACTATTGCCCCTCCCCTACCTGTTTTTGAAAATTCTCTTTCAAGAACAATATGGGGGGCCCCTTTGATAAGTAAAAAAGAACCTTTTTCAATCTCACTAGATTTCACTACCGCCATTTAAATACCTCTCAAAACTTAACATACAAATCTAGTAGTAATTTATACCAAAAAATCAAAATATTTGCTATTATTCTCCCGATTACAACTTAATCAATAAAGTGAATTTATAATTGACTTATTTTAAATTAATGATATTATATACTTAAACAAAGGAGTTTGCTTGATGAAAAAAATTATCATCTTAATTTTCATGCTATCAACAAGTTTATTATACAACTGCAAAAATCAAGACAATGAAAAAATTGTATCAATTGGTGGATCTACAACTGTAAGCCCAATACTAGACGAAATGATTTTAAAATATAATAAAATAAACAATAACACTAAAGTAACATACGATGCACAAGGAAGTAGCGTTGGCATAAACGGACTATTTAACAAAATATATAAAATAGCTATATCATCAAGAGATTTAACAAAAGAGGAAATTGAACAAGGAGCACAAGAAACTGTATTCGCTTATGATGCTCTAATTTTCATCACAAGCCCTGAGATAAAAATTACAAATATTACAGAAGAAAATCTAGCTAAAATACTAAATGGACAAATTCAAAATTGGAAACAAGTGGGAGGCCCAGATGCTAAAATCAACTTTATTAATCGAGACTCCTCTTCTGGTTCTTATTCGTCTATAAAAGAGCTACTTCTTAATAAAATATTTAAAACTCAAGAAGAATCTCAATTTAGACAAGACGGAATAGTAGTGAAATCTAATGGAGAGGTAATTGAAAAAACAAGCCTTACTCCATACTCAATAGGATATATAGGTCTTGGATATGCAAAAAATTCAATAGAAAAGGGTTTAAATATACTTTCTGTCAACAGCACATATCCTACAAAAGAAACAATAAATAGCAATAAATACACCATTAAAAGAAACTTAATAATAGTTACAAATAACAAATACGAAGATAAAAGCGTAAATCAATTTATTGATTTTATGACAAGCCCAACCGGACAAGATATCGTTGAAGAACAGGGTTTTTTAGGGATAAACACATAATTAAATTAAAGAAAAAAAAACTTGACTTAATATTAAGTCAAGTAATACAATTTAAAACTGACATGAGCTTTAAGGGATTCTTTTAAAAAATGTATCTAAGCTTAAAGACAAAAAGAAAGATAGTTGGAATTATTTTCAAATCTTTTATTCTTATATCTGCAATAATCAGCTCCCTATCAATAATGTTTTTAGTCTCTTTTATATTAAAAACCGGAATAACACCATTTCTTAATAACAAAATTAAAATTTTCAACTTTTTATTTAGCACAAATTGGGATCCTACTAGTAATCTACAAAAATCTTATGGTATCTTAACATTCATTATTAATTCATTTTTAACCACATTTTTTTCTATTTTAATCGCTTTACCAATTGGATTGGGATTTGCAATATATTTGCTTGAAAAGGCAAAAGGATTTTATAGAAAATTTTTACAAACAGTAATAGAGCTTTTGGCGGGGATCCCTAGTGTGGTTTACGGATTTTTTGGAAGCACATTTATTGCAAGTTTAGTAAAAAACATTTTTCAAAGAGAAGACAATTTGGGATACAATTTAATAAGCTCATCACTCATATTAAGCATAATGATAGTTCCCACAATAATTAGCGTTTGCTATTCATCGCTTAGAGCCGTTCCCAAATCATATAAATTTGCATCTCTTGCACTAGCAGCAACAGACTGGCAAACAATATACAAAATAATAATACCATCAGCTAGTCGAGGCATTTTAGCAGGAACAATATTAGCAATAGGAAGAGCTATTGGAGAAACAGTAGCAGTATTAATGGTCGGGGGAGGATCTCCTCTTTTTATAAAAAATGTATTTTCTCCTATTAGAACACTAACTGTAAATATTGCTATGGACATGGGATACGCATCAGGTATACACAGAGAAGCTCTTTTCTCTACAGCTCTAGTATTATTACTATTTTCAATAATTACAAATTTACTCAAAAATTTTATACTATCTTCAAATAAAGGGTTGAAGAAAAAGTGACCAAAACTCAAATAAACAAATTGATTAACAAATTCTATTTTTTTATAATCAATTTTATTGCATATTTTTTAACAGCACTATTAATTTTTCTAATAGTGTACATATTGTACAACTCTTTGTTTTATTTCAAAAAAAAACAAACTTTATTTTTAAATAAAACTCAAAGCTTTGTGCCATTTAAAACAGAAGACAACAAAGAAATACAAATTACTTTTATTGTTAATAAAAATATCAATGTAGATAAAATTTCAACAAAAGATATTTACAATATATATAATAATAAAATTTCACACTGGGGAAGTATTTCAGATCAAGGAATCGACATTATACCTATTGCCAATTCAATTGAAAGTGCATCTAATAAAGCTATTTTAAAAACACTAATCAAAAACAATGTATTTAATAAAAGATACATAAAAATCGAACCATCTACCAAAAAAATACTTCAAAGCGTAAACAACACAATAGGCTCTATAAGTTATTTAACAAAAGAAGAATTCGAATCTCAAGATTTTAAACTATATCCTAATATTAAACCCTTAAAAATAAAAACTATGTCTGTCCTAATCAGTAAAAAAACTTTAACAAAAAATGAAAATGAAATAATCAATACACTAGGTATTGATGAGGTTGAAAAACTTATTAAAGGCAAAGAAAAATGGATCAATTTAATATCAAAGGATATTGAATTAAAAATAATAGACTATTTTGATCAAAAAGAAGAAATAATACAAACTATAGAAAAAACAGAAGGCTCACTAGCAATTGTACCTTGGCATTATTTTCAAAATACTAAAGCGCCCTTTATTAAAATGCACTACTTTGATAAAAGTAGTCCTTTGAATCTAAATTTCATACTATCTATTCCAAGAGATTCTGGTGCATATGGTGGAATTTCTTACTTAATCTTAAATACTTTTTATGTAATATTGCTAACAACTGCTATTTCAATATACATTGGAATAGGAACTGGCATAATGCTTGCCGAATACACTTCTAACAAAATATTTTACAAAATATTATCTATGAGCGTTGACATTCTGTCTTCAATTCCTGCAATAATTTTTGGACTTTTTGGACTGATATTTTTTGTGCCCATTTTTGGAATGGGAATACTTTCAGGAGCAATAACAAGCTCCCTAATGATATTGCCAATGATTGTCAAAACAACAGAAGAAACATTTAAAACAATCCCAAAATCATACAAGTATGCTTCATTTGCCTTAGGAGCAAACAAAACAGAAACTATAATTAAAATTATGATTCCAGCAGCTATTCCTGGAATACTAACAGGAATAGTTCTTGCAATAGGAAGAGCTTTAGGAGAAACAGCTGTATTACTTTTCACAATGGGAACAAACTTGGGACTTGCAACAACTTTAAATGAACCATCAAGAACATTAACTGTACACTTACTAATGTTGTTTCAAGAAGGATACCTGGACAAAGGATTTGGAACGGCTTCAATACTTGTAATAATGGTACTCATAATAAATTTAACATCAAAATTTTTAATAAATAAATTATATAGGATTAAATAAGTGGTAAAAGAAAAAGCTAAAACAAAAAATGAAATTATAATAGAAACAAAAAATCTAAATCTATTTTATACAGACTTTAAAGCTTTAAACGAAATAAATATTAAAATACTAAAAAATAGTATTACTGCTCTAATAGGTCCATCTGGATGTGGGAAAACAACATTCTTAAGAACTCTCAATAGAATGAATGACCTTGTTGAAGGCATTAAAATAGAAGGCAACGTAATATATGAGGGAAAAAACATTTATTCAAATAATTTCGATATTCTAGAGCTTAGAAGAAAAATAGGAATGGTATTCCAAACTCCTAACCCATTTTTAATGTCTATCTATGACAATATAAGCTATGGCCCAAAAATTCATGGAACAAAAGATAAAAAAAAACTAGATGAAATAGTAGAACAATCGCTAAAAAAATCTGCACTCTGGAACGAGGTAAAAGACAAGCTTAATACAAATGCCTTAAGTCTCTCAGGGGGCCAACAACAAAGACTCTGTATTGCAAGAACTCTTGCAATAGAACCAAATGTAATACTAATGGATGAACCTACCTCCGCACTCGATCCAATATCAACAGGCAAAATTGAAGAACTAATAATAAACTTAAAAGAAAGTTACACAATAATCATTGTAACTCATAACATGCAACAAGCCGGAAGAATATCTGATAGAACCGCATTTTTCCTTAATGGACACATTGAAGAAGAAAGTCCAACTGATGAACTATTCTTCAATCCTAAAAATACTAAAACTGAAGAATATATCAGTGGCAAATTTGGATAATTTCAACCTAATGAAACATCAAGAAACATCATTAATGTAAAACCAATAACACCAAATATACTTGGCACTTTATTGTCAATGTTTTTTCTCTTAGCTTCAGGTATTAATTGCTCAATTGACACATAAATCATAGCTCCTGCTGAGAAGGCTAAAGCAAAAGGTAAAATTCGAGTAAAAGAATAAACTGCATAAGCACCCATAAGGCCTCCTAAAATTTCCACTAATCCTGACATTTGGCCATAATTAAAGCATTTTAGCAAAGCAACATTGCCCCTTCTTAAAGGCAGAGAAATAGCTGCTCCTTCGGGGATATTTTGAATGCCAATACCAAGCGTAAGAAGCATGGCTCCAACTAAAGTTTGAATATCTGGATTAGACGCCAGAGCTCCAAAAGCAACTCCAACAGCTAATCCTTCTGGAAAATTGTGCAAAGTAACAGCAGTAAAGAGTAAAAAATCTTTTTTCCCGTGTTTAGTTAAATCTTCATCAATAAAAGTAAGTTTATCAAGATCTGGAACAAATACATCTACAATATATATAAAAAATGCTCCAACAAGAAATCCAAAAACAGCTGGAACCCAAGTAATGTATCCAAGCTCTTCGGCTCTTTCTATAGCCGGCTGAATAAGCGAAAAAAAACTGGCCGCTATCATAATACCTGCTGAAAAGCCAAGCATAGCGTCCATTATTTTATTATCTACCTTTTTAAATAAAAAAACTGCCCCCGAGCCAAAAGCTGTAGTAAACCAAGTGAAAGTAGAACCTAAGAGTCCTAATAATACAGGATGCAAAGTCAACAAATAATCCAAAATTGATTTTATCATAAAGCCTCCTATTAAAATAAATAATAAACAATTTTAATTATCAATCAAAATAGCTTTTATTCTTCTAATGCCCGAAGATGATGATTGTTCTTTTTGTATTTTAAAAGTACCAAGTTCATTGGTATTCTCTACATGAGGGCCCCCACAAACTTCAAGTGAAAATCCATCTATCTCATAAACGCTCACCAAATTATCATATTTTTCTCCAAAAAGAGCTATGGCGCCTTTTTCTTGAGCCTCACTTAATTCCATTATAGATTTTTTTACAGCTAAAGAATTTTTTATCTGTAAATTAACAATCTCTTCAACTTTTTTGATCTCATCATCTGTCATCTTTTCAGAATGAATAAAATCAAACCTTAATCGCTCAGCAGTAATATTGCTCCCCTTTTGTCTAACATGATCACCTAGTACTAATTGAAGCGCCTTATGAAGCAAATGGGTTGCTGTATGCAACTTGGTAGTCTCATAAGTATAATCAGCAAGCCCCCCTTTAAAGACTTTCTCGCTCCCCTTTTTTGAAGTCTTTTGATGCTTTTTAAAATACTCATTAAAGCCCAACTTATCAATATTAAAGCCATATTCAAAAGCAAGCTCTTCTGTTACTTCATATGGAAAACCATAAGTATCGTAGAGCTTAAAAGCAATATCACCAGGAATAGTCTTAGAAGATAAATTTCGTGTTATTTTAATAAATTCTTGCTCACCTTGAATTAAAGTTTTAAAAAACTTTTTTTCTTCTGTGCTCAATTCTTTTTTGATAAAATCTTTTTTTTCTGTTAACTCATTATAAAAAGATCTATAAATAGTCTCTACAGAATCAACAAGATCAGCTAAAAAATGGGACTTTATTCCAAGCTTCTTTGCATATCTAATCGATCGCCTTATTAGCCTTCTTAAGACATATCCTTGACCCAAATTGGAAGGAAAAATAACAGAACTGTCAGCAAGAATAAAACAAGCCGCTTTAACATGATCAGTAATTATTCTAATATATCTGTCATCGTCTTCTTTTTGTCCATAAATTTTACCAGAAATAGATTCTATTCTTTTTATTATAGGTAAAAATGCATCTGTATCATAAACTGAAGATTTGCCTTGCAAAAAGGCAATTGTTCTCTCAAGACCCATTCCCGTATCAACACATTTTCGGTCTAATTCTATGTAATTGCCATTTTCATCTTTATTGTATTGCATAAAAACATTATTCCAAATTTCAAAATATTTACCACAAGAACAAGTAATATCACAGTCAAGAGAGCACTTAATCTTTCCAGTATCCACATATATTTCAGTATCTGGTCCACAAGGCCCTTTAGATCCAACAGGCCCCCAAAAATTATGTTTCTTAGAGAGATAATATATTCTATCTTTAGGAATACCCAAACTTTCCCAAACTTTAGCTGTCTCTGTATCACGAGGAATCTCTTGATCACCTTCAAAAACACTCACATAAAGACTGTCTTTTGGAATATTTAAATAATCAGAAGACGTCAAAAATTCAAAACTAAACTTTATAGAATACTCTTTAAAATAAGCTCCAAGAGACCAATTTCCAAGCATTTCAAAAAAAGTTAAATGGCTTAAATCTCCAACTTCATCAATGTCGCCTGTTCTTAAACACTTTTGGACATTAACAAGCATATCTCCTGATGGATGCACTTCACCAAGAAGATAAGAAGTAAGAGGTTGCATGCCAGCTGTATTGAAAAGAACTGTGGGATCATTTTCAGGAACCAATGATTTACCCATTATTTCAACATGTTTTTTTGATTTAAAAAAATCAATATATTTTTTACGCAACTTATCAAGTGTCATTAAACAAATTCCTCATTTTTTCTATATATTACTAAATCGCCTTTTAAAGTTAAATTTTTAATATGATTAACAAAATATGATGTCATGGTTTTTAAATCTTTTTTGCTTATTTTTCCTAAAAAAGTTTCTTCATCTAAAATAATTTCTTTACGTCTTTTTGAAACATTTGAAAGCATTTTATCTCTAACCTCATCAGTTTTATCTTTAATAATAATTGCAATCTCTTTGTCTGTAAACTCTCTTAAAATATTATGTAAATCATTATCCATGATTCTCAATATTACATTGATATCAAATATTTTTTCTCGAATTTCGCTGTCCACAGCCGGATTTAAGTCCTGCATATTAATTTTATTAAGCAAATTTTTCTCTTCATTAGAATCCATATAGCTTAAAATATCAACAAGTATCTTAGATCCATCAAGTTTATCTGTCTTAAGACGACCCTGCATCTTAAATCTATCCTTAATCTTATTTGAAATTGCCTCTATTGTCTCCATACTCAATTGCCTTGGCTTGACAAGATCTTTTACAAATTCTTTTCTATCTTCTTCTCCTAACATTGAAAAAATATACTTTTTTTGATCCTTATTTAAATAATTATATAATATGACAAGCGTTTTAATATTCTCATCTTTAATCAACGCCCAAAGTTGTTCATGCTCAATTTGAGATAAATAATCAAAAGGAATAAAAATATCATTGCCAGTAACTTTTTTATAAATTGATTTTGCTTTAGATTTTCCTAAAGATTTATTCAATAATTCATAGGCAAAGTTATCCTCAACCTTAACATACCTTTTTTCATTTTCTAGCAACTCTTCAAATTCTTTAATAATATGATCTTTTTCTTCTGGAGCAATATAACTAATCTTTGAAATTTCTCTGGTAATCAAGATTATATCCGAATCATCAAGCTCAGACATAATCTTTGCAGATTTTTCAAGTCCAATAGCTAAAAAATATTTTGCAATCTTTGTAACCTTACTCTCTTTTCGAATAAAGCCTGGCTTTAAATCATTAACATTGTTAGATTTAGGCTCAACAGGCTCTTTGTTTTTATTACCCTTAATAAGACTTATCCAAGACTTAAGCATAGAGCCTTGAATCTCTGAATCTGAAAAGTTTTTATTCAAACTCAAAGTATCAATTTCTTCAACGGTTTTTTTGCTTAAATTTTTAATATTTTTATACTTAGAAAGCCTAGGATCCTGCATAACCTTAATCTCTTTTAATGTTTGTAAGAACTAATAAATTGGGATGCTCTTTTAGAAGTCTAGCTGGGCATTCATTAATAGAGCTATTAAAACTTAAAAAATTTTCTAAAGCACGCTTTTTATCAACGCCCATAAATAACAAAACAACAGATTTTGCATTAAACAAAGATTTTGGTGTCAAGCTTATTCTTTTGCTAGGAAATTTGGGAGAATTGTATTCATACTGATACCCTTCTACATCTGAAAACAAAAGTTTTTTTGAAGGAAAAAGCGATGCAATGTGGCCATCCTCACCAACAGAAACAAAAATGAAATCAAAAATACTAAACCTAGAATTAAATTCAATATTATAGTCATGAATAGCTGTGGTTTCGTCTATTTCGTTATAAACAAAAGCATGAAATTTAGAAATGCTTATTAAATTTTTATCAACCATTTTAGAAAAAAAATTTTTATTTAAAAGATTATAATTGCTATTCTCGTTATTTAATGGAACACACCGTTCATCAACTAAAAAAAAATGCGATCTTTTAAAAGAAAAATTTTGTTCAAGAAAAACACTTAAAAAGGTGACTATATTTCGACCACCACAAGTTCCAATGCTTGTATATTTATCTTTATCTATATTCATATTAAAAAAATCAAAAAATCTATTTTTTAAATAATTCTCTTCATCAGAATATAAAAACTCCATTTAATTTCCTTTAATACATATTAATCTAAATAATAAGAAATGATTGTAACAATCCTTAATATTTTTTGAGGATAAAGCTTTTGATTTATCAAAAGCTTATATCAACTGAAAAAAAATCAAAGTATTCTTGAATTTGCATTTTTAATTTTACCCAATTTGAAACCAAAATGTTTTGCAAATTTCAAAGCTAATCAAATCTGCATTAAAGATTGAATTTGCTAGCATTTCAAACTTTATATCATTGATTTTATCAAAATAATATCTTGAACCTCCATTATTACTAATCAACAGAATTTGATTATAAAACTCAATAATATTTTTTCCTAATGTTTTAATTTTTTCAACATTAATTGTATTCGCAATTAAAGAAAAATACATACTGTACCTATATAAGTAGAGTTTCTATAACTCCTACTTATTAAAATTCATAAATCCTATTTTTATACGGTATTTATCAAATCTACATTTAATAAAAAAGTTTTTAATCTTAGATAAATTTAAATTATTTACCTTAATGCTGTCATAAGCCTTATAAGCATTCAAATCATATTCTAAATTCCAACTAGAAAATGTTAAAGGGATTTCTTTTTCGCTTATGTTCTTAAGTGCAATAAAATTGCCATTCTTAGTGATAATATTTTTTATTTCATAAGAAATTATAATTGACAATGCTAGGAAAAATAATAAATCTTTTCTTCCAGGCATATAACAATTCCTCCTAAAAATAAGAACAAACAATTGTTAAATTAGCTCGTTTATTCTAACATATTATGTAATGTTAATAAATCGAAAAATATCAATAGCCCCAATGGTAAACATTACAGACGAACATTTCAGATATTTAATAAGACTTTTATCAAAAAAAGTTACATTATATACCCCAATGATTTCTGCAAAATCAATAATTATGGGTAATGTAAAAAAAATTGTAAAGCAAACACCCTTAGAATCTCCAATTGCAATTCAAATAGCAACAAACTCTACAAATGATGCTCTTAAAGCCATTCAAATTCTTGAAAAACACTTCAATTTTGATGAGTACAATCTTAATGTTGGATGTCCATCTCTTAAAATCCAAAATGCAAATTATGGAGCTTGTCTAATGAGCAATGCTAATCAAGTAGGTGAAATTTTAAAAACAATGAAAGAAAACACAAATAAGCCTATTTCAATTAAACATAGATTAGGGATAAGGCTTTTGCCTAGTGATTACAAAAATGAAAGTTACTCTGAGGTACAAAGCTTTGTCAAAACAATCTCAAAGTTTGGTATCAAAAACTTTATTGTACATGCAAGGGTTGCAATATTAAAAGGATTTTCTCCTAAAAATAATAGAAATGTCCCAAAATTAAGACATGAATTTGTATACAATCTTAAAAAAGAGAATAAAAATTTGTTTATTGAAACAAACGGAGGAATCAACAACTCAGAGCAAATTAAAAAACACTTGTCTTTTGTTGATTCTGTCATGATTGGAAGAAGTGCATTTGAAAATCCATACTTTATTGCAAACGCATCAAGAGAATTTTTAAATGAAACTGAGAAAATTCTAACAAGAAAAGAAATATTGATGCAAATGACAGAATATATTAAAGAATACGAAAATTATTTATCAATAAATACACTATTCAAACATCTCATGGGAATAACATTTTCCAAAGAAGGAGCTAAAAAATTTAGACAAAATTTAACAGCACCATTTCCAAAAAACTTAAGAAAACATGAAATATTACTAAAAGCTATAGAAACATTGCCAGAAAAAATACTAAACTCTAATTCTTAAAAGGGATGTAATCAAAACCTGTATACTTAACCAAACTTTTAGGAATTTTAACTCCTCCCCTTTCATCTTGAAAATTTTCAAGTATGGAAATAATAACTCTTGTAGTAGCTATTGCTGTTCCATTTACCATGTGTGCAAATTTATTTTGCCCATCTTGATCTTTATATCTAATCTTAAGCCTTCTTGACTGATAATCTGTACAATTTGAAGTTGAGGTAATCTCCCCATAATTACCTTTACCATCTCTTCCAGGCATCCATGCTTCAATATCATATTTTTTATAAGCTGGCGAACCAAGATCAAAAGAACAAATATTTAAAACCCTATAAGGAATTTCAAGTTCAGTAAAAATTTGCTCTTGAATGCTCAAAAATTCGTCATGAATATTTTGAGATTCTTCTGCTTTGCAAAAACAAAACATCTCTACCTTGCTAAACTGATGAACTCTATAAAGACCTTTTGAAAATTGACCGTATGCTCCAGCTTCTTTTCTAAAACAATGTGAAAATCCTGCCATTCTTATTGGTAAAGTAAGATCTATTATTTTATTATAATAATAGCCACCAAGCGTAATTTCAGAAGTACCTACAAGATACTTATCTGTATCTTCAATCTTATAAATATTGCTTTCTTTGCCACGAGGATTAAAACCAATCCCATCAACTATAAACTCTCTTGCAACATCAGGAGTAATAAAAACATCAAAACCTTTTTCTCTTAATTTACTTAAAGAGAAATTAATTAGAGCAATTTCTAAAAAAACTGCTTCATTTTTAAGATAATAAAATTTACTCCCGCTAACCTCACGTGCTCTGTCAAAATCTAGAAGATCTAAATTTTTGCCAAGCTCTAAATGATCTTTTGGCTTAAAACCGAAGCTTGGAACAACTCCCACTTTTTTTATCTCAAAATTATCTTTCTCGCTATTGCCAATAGGCACATCAGGTGACAAAATATTGGGTACTCGCTTATTTTCAAGATCAAAATCAAAAGATACTCTCTCAAGCTCTTCTTCTAAATCAATAAGCTGTTTTTTTAAAATCTTTCCGGCTTCTATTAAAGATATTTTTAAAACCTCATCAAGATTTTCTCTCATTTTAGAGGAAATTTCATTTCTTTTTGCATTAAGCTTGCCAATTTCGGTAATTATTTTTTTTCTCTTGTCATCGAAAGAAATTAACTTATCAATATCTAAAACAAGACCTCTTGCTTTAATACTTCTCTTAACAAGATCAAGATTATCTCTAATAAATTTCAGATCAAGCATCTTATCTCCTAAGATATGTCTTAAGTAAAATTTTTAAACAAAATTACAAATCATATTAATTCATATCAAGGTTATTATATAATATTTTATAACAGGATTATAATAAATATTGCAGGGAGAAATCATAGTATGCTAAATCCAAAAACAATAAAAGCAACTTTTGTGTTAGTATCTACATTAATGATTTTTAACGGATGTACAAAAAAATTAACCAAAATCAATTTTAAAGATATTGATTCAAATAGCAACAAAATGAATTCTTTAGTAATAACTTCAATGACTTCAAAAGAAGAATCAAAATTTTATGAATACAACATTAGAATACCTAAATTAATAATTGAAGGACAAGAAAATGGAAATCTTGATGAATTGAATACTGAGCTTAATGAACATGTAAACCAAATTGTAGCAAGACTTGACATTGTTAGTAAAGAACTTAAGCCTGAGGATAAAAAATTAAGCTTAAAAATAGATTATGAAATTTACCATGGGTACAATACTTACACAATAATACTTATTACAACTCAAGAAATAAATAATAGTCCTATTACAAATTACAGAAGCTATTACATTCAAGATAAAGGAAATTATATTCACAATATTGACGACATAATTAAAACAGATGAAGCATTCCCATTTTTTATAAAAAAAATTAAAGAAAAAATTTTGCCTAACGAATTATTATTTGATTTACAACAAGCAGTAATTTACTTTGAAAATAAAAAAATTATTATTAAATTCCCAGAATACACATTTAAACTAGACGAAACAGAGGAACTTCAAAACATATTTGAATTTAATGCAAGCGAAATAGCACAATTTGTAAAATAAGGATTAAGGCCATAAATGAAAAAGAAAAAAATTTTCAAACTAATCTCAAAAACTTATTTAGAAGAATATGATGCAGAAGGATCTTATTTTAAACACGACAGCGGTCTTGAAGTATTTAACTTAAAAAGTGATTCCTTTAAAGAAAATGCATTTTGCATAGCTTTCAAGACAATACCTTCAAACAATACAGGAGTTGCGCATGTTTTAGAACATACAATTTTTTGTGGTTCTAATAAATATAAAATAAAAGATCCATTTCTTTATCTATTAAAGGGAAGTCTAAACACATTTTTAAATGCAATGACATTCCCAGACAAAACCATCTACCCAGCAGCATCCACAATTGAAAAAGATTATTTTAATTTATTTAATATCTATGCCGATTCTATATTTAACCCATTGCTTAAAAAAGAATCATTTATGCAAGAAGGATACAATATAAATCCAAAAGATTTTAAAGTATCTGGAATTGTCTTCAATGAAATGAAGGGCAGCTACTCAAATAAAAATTCTCTAATAAACGAAATAGCAAATAGCTCTCTTTTTGAAGAGGGAGCATATAAATACGACTCAGGCGGAATTCCAACAAATATTATTGATCTCACCTATGAGAGTTTTTTAGATTTTTATAAAAAATATTATACACTTGAAAACTGCAAAATATTTTTATGCGGCAACATTCAGACTGAAAAAAATCTAAATTTCATTGAAAAATATATAATAAGGCCTTATAAAAAAGAAAAGAGCAATGTTAATATTAACAACATAGAAAAAGTTAAAAGATGGGAAAAAGGTAAAAAATTAACATATAAAATTCCTAAAGAAAACGACAATACTCTTGGGGTATACACAATAAATTGGCTTTGCGCAGAAATTAACAATATTGAAGAAAGCATTGGTCTTGAAATTCTCTCAGAAATACTCTTAGATGATTCTTGTTCATTCACAATCAATATCTTAAAAAGCGGGATTGGCGAAGACATAGCCCATATTAGCGGAATCAATACAGATTTAAAAGAATCCGTTTTTTCATTTGGACTTCAAAATGTTGTTGAAAAAAAAGAAAAAGAATTTAAAAATTTAATTTTTAGTGAACTTAAAAATTTAGTAAAAAATAAAATTCCAAAAGAGCTAATAAAAGGAATTCTTTTTGGCTACGAATTCGATCTAAAAGAAGAAAAAGGACAAAATTTCCCCATTGCTTTAATGATAAAAAGTTTCAAAGGGTGGCTAAATGGCATGCATCCAATCAAAACATTACAAACAAGCTACCATATAAACGAAATTAAAAATAAATTAGAAAAAGGGATTTATTATTTCGAAAATTTAATAGAAAAATATCTAATATTTAACAATCATTATACATTAATAAGCTTTATTCCATCATATGATACAGAAAAAGAAATGGAAGAAGAAATTGAAAAAAAATTAATGGCAAAAGAAATTGAAATCAAACAAAATCCAGAAGAATTTTTACAATTTAAAAAAGACTATAATCAGTTTAAAAAATACCAAAATAAAAAAGACTCTAAAGCAGATATAGCAAAACTTCCTTTACTAAAAATAGAAGATTTGCCAAAACAAATAGACAAAAGTTTAGATCTTAATGAAATAAAAGAACTAAATCTACACTCTTTTAAATTTAAAAATAACAATATTTTTAATGTAAACTTATTTTTTAAACTAAATTTTTTAGAAAAAGAAGATTATGTATACCTATCTTTATTCAAAAGAGCTCTCCAAGATTTATCTACAAAAAACTATTCTTACATAGATATTAACAATAAAATCCAAAATACTTTAGGACAAATAAATATATATGAGAGTTACGACGAGGATATTAATGAAAACATTTTAAATTCATTTAACATTAGCTTTAAATCTTTTAACCATAAAGTTAAAGAATCATTTGAATTGATCAAAGAAATTTTAATCAATATTAACTTCCATGATTATGAGCGATTAAAAGAAATAATATTAAGCTTGAAAAACGATTTTAAATCATTATTAATCCCCAAAGGACATCTTTTGGCAATATTAAGGTCCAAATCAAAGCTAAAATTAAATGAATATTTAAAAGAATTACAAAATGGAATAACGGGTAGAGAATTTTGGCAAAAAATAAAAACTGATAGAGAATCTTTAAAAGAAATAGCAAATAAATTAGACAATTTAAAAAATAAAATAATTTTAAAAAACAATCTATCTGCACTAATATTGGGAAACACTGACGATATTCTTAAAAACTTGGAAAATGAACTATTTAATCTAAAAGAAATCCTAAAAGAGAGCAATTATTACGATGGATTGCTCAATATTGAGACAAGCAATAAAACATTAAAAGAAATAATAATTATCCAATCAAAAATAGCTTTCAATGCTATATGTTTCCCTAGTTACAAAATCAACGATGAGAATTATCCAAAAGCAAATTTTTTAGAGCATATATTAAGAAGTGGAATTTTTTGGGAAAAAATAAGAGTAATAGGTGGTGCATACGGAGCAAGCGCATCGATTGCTAACGGAATTTTCTCTTTTGTTTCCTACAGAGACCCAAATTTCATCAAAACGTACCAAGCTTTCGAAAAATCTTTAGAAGAATTGGCTAATAATAAAATGGCAAATGAAGAGATTTATACCTATTTGATAGGGTTAATAGGAACCAACATCTATGTAAAAACTAAGGCCGCAGAAGCTTTGCAAAGCTACAAAAGAAAAATGTTAAATATTAGCGACAGCTTAAGACAAGCCATTCGAAATGCCTACTTTACAATTACACCTCAAGACATTAAAGAAATATCCGAAAAGATCCTAAAACAAATAAGGCAACGCAATAGCATTGCATCTTTAGTAAATAACCAAACATATGAAGAAGAAAAAAACAATCTGGAAAAATTAATAGGAAAAGAATATAACGTAAAAAAAATCTATTAAAATCTTCTCAAAATTTCATAAAAAACCAATTTTTCAGGACTTTTTATACCTTTTGTTAAATTTATCAATTCTTCCTGCTGCATCAACAAACTTTTGTTGACCAGTATAAAAAGGATGTGATTTGCTTGTAATCTCCACAGTAATCAATGGATATTCCTTTCCATCAATATATTTAATAGTTTCCTTTGAGCTCAAAGTAGACCTGGTTAAAAACATTGCTCCATTTGATCCGTCTTTAAATACCACTAAATTATTTTTAGGATGTATACCTTTTCTCATAAAACCTTCCTCTTAACCTTCACTAAAGTTTAATTTACATTAAAAATAATGTCAATTTATTCAATTACCATTGCTCATTGTCTTTAAAAAAATCTCATTATTTTTGCTTTTTTTCATCTTTTCTATCAGAACTTCAACTCCCTCATAATCATCAACACCTCCAAGGATTCTTCTAATAAGTAAAATCTTAGAGCGCTCCTCTTCGCTAAGCAATAATTCTTCTTTTCTGGTGCCTGACTTTTTAATATTAATAGCTGGAAAAAGTCTTCTATCTGCCAAACTTCTATCAAGAATTAATTCCATATTACCGGTACTTTTAAATTCTTCAAAAATAACTTCATCCATTTTGCTCCCAGTATCAACCAAAGCAGTAGCTATAATAGTCAAGCTTCCCCCTTCTTCAATATTTCTAGCAGATCCAAAAAACCTCTTTGGCTTATGAAGAGCATTAGAATCTACCCCGCCTGATAAAATTTTGCCAGAAGTTGGCATAGTTTGATTATATGCCCTTGCAAGCCTTGTAATAGAATCAAGCAAAATAACAACATCTTTTTTGTTTTCAACAAGCCTTTTTGCCTTTTCAATAACCATCTCTGCTACCTGAACATGCCTACTGGCCTGTTCATCAAAATTAGATGCAATCACTTCACCTTTAACGCTACGAATCATATCTGTAACTTCTTCTGGCCTCTCATCAATAAGCAATATCATTAAAATAACATCAGAATAATTACTAGTTATTGCGTTAGCTATTTTTTGAAGTAAGGTAGTTTTTCCCGCTTTTGGAGGAGAAACTATTAAAGCCCTTTGCCCCTTACCTATAGGTGAAAAAAGATTAATAAGTCTTGTAGAAATATTGCAATTTTCATATTCAAGATTCAATTTAATATTGGGATAAAGAGGGGTTAAATTATCAAAAGGTATTCTGTTTTGAGCAAACGTAGGATCTTGATTATTAATAGATTTAATTTTAACCATAGCAAAAAATCTCTCACCATCTCTAGGCGATCTAATTTGACCATATAAAATATCACCTGTCCTTAAATTAAAAAGTCTAATCTGAGAAGGAGAAACATAAACATCATTACCCCCTGAAAGGTAAGAATTTGATGCAGTTCTTAAAAATCCATAACCATCACTAAGAACATCAAGCACGCCTGTAAATAAAACATTAATATTATTCTCACTTAATATTTTTACTAATAAAAATATTAATTCTGTTTTTTTCATTGTTACAGCAATAGTATGATTGGTCCCAAGTCCTTCAACAATTTTTCTAACCTCTGTAATTGGCTTGTCATAAAGTTTTTCAATTTCTACATAATCTTGACCATTAAAAAACTTAATAATATTACTTTGCTCTAAATTTTTAATGTTATTTTCCAAACCTGTAACAGGAATATCATAATCAAATTCAGGAAATACTATACCACTTGAATCCTTTGCACTACCTAAATCTGCGGATTTTGCTACACTAGATGCAGAATCCTTTTTAGCAACAACTTTAACCACTTTTTTTTTCAAATTATCTTCAATCTTAAACTCTTTAGAAACATCCAATCGCCTTATTTCACTTTCTAAATCAAATCCACCATTTTTTTTATCCATACTTTCCTCTACGAATTAAATTTTTGAGAAAGGATTTTATAAAAATCTACTTATTATTAATTAATAAAAAACACTAACCCTATTGCAAAGTATCTTTTATTTGTGAAACGGTGAAAGAAAATAAATCTACAATTTCATTAGATTTTATCATCTCACACTTACCATCAAAAATTATATTATCATTAATAAATATTTTTCTTGTCTTTACATCCCCATATATTTTACAGCCACTGTTTAAATAAACTTTACTAGCAGCATTTACATTGCCCTTCAAAATTCCTTCTACTATCAATGTATCACAAATTACCACATTGGTGATAACCTTGCTGTTTTTACCAATAAAAAGCACACCCCCTTTCGAAGATATTTCACCCTCAAAAGAAGAATCGAGATACAAAGTTCCTTCAAATTTTAATTTTCCCCTAAAAGTTAAACTAGAATCCAGCTTACAATCCCATTTATAAGAATCTACCATATTAACCGGCATTTAACCTTTAATACCCCACACTCTCTCTTTTAAATCTTTGCCTGGACGAAAATACGCAACATGATGATCTAAAACCTTAACATACTCCCCTGTTTGAGGATTGCGAGCATTTAAGCGTCCTTTTCTTTTTCTAACTTCGAATGTACCAAAAGATCTAAACTCAATAACATTATTCGAACAAAGATTACTTTTAAGCTCTTCAAAAAAAGCATCTATTACAAGTCTTATGTATTTTTTTTCTAACTTTAGATTATTATTTCTAATATTCAAAGATATTTGATTAACAACATCCGACTTAGTAACCTTTGGCCTTCTTGAAAAAGACATAAACTAATTTCCTTACTTTAAAATTAAAACATTTAAACGAGATTTTTTTCTAGCAGCCTTATTTTTATGAATTATTCGCTTTCTAGCAGCAGTGTCTAGTTTTTTTGCAACAAACTTAAAAAATTCAATAGCTTCGTCTTTCTTGCCCTCTTTAATCATGTTGATACAGCGTTTTTCTATTGTTTTTAATTCACTTTTTACACTTACATTTCTAATCTTTCTTTTTAAATTTTGACGAGAGCGCTTCAATGCAGATGCATTTTTTCTCAAGTGATACTCCTTAATATTATTAAACAATGATTTTAATATATCAACTAATTCAAATATAGTCAATCAAAGCTTAAGTTAATTTAGCATAATAGTTTTGATTAACATATTCAAAAACCTTTTGCATGGAATAAGAAATTTTTTTATTCAAAATATATACTTTTTTTGTTGAATGATTTCTTTTATAAGAAAAGCATAAATAATTTTTATTGCTAAATTCAAATTCCTTAGCAATAAAAATTTTTTCAAAAAATTCATAAAAATAAGTTTCACTTTTAAAGATTTTTCTTTCATAAATTGAATCTTTCCTAAATTCGTAAAACAACACTATATTGCTAATAACTGAAAAATCTCCTAACAAAACTTTAATGTCAATAAAAAAAATAAATAAAAAAATAAATATATTGCTTAATGAAATATAATAAACAAATAAACAAATCATAATGCGAGCTAAAAACATGAAAAGATAAGCATAAGACAAATAATATCTTATTGGAAAATTTTCTAATTTTGGTACAAACAAATCTTTTCTTTTAAACTTAAGCTCTTTGAATAATTCACTAGAACCATTACTTATCCAAAAACAAACCTTAATCTTTTTTTTATTTTTTAATTTCAAAATCAAAACATTGTCTGACAATCTTTTTTCAAACGAAATAATGTCATCAAAGTTAAAATTATAACTTAAAAAAATATCCTTATAATAAATATTAGATCCCTTAAAAGAAATAGAACAAAAATATCTTAAATAAAAAAGAATTACAAAAAAATTTACTAAAAGAATTACCAAAACAAAGTAAAAAAAACTTGTATCGTACAAAAACAAATAAAGCAAACAAGTTACAATATTAAAAACAAATAAACTAATTAATTTTATATTATTGAAAAATAAATTACCCATAATATAAAATAAATTTAAACATTAAATTTAAAAAAGATTACATCTCCATCTCTTACCAGATATTCTTTACCTTCAATTTTAATAAGTCCTTTCTCTTTTAGTTTTTGGACACTTTGAAATTTAAACAAATCTTCACAAGAATAAACTTCTGCTTTAATAAAACCCCTTTCAAAATCACTATGAATTATTCCAGCAGCTTTAGGTGCTTTCATACCCTGTTTGAATGTCCAAGCTCTAACTTCTTGCAAGCCTGCTGTAAAATAAGTTCGAAGCCCCAAAGTATAATAGGCTTTTTTAATCAAATTACCAAGGCCACTATCATTTATTCCAAATAATTCTAACATTTCATTTTTATAAGATATATCCTTTACTTGAGCAAGCTCAGCTTCAATTTTGGCGCACAAGATTAAAAAATCATTTCCTTCTTTTAAGGCAATATTTTTTACAATATCTGTATATTTATTGCCGCTGAGTGAATTTTCATCAACATTACAAACATACAAAACTTTTTTAAAAGTCAAAAGATTTAATGATTTAATGAAGTTATATTCAAAATCATTAAATTCAAACTCAACAACAGGATTCATATTGCTTAAATGATCTTCGAGTCTTTTTAGCATTAAAACAATTGCCTTAGAAGATTCACTAATTTTTTTGTCGGTGCTTTTAACATTTTTTTCTTGTTTTTGAAGACTTTTTTGAACAGTTTCAAGATCTGATAGACAAAGTTCAACATTGATTGTGGTTATATCTCTTTCAGGATTAATATCATTATCAATATGAATAACCTCTTTTTCTTCAAAACACCTTACAACATGAACAATAAGAGAAACTTCTCGAATATTAGCCAAAAATTTATTACCAAGTCCTTCACCTGTTGATGCTCCTTTAACAAGACCTGCAATATCCACAAATTCCATAACAGCGGGAATAATTTTGCGTGGAACAATACACTCTGCAATTTTTAAAAGCCTTTCATCAGGAATCTCTACTATTCCTATATTTGGCTCAATAGTACAAAAAGGATAATTCGCAATCTCCACTTTAGATGATGTTAAAGATGAAAATAGAGTAGATTTACCAACATTGGGAAGACCAACAATCCCTGCATTAAGTCTCATGACTCAAACCCCTAATAAAATCAAAAGGCAATTTAATTAATAAAATATGCAAACTCTCCTCTTCCAGTCTGTTGATTTATATTTGCTTCAACAGATAAATTAAAATATTTATTAGTCTCTTGAGAACCTGGATAATAATATTCTAGCAAATAAGTACCTGTTTTTTGTTCTAAAATTAAATCATAAACTTTGGATACTCCCTCATAAGATGAAAAAGGAATTATAGCACCACCTGTTTCATTAACTAAATACTGAAGTTTGCTGTTAACAGGATCGTTGCCAAACAATATTAAATAAAACCTTATATCATTATTTTTATAATAGCTTACTATTGTATCTAAAGAATACTTTTCAAAAGCTTTACGATTTAAAAAACCACCACTAAAATAAACAACCGCTCTTCTTGAGCTTTTTGACATAAGCCCAGAACCTGCTAACTTCAAACTAACATCTGTTTTTACAGCATCTGTACTATAAGGCCCAAGAGAACTTGCATTTCTAATGCTATTTGTCAAACTTTCAATATTATCTATAATAGGCACATTTGTTGCATTTATAAAACTAAAGTTTTTATTTTTTGACGACTCTATTAAAGCATTTAAACCTACTATTTGATCTAGATCATAATTTTTCATATAAGAAGATTTATCAAAAACAACTGCTATATTAATGTCTTTTGAAGCATTTACATTGTACACTACCTTAGGATTAACAATATAATAGTTTTCATTTGCAATTGAAAAATTTTCACTCTTAAGCCCAACAACTGGTAAACCGCTTTTACTGCTAACATTAAGCTCAACATAAATTTTGGGCCCTCCAAGTCTAACTATTCTTCTAACATCAACATTTAAACTGTCATAAAGACTTGAATCACTCTTGTAAACTGAAACTTTGGCATTATTAAAATCTGAGACAATCATCTGATTATTGGCATCCAAAATAGATGAAGAAATTTTAGAATTCACTTTATCTGCTTTTAAAATTTTTGTAATTGTCTTTTTGGCAATATTGTATTTATAAACACCATATTTTGAAGATACTATAACATTATTACCGACATTATCACTACTAAGACCTTCTATTCCTTCAATAGAAGTAGGAACTGAATACAAATGATTGCCACTAGTATCAAAAACTTCAATGGTATTTCTAAGAGAATCTGCAACATAAATATTTTCATTCAAATAAGTAACACCTGTAGGACCTAAAAGACCCTTGTAACCCGAAGTTCTATAACCAAAATGCAAAATAAAATCACCCTCAAGTCCAAATTTACTAACTCTTTTATTTCCCCACTCGCTTACATAAATATAGTTTCTCTTATCAATAGCCATATACTGAGGAGCAAGTAATTCGCCATCTTTTGTACCTTTTTTCCCAATAGATCTCTTTTTCGCTCCAAAAACTTTGTCGTAAACACCAATTTCATCACTTGAATAAAGAGTCACATAAAGCAAATTATTAGCTTCAATAACATCATAAGGTGATTTTAAATAACTAAATCCATCTTTAACCAAAACATTAACATTATTATTAACATCAAAATACAATATTTCGTTACCTACAAAGTTAGCAGCATAATATCCACCGTATTTATCGGCCCTCAAAGATGTAATCTGATACCCATGTGGCCTTTTGTAAATAGAATTATCAAGAGAAGCAACTTTTACAAGTTTTTTAAAGTTAAGTTCGTAATTTGAAAAAATACCTCTCCTTTGCTCAATAGTAGAAATCAAATGCCTAAGATAGGGAACCTTGTACCCTTGATCTTTTAAATTTCTCCATTCCATTAAAGCTTCTTCAACATAACCCAACCTATAATAAACATTGCCGGTCCAAAAATGATAATCGGGATTTTTAGGATCAAAGCTTAAAATTTTTTTAAAAGATAAAAGAGCATCATCATAAATTCCATTATTATAGGAATTAAGAGCCCATTTAAACTCTTCTTGAGCATCTTTATTGGTAACTATTCCTTGAGCATAAAGACTCAAAAGATTTAAAAAAAACAAACCAATAAAACCAAATATTAACATAATCCCCTTTACTCTTTAAAAACTTATCTATTGTAAGATATTATAAGAACAAATTTTCCAAATTTAACACAAATAATATAAAAATTAATACTATCATTTAAAATTATTAATGATAATGTTAAATATATTACATCATTATGTTACTACTAATAATAGTAAAAAAGAGAAAAAATGAAAACTAGATGCTTTTGCTTAGCCGCATTTTTAAGAATTCTTACAACACTTGCAATATAATAAAGATTAAAAAAAGGAGAAAAATGAAAACTAGATGCTTTTGCTTAGCCGCATTTTCAGGAATTCTTACAACACTTGCAATTCCAAATGAAATTAAAGAAACCGGATATTCAATCCTAGGATTTGTTGCCTATGTACCACTTTTTACAGCCCTAAACAAACTAGAAGATAAAAAAACATTAATAGGATTAACAGTATTTTATTTCATAATAGCCAACAGCTTACAAAATTTTTGGCTTGGATTTTTTCATGCATTTGGATGGATTACATTTATTGGAGTAGTAATAGGATATATTCCATATTCATTAACTTTAGGCTATTTTCTTTATTACTCTTTAAAAAGCTTTAAAAATAAGACAATAGCAATAACAATGCTTTTTACATTTTATGATTATTCAAGATCAATTGGATTTTTAGCATATCCCTGGGGACTTGCAGCTTTCACTGTAAATAACTTCAACAATTTAATTCAAGTAGCAGACATTTTCGGTGTATTTTTTGTATCATTTGCAGTCTACTTTTTAAACTCAGGAATTGCAGACTTTTTAATCCACAAAAACAAAACAAATTTGCTAAACACAATATTTCCAATATTACTAATAACAACATCTTTTACTTACGGAATGCTAAAAAAAACAGAACTAAAAAGCTTATTAGCAAAAGAAATAGACAGCCTAAACATTGCAGCTATTCAACTAAACACTGACCCATGGTTGCCCGGAAATGATGAAAAAGGAATAAAAGATTCTATTGCAATTACAAAACAAGCCTTAAAAGAAAATCCAAAAATAGAATTTGTAATCTGGAGCGAAGGAGTGCTAACCTACCCTTTTAACAAAGAAGAAGAGTACTTGAAAAGTTATGATTTACACAATGAGCTTAAAAATTTTATAAAAGAGCGAAAAATCTCATTTGCCATTGGAGCTCCCTCAAAAGTCGACAAAACCATAGGAATTCAACAAAATTCTATTTATATGATAGAACCAAACCTCAACATTGCAAACATATACTCTAAAATATTCTTAGTCCCTTTTGCAGAAAAAATTCCATTTTACAAATATGAATTTGTAAGAAACTTTTTTTTAAAAAATTTTAAAATCTTGGGACAACTTGAAGGCAATAAAATTGAAATATTGAAATTGAAAAAATTTAAATTTGCTCCCTTAATATGTTACGATGATGCATTTACAGAACTTTCAAGGTTTTATAAAATCCAAGGCGCTAATACATTGTTAAATTTTTCAAACGACTCTTGGTCAAAAACAAATTCAGCAGAATGGCAACACTTTGTTGTAGCTAAATTTAGAAGCATTGAAAATGGAATCAAAACCATTAGAGCTACAAACTCAGGAATTACCGCAATCATCAACGAATACGGAGAAAGTATTAAAAAATTAGAAACTTTTAAAAAAGGCTACTTATTCTCAACCATAAAACTGTCTCCAACATTTACAACTATTTATGAAAAAATTGGAGACTCATTTATATATTTATTAATGATAATGTTTTTAATTACAACACTAAGATTTCACTTTATAGAAGACAAAAACCAATTATTATCACCTTCTTTAGTAAAAATTAAAGTCTGACGTTCTTTCCAAAATGGAAAATTTTTAGTAACATCATTCTTCTTAGTATTCACATTAACAGCAAAAGAAGTTTCATTGGATTTTGAAATTTTCAAAGAATTTAAATCGTAAAAATCATCAACTGACAAATACCCTAAATCATCTGCATCAATCCTAGATGAAGCACTTGATAAAGCTGATATAAAATCATCTTTTGATTCAAATTGACCCATAATATTAACTTTATCTGCAATAACAGAGGAAAACAAATTAAAGTTCTGAGAAATTAAAGCTCTTGCAAACTTTCCAAATTGAAACTTAATAATTTTATCTTGATTTTTGATTCTCTCTTTTTGAGCAATATATTCTATTTTAGGAGCATTTGTAAAATCATTGATTTCTATTTTTTCGTGAACTATTCCAGGGATCTCTTCAAGCCTAACATCCTCAAGCATAACAACCTTGGAATTACTATCCTTAATTCTTGCATCAAGCTCTTCAACTGCAAGCTTGATATTAACTCCATTTTTCAAATCTGGATAAATCTTTAAAGCTTTTGATTGAAAAAGTTTTCCCTTTTTAACTTTACCAACGTTTATATACCTTTTACCAACCTCATAATAAAAAATAGCAAGCTCTTTTTGCCTATCAACAGAAGAAGAACTGCCTTGAGCAAACAAATTCAAAAAAACAAAAGAACATAAAAAATACAAAAGAAATAATCTTCTCATAAGAACCTCCATTAACACTCACCCTTTAAAATAAAACAAAAGAATGTCAATCTACTTAAGTAATTATAATACAAGTTTATCTCTAATTAAAGAAATCACTTTATTCTTATCTTCTTCATTAAAAATATTTATATCATCGTAAGAAAATTTTATCTTTGAAGACAAGTTGTATTCATTATACCAATTCAAATATTTACTATTAAGACCTTCAAGATAATCTCTTGGAATATTCATTTCAAAGCTTCTATTTCTATTTTTAATTCTGCGCTCAACCTCATCAATACTACAATCAAGATAAACAAGCAAACTTGGTCGTTGAGAATGTTCAAGCATATTATCAAGAAGATCAATATATATTTTATATTCCTCATCAGAGATATATCCATCACAATTTAAAAGAGATGCAAACACGCAATCACCATAAATAGATCTGTCAAGTATCCCCCCTTTTGTTCTAAACACGCCTTTTATTAACTTAAACCTCTCATTGAGAAAATTAATTTGAACTGGGAATGCCCACCTGGATTGATCCTTATAAAATTTATCTAAAATAGCTAAAGTAAAATCATTATTAAGCTCACTGTAAAAAGGAACTTTCAATTCCTTTGACAAAATATTTCCAAGAGTAGTTTTTCCTACCCCAATTAAACCTTCTATTACAATCACCAAGTCTACCTCCAAAAATAAATTAAATAATTTGCATATAAGCTAAAAAAAGAATTGCTAAAAAAATAAAACTTAATTAATCAAAAATCTAATGTAAAAATTTTAATATAAAATAAAAAATCCTTAAACAAATTTTAGGAAAGAAATCAATAAATTAAAAATCAAAGTTTTTAAATTATTGATATTAATCTTAATTACAATTAATATATTAAACATAAATATTATCAATATATAATTAAAAATATTAATTATTATTTAAAAAAGAGGCTAAAATATCAAAATTATAGCCATTTTGTAAAAACAAGGTTAAAATTTGATTAAAAATTTAATATATCCAGATTCAAAAGTCAAAAATTAAAACTTTTTTTAAGAAAAATAAAATTGTTATAAAAATAAGGAGATAAAATATGAATTACACAAAATCTCAAGAATTTATATCGGAATTTTTGGGAACATTTATTCTATTGGCTCTAGGAACTGGGTCTGTTGCAATGACAGTATTATTTCCCTCAAGTCCTGAAATAGCAGGAGAAATAATAAAAGGGGGATATACAAATATAGTATTTGGATGGGGATTGGGTGTAACGTTTGGTATTTATACAGCATCAAGAATTAGTGGAGCACACTTAAACCCAGCTGTTAGCATAGGATTAGCAAGCGTTGGAAAATTTCCCGCTTCAAAACTTCTACATTACATTATAGCGCAAATATTAGGAGCATTTACAGGCGCATTAATGACACTTGTAGTATTTTATCCTAAATGGATAGAAATAGATCCTAGTTTTGAAAATACTCAAGGGATAATGGCAACTTTCCCTGCTATTTCTGGATTTTTGCCTGGATTTATTGATCAAGTTTTTGGAACTTTTTTACTAATGTTTTTAATTTCTGTTATTGGGGATTTTGTAAAAAAACACAATGATAATCCATTTCTTCCATTCATTGTAGGAGCAGTGGTTTTAGCAATAGGAATAAGTTTTGGGGGAATGAACGGATATGCCATTAATCCTGCAAGAGATCTGGGGCCAAGAATTTTACTCTTATTTGCTGGATTTAAAAATCATGGATTTAACAACCTAAGTATATTTATTGTTCCAATAATCGGTCCAATAATTGGCGCTATTTTGGGCGCTACAATTTACGAATTTACACTAAAAAATAACAAAGGTTAAAAGAAATTTATCTTTGTAAAACAAAAAGGAGAAATTATGAAATACATTTTATCGATTGACCAAGGTACGACTAGCTCAAGAGCAATAGTATTTGATAAAAATGCAAACATAAAAGGGTTTGCTGAAAAAGAATTTACTCAAATTTATCCACAACCAAGCTGGGTAGAGCATAATCCTAACGAAATATGGGCATCGCAAATGGGAGTTATAATAGAAGCTCTTACGAATTCAAAAATTTTGCCAAATGAAGTTGATTCTATTGGGATAACTAATCAAAGAGAAACTACGGTTATATGGGAAAAAAATACAGGAAGACCTATTTATAATGCAATAGTCTGGCAAGACAGAAGAACTGCAAACATTTGTGACCAATTAATAGAAAAGGGCAAAGATAAAATTATTTTGGAAAAAACAGGCTTGGTGCTAGATTCTTATTTTAGTGGAACAAAAATACTCTGGATCTTGGATAATGTAGAGGGCGCTAGACAAAAAGCTGAAAATGGTGAATTATGCTTTGGAACAATAGATACATGGCTATTATGGAATCTAACTCAAAAAAAAGTACATGCAACCGATTACTCTAATGCCTCAAGAACATTACTGCTAAACATTAAAACATTAGAATGGGATGATGAACTTTTAAACATATTAAACATTCCAAAAGCAATTTTGCCAGAACTTAAAGAAAGTTCCACAATATATGGCAAAACAGACAAATCACTATTTGGAACAGAAATTCCTATTGGGGGGATTGCTGGAGATCAATTTGCAGCAACATTTGGACAAGCTTGCCTTAAAAAAGGTATGGCCAAAAACACATATGGAACTGGTTGCTTTTTAACGGTAAACATAGGCAAAGAACCAATTATTAACTATCAAAAGCTTTTAACTTCTATTGCATGGGGAAGAAAAAAAACTGTAACCTATGTTCTTGAAGGAAGTGTTTTTATTGGTGGGGCTGTAATCCAGTGGCTAAGAGACGGGCTTGAATTTTTTAGAAAAAGCTCAGAGTCAGAATCATTAGCAAGCTCTGTTTTAGATAATGGGGGAGTTTATTTTGTGCCAGCATTTGTTGGACTAGGCGCACCCCATTGGGATTCTTATGCAAGAGGAACAATAATTGGAATAACAAGGGGATCAACAAAAGCTCACATTACAAGAGCTGCTCTTGAGAGCATCGCATTTCAAAGTTTTGACATACTAAATATCATAAAAAAATCCATTCCCAACTTTGAAATTGAAGAATTAAGAGTAGACGGAAAAGGAAGTCAAAACAATCTATTAATGCAATTTCAAGCTGATCTTTTAGAATGTAAAGTTGTAAGACCAAAAATAACAGAAACTACCGCTCTTGGGGCTGCTTATCTTGCGGGGCTTGCAACAGGCTATTGGCAAAGCGCAGAAGAAATCATAAGCCTTTGGCAAGCAGATAAAATATTTGAACCTTCAATGCCAAAAGATCAAAAAGAAAAGCTTCTTGAGAATTGGAACAAAGCGATTGAAAGATCAAAATCCTGGATAAATGCTTCTAAATAGTCTATAAAAATTCAAAAAAAAAGCTTTAAAGCTTATAGCAAAATATGCTGGGAGCAAAATTATGCATAATTTATTTGATTTTTTAAAAACAAAACAATATATAATCAAAATGCCTGGCAAGCAAACAAATAGATTATATGAACAGCTCTTAATTAAATTTTTTCATCAATATCGATTAATATTGAACTCGTATTCAAAAAACTAATGATCTATACCTGTAAAAAGGTATAGATCATTAGAGAAATACAAAAAATTGGAAAATTTATCAATGCGATTAGATTATAGCGCTATTTAATAAAACTAAAAGAAATAATCTTTGTGAATTTTTCAATTCTAGCATTTAATTTAAAAAAAAAAGAAATTAACCAAAATGGAGGAATATTTAAATTTCATGAATAATGACAAAGAAACAAAATTAAAAGATCTTGAAAATCAAGAATTTGATCTTATAATAATCGGAGGGGGCGCAACAGGTCTTGGTATAGCAGTAGACGCAATCACAAAAGGATATAAAGCAATACTTATAGAAAAATTTGATTATGCAAAAGGAACCTCCTCTAGATCAACTAAATTAATTCACGGTGGAGTAAGATATTTAGCTCAAGGGAATATCTCTTTGGTTAAAGAAGCTTTACACGAAAAAGCCATTCTTGAAAAGAATGCACCCCATTTAATAAACGAATGTGCATTTATTACTCCTATTTATAATATTTTAGAAATACCTTATTATTATTTTGGATTAAGCTATTATCACAGTCTTATGGGTAAAGAAAAAGCTGCCAAATACAAAACTAAATTACTATCCAAAAAATCTACCATTGAAAAAGCTCCTAATATTAAAACAGAAGGCCTTAAATGCTCTGTTTTGTATTACGATGATTCATTTGATGATGCTAGAATGGTAATAACATTATTAAGAACTTTTACCAAGAAAGGAGGTATTGCACTTAACTACACAGAGCTTAAAAAATTCAACAAAGAAAACGGAAAACTTTCAGGAATTCTCATGGAAAATAAACTGTCAAAAGAGCAAATTTCATTAAAAAGCAAATGCATAATAAACGCAACAGGAATATTTTCAGATGAAATAAGAAAATTAGATGATGAAAAAGCTTTAAACATTATCAAACCTTCCCAAGGTAGCCATTTAATAATCAAAAAAGATAAATTCCCTAAAAATCATGCAATATTAATACCTAAAACTAGTGATAATAGAATTTTATTTGCTGTTCCTTGGCATGATAGTGTTGTTTGTGGAAGCACCGACATTCCAATAAAAAAGATAGAAGAAGAGCCCAAAAGATTTGATGAAGAGATTGACTTTATAATAAATAATTTAAATAGCTATTTAAATATTAAAATAGAAAAATCAGATGTAAAAAGCGTATATAGTGGAATAAGACCATTAATAATGGATCCAAAAGTTGAAGGCAACACTTCAAAAATTTCAAGAAATGAAAAAATATTTATATCAGATTCAAATCTTATTACAATAGCAGGGGGAAAATATACTACATATAGAAAAATGGCAGAAAAAACCTTGCTCAAGGCCATAGAAAAAAATTTAATACCAAGCTATACACCAACTACAGAAAATTTAAAGTTACACGGTTATCTTGAAAAAGAAGAGGCAATAAAAATTCCTGAACCTTTTAGAGCTTATGGTAGTGACTTTGAAATTCTAAAAAATATGGAAGGGTTTGACAAAAAGATACACGAAAGCTTGGATTTAAATGAAGCGCAAATAGCTTTTTCAATTGAATTTGAACAAGCCAAAACTATTGACGATGTTTTAGCAAGAAGAACAAGATCACTACTTTTAAATCCCCAAGCTTCAATTGAAGCTGCTCCAAGAGTTGCTGAAATAATGATGAAAAAATTAAATAAATCTAAAGAGTGGAAAAATGAACAAATAAAAAACTTTTTAGAAATAAGTGAAAAATATTTAATTAAAAGTTAATTTAATTTTAACTATTAAACAAAGGGATTGTTAAACAATCCCTTTTAATTTAATGTAATGTTTAAAACATTTAAAAGCCTCAAACCTAATTCACATTAGCAAATTCACAAGCAAGCCTTGAATCTCTTCAATACTATCTAAAAGTTTAATCTGGTTCATTTGATTTTGTAAAACAGAATAGGCAAGTTTGTCCAACTTGTCGTTAATAATCTTAATGATTCTATACTTGGGACGCTTGGGATCTCCCAAACTACCCCCTTTTTGCTCTTTCAAGCAAACAGAAGATGATATAATAATGGATATAAACTCTGAAATAACTTTTTTGTAAAAAATAACATTTTGCCTGGAAGGCTCGCTTAAGAGTTTTTCGCCAACCTCATTGATTCCATCTAACATATTTTTAATCAAATCAAGATTAAATTCCCCATTTTCAAGCAAAATAAAATGCTTATCCTCTTTAACACTTTCAATCTGAAACACCGAAGAAAAAACATTATTCTTATCAAAAGATACTTTTTTGCCATCTTTTTTATAATCTTTTGAATTAAGATTTAAGGCCCCAGCAATCAAATTATTTACTTTCATCTATTTTGCTCATAATACTTGAAAAATATTTATCATCTTCACCTTCCAAAGGTTGAAAAGATTTTTTTTCTTCTGTCTGCTCTTTATTTATTTCAATCAAAAGGTCTTCATTGACCTTATAAGAACCGGTATAAAAGAGTATATTTCTTTCAGGAGCTCTAAGATACTCAGCACCAATATCCATATACCCATCAATAATAGCGCCCTCTTCAACTTCAATCGACTTACAAGAAATATTTCCAATAACACACCCCGATGCAAATATTTTAATCTTGCTTTTAGCATAAATATTACCCACAACTATTCCAGAAATAACAAGTTCATTAGCATCAATACTAGACTTAACCCTTCCAGTATCTCCAATAATTACTCTTTTTGTAGAACTAATAGTACCCATAAAATCGCCATCAAGTCGAATAAAATTATTTGAAACCAAATCTCCTTTAAAAAAATCACCAACGCCCACTATCGTTTTTATTTCATCAAAAACAAACAAAGACGATGCTTTTCTTTCTTTTTTCACAGTCAAAAAATTTAACATCTATTTTGAAGCTCCTGTTGCTAAATTTAAATACATATCAGGATTAATAACTTGAGAACCTACACGAACTTCATAGTGAACGTGCGGACCTGTTGCATAACCTGTCTGTCCCATAAATCCAATTATCTGCCCCTTTTTAACATAAGCCCCTTTAGAAGTATTAAGGCGAGACATGTGTGCATAAAGAGTCGCAAGTCCATATTTATGCTTAATTTGAACAAAATTTCCATAGCCTGCTGATTGATAACTTGCCCTAACAACCTCCCCATCAGCAGTTGCAACAATAGGAGTTCCAATTCTAACCCCTCCAAGATCTATGCCTTTATGAATATACCACTGTCTAGTAAAAGGCTCAATAGCAGGACCAAAATGCAAAGTAACAATTCCAGACCCACCAGCAAGAGGCCAAAGAGAAGGAATGTCATTTAAAAGCTTATCTTGAGCGTGCAAGACTTTAACTATGCTTTTAAGAGGAGGAATTGAACTTTCTATTTTGTTTTTAATATTTTTAAGATCACTAAGCTCTTTTATTGAATTAGCTTCTAAAATTTGCAAATCAATAAAATCAGAAAAATCTCCATCTTGTTTATTTTTATTTAAATCAATACCATTAGAATTAATTTTTAAAGAAGTTTTAAGCTCATCTAAAATTTTGGAAAAATTTTTTGCAACAGAATTAATTTCAACAACTGTATTTCTAAAATCTTCAATCTCGGATTCTGCTAGGGAGTAATTTTTCTCTGTGGATTTCACAATTGAAGAGAGAGTAACATAATTGACAGCAAGCAAAACAAACCCTATAAAACCACCTAGAAAAAAAGTAGAAAATAAAAATAAAGTCAAAAAAGAAATTTTAATATTTTTTACATTCCCTTTAACGTGGGGAATAATCATAAAGCTAATATTTTGCTTAAAAAAAGAATGTATAACTTTAAGGGCCAGAAATAAAGAATTGTAAATAACCAAAAAAAATTTGAAAATTCCTTTAAATCCTAAAATAATTTTAAATTTAATTTTTTTCTTCATAATAAACCTTACTAAAAATTAACACGCTAAAAACAAAAAAAATAAAAATTTAATTTAACACCTTAGACAAAAATCCAAATTTTTCGATAAAAACCAAATACAAAAATATTCAATAAATACACACAATCAAGAAAATAATACTTAAAACTAATATTAGTATACAATTAAACTCGCAAATACTTTATTATTATATAAATGAAAACACTATTTTTTGCAACAACAAATGAAAATAAAATAAATGAAGTAAAAAATGTATTAGATATACCCGATTTAAACTTAATAGTCCCTCAAAATTTTAACATAAAAGAAACAGGAAAAACATTTAAAGAAAACTCTTTGCTTAAAGCAACTGCTCTTTTTAAAATTTTAAATGAAAATCAAAATGTTTTTGCAGAAGATTCTGGGTTGTGCATTGAGGCACTAAACTTGGAACCTGGAATTTACTCTAAAAGATATGACATTTATAAACTACAAAAAAAATTAAGCACTAATGAAAAAAATCAATTTATTTTAGACTTAATGAAAAATGAAAAAAATAGGCAGGCATATTTTATATGCAACATAAGTTATATATCTAAAAATAGACAAATATCAAATTTTGAAGGAATTATTAAGGGAAAAATTGCATTAAGTTTAAATGATGAGAAAAACTATGGATTTGGGTATGATTCAATATTTTTAACTAAAAATAATAAAAGACTTAGCGATCTAAAACTTGAAGAAAAAAACAAAATATCTCATCGAGGAATAGCATTTTTAAAATTTAAAAAATTTTTATTAGAATTTTTATTCAAAAATTAAACTTAAAGGCTTTTTATATATAAAGTTTAGACTTTATTGTAAAATAAAAAACACAATGTTTATAAAATTTCAATGTATTATTTCTTTCCAAACAATGAAAAAAGAAAGAGGAGAATTTAGTGATAAATAGAAATGAAATAAATGAGAATGATAAATGGGATTTATCTTTTCTATTTCCAAATGAAGAAGAATATGCAAAAGCAATAAATGCTATTGAAATTAAAACTAAAGAATTTAAAAAATATGAAAAATTGGAATTAAATTTTGATTTATTTAAAGAAACTTTAAACAAATACTATGAAATTATGGAAGATTTAGAGAAAGTCTCTTACTATGCAATGCTTCAATTAGAAACAGATGTAACAAACAAGAATTCAAATAAAATATATTCTATATGTATTAATTTAGCTACAAAAGTATCTAATACCACATCATTCTTCATACCCAAAATGCTAAAAACGGATGAAAATTTAATTCAAGCTTGGATAAATACACCCGAGCTTAAAGAGAAAAAAATTGCAATTGAAAAAATTCTAAGAGAAAAAAACCATATTTTAAGCAAAAAAGAAGAAGAAATACTTGCTAATTACACTCCTCTTTACTCATCTTATCAAAACATATTCTCAGCACTAACAAATGCTGACATGGAATTTGGAGAAATTAACGGACTCCCTTTAACCAATTCTACCTACACGCTATTTTTACAAAACGAAGATCAAAAAATACGAAAAGAAGCTTTTTTGAAATTTTATCAAAAATACAAAAACAATGAGAACACACTTGCCAATCTTATTATTTCAGATTTTAAAAAAAATCACTTCATTGCAAAAACAAGAAAGTTTCAAAATACTTTCTCAATGCAACTCTTTTCAAATAACATTGACAAAAAAGTTTATACAAACTTAATAGAAACTGTCAATAAAAATTTATCTGTTCTTAATGACTATTATGACTTTAGAAAAAAAGTTTTAAACCAAGAATACCTATATCACTACGATGTTTACGTACCATTAACAAAAGGAATAAAATTTAAAAATTCATTTGAAGAAGCTTGTGAAAAAATATTAAAATCTTTAAATATCTTGGGAAATGAATATACAGAAATCTTGAGAAACGGTCTTTTAAAAGAAAGATGGGTTGATAAATACGAGAATACTGGAAAAAGATCGGGAGCTTTTAGCGCTGGATCATACAATGGAAAACCTTATATACTTCTTAATTACAAAGACGAATCAATAAGAGATATGTTTACGCTTGCACACGAAGCAGGACATTCAATGCACTCTTACTTTAGCATAAAAAACAATCCATTTCCGCACTATAATTATTCCATTTTTGAAGCAGAAATAGCATCAATAATTAACGAGCAAATATTAGCAGAATATTTACTTAAAAATGAAACCGATACTAAAAAAATAAAATATATTAAGCTCACACAAATTGACGACATGATTTCAACATTCTTTCGACAAACAATGTTTGCTGAATTTGAATACATTATTCATGAAATGATTAGCAAAGAAGAACCCATAGTAAAAGAAACACTAACAGAAACTTATATGAATTTGCTTAAAAAATACTTTGGACCTAGCCTAAAATTTGATGAATTAAGCCCCCTTGAATGTCTTAGAATTCCTCACTTTTATTCACCCTTTTATGTATATCAGTATGCAACAGGAATTGCAGCAGCTCTGTTAATATATAAAAACATTAAAGAAAATAAAAAAGATGCAGTGGAAAATTATATAAAATTTTTAAAAACAGGTGGTTCTAAATATCCACTAGATTCCTTAAATGTTACCGGGGTAGATTTAACAAAAAAAGAAACAATAGAAAACACTATTAACATTTTCAAATGTAGGCTTGAAGAGATAAAAAAAGTATTCTAACAAAAGGAGATTTACTGTGAAAAATATCAATTTGATTTTAGCTTGGCTTGTACATATTTTTACAGCATCTGGCTTGATTGTAGGACTCTACTCAATAATTTCAATTGTAAATGGTGATTATTCTCTTCTTTTAAAGTTAACAGCAATAGGACTTATAATAGATGGAATTGATGGAACTATGGCAAGAAAGCTTAAGGTAAAAGAATTAATACCTGAAATTGATGGTGCTCTACTTGATAACATTACAGATTACATAAACTATACATTCATACCTGTTATATTTTTTTATTTAGGAGAATTTATTCAAGAAAAATATAAAGTTGCCATTTGTATTGGAATTTTGCTCTCATCAGCATACCAATTCTCAAGAACAGATGCAAAAACAAATGATAACTACTTTAGAGGATTTCCTTCTTTATGGAATCTCTTTGTAATATTAAACATAATCTTTAAAATAGGACAAATAACAAATTTTATTGCTATATCAATATGCATTATAATAAGCTTTATCCCAATAAAATTCATTTACCCATCAAAAACCAAAGAATTAAGGAAAATTACCATACCAATAACAATACTAAGTTTCCTAATATTTGCTGTATCAATATTTTCAAAGTTATCTACAACAACGTTAAAAATAACAAAAACGGTTATTATCTTTTACTTTGCATATTTAGCTTTAGCAAGCATATATTTAACCTATAAAACAAGAAATAGATAACAACAATGTATATAAATACAATAATAGAATCTATTGATTCAAATATAGCTTATTCTCCAATAGTATTTTTTTCTTTACTAATTTTAGCAGGGCTTAATGTTCCTATTTCTGAGGATGCAATAGTACTAATGGGTGGAATTTTATCTAGCAGGAAGAATGAATATACTATATTAATATTTTTAGGAATTTTTTGGGGAGCCTATCTTGGAGACATAATATCTTTTTACATTGGAAAATTAATGGGAAATAAATTATTTAAAAATAAAAAAGAAAATAACCTGCTTGACAAAATAAATTACTATTATGGTCAATACGGAGTATTAACTTTATTTATAGGAAGATTTATACCCTTTGGAGTTAGAAACGCAATATTTATATCAGCAGGAATGGGAAATATGAAATCTAATTTATTTGTTGTTTCTGACTTTTTTGCAACTTTACTTTCAATAATGGTTTATTTCACTCTAAGCTTTAAACTAGGACAATCATTTGAAATAATATTTTCAAAAATAAAAATAATTATATTTGCAATATTTATTATAGTAATAGCAACAACAATAATAATCTACGTAATTAAAAAAAATAAAAAAGTTGACAAAAATTTAAAATAAAAAATATAATGTTTAGTAATGCTGTGATGGTGGAAGTGGTAGACACGCTAGCTTGAGGGGCTAGTGGGCGAAAGCTCGTGCTGGTTCAAGTCCAGTTCACAGCATAACAATTGTTAATAGCTTGTTAAATAAAATTAACAACAATGTGATCTAAAAGGATAATAGAGAATAAATTGTAGATTAATTTTCAAGAGGACAAATGTCTAAATACGAATTCATAAAAATTGAAAAAAAATGGCAAGAATTTTGGGGCAATGACAAAACATACAAAGTAAAAGAAGATCCAAGCATTCCCAAAGAAAAAAGATTATACATACTTGACATGTTTCCCTATCCTTCTGCCAACGGGCTTCATGTCGGCCACCCAGAAGGATACACAGCAACCGATATATTTGGAAGATACAAGCTTTTAAATGGGTTTCACGTGCTTCACCCAATAGGATTTGATAGTTTTGGACTTCCTGCTGAAAATTATGCAATACAAACAGGAACTCATCCTCAAAAAAGTACAGAAGAAAATATTAATAAATTTAAAAAACAAATAAAAGCTTTGGGATTTGCCTATGATTGGGATCGAGAAATTAGAACACATGACGAAAACTACTACAAATGGACACAGTGGATTTTCTTGCAATTATATAAAAAAGGCCTAGCTTATGTAAAAGAAATGCCTGTATGGTACTGTCCTGAGCTTGGAACAGTATTAGCAAATGAAGAGATTATTCAAACTCCTAATGGACCAAAATCCGAGAGAGGATTTCATAACGTAGAAAAAAAATATTTAAAACAGTGGGTTTTAAAAATTACAAAGTATGCTGAAAGATTGTTAAACGACCTTGAAGAATTAGAATGGCCTGAATCCGTAAAAGAAATGCAGCGAAATTGGATTGGCAAATCAACAGGAGTTGAAATCGACTTTGAAATTGAAGACTGCAATGATAAAATCAAAGTCTTTACAACAAGACCAGACACAATCTTTGGTATCACATATTTAGTAATCGCACCAGAAAATAAACTAGTAGAAAAAATAACAAAAAATAACTTTAAAAAAAATGTCTTAAAATATGTAAAGCAAGAAGAGCTCAAAAGTGATCTTAAAAGGACCTCTCTTGAAAAAGATAAATCGGGAGTTTTTACAGGATCTTATGCATTTCATCCAATAACAAATGAAAAAATTCCAATTTGGGTTGCAAGCTACGTACTAGGAAATTATGGCAGTGGAGCTGTAATGGGTGTTCCAGCACACGATGAGAGAGACTTTCAATTTGCTAAAAAGTATAAATTGAAAATTTTACCTGTAATATCAAAATCAGGAAAAAATGAAATATTAGAAAAAGCATTTACTAATGATGGAATTTCAATAAATTCTCCTAATGAATTTAATAATCTTAAGAATTCCGAAGTAAAAGATAAAGTAATAAAATGGCTTGCTGAAAACAAAAAAGGGAAAGAAAAAGTTACCTACAAACTTAGAGATTGGATTTTTTCAAGACAAAGATACTGGGGAGAGCCTATACCCATTTTGTTTGACAAACTTGGAAATGTGATACCCTTAAAAGAAAATGATCTTCCCTTAAAACTTCCAAAAACTGTAAACTATAAACCTTCTAAAACAGGAGAATCTCCTTTATCAAGAATTGAAGATTGGGTAAACGTAAAAGATACAGATTTTATAAGAGAAACAAACACAATGCCTCAATGGGCAGGCTCTTGTTGGTATTATTTAAGATACCTTGACCCTAAAAACCAAAAAGAGTTTGCAAGTAAAAAAAAAATTGAGTATTGGATGCCAGTTGACCTATACATAGGTGGAGCTGAACATACAGTATTACACCTACTTTACTCAAGATTTTGGCACAAGGTTCTTTATGATCTAGGATATGTAAATACTAAAGAACCTTTTAAAAAGCTAATAAATCAAGGCGTAATAACAGCATTTTCTTACCAAAAAGAAAATGGGGTTTTAATACCTAATGACCAAGTTATAGAAAAAGACAATAAATTTTTTGACAAAAAGGATAATAAAGAAGTAACCCAAGTGATTGCCAAAATGTCAAAATCTTTAAAAAACGTAATAAACCCAGACGACATTATTAAGGAATTTGGAGCAGACTCAATAAGAATTTATGAAATGTTTATGGGACCACTAACAGATTCTAAACCTTGGAACACTAAAGGCATTATTGGTGTTTTTCGATTTTTAAACAAAATTTGGAGTTTAAGAGAAAAAGAACTATCAAAAGAGAATCCTCCAAAAGAAATAATATCCCAACTACATAAAGTAATAAAAAAAGTCACAGAAGATACAGAAAGACTAAATTTCAACACAGCAATCTCTGCCATGATGATATTTATAAATGAGCTTCTAAAGTATAAAAAAAATTATTTAAATATATTTAAACCATTTATCATTATTCTATCCCCGTATGCGCCTCATTTAGCAGAAGAGCTGTGGGAATATATTGGAGAAACTCCCAGTTTATTCAAAAATTCAAAATGGCCAAAATTTGACGAAAGCCTTATTATTAAAGATACAAAAGAAATTGTCTTGCAAATAAATGGAAAAATAAAAGACAAAATTTTACTAAACAAAGAAACAGATGAAGAAGAGCTAAAAAAAATAGCAATGGAAAATAGTAAAATAAAATCAAATTTATTCAATAAAGAAATATTGAAAATAATTGCAATCAAAAACAAGCTTGTCAACATAGTGATAAAGTGAAAAAAGAGGCATTATATGGACTTTGAAAGCCTAAGTATTAAATATAAAGGAATTATATTCACAATATTCATATTAATTACTGTTTTTTTGGGATTTTTTTTAAAAAATCTTAAATTCGATGCAAACATCTTAAAACTTATTCCCAAGACTAAAGAAACTGAAAGCTTAATAGACATTGACAAAAGTAATTCACTTTTATCTACAATAGTAATATTTCAAGATGAAAAAAATATTTTCAATAAAAAAAATTTTGAAACAATAAACAGCGTAATCAATGAAATAACTAAAATTTTGAAAGTATCTCCAAATGCGGTCACAAGCATATTTTCTTATTTTCCACAATTTAAAAAAGAAGTCTACACAGATAAAGACATAGAAGAAATAAAAAACAAAGTAAAGTCAACTCCATTTGTAAAAAACACATTCTTAGGCAACTCAGAAAATTTAATATACTTCATAATAATCCCATCAGAGAGTGACAAAATTAACTTCAGTAGAAATTTAAAAACTGAACTTGATGAAATGGAAAAAACAATTAAAAAATATGAAACAGATAATCTAAAGTTGTATCTTACAGGAGATTTAATAGTAAGAGAAAAAATCTTAAACTACATGGTTGAAGACTTCAAGATCTTAGGCCCCCTTGCTACTTTTGTAGTAATAATTTCACTTTATCTTATTATAAAAAATCTAATTGGCGCATTAATTCCCATTTTGATTGCATTATTATCATTGATTTGGACTTTTGGAATTAAAGGACTTGTACAATCCCCCATTACAGTGCCAGAAACTTCAATGATTGTTTTACTTATTTCAATCGGATGTGCTAATGCTGTACACATAATAAATGAAATATTTAAATTAATAAAAAAAGAACAACTCTCAACAGAATCAATAAAAACAACAATTAAAAAACTTAAAACACCCATCCTGCTAACATCTCTTACAACTGCATTTGGATTTTTATCTCTTACAACCTCTTCAATTAATGCTTACAAAACAATGGGTATTTTCATGTCAATTGGAGTAATTATCTCAATGGCAATCTCATTAACCGTTTTACCCGGAATAATAACATTAATCCCGTTTGGGAAAAAAAAGTCTCTTGAAAAACAAAAAGAAAATAAACTGCCTAAAATATTTTTCCTTGAAAGACTGGCCGAACTAAATACAAAAATAACAAAATCTATATTAAAAAGAAAATATATATCCTCTATAATAGTCGTTATCATACTGGGAATTTCTATTGCGGGTCTTTTAAGAATCGAAATCAATTTTGATGAAAAAGATTACTTTAAAGAAAGAACAAGTGTAAAAAAAACATTAAACCTAATGCAAAAAGAAATAGGGGGAATATCAATTTTCAAAATAGAAATTGAAGGCAACCCTGGTGAATTTAAAAATGCTGAATCGATGCAAATCTTAGATTTAATTACAGATAAGCTTGATGCATTTTCTGCAAAAACTCAATCCAACTCTATTAATGGAATTTTAAAATTTACAAATTTTAAAATTAAAAAAGAATCCCCACTAGAGTATAAACTACCTGAAAACAAAACGATACTAAACAAACTAATAAATTTAATAGATAGGGGCGATTGGACTAAAGACAATAAAAAAATGTATATTAATGACGATTGGTCATCAATATCTATTATAGTAAGAATTGAAGACAACTCAACAGAAGGAATAAAAAAATTTGAACAATATGCTATTAAAACAATTAATGAACATATGAGAAATAATAAATATCATTTTTCAGGGGTATATGATAAGGTGTTAATAGCTAAAACAATGGTAAGAGAACAGATTATGAACATAATAACAACTCTTGGATCAATAACACTATTGCTTATGTTTTTCTTTAAATCTATAAAAACCGGAATAATTATTGCAATCCCAGTGGCATGGTCAGTATTTTTAAACTTTGCTGTAATGAGATTGTTTGGAATAACCCTAAACCCTGCAACAGCAACAATTGCATCTGTAAGCATGGGAGTCGGAGTAGATTATTCAATTCATTTTTTCAACACGTTTATTTTAAAATACCGAAAAAATCAAAGCTACAAAAGCGCACTTCTTGAATCAATCCCGAGCGTATTTAATGGAATATTTGCAAATTCTATTTCTGTTGGAATAGGGTTTTTAACCCTAACATTTTCGGCCTATAAAATAATATCAACTCTTGGAGCAATAATTGCTTTTACAATGTTAACTACATCTCTTGCATCCCTAACTCTTCTTCCATTATTAATTTATTTATTTAAACCCAGGGTTAAACTAGCCTCAAATAACAATTTTAAAAGATTAAAACAATAATTTAATGACCTCGCGCATATTATCTACAAGATAAAAATTAATGCCGCTCTTAATGTTAATAGGAATCTCTTCTAAGTCAACTCTATTTGCCTGAGGAACAATAATGTGCTCCACCCCACTACGCTTTGCTGCAATTATTTTTTCTCTAAGGCCCCCTATCATCATTACATTCCCAGTAAGAGAAAGCTCCCCCGTCATAGCCAAATGGGGTCTTACAACCTTATTGAGAGCAAGAGATATAAAAGCACTAGCTATTGTAATTCCTGCAGAAGGACCATCTTTTGGGGTAGCTCCTTCTGGAATATGTAAATGAATAACATTTTTTTCAAAAAAAGATTTGCTAATATTTAGATCTTCTTTAATACTATTAACGTAAGTATAGGCAATATTAGCAGATTCTTTCATAACATCCCCAAGTCTACCTGTTAATTTAATTCCACCCACCTTGGACTCAGTCTTTACAGTTTCAATCATTAAAGTTGAACCCCCATAATTTGTCCAAGCAAGACCCATTACCATCCCCGAATACATAGCATTAGGCATGCTTTCCTTTCTAAAGACAGGTACACCAACATATTCTTCTAAATTGTCATTAGAAATTTGATAGGACTTAACTTCAGTATTCTCAATAAGCTTTCTTGCAACCTTTCTTACAATTTTGTTTAAATATTTTTCAAAATTTCTAACTCCATTATCTCTTGCATACTCTTGAGCAATTTGAACAAGAGCTGAGGTTTGAAATTTTAAAGAATCTTTATCAACTCCGTTTTCACCTAAAACTTTAGGGATTAAATACTTTCTTGCAATCTCTATTTTTTCGTTATCGACATATCCAGAAATTTCAATAATCTCCATTCTATTTAATAAAGGTCTTGGTATTGTCTCAATAGAATTAGCAGTTAAAACAAAAAAAACATTTGAAATATCAAAAGGAAGATCAAGATAATGATCTCTAAATTTAACATTCTGTTCGGGATCTAAAACTTCTAGAAGAACTGAAAAAGGATCCCCATAATTTGAAGAAGAAATTTTATCCACCTCATCAATTAAAAAAACAGGAGAATTTGTCTTAGTAATTCTTAAACCTTGAATAATTTTGCCAGGCAAAGCACCAACATAAGTTCTTCTGTGTCCCTTAATTTCTGATTCATCACGCATTCCACCAACAGAAAATCTAAAAAACTTGGTGCGCAAAACCTTTGCAATAGCTGCCCCAATAGAAGTTTTCCCCACACCAGGAGGTCCCACCAAAAGAATAATAGCCCCTTTTTGAGTTTTTCTTAATTTAAGAACAGAAATATATTCAATAATTCTATCCTTAACTTCCGTCATCCCATAATGAGTTTTATCTAAAATTTTTTTAGATTTTTGCAAATCTAATTTATCAAAATTAATTTTCAAATCTCGCCAAGGAAGCTCAGTAATAAGTTCAAGATAATTTCTAATAACAATATATTCAGCCGAACTTGTCTCAAGGAGTGAAAATTTTTCAAGTTCTTTTTCAACTACCTCCAAAGACTCTCCTTTTAATTCTAAAGCCTTTAGCTTGGTTTTAAGCTTTTCAAAATCACTACCCTTTTTATCACCCATACCAAGTTCAGCTTTAATAGCTTTAAGCTGCTCTTTTAAAAAGAACTCTTTTTGCTGTTTTTCTAATCTCTCTTGAATGCCCTTAGCAATTTTATTTTGGATTTCAATTAAATTAAGTTCTTCATAAATTAGCTCTAAAACTTTTTTAAGCCTATCTTTTACACTCAAAGTTTCAAGAACTATTTGATGATCATTTTTTGAAGATGAAATAGTACTGGCCACAATATCACATAATTTTCCCTTATCTTCAATATTAACCATATTTAATTGAACTTCAGGCATTTTTCTATGCGAAAATATCTCTTTGGTTCTAAGTAAAATACTGCTATAAATTGCCTTTGATTGAATATCATCTTTTCTAATTGGAATTTGTTTTAAATAGTCAATCTCAATTATGGGAAACTTGTCATTTAGAACAACTTTAACAAATTTAATCCTATCAAAAGTTGAAACGAATATATTGTAACCACCATCTGGAAGATTAATTTTTTTTATTATCTTTCCAGTAACTCCAACAGAATAAATATCTTTACTATAATCAAAAATTAATTTCTGTTCATCATTATTATTGTTTTTTCCTAAAAATTTATCATTCAAAACAAACAAAGCAATAATTCCACTACCTTTCATAGCATAATCTATTGCTTTCATATCAGAATCAGAGATTATAACAATAGGAATAAACATCCCTGGAAAAACTGGATGAGAAGGAACCGCTATTAAAGGCACTCTTACAGGTTTATTAGAATGAGGCAAAATCCCAGCTACGGCTTTTTCTTTCTTTTTATCTCCCAACTTAGCTTTTTTAAATTCATCCATAAAATTTGAAATCTCCTAAGCTAATTATAACAAAACAAATATTTTATGAAAATTCATTTAATAATATTTTTTTTTATTATAAAATAATAAAATGAGAATTTGCACAGTTAAAATTATGATCATGAATTTAGATTATGGTAAAAACTACAATCCATTAAACCTATACCATTCAATAATAAACACAATGATTGCTGCTTAAAATTAATTAATCTATGGTGAATTTAGTAAAGAAGAATCCTTGAAAAATCGATTAAAAAAGAAATTCTAGAGAAGTAAATGAAAATTTGGAAACAAAAAGCAACCAATATACAAACCCAAGAATTAGATCGCATTGCTAAGCAATATAATATTAATAATCTTGAAGCAACTTTACTTATAAATCGAGAAATCAAAGAAGAAGATTTCATGTTTTTCCTTGAAGACAGCGTAAATTTACTACACAATCCATTTTTTTTAAAAAATATAGATAAATTTATAAAAAGAATTCATAAAGCAATAAAAGAAAATGAAAACATATTAATCTTTGGAGACAAAGATGCTGATGGAATCACAGCAACAATAATAATGTATGAAACTTTTAAAGATTTTGGACTTAATGTAAGTTATAAAATACCTTCAAATGGCGAATTTTATGGACTTTCAAACGAATTAATAAACATGGCTTTAGAAAAAAAAATCTCTTTAATAATAACCGTTGATAATGGCATCTCTAGTATTGAAGAAATAAATTATGCAAATTCAAAAGGAATAGAAATAATAATAACAGACCACCATCTTCCAAGCGAAGATTTTAAAACTGAAAACATAGTTATAAATCCCCACCTAAAAGATGACAAATATCCATTCAAAGAAATAGCAGGATGTTGTGTAAGTTTTAAAACTTGTCTTGCTTTTAGCATGTCTTTTACAGATCTTTTTTCTAAAAACATTGTATTTTTATTTTTAGAAAAAACAAAAAATGAAATTATTCTTCATGCAATAGAAATAAATAATTATATTTTAAAAGAATATCTAAGATTAGATAATAAGAATGAGCCTTTAATTAACTTAAACAAACTAGAAAAATTTGTAAAAAACAAATACATAATAGTCTTTAACAAAGAAGATCAAGATCAATTATTAAATAAGCACTTTGGAAAAAACATAAATATAAACACAATTGATATTAGTGAAAATTTTATAAAAAAATACCCAAATTTTAGAAAAAAAACATTAAAAGACTTAATTCAAGCAACCAAGTATTTTAAATACAAAGAAGTTGAAATTAAAGACAAGCTTTACTACATATTTTACAACATAATTTTTGAAACTAACAAAAATTTAATCCAAAAATGCCTAAAAAGACTTAGCTTTGTTGCAATAGGAACAATAGCAGACAATATGCCCATTATTAATGAAAACAGAATAATCCTAAAAGCAGGACTTAGGGAAATTGCACTAAGAGAAAGAATGCCTATTAATTATTTATTAAAAGATGCAAACATATTAACAAAACCAAATATAACTTCAATGGATATCGCATACAAAATTGCACCTATACTAAACTCAACAGGAAGGCTTGAAAAAGCAGAAATTGCAATAAGCTTTTTATTAACTAACGACATTAATCAAATAGAAAATAAATTTAAAGAAATAAAAGAAATAAATGAGCTTAGAAAACATAAAGAAGAAAAAGCTTGGAATTCTCATGATAAAAACATTATTTTTAAAAACGATAAATTCATAGTTTGCTATGATCAAAATACACCAAAAGGAATAAGTTCTAGAATTGCAACTAGGCTTTCTGCTTACTACCAAAAAGTTGCTATTTTTTTAACAAAGCAAGGCAATATTATTAAAGGATCTATTAGGTCAAACAATAAAATTAATTCAAAAACACTAATATCAATAGTGCCTTCTCATTTAGTAATAAATTCAGGGGGACATAAAGCTGCTGCTGGATTTACGCTGCATGAAAATTTACTCGAAAACTTTATTAAAGAATTAGAACATGCAACTACAAAGGTTGAATATGAAACTACTGATGAAAACGAATCAATATCAATAGATGCCATTATTCCAAAAAATTTAACAAAAGATTCTCTTTTTAAAACAATAGCAATATTTGAACCTTATGGCTATAAATTTAGAGAGCCAATATTCATGATGGAAAATGCTTGCCTTCAAGAACTCAAAATAATTGATAAAAATCATAGCTCAAAACATATAAATATGCGCATTAAATCACAAAACGATTACTATAAAGCTATTTTTTTTAACGGAACAAAAAAAATAGAAGAATTAAATATAAAAGAAGATCAATATTTAGACATCATTTTTACAGTTAATGAAGATTTTTACTGCCCGAGAGAAAAAATATTGAAAATCATAGACATAAAAAAGAGCGCTCAAATCAATGTATAGAATACAAAAAATCTTATTTATATTTTGTATTCTAGGAATACAAAATATAAATTCAGAAATAACAAATACTATTCCTAAAGTCGAATATAAAAAAGAGGCATTTCAAGGAGATTATATATACTTTGCAAGTAATGAAAACTTTAAAAGTTTATCACTTTTAAGCACAAATAAAAATCCAATCATAAGTTCTTCTCCATTTAAATTTATAGTAGGAAGTAAAGCTTACTACATAGCATTTATAGGAATTACACCAATGATAAAAGAGGGGAAAAGAAAAATTCAAATAGAATTCCAAAATAAAAGCTATATCAAAGAAATAGAAATAAAAAAATTTAACTTCAAAAAAACAAAAATTAGTTTTAATAAAGAAAAAGCCAAGCTTATTACCCAAAAAAAATCAATAAAGCAAAAAGAACAAGCTTTGGTTTTATGGAATATTATTGGTAATATTGGAGATACAACAATATACCACTACGATGCTTTAGTTAAACCAATAAAAGATCAATACATTGTAACAAGCCAATACGGAGATTTAAGACTTTATATGCAAGGTAGTAAAAAAATTTCAAATTATACAATGCACAATGGAATTGATTATGCCCCATTTAAAAGAGAAAAAACTCCAATTTTTGCTGCTGGCAAAGGAAAAGTTGTATTTGCAAAAAATAGAGAACTAACAGGCAATACCCTTATCATACAACATTTACCAGGTGTGTTTACAATTTACCTTCACCTCTCAAAATTCGGAACAAGTGAAAATAAAGTGGTTAGTGCTGGCGAATATATTGGACATACTGGCAATACAGGCCTTTCAACAGGGCCTCATTTACACTTTGAAGTAAGAATTAATGGCATAGCAATAAACCCAGATTTCCTTTTAAATGGCATGCTTATTGACAAAAATAAAATAATAAATAATATTAAAAGAATAGAGTAAAAGGAGGTAATTTTTTGGTAACAGTCACTGTGGACAAAAATGAAAATCTTGAAAAAGCATTGAAACGTTTTAAAAGAATGATTGAAAAAGAAGCAATTATTCGCGAATGGAAAAGAAGAGAATACTATGAAAAACCATCCACAATCCGTGTAAAAAAAGAAAAAGCTTTTAAAAGAAAACAAGCAAAAAAAGTAAGAAAATTAAAACAAAAAACTAATAGGTAAATAGCAAGAGATGTTCAAATGGATATCTCTTTATTTTTTAAATTAATACCTCTCTTGGTTTTGATCCATTAACGGGTCCTACATACCCCATATCTTCCATAATTTCAATAATTCGAGCTGCTCTATTGTAACCTATTTTCAACCTTCTTTGAAGATAAGATGCTGATGCTTTTCTTGTGGTTTTAACAATCTCAAGAGCTTCATCAAACATTGGCTCATCAGAAGGTCCAAGAGCAACTAAATCTGGCTCTTTTACACTATCAATAAATATTTCATCATCAATATAATTTGGAGAACCAAATTTTTTAACCTCTTCAACAAGTCTGTAAACTTCTCTTTCCTTTAAAAATCCACCTTGAATTCTTTGAGGAAAAGGATTTAAAGAGCTAATATAAAGCATATCTCCCTTTCCCAAAAGTTTTTCAGCACCAGAAGAACCAAGAATTATTCTAGAATCCATAGAGCTTGCTACCATAAAAGAAATCCTTGAGGGAAAATTGGCTTTTATTACCCCTGTAATAACATCAACTGAAGGTCTTTGAGTCGCAAGAACCAAATGAATCCCCACAGCTCTAGCCATTGCAGCAAGTCTAGAAATTAAATTCTCAAGATCTTTTCTTGCAGAAAGAATAAGATCTGCAAATTCATCAATAATTATTACAAGATACGGCAAGATCATTAAATTTAAATTTTCATCTTTTATTTTTTTATTATAAGAAGAAATATCTCTTACCAATAAATTATCAAGAAGCACATACCTTCTCTCCATTTCATCAAGACACCATCTGAGAGCTTCTAAAGCTCTCTTTACGTCTGTAATAACTGGGGTTAATAAATGGGGAATGTCATTGAAAAGTTTAAGCTCAACTATTTTGGGATCTATCATAATCAATTTCACTTCATCTGGAGATTTTGAAAAAATAATTGAAGCAATTAAAGAATTCACACAAACCGATTTGCCTGCTCCAGTTGCACCAGCTATTAATAGATGGGGAGAATTAACAAGGTCAAAAACAACATTTTCGCCACTAATTCCTTTTCCAAGAGCAAAAGGAATTCTAAAATCATCTCTGAACTCCTTGCTATCTAATATTTCTGAAATTAAAATAAACTCACGTCTTTTATTAGGAATTTCAATTCCTACAGCCTCTCTTCCAGGAATTGGGGCAATAATCCTAACCCTAATAGCTGCAAGTCTTAAGGCAATATTATCAGAAATAGAAGTAATCTTAGAAAGCTTAATTCCTCTATCTGGACGAACAGCATACATTGTCACAACAGGACCTTTAACAATATCAATTAATTTAGCATTAATATTAAACTCTTTTAATGTCTCCTGGAGAATCATTGATTGCTTTTGAATTTCTTTCTCATATTCAATATCTTCTACATCATTTTTAACCTCTTTCTGGTCAAAAACTGAAATATCAATAACATAAGAATCACTCTCTTTATTAAAAATTACATTTTCGTTATGAACATGAGGAATAGCAACTTGACTAATTATGCCCTTAGCCCTTATTTCACCGGCCTTAAATTTTCCACTAATAATTAGCTTATTGTCTTCAAGATTATCCAAATATTTATACTCACAAGATTCATCAATTTCAGCTGAATTTAAAGCATTATCATTTGAAGTCTCATTATTTAAAAAGCTTGCTTCTTTGGAATCTGAACATTCAAAAACAGTTTTGTCTAAATCAACATTGGAAGGTTTTTTATTGTTTCTTAAAAAATCACTAAATGACCATAAGGCTTGATATTCCTCATCATTAATAATATTATTTTTCTCATCAAAAACTTGAGAATCTTTTAGATCCTCTACAAAATCTCCATAAACTTTAATATCTTTTTTTACATCCAATGAATTTGAAAAAGGAAAATAACTTAATATGTGTTCAAAAAAAGTTTTAATTTTAAACTCTAAAAATTTAAAAGTATCTAAAATAAAATTAACATCTTTGAAAAAGACATAATTCAAGTAAATCCAAACAATAAATTCTAAAATTAAAAGAATAAAAATAAAAAAATTCCCCAATGTTATACCAAAATTAATAAGAAAAATCTTAATAAAATAAGATTTTTCAACATTAGAGTTAATTTTTATTAAAAATAATAAAGTAAAAAACAATACTACGGTATAATTCCAATTAAATATAAACCTTTTAGTAAAAATATGTTTTTTATAGGCGTACCAATTAACAAGTGGATAAATTATTAAATAAAGTGACAAGAATGAAAAAACATTAAGAAGTATTTGCCCTATTAGACTGAAAACAAAAAATATAAACACATTGCTCAAAGGGGTTAATGCTACAAAAAGAGAAAAAGAAATAACCGAAAGCATAAAAAAAAACAAAAATTGAAAATATTGATAAAAATCTTTCATATTTTAAAAAAATAACAAACTATAATTGAAAGTGCAAATAAATATATTGAAAAATAATATAGTTTTTTGTTATTAAGCATTTTAAAAAAGAAATTTATTGAAAAAATACCAACAACAAAAGCAACCAATGCTCCTAAGTTTATTTCAAAAAAATTTAAAACCATAAAAATATCATAAAATTCTTTATGTTTTAATAAAATCGCTCCAAAAACTATTGGGATTAAAGACAAAAATGAAATTTCAAATGCACTTTTTCTATTAAATCCAAGAACCTTCGCAGAAAAAATTGTAATTCCCGAACGAGAAATTCCTGGAAGCGCACCTAAACCTTGCATTAACCCTATAAAAATTCCTGCTAACAAAATATTACCTTTAAAATCAATTTTAAAAAAATTAAATTCTAGCATCAAGATTAAAATCCCTGTTATAATAAAGTTAATTAAAATAAAAGGCAATGTAAACATTTTCTCGTATTTTAAAATAAAAGTTCCAACAACTCCGGTGACAATGGTTATTATTAATATTAACAACATTAATTTTAAATTTGCTAAATCAGACTTATTAGATTTTCTTAAAGAAAATCTAATAAAAGTTAAAAAAAGCTCTAAAATCCTTTGACGATAGTAAATAATAATCACTAAAACTGTTGCAAAGTGTAAATAAATATCAAATATTATTGAAAGCTTTAAATGCATAAAATGCCTAAAAAGCAACAAATGCCCCGAACTAGATATTGGTAAAAACTCTGTGATACCTTGAACAATACCCAAAATAATTGCACTTAAAATATTTGTCATTAAATGCTCCAACACTAATTTTTGGAAAATTCGCCCATAATTTTAAATATTACCGAATCTATTCCCTTCTTTTCATACAAAGCATCATAAAATACTGAATAAACTAATATTTTTTTAATATAATTTCTAGTCTGACTGAAAGGAATTGCCTCAATAAAAAGCTCTTTTGGTAAATGTCCATAACTTTTTTCCCACTTTCTAACATTACCAATACCCCCATTGTAAGATGCAAGCGCCTTATAAAGGCTACCAGTGGTAGATATTCTTTTTTTCAAATAATATGTCCCAATGATTATATTATCTTTTGGAGTCTTTAAATTATAATCAAAATACTTAAGCTCTTTAGAAATATCACTTGCTGTTGCAGGCATAACTTGCATAAGGCCAACAGCACCGGGTTTTGAGACAGCATTTTTCTCAAAGCTACTCTCCGCTTTTATTAAAGAAAACACAATACTGGTTTCAAGCCCACGCCTTTTAGCCCAATATTCAACCAAAGATCCATAAAGATATGGATAAAGCCTTTTATAGTCATTCTCTATTAAAGCAGATTCATCTTGATTTACAAGATAATTAATCACAAGAGTTGCATCGTAATAATTTTCACTCTTTAAAAGCTCATCATATACTCTTCGATAAAAATCAAGTGAAAATTTATATCCATTCCTAAAATCCTCAGAAATAAACTCTCTGGCATAATTACAAAGATTGAATTTTAAAAACCCTTCAAGAAAAATCTCATAATCAGATTGCTCATATTTAACATCAAGCCCGCTTGTAAAAAATTCATCAATATTTTGATCTAATAAGTATTTACTCATAAATGAAGAATAAGACCATTTATCATGATTAACAGCAGAACGTAAAAGACTCTTATATTCTCCGCTTACACTAGGTTTAATCAATTTATGATATATAAGCCTTGCATTAATAAAGGCAAGCTTAGACAAAATAGAATCAGAAATAACATTTTGAGCATTAGAATAAAGCTTATAAAGGTTATCATAATCTTCAAGCTGAATTGATTCCAAAATATAATCTTCTAAAATCTTAATAAAAGTAGAATTTTTTTTATCGCTTTGAGTATAAAACTTGGCCACACTTTCGGCAAAATAACCTCTTGCGCTTTTAGTAAAAATTAAATTACTAAAAGCCGTATTAAGCAAATCAAGCCTGTTAATTTCATTATCAAGTTTCAATCCTTCAAGATATTCTTTTAAAATGGGAAGGCCTAAATTATTTTTTTCTCTAAGGTTTAAAATACCCAAATAATAATTCTTATATTTACTCTTTATTTTACTAAAAAATGTTAAAGCATTTGAAATTTTGCCAGAAGCAATAAAAGCCTTATAAACATCGCTTAATACAATGTTATTGTCATAATAGTTGCTTAAACCATTTTTATTCAATATGTTTATTGCACTATTAAAATTACCATTAGCCACTTCATACTTAAACCTAACAAGATTTAAAAAATTTGTACCAAAGTACTTAGACTTATTTTCAATAATAAAGTAATCGTAAGCTCTTACATGTAAATAATTTGCAGGTAAATTCTCAAAAAGTTCATTAAAATAAATTTTTGACTCACTTACATTAGAAAGATTAAGATAAAGAGCTGCTTTTAGCAAAATATTTTCATTTTCCTGATAATCAGAAAATTTCATCTTGTCAAGCCTATTTAAAAGACTAAGTGCCTTGTCGTTTTTCTTTTGCCAATAAAGACTTTTAAAGTACCCTAGTATAATGAATTTATTATTTTCATATTTTTTATAAAGCCTCTCACCAATCAATTCAGACGCAAAATACTCTTTTATTGAGTTAAAATATTCAATAAGTTTAATTCCAGCAAACTGGGATGAAATATTATCCCCATTGGCTATGGCCTTTTTCATATACTCTACAAATTTCTCTTCAAATCCTATTTTTTTAAACAAATAAGCAACATATACATAAGAACTTGAATCTATGTTAAAATGTTCATCAAAATTTTTTTTTGAATAATCAAAATTCCATAACCAATTTAAATTATTTAAATCAAAATCTTTTGAAGGTGCCTTAATAAAATCACTGCCTGAAATTTCTTTTTTCACAAAGCAAGAAAATAAACTTAAAAACAAAAAAAGAAAAATAAAATTCTGCAATACACAAGAACTTCTACTAAACATATTGATCTTTTTCATATCTCTCAATTCTCTTTTTACCACATTCAAAACAATATGAGATAAAATCTCTAGGCTTTAAAATTTTTGAAAAAACTAAAAACAAAGAAAAAAATATCAAAAGAAAAAGAGAAATAAGACTCAAATACAACATAGGAGAATGAACTGCCCCTTCACTTGAATTTAATTTAAAATTATTTTTCACCACATCATTGTCAAGATCTTCTCTAAGATCTAGTTCAACATCCTCATCTAAAGTATCTATTAAATCTTTATCAATATCTGCAATAATGTCTTCAACGCTTAAATCATGTAAATCTTCTTCTTCTAAAGAAGATTCTTCTAATTTTTGAAACTCAAAATTATTAAGATTTAAAGACTCTTCATCAATATACTCAACTTTTTTATTTTCTAAATCAAGCTCTTTAGAATCAACATAACTATCATCAAAATCATCAAAATCATCAAAATTTTTAAAATCTGAATCATTTGACTCAATTTTTTGATCTTCTTCGGTTTTTATATCTAAAGGATTAATAGTAGGCATACTCAAGCCAGAAATATCTTTTTTGACAAAATCGTCTTTTTGTTCAAAATTTAAATCAAACTCAGAGCCCAAATTTTCAACAGGCAAATCATTTCCAATCCCGCTTTTAAAATCATTTAAAAGGCTTTCACCATTAGATCCTTCAAACTTTTTACTAAAATCTACAAAACTTAAATCAAACTTCGATTTATCTTGAATCCCATCAGATTCACTATAAACATAAAGTATTTCATCTATAACTTTAAAATAAAGATTTACACTCAAACTTTCCTTTTTCAAATTATCTAAGAAAAAAGAACCAATTAAAAAAGGATCTGAAAAATCTTCATATTCACTAACATAAAAATTCAATTTAATACTAGTGTCACCTGCAATTTTGCCCAATATTACTCTCTTAACAGAACTATCATCTAAACTTAAAACCGAATAATACTCATTATTGGATAATTTTATTGATAAAAACCCTTTCAAAAATTACAACCTCTTTGCCTTATTTTATTTTATTGAAACCAAACTTATATACTAATTATAGTTAATATTATTATTATTAATATAACTATAATATAATATAAATAATGTGATGTTCAACTTACAAATTACTTTTATTTTAAGTGAATAACTTTTATTAAAAGTAACTATGATTATGCAAATTAATGGGATATTTTGAATTTAGGAGCAATACAAGTGTTATCGCTATTTATAGTAATTTCTTCATTGACAGTGTTTATTTTAGTATTTTTATTTTTTAAAATAGCATTAAAACTTACAATAGGCAAAACTAGAGGAAAAATCAAAAAAGATGACGAGAGAACAAGAAAATTAATAGAGAGAGCAATTTCTATATTAAAAACAAATCCAAACGAAATAGGTGCCCTTGAAATTTTAAATAATTACTACTATAAAAATCAAGACTATGAGAATGGCATAAAATATGCAAAAAAACTATGCCAATTAATAGAAGATAACCCAATAAGCCGGGAAATAAACACATTTAAAGCTTTTTTAAGCTATGGATTTTATAATCTTAAAAGAAATTTTAACAGAGAAGCCTTAGAATTTTTAAAAAAAGCTTATGTGGTAAAAAAAACAGATGAGGATGTAAATTATTATCTTGGTATAGCATTTTTAAAAAACGAAATGTATAAAGAAGCTTTATTCTACCTTACAAAAGTCTACAAGTTTAATAAAAATAATAAAGACATCCTAAAACACATAGGAATAACTTTATTTAATCTGGAAAGCTATAGAAAAGCTGTTGGAATATTTAATAATATAAAAAAACACATACAAAGCGACATTGAAGCTCTTTTAGCATATGCTAAGTCTTTGTTAAAAATAAATCAAGATCATCTGGCACTAGAGATTGCGAACAAAATAAAACAAAAAGATGGAATGATTTATGAAGCTTTATTAATTACATCTGAGATTTATTCAAAAAATAAAGAATTAGAAAAATTAGAACAAAATATTAAAGAAATAATAAAAGTAAAACCCGACTTGCCTAAAAAAATTTTCCTTGAATTATTTTATAATCTCGGAGAACTCCAAATCTCTGTTGAAAATTATCAAAAAGCTACAGAAGCTTTTACTAAAGTTGAAGATATTGATCCAAATTACAAAAACATTAAAGAAAGATTAGAATTTAGCAAAAGATTAAACGAAAACATAGCATTAAGAATATATTTGCGCAGTTCAAAAGAAAATTTTGAAAAAATAGCAAATGAAATCATTTTAAAACTATATTTAAATAAATTTCAAGTAAGAGATTTTAAAATAAACGAAATAACATCACAATTTATTGACATGAACTTTCACTTAGCTAACAATCAGTGGGAAGAAAATTTAATAGTACGCTTCGTAAGAACTGAACAAGATACTTTTGGTGAACTATTCTTAAAAGATTTCATTTCAAAAATAAAAGAAAATAAAATAAAAGGACTCTGTATTGCTCCATCAAAATTCTCTCTAAAAGCCAAACAAATGATTGAAGGAAGGCTTATTGATCTAGTAGAGGGTAAAAGACTAACTCAAATACTTAAAAAAATTAACATATCCAAATACACATGAAAAATACTATCTTAAATATTTCATAGGATTTTCGGTTTTACCATTTTTAAAAATGGTAAAATGCAAGTGATTGCCTGTGCTATAGCCAGTACTTCCCATATAACCTATTACCGCCCCTCTTGAAACTTTATTTCCAACTTTAACAGCAAACGAATTCAAATGCGCATATAAAGTTTGAAATCCGTTACTATGAGAAATAACAATATATTTCCCATAACCTCCCGCATTAAATCCCACAGTTACAACAATGCCCTCTCTTGAAGCTTTAATGGGAGTATTGGCTAGATTTGCAATATCTATTCCATTATGAAAGCTAATAACTCTTGTAAAAGGATCTGGTCGATAACCATATCCTGAAGTAATAACGCCTTGTACGGGGTAAATAAAAGTCTCTCCTAATACCTCTTTTAAAAAATCTTTGGGCAATCTTCCTCCAGGAATAAACAATTTTTGCCCTAAAAATAAAACTTCATTATCAAGATTATTAGAATCTAAAATATCCACCTTGGGAACATTATAAGCACTAGCTATAGATGAAATAGAGTCATTTTTTTTAACAACATAAACAACTCCTTTCATATTAGGAACCTTAATAACTGAATTTGGCCTAATGCTTCTTACATCTTTAATTTCATTAAAAGAAATTAAAGTTTCACTAGTTATCTGATATCTAGCTGCAACATGAGAGAGCGTTTCTCCAGGCTTAATTGTATGATCAAATACCTTTAATACAAAATTTTTTTTAAATCCAGAAACATTTGCAGAAACATTAGAATCAAGCAAATAACTACTCATTTGCGATATATCTTGATCGCTATAATATAAAAATGTATCAATAAAATAATCTTTGGGTAAAGTAAGTTTATTTAAAAAAATATAAGAACCGTAGTAAGAAAAAATATTAATATAAAATATTAATATAAAAATAAAGATTATTGCATTAAGCTTGAAAATAAGCTTATAATCAAATTTTAAGCTAAAAATGTCAAAAACTTTCTCTCTTAAGCTCTTATAATAATATTTATATTCATAATGATTAATATTTTGTATTTTAAGCTTATAGAAAAATAAAGAAACTTTTTTAAAAAAATTAGTTTTTTCAAAAAAGTTTTCAAACTTGAAAACTTTTTTTCTTCTTTTGCCAATGTTTCTAATATTAGCAAAATCTTTTAACTCAAAATTAACATTCTTTTTGCTCCTGAATAAAAAATTTTTTTTACGCTTTTCTACCCTTTGCTTTTTTTTTGGTATAATCATAATATGCTATTTCATTATACAATAGAAAATTGCATTTTAATGAAAGCATCGTTTAAAAGTTATGAGAATATTTAAAGCTCACAAATATAAATTAGCTTCGATTGTAGCCGCTGCCTTATTTTTAATAATCTTAATAAAATTGTTCTTATCATTTTACATGGTAAAAGGCGAATCAATGACACCAACAATATTTGACAAAAATTGGATTGTAAGTCACAAATTTGCATATGGGCTTAGACTTGAAAATCGTCAAAAATACCTTTTATTATGGAAAAATCCCAAAAAAAATGAAATGGTGCTTATTGAAGATCCTATGACAAAAAAAATTGCCATCAAAAAAATTTTTGCAATTCCGGGAGAACAATTTAAACAAATAGAAAAAAATAAAATATGCATACATGATTTAAACTTTAAAATAGATGAAAATATCTTAAAAAAAGATAGTAAAAAAATTCCCAATAATCACTATTTGGTTGTGGGAGAAAATAAAAAGACCTCATTAGACTCAAGAGATTATGGATTTATAAAAATTGATAACATCTTGGGAAAAATAATTTATTACTTTTAAAAAATCTTGCTACTTTAAATCTTTAATAAACAGTACTTGTAAAAGTGTTTGAAAGACTTTCTTTTGCCACATTGTCAGATGAACTTGTAATTTTTATTTCAATAAAATTAGAAGAGTTTGTATCCAAATCTTTAGCATTAACACTCAAAATACCACTTTCATTTAAAGTAAAAAGCACCTCTATTTTGGGAATCCCCTTTAAAGCTTTTTGAATATTACCAAAGGAAAATCTACCTATAGAATAATTTAAAGAAGCTTTTTTATATTCACCTTGGAGTATATGAATCTCAATTTCATCTTGATAATCATTGGTAGTAGTAAATATTTTGCTTCTAGAAATTGGCAAAGCAGTATTTCTATCTATTAAAGTAAAAAATTCATTATCCCCTATCTCAAGACCAAGAGAATAAGGGGTCACATCTTTAAACTTAACAAGAGGATCATTTCTAGAAAGACTAAAAGCATGAATACCTGCACCAATAGCTACAACTTCATCTTGATTTAAAGAATTTAAAATTGAAACAGAAGGAAAAGATTGCTTTAAAACTTTTTCAATTAAAGGAATTCTTGTTGAACCACCAGAAAGTATGATTTTTGAAACACTATCAATATCAACTCCAGAATCAGCAATACATTCCATAGACAATTGAATAGTTTTATCAATATATTCACTTATCATTGAATTAAATTCATTCCTTTTAAGTTTGTAACTTAAATGCTTACCATCAAGAAAAAGCAAAGTGATGTCAACCTCTTCCATAACAGATAAATTTTTTTTACCCTCTTCAATTCGTTCTCTTAGCTGTTCAAGAAGAAATATATCTTCTAAATTCAAATCGGGATATTCATTTTTAAAACTATCTAAAACATGCTTTTCAATAATTTTATTAAAATCATTACCCCCAAGTCGGCTTTGTCCTTTAGTCGAAAGAACAGTATAGGTGTCACTTTGTTTTTCCATAAGAGTTACATCAAAAGTTCCACCTCCAAGATCATAAATAAGAAAAATTCCATCAATCTGTCTTTCAAAGGCATAAGCAATAGCAGCTGCGGCTGGTTCATTAAGTATGGCCTTGCAATTTAAACCAGCAAAATTTGCAGCCTCAACAACACCTCTTCTTTGAATCTCGGAGAAATATGCAGGAACTGTTATTACAGCATTTTCAATCTCTTCATCTAAAAATTTTTCAGCGTTCTTTTTAACACTAGAGAGCAAATGTGCTGAAATATATTCAGCCCTATAAACTTCGCCATCTACTTTATAAAAAGTATCAGAGCCCATATTGGTCTTAAAATTATAGAATGTTTTTTGAGGATTAACTAATATTTGATTTTTAGCAGCACTTCCAACAAGAACAGCCTTATCTAAAAAAGAAACAATAGACGGGGTCATTCGCTCGCCCCTTTCATTTAATATTATCTTAGAGCTAACATCAAAATACGATGCTACAGTATTTGTAGTTCCAAGATCAATACCTATCCATTTTTTCATGGATACCTCCCCTATGTATTGAAACAATTAACTCAACCTCACCTAAATCTAACTTAAACTTCTTAGCAATAGCTTCAAAAGACATGCCTTGTTCATGAAGTAAAATAATCTGATTGCGAACATTATAGCTTTCTTTTATTATATTTTTTTCAATAGTAGGCATAGAATAATCCAAATTGCTTTTATAAATGCCATCATTCTTAGATCCAAAATTAGAAGAACTATTCCCAGGAATAGAACTATTATTAAACCCCAACAATCTCTGATCAAGAATTTCAATTCTCTCATCAACCTCTTTAATAATTCTATTCAGACTTTCAATTTTTATTTCAATAATATTTATATTTCTATCTGTAGCTTGATTAATTTCAATAATTGTTTTATCCACCTCACTTTTAAACTTTTTAAGTATGCTATTAGATTTTATTTTCAAGTTAATATACACATGAAAATATATAAAGACAAATATAATTAAAATAAGATAAAAAACAATAAACATATAAAAGCCCTAAAAAATTTTATCTCTTAATATTAACATTTTTACCAATTTTAGGATCTTCAAATTTATCAGAATATAAACCAAGCATTACACTCTCTTCATTCTTATTTTTTTTAACTGGAAATGAAAGCAAAAAATTATCCTCAACTTTACTAATTGCATACACATTGCTAACCTCAGAATCAGTATGATAATTTCTTAAAAATTTAAATCTAGTATTTTGATTAATTTTTAATCTTTTACGCTTTTCATCTTCTCTTAAAAGTTCTCTAGCCTTAAAAGAACCAACAACAGAGATTTTAAAAACTTCAAATGTATCCATATCCAAATCCTTATATTAAAAATCATTCACTAAGACTTAAAAGGAATATAGGTCATAACTTTAATATAATTATCATCTTCTACAAAAGTAACGTTGCTATAATCTTTTGAAAGCTCATAAAAAGCATTCTTAATATAAAGCTTAACACCCGAGTAAGCTATATTTTCAACAGAAACTTTACCCTCTATCTTAGTATTTCCAAGCTCATTTTGCAAATCAATTCGCTTAGCCTCTATCATTTTTATTTCCATTCTAAGAATCTTACTCTCATTAACAAATTCATTGTAACTATCAATCTTTAAGGATTTTTCTGCCTTGTCTGTAATGAGCACAATATTCTTTTTTAAAGCAACAATATCTTTAGTTAAAACTTCCAATCGCTTTTCAAGCTTTTCAAGATGGCTAGTAAACCTAGTTAGCAAATCTTTAATTTCAGGATCATAGCCAACATCAATACAAGTTTCACAACTTCTATCAGAACCTATAGAATAAGCCCTGACCTCTTCTTTAGCATAAACATTAGAGCCAACTATTTTTGATCTTTTACCAATGCAAAGAACTCTCTTTTTAGAAGAAACTGAAGAATTTACAATGCCTCTTAAAACCTCAACTTCTCCACCACAATTTAAAGTAACATTTTCTAAAAACTTAGCCTTAATATTGCCACGTGCATAAATATTAGAATCCCCCTTACCATTAACACCACTGTGAAAAATAATAGATCCATCCGTTTTTAAATTGCACCTACCCACTAATCCTTTCACTTCTATTCCACTTTTGGCCATAATATTGTATCCATCTAAAACACTGCCTTGAACAAGAACCATTCCATTATTTACTATATCTCCAGTAGCAGGGCCAACATCACCCTTGACCAAATAAACATTGTGAACAGATATTACACCATCAGAAACAGACATATACCCATTACATTTTGCACAAATTTTATAACCATCTCTAAAGGTATTTTCACCTAAAACAAAATTAATATCTTGTCCACTCTCTGATATTAGCACTTTGCCAAAAACAGTATAACCATCTACACCTCTCCCAAAAGGAATAATTCTGGCTAACTCTTCTCCTTCAACAACATTCCTAAATCCTATGCTTGAAACCTCGTACTCACCAAGACTATTATTTCCATCAACAATAAAATCAATATAAGAATCTCTGCCCTTTACTGGCTCTAAGCCCTTTGCAAGTTCAACAGGCTCACCATAAACAGGATAATCTACAAATTTTGCTACCTTATCCTTAAGTATTGCATTATCTATCACTCCATATTTTCTAAGAATATTGAAAATATCTTGTTCAAAAATTTCAGCCCCATTGATTCCAGGTGTGGTGAATTCAATAGTAACTGACATTGAATTTTCTGATATTTGAACCATCATTGTAACATTTTCAGAAGGATCAGATTCAAAATCAGCAATTTTTTCATAGTATCCACTAGTATTCTCAACTATACCCTTCACAATGTCTTTGTTGAATTTTTCAATATTACCATGCAATTCTAATTTGGAGAGAACATCTTGATACTTAATAGGAATTCCTTGCCCCTTTGATGGGATCACCTTTAGAAATACACCTTTAGAAGATTTCCTAATAAAAAATTCACCATCTGATGAAATCGTTTTTTCTTCTCCTGAATCATTTTTTGAATCAAGAGACACTTTAGGCTTACTAGAAGAATTTCTATAGGCAACTATTTTCCATTTTTTCTTTCCATATCCCAATATACCATTACTACCCTTTAACAAAATCTCATAGTCTAATTCTTTATAAGGTACTGAAAGTTCTAAAGAAGCATCATTTAAAGCTTCTTCAAGAGTATCTGCTTCTATTTCCATTAAATCAACATAACTTTCTCTTTCTAAGTAAGCTCGCATTTTATCACAAAGTTCATGAAAATTTATAATCCTGTTATCCATATTTATTCCTTCTTGCTCATTAAAGTTTTAATAGCATCTGCAACAACTTTTGGATCATTATCTTCAATAAATGACATTTTTTTATTTTTGCCAATCACTTCATTCATGTCTTCAGTCTCAAATTTATACTTTTTAACCTCTTCTGCAAAATCAACACCACTGCTGCTATTTTGAGAGTTCTCATAAAGAGAATTTTTATTTTGAAAATCAATATTTTCTTTAAAATCTTTATAAACCTTTTCATCATCTTGAGGTTTATTTTCAATATCATCAGACGATTCTTTAGAAAAAAGATTAGATAAATATTTCTTATAGATAAATTCAATTAAAAGCCCAATAACAAAAAAAAATGCAAACTGCAAAAAAGATCTCAATAAAATTGTAAAAAATGGTAAGCCACAAATCAAACCTAAAACTGCTGAAATAAACAATGCTGACACACTAGCTAATAAAATATACTTTAATTCCCTACTTAAAAACATAATGCCCTACTATTCCACACCAAAAAATCTTAATATAAAGCCTATAACACCTCTTCTTTTTTTATTATCTAGAGAAACCTCTTCAAGAGTTGCAACAATAGAATCAAGACAATAGCTAGCTTTGCTATTTGGATTTACCAAAACAAAAGGCTTTTGCTTAAAAACAGAGCTTCTAATATTTTGATCCTCATAAATATACCCCAAATAATCAATATTTAAATTTAAAAATTGTCCTGAAATATCTATAACCTTTTTGGCAACTCCTTTAGCCTCACTAACATTAGCTACTCTATTAACAATAAGTCTTAAATTTTTTAAATTTTCCATCTTATAAGACAAAACCTTTATTATTCCATAAGCATCAGTAATCGAAGTAGGTTCTGGAGTAGTAACAATAACAACATCGTCACTGGAAAGCAAAAACGAAATAACTTGCCTTGAAATCCCAGCACTAGTGTCTATTACAACTATATCATATTCATATATCTTTAATAATTCTTTTATAAATTTATTAACATCAACATCAGAAAGATCTAAGAGCTCCATTGTACCAGAAGCACCGGCTAAAAGATCAATATTGTACTCTGTTTTTGTTATTACTTCCCTAATATCACGACTTTGAGCAATCATATGATATATACTATACTTAGGAATAACTCCAAGCAAAATATTAACATTAGCCATTCCAATGTCAGCATCAAGTATTAGTACCTTTTTGCCAAGCTCAGAATATTTAAGAGCAAGTCCAATTGCAATGTTGCTTTTGCCAACACCGCCTTTGCCACTACTAACGGCAATAAATCTTGTTTTACTGTTTTGAACTCTCTCATCAACTGAAAAATTAAATTTACCATTTAATCTCATCATATCTCTTAAACTTTGAGCTTGATCTTCCATTATAACTTTCCTTAATAATAAGATTTACTTTTTATCTTCTTAATAAACTCTGCATCATCGCTTATTCTGTAGCCATTTATTCTTCTAATAAAAGTAAGTGGTTCTGCAACACTGATATTATGAGGAACAATTTGCCCATCAGTAACATAAGAAACTACTTTATTCATTTCATAAATCAAACTTATTAAATTTCCAACACAAGTGGTTTCATCCACTTTGGTAAAAATCACAGTTTTATAATTAAAAGGAGAGAATTGGTGAAATATTTCTTTAACATCCGATGTTTTTGTAGTAGAACTCACAGCCAAATGGAATTCAGCATCTCTTCCACAAGCATTAAGAAGCTCCTTCATCTCAGCAAGCTTCATAAAATCTTTAGGACTTTTGCCAATTGTATCAACAAGTATAAGATCAAAATCCTTTGAATCAGTAATTTCATCTTTTAAATCTTTAAAAGACTCAATTGCTCTAACCGGAATGCCCATAATATCACCATAAGTTTGAATTTGTTTTTTAGCTCCAATACGATAATTATCAATAGTAATAATCTTAATATTTAAACTCTTAGATTCTCCATTAATACCATAAATTGCTGCAAGTTTTGCAATTGTGGTGGTCTTTCCAACACCTGTTGGACCAACTAAAATAAAAACCCTTTTCTTAAGGTCATCAATAATAGATCCCGAACATTTAATTGTCTTTGCAATATACAAAACAACATCCTCTCTCACTCTCTCATAATCATCAAGATCTGACAAACTAAATTCTCTCTTAATAAACTCATTAATGTCTTTAATATAGTTTTCAGAAAAATCATTTTCTCTTAAAATATCTTCAATTTTTGTAATTGTTGGATGATTAATATTTTCTTTCTTGTGAGCAAGTTCTGTTTTAAGAGACTTAACTTCTTTGAGTACATCCTCAATTGAAGAATTTTCTTCTCTTTTAATGCTTTGAAGGATCTTTCGTTTTTCATCTTCAATATTAATCTGCTGATTGCCAATGTCGTATCTAACATAACCTGAAACTTCAACCCAATCTTTGCTAAACAAACCTAAAATCCCCCCATGAGGAACGGTTTTATAGGTCATAACCCTAGCATTCTTGCCATATTTTTTCTTAATTATTTCTATAACTTCATTATAAGTTGGACCTTTTTCTGTAAAATATTGAACCATAATACTATTCTTCAACCTCTAATGTTTTAAGAACATTAACTTTAATATTTTGGGGAACCTCTAAAACAGACATAACAACAAGCTCTGGAATCTCTCTGCTTGTTATAACTTTTATTATAGGTCTTGATGATTCGCTTGAGAGCACAACTGGATAAAATCCTTCTACTTGAACCTCATTTACAATTTTGAAAAGTTCGTAAATAAATTTAGCTTTCAAATTAGGATCAATGGAACTTATAAGATCATGATTAGATTCTAAACGAGAATCAATGATTATTTGCTCAAGGCTAGGATTTAAAGTGATTACATTAAGCTCAGAATTTAAATCTAAATATCCACTAACTATTTGCCTTCCAACTGATTGTCTACATTTTTCAATCAAGAAAAATATATCCTTAGTAATACTTGTAAAATCTGCAATTGTTTCAAAAATTGTAACCAAATTACGAATGGAAACCTGCTCTTTTAAAAGACCTTGTAAAACCCTTTGAATCTCACCAACTGAAAAATTCTTAAGAACTTCTTCAACAATAGCCCCATAATCTTTCTTAAAAACATCAAGAGTATTTTGAACATCTTGACGAGTTAAAATTTCGTAAGAATGTCTTTTAATAAGTTCTGTCATATGAGTAGCAATAATCGAGGGGGGGTCTACAACGGTATATCCCAATTTTTCAGCAGTTTCTCGCCCATCGTCATTTACCCAAAGAGAAGGAAGTCCAAATGAAGGATCTTTAACAAGATCTCCATCTATTCCTGAATCAATTCCAATATTTATCACTAAAAATTTGCCAAGTTTAATCTCACCTCGCCCAACTTCAACTCCTCTTAGCTTAAAAGAATAAGCATTCGGCTGAAGCCTCATATTGTCAACTATTCTAATCTTAGGCACAACTATTCCAAATTCAAATGCAATCTCACGCCTTATCTTAACAATACGATCAAGCAACTCAGAGGTTTTTGTATCATCAACTATTGGAACAAGATTATATCCAATCTCAAGAGCTAGTGGATCAAGAGGAACAACAGGAGCGACATCTTTATCTGAATAAATTGCTGCTTGTTCTTCTTCTAATTTTATTTTTTCAGCAATTTCTTCTTTGCGCTTTATTCCTGAGAGAGAATAAGCTAAAAATGCAATTAGAAAACTTAAAAAAATAAGAATTAAGCTTGGAAATCCAGGAAGAAAAGCTAAAAAAAACAAAAACCCAGAAACAATCCAATAAATTCCTAAGTAATTTGTAAATTGATCAAAAATCTCACCACCAAAACTATTTTTTGAAATAGACCTAGTAACAATCAACCCTGTAGCTGTTGAAATTAAAAGAGCCGGCAATTGAGACACAAGCCCATCACCAACTGTCAATGAAACATAATTATTAAGAGCTTCGCTAAAGTTAAGACCTTGCAAGGTTACGCCTACCAACAAACCACCAAGAATATTTATAAGAGTTATTAAAAATCCAACTTTAACGTTTCCCGATACAAATTTAGAAGCTCCATCCATTGCTCCATAAAAATTGACTTCGGATTGCAAATCGTTTTTTTGCCTTGTAGCCTCTTCTTCTGTCAAATTTCCAGAACTGTAGGCAGAATCAATAGCCATTTGCTTGCCTGGAAGCGCATCAAGAGCAAACCGAGCTGCAACTTCGGCTACCCTTGTTGCTCCCTTGGTAATTACAACAAATTGCACAGCAATGATTATTATAAATATTATAAATCCAATAACTAGTCCTTGAATTCCAGAACTACCTACAACAAATGTTCCAAATGCTCTTATCATTTGTCCATCAAAACTTATACCTTTGGTTAAAATTAATCTAGTAGAAGAAATATTGAGAACAAGTCCAAAAATAGTCATCACAAGCAATAAAGTGGGGAAAACAGAGAAATCTAGAGATCTCTTAGAATAAAGAACAATTAAAATAATTAAAAGACTTATTACTAAATTAATCGTAATCAAAACATCCAAAATAACCGAAGGAAGGGGCAAGATAAACCCAACAACAATAAATATCAAACCGACCGAAATTATTAAATCAGACTTATTATTAAGTCCTAAATATCCTAATATAGAATTTTTTCTAGCATCCAACAATAGAACCTCTAATTAAACTTTTTAGTAATAGAATACACTCTCACAAGAATTTTTGAAACAACCTCCCAATATTCTCTTGGAATCTCTTCATTAACCTTAACATTAGCATAAAGCGCTCTTGCAAGTAGCTTATTTTCCATTAAAGGGATATTATTTTCTCTTGCAATTTTTTTAATTGTGAGGGCTATTTCATCTTGACCTTTTGCAAGCACCCTTGGAGCTAGCATTGTTTCGCTATCCCACTTAATAGCAACTGCAAAATGTTCTGGATTTGTAATTACTACATCTGCTTGAGGAACAGCTACTCTTAAATTAGTACTTAAAATAACCCTCATTCTCTCTTTTATTCTAGATCGAAGTAAAGGATCACCCTCCATTTCCTTTCTCTCCTGCTTCACCTCTTCTTTTGTCATTTTCAAACTCTCAATGTACTGAGATCTTTGAAATAAATAATCAAACACTCCAACAATTGTCAAAAACATTACTGAGAAAAAACATATCTTATAGGCAAGCACCAACACAATAGAAATCCCAGACTGAAGTGTATACTCTGAAAGTTTAGAAATTTTGCCTACATTGTTTTCTATAATAAAATAATATATTAAGCATATTATAACAACTTTTAACAAACTTTTAAACAAATTGAAAAAAGCCCCTGCTGAAAAAAAAGAATTTTTTGCCCACTTAGAAAAATTAAAACTAATTTTATCCCACTTTGGCTCTAAAGATTTAAAAGTAACAAAAAATCCCACTTGAATAATATTAACAAAAAAATTAACAACCAAGGATGCAAAAAAAAACAAAACAACATATCCCATGATGGACCTAATATATGCAAAACCCATAGCATAAACACTCATCCTCATAACTTCAGGAAGTTTGCTAGCCTGTTCTTTGAAAACGGCTGCTAAATCTAACGCAAAATAAGAAAGCATGAAAAAAAACAATGCAAATAACAATAAAAGACTAACAGCGGTATTAATTTCAGTAGACTTTAATACCCGTCCTTCTTCTCTTGCTTTTTGCTTTTTCTGGTCAGTGGGTAATTCAGTTCTTCCCTCATCATCTGCTGAAAAAAAATCAAGAGGAATATACCAACTTTTAATCAAAAGGTCATTTTTTATCATTATTTTAAAACTCTAGAAAACAATTTCAAAAAACTAGCAAGAGAATCTAAAGAAAGTTCAATCACTCTTTTTGAAGATATTGCTAAGCTTGGAAATCCAATATACAAAATTAACAACCCTAAAAATAGCGAAGTTGAAAAACTAATTATTAATAAATTAATCTGAGGCGATGATTTTGAAAGTATTCCTAATACCAGATAAAAAAGCAAAAGCAATGCTAGTATTGGAAAAGAAATTAATAAAGCTTTTTCAAAAAGAAATCCAAAAGACATAAGTAAAAGCTTAACAAATTCTGAATTTCTCATATTAACCAAATGTTCAACCCTAATGTTTAAAACAGAATCATGTATGCCAATCACAAAAAACCGAAGTAAAAAATCGCTTGATAAGAAAAAAAACAAAAATAAATAAGCAAAAATTTGTGAAATAATCATGCTATCTTCTTCTGAGAAAACATCAAAAATATTTGCATAAGCAAGTCCAATTTGATTAGAAAAGAAAAATCCAACTAAATGGAAAACATTAAAAATTATATTAACAAAAAATGCCTGAATAAGACCTAAAATAGCTTCTCCTAATAAAATTAGCGCAAAAGAAAACATATTGTCTAAAGGATAAACAATATTAATTTTTTCAACAACAATTACAGAGAGAATCAAAGAAAAGAAAAAATTAAAATATCCGATTTTTATTGTTGAAAAAAATGGAGAAAATTTCAAAAACATAAAAATTCTAACCAATACCGGTAAAATTGTAAAAGATTTTAAAACTAAAAAACTCAAATTCAAAATTTCATCCAAATAATATAATTTAAATTCATAAATTAAACATTTTGCAATTGATTAAACATCATATAGGCAAACTGCATAAGTTTATTTAAAATCCAAGGACCAAAAATCACAATAGTTAAAAGTATAACAATAATCTTTGGAATAAAACTTAAAGTTTGATCTTGAATTGAAGTAATAGCTTGAAAAATTGAAATCAAAAGACCAACTATAAGAGCTATAATCAAAATTGGAGCTGATAAAATAATAATGTTTTCAATAGAAATTCTAATTAAATAAAGAATGTGTCCTGCAGTCATATATAACCTTACATAAAACTTTTAATAAGACCACTAGTAATCAAGGTCCAACCATCTACCATTACAAAAAGAATCAACTTAAAAGGCAAAGATATCATTACAGGGGGTAGCATTATCATACCCATAGCCATTAAAACAGAAGCAACAATAATGTCTAAAACTATAAAAGGCAAAAATATTAAAATTCCCATCTTAAAAGCCACTTTAAGCTCATGCAAAATAAAAGCTGCAATTAAAACATGTGTCGGCACTTCGCTAAAATTTTTTGGTCGATCATAACTACTAATACTCATAAATAATCTAATCTCTTCATGACGCCCATCAGACATCTGCTTATACATAAAAATTCTAAGAGGAGCAATTCCTTTGCTATAAAATTCATCAAAATTTATTTTTGACTCTTTAAGAGGCAAATAAGCCTGTTTATATATAATATTAAAAGTTGGCCACATAGTAAAAATAGTTAAAAATAAAGCCAAACCCATTACTATCTGAGTAGGAGGAGATTGTTGAAGAGATAAAGCGCGCCTAATAAAATCCAAAACTATGGATATTCGCAAAAAAGAAGTCATTAAAACTAAAAATGCTGGGGAAAGAGTAATAATGGTTAATAGGATTAAAAGCTGCAAAGAAAAAGCTAGCTCTGAACCACCAATATTTTCAAAATTCAAAAAAGGAAAATTAAGACCATTGGTGGCTTGCAAAGATTTTGTTTGAGCAAAAGATAAACTTGTTACACTAAAAAATAAAAAAAAAATAAAACGCTTTCTCAAAATAAACCCTCTAAAATTTTTTTAATCTATCTTGTTTATCCTTAAGTGAAGTCTCAATTTCCCTCTCAAGTTTAACATAATCATTCCCAGAAAAAGGAATCTCTTCTTTTTTGAGCAACATTTTCTTAAAAATTGATTTAAAAGAATCTTTCTTAGCAGAATTATTAATTTTGCTAAGTCTAAGTTTTAAATCTTCTAGCTCTTCTTCAGATTTAATCTCTTTTAGCAAAGTAGAAGAATTGCTCGAAACTAAAAATATGTAAACATTGTCTAATATATTTAGAATTCTTATTGAGTTTTTAACATCTATCTCGTAAAAAACAAGCTCCTTAATCAAATTAGAATTTTGTTCATATTTGTTTTTTTTTGAATGAAAAATCAACTTCTTAAACAAGAAAAGGATAAAAAAAGCAATAAGTAAAAATACAACTATCTTAACCAAATCTGAAATATTAAAAATAGAGACTACCTGAGCACCATTATTGTTAGCAAGATTTGCCTTATCCTCTTCAAAAATTGGCAAGCTAGATTCATTTTCTAAATCAGTAGATACTGAATTTACCTGCTCTTGTGAATTAGCATATGTAAAAAAATTAGAAAACGCTAAAAAAACTAAAAATAAAAATTTATTATTCATTTTTAGTTTTAATTATCTCAGTAATTCTAACTCCAAAATTTTCATCAATTACAACTACTTCTCCTTTGGCAACTATTTTACCGTTTACCAAAATATCTACAGGCTCACCGGCAAGTTTATCAAGGGTAATAATCGTGCCTTCAGACATGCCAAGTATATCCTTTATTTTGCGCTCTGTTCTTCCAAGTTCAACAGTAAGCTGCATGGAAACATCCATCAAAAGCCCAAAATTGCTAGGATCAACACCTTCTGGCAAAGTATCAATTAAATCAGGAAGCTTAACCCCTTTTATTTCAGGCCTTTCTCCATTATCACTTTTTTCATCTACACTCATAATTTAACCTCTTAATAATTTAAGTTATAATAAAATAAAACAACTATTACTCAACCTCTTCTGTAAGCTCTTTTAACAAATCAAAACCTTTTATATCTCCAATTTTTTCTGTAATTTGTACTGAAATTTTATTTCCCATTAAACCCATTCTACATTTAAACTTTTCCTTAGTACCAACTTTTAAAGTTAAATCTTTATTTATTAGAGAAGATTCAAGATTTAAAACATCACCTTTGTCAAGCGATAAAATTTCTCTTACTTTAAGTTTAACTTCCCCTATTTCTGCTACCAAGGGCATTGCTGTATTTTCCAACTTTTCACGCAAAGCATCAAGATTCTCACTGGTGGTCCCAACCCCAATTAAAGAATGCCAATATCTTGTTGATAGTTTTGAAACAATAGGTTCTATAGTAATATAGGGTAAACAAAAATTCATAAGCCCTTCCACTTTTCCTATTTTAACCTCAAGAGTTACTAAAATAATCATTTCTGTAGGAGGAACTATTTGAGCAAACTGTGGATTTACCTCAATATGCCCAAATCTTGGCCTTAGATCAACTACTTGAGACCAAGCCTCTCTCATGTTAGCAAGTATGCGAATAATAACACTTTCCATAACAGACTGTTCAATTTCTGTTAAATCTCTACTTTTATCTTTAATAGTGTCTCCATCTCCCCCAAAAAGCCTATCTACTATAGCAAATGCTATTGTTGGATCAACTTCAAAAATAGCAGATCCTTTAAGAGGATCCATGTTTATTATTGCCAAAGTTGTAGGATTGGGTATTGACCTAATAAACTCTTCATAGGTTAATTGATCAACTGAAGCCACATGAACATGAACCATTTTTCTCAAAAGAGCAGAAAGTGAGGTTGTAGTATATCTAGCAAATGCCTCATGAAAACTTGAAACTGTTCTAACCTGCTCTTTTGAAAATTTATCTGGCCTTTTAAAGTCATACACCTTAACTTTTTGCTTTTTGCCCGTAGGACTAGATATAACATTAGAAAGGGATTCGTCTAACGATAAACTTTCAGATGAATTAATAGACTCTAAAAGACTGTCTATATCGTCTTGAGATAAAGCTCCTGGATTGTTTGCCATTTAAAATTCCTTTAAACTTATTACATATCAAAAATATCAATTTGGGTTAATGCTATTTCTTTTATTTCTCCATTTCTAAGAATACTATTAATTCTTGCCTTAATTTCTGCTTTTATTTGACTTTCATTTTTTATTTCTTGACCAGTTCTTTGACTAAAATATTCTCTAATAATATCTTTTAAGCGCACTTTTTGTCTTCCAAGCTCATTGAGAATATTAACATTATTTTCTGCATACCCTAAAGCAAGCTTTACAACAAAAGTTTTTGGCGGAACATCTAAAGTATTGCCTCTAATCTCATCTATGCTTTCATACCATATAAGCATAGGTGGCTTTCCTAAGTATTCATTAGAAAAAACTGGAAAATCGCTAGGAGCCCCACTTTGGCTTACCACCATTTTAGATACAAAATAAGAAACAATTATCATTATCGCAACAGTAAATACTCCTATTGCAAGTATCTGCAAAATTTTTATTATAATATCGGGCAATAAACCACCTTTTCTAGCAGCATTGGAATCTCCCATATCTAAATTTTCATCATCCTTATTAGGCATAATAAAATTCCTCCTATTAATTTCTTCTTCACAGTTTAAAAAGAATTATTACTGCGTAATTTCCTTAGGAAAACTTAAAGATGCATCCGTAGTGACTAATATATCAATTCTTCTATTATAAGCTCTGCCCTCAGGAGTATCGTCTGTTGCAATAGGTCTGCTTCCGCCAAAACCAGATACTTCAAACTTATTTTCAATGCTCTCAACATCAGATTGATCTACATAGTTTAAAATATGTTCTAGCATATTAACAGATCTTGCAACCGAAAGCTCCCAATTGTTTTTCCAAGGCCCATTTACATCGGTATCAATATTATCTGTATGCCCTTCTATTTTAAAATTATAGCCTCTAGAACTTAAAGTCCCAATAAAAGACGCTATTTTTTGAATAGAATCTCTATTTTCTTCAAGCTTAACATCTGCACTAGCAGAATCAAAAAATGCATCTGCTGCAAGAGATATAACAATACCTCTCTCTTCTTGTCTGAGTATAATATTTTTAGATTGAATTTTCTCAATAAATTCAATCATAGATTTATTTTTAGCAGTCTGAGATGCTTGTTTATTGCGTACAGTAGAAGGTAAAGACATAAAACTATTACTTAAATAAGATAATTTATTAAAATCTAAAGTTTTGCCACCTTTAAAAAATCCTGCGCCCGTGAAAGAAGCAGACATTATCCTTATCACATTTTCTTGAAAAATAATATCATTTAATGAAAACATTGTAACAAAAAACACAAGCAGTAAAGTAACCATGTCTCCATAAGTCAACATATAATCTGGAGATCCTTCATCACATTTTAAAGGCTTTTTAATTCTCAAAGCCATTATTCACCTCCAATACTGCTACTAAGATGGCTTCGGTCTTTAGGAGTTAAAAAAGTCATCAATTTTTGCTCTAAAATTCTAGGATTATCTCCAGACTGAATTGATAAAACACCCTCAATTATCATTGTCTTTACTGCAGCTTCTTCAGAATCAATTTTCTCCAACTTAAGTTGGACAGGGGTAAACATTAAATTTGCCATTATGGTTCCATAAAGAGTTGTAACAAGAGCAAGAGCCATAGAAGAACCAAGAGCAGACTTGTCTTCTAGATTACCAAGAAGAGCTACAAGCCCAATAAGAGTACCCGTCATACCAAAAGCCGGGGCAAGTTTTGCCCACGTCTTAAAAAGATCTGAACCAACTTTATGCCTTTCTTGCATTTGATCAAGCTCTAAATAAAGCATAGTTCTAATTACCTCGGGATCTGCACCATCAACAACAAGTCTCATTCCTGACTTAAAAAATGGATCATTGATTTGTTCAAGCTCATCATCAAGAGATAAAAGACCTTCTTTTCTAGCCTTTTCTGAAAGCTCTACTAATATTTTTATAATAGAAATCTTAGCATAAGAATTTCTTCTAAAGAAAAATCCCAAATACGTTGGAATTTTTTTTACAGCAATAACTTCTGAAGAAGCCATAAGAGCAGAAAAAGATCCAACAACAGTAATAAAAACAGAACTTAAATCCCAAAAAACACCAAGTCCTGTGGGAGTAAATGCCATGGAAATTAAAATAGCTCCAAATCCAACTCCCCACCCAATTATACTAGCTAAATTCATAATTTAACATCCCCATTTCCTTCTCCTACAATTTTTTCAAAAGAAGCAACTTCTTTCCTATACAACTTAATCCTATTGACCACCTCTTCAACTTTTTCTTTTACAATTAACTTCTTACCATTCATAAGAAGAATTGTAGTATCAGGATTAGCTTCAATACTTTCAATGTGATAAGGATTTAAATAATATCCATAACCATTAAGCTTAGTTACAAAAATCATATGTTAAAAACAATCTTAGCTTAATTTTTCAATCTTACAAGTTCTTGCAATAATTGATCAGAAGTAGTAATAGTTTTAGCATTAGCCTGAAACCCTCTTTGAGTCACTATCATATCTGTAAACTGCTCTGCAAGATCAACATTAGCCATTTCTAAAACACCAGATCTAATATCACCAAGTCCAGCAAGTCCAGTCTCGCCTATTCTAACTTGACCTGAATTGCTTGTTTCTATAAAATTAGTATCCCCTGATTTTGCAAGTCCTCCAGGATTTACAAAAGAAGCAAGAGCAATCTTACCAAGATCTCGCCTTATGCCATTTGAATAAATTCCAACTATGACACCATTTTGATCAATTTCATAATTTTCCATATATCCCATGCCATATCCATCTTGAATAATAGCCTTTGTACTACTAGAATCAGCAAATTGAGTGATTGAATCAGTGTAGCTCCCAACTGTTCCTAATTTCAAATTTACAGTTTGCAGCTCACCAGCTTCACCTGCATTTGCATCCAAAACATTAAATGTTATAGGAATTTGGAGAACATCTCCTTTTTGACCTAATTGCCCATTTAAAGATGCCAATGCTCCTTCATTGTCAAACCCAAGCGTAAAATTTGAATTTTGCTCACCATTTATCAGCACTGTTGCATTCCATAAATTAGGAGTATTTTGATCTTTTACAACTCTAAGTTCAAGAACACTAACATTTCCAAAACTGTCATACAAAGACTTATTGACAACCCAAGTTCCGCGTGCAATATCTGCTGAGCTTGCACCCTCTTGAATTACAGGCAATCTTTTGTCAAGATTACAAGCAAAAGTAATATTTTTAGTAGATTTTGCTCCCTCTTTATCTCCAATTGGAATAATTAGATCCTCAACATCAGCAGCTGTATTGATAACCTTTTCACCTTCTAAATCCTTTGCCATCCAACCTTGAATTCGCATTCCATTTGCAGGATTTACAAGATGTCGATCAGAGTCCACATCAAAAGCACCAGCTCTTGTATAAAATAAATTTTGACCTTCTTTTAAAATAAAAAATCCATTACCACTAACCCCAAGATCAGATGCTTTTTGAGTACTTTGAAAAGCCCCTTGAGTGTGAATAGTATCAATTGCTGCAACATTCATTCCTAATCCAACTTGCTTAGGATTAGTCCCGCCACGAACATCAGTAGGACGAGAAGCTCCAGAAATAGACTGCGATATCATATCTTGAAAATTTACCCTTCCCTTTTTAAACCCAATTGTATTTACATTCGCAATGTTGTTACCAACAACATCCATTCTTGTTTGATGATTCTGAAGCCCAGAAACACCAGAATATAAAGACCTCATCATATAATTACTCCTCCAAACCTACCGATAATATGTTTTTATATATATAATAATTACCATTAACCATAACTTGGGGTATTGCGCCTGTCTTAATGTTTGTTACACGGCCTTCAACAATCTCCCCATCACCATGCTGAAATTTAATTACTTTGCCTAATAAATCCAAATCTTTTCTTATTCCCAAAGAAGATGAAAGTTTTTCAAATGACTTACTCATATTGGTCATTTGCTCAAGAGCTGAAAATTGTGCCATTTGAGCAATAAATTCTTTATCCTTCATTGGATTTGTAGGATCTTGATACCTAAGTTGAGTAATAAGCAACTTTAAAAAATCATCCTTGCCAAGATTAACCTTATTAGGTACATTCTCAACCTTAAAATCTGATTCTTTTCTAATTTTACTATTTACAGTCAAACTAGAAACATTTTCAACACCATTCATTTAACTCTCCCCCTCTTTTTCTAAACAATTAAATTAACATTTTTATCTAAATCGTAAGAAAATTCAACCTCTTCTTCAATTTGAAAAAATTTATTATAACCAAAATGAAAATTTTGATCCTTAGGGTCATCTTTAAAATTTTTAGAAAAAGAATTTAAATTCTCACCTGCAAGAAAAAGATTTAAGTTGGCATTAAAACCACTCTCACCAAGCATTTTATTTAATGAATGCATATTTTGGTCAAAAAGCAGTTTAACATTTTGATTATCCACCACAATCTTTCCCAATAAATTATTATTAGAATCAAGGTTTAAATTAATCCTTATACTGCCAAGCTCTTTGGGTTTTAAAACCAACTTAATCTCTCCTGTATTATTCGATTTTAACACAACTTTAGCTTTATCAACAATGTTTTTATTAATCTTAAGATTCCACTCTGGCTTTAAACTGCTGACAAAATCAAAGCTATCAACCTCTTTAGAACCTTTTATGTTATAATTAGCAAATTCTTCAGCAAAACCTTTTAAAGAGTCGTCTGATATTTCTTTAACTTTATACCTACCAACAAAATTTTGGCCATCAACTGTATTTAAGCTAAGCTTTGAAAAAACAAAATCATTATTATCACCATTATTCTTCTTAAAATTTTTCACATCAATGTTAATAACATTTTTTTCTTCCTTTTTATTGTTCAGGCTTATCTGATTATAATAATCATCAATCAAAACATTTGAATAATCAAAGCCCAAAAAAGAACTTAAATCATTAAAATCTAAAAAAAGTTTTTCGATTTTTTCAAAAAGTTTTTCTTTACTTGTAAAATCAAAATTATCAAAATTGAATGATAAATTTTCTTTAATGCTATTTAAACTTTCAAAATCTAAAAAAACATTAATTCTGGCAATCAAAGATTTCAAATCAGAAATAAAAGCATCATTTTCAAGTTTTTTTAAAAAAAAGGATTTATTTAAAGGTGATTTTTTTAAATTTTTAGCAATAAGTCCATTATCTTTAAAAAAATTCAAAAGATCAAATATCATTAATTTTGCTTTGGTCATTTTTTTAGATTCAGAAGACAAAATATTTAAAAAAGAATTTGCATTCTTTCTAGATTCTATTTTAGAAATATTTAAATTTAATCCTTTAATTGTATTCAAAAGATTAAATTTGTTGTCAAAAGGTTTATTTAAATTTAATAAATTACTCATATAAACACTACTCCAATGAACTAACAGACATTTTTCTAATCAATATAGCAGCTTTTTTAGAATCCATAAGAGACAACCAATAAGGAATAATTGATAAACGGCCCTCTCTTCTAGAAAGCTCTTCAATTTTGCGCATATAAGATATTGCAAGCTCAGGATTTAAATCCTCAAGCCGCTTAACAGCATCTTCTGGCGGCATATTCATTAAATATACAGCTGTTTGCAAAATATTTGCTTCCTCGTCATTATATTTATTTATAATGTCGTCTATTACCTTTTGTTTTAAATCTAAATCTTTCTGCTTTTGCTTAAGCTCAAACTCAAGTTTATTTAAACTGTCTTCTTTTAACTTTAGATCTTCTTTAAGCTTTTCAATCTGTTGATTCTTAATATCAATAGCTTCTCTTTCCTTCACAAGTCTAGCTTCATCAAGAATTATATTAGAATTATGATCAAAGGCTAGAGAAGTTTCTCCTAAAAACTTGGTTCTTACAAATTCAGGGAAATATCTCTTAGTATTATACATTCCAAGAAAATCAATAAAAAATAATATAAAGAAAAATAAAACAACAATTAAAAATAACAAAAAAAATGCCCTAAAAAAGAACGATAAAAAATTATTCACTTTCAATCCCCAGATTTTGACAAACTTTATAATTTACATGCTCATCTAGCAGCAAGCTTTCCCTCTTTTCTCTATTTTTAATTATAGAATTATTTAAAGTTTTTATTAATATTTTAATCTTTTTTTCTTCCCTATATTTATCCACATAAATATCATAACACTCATTATGATACTTTCTAAGTTTTTCAAGAACTTTAAAATTTTGTTGTTTTTTATAATTTAAACAGTCTATATAACCTCTTATGGAAAGATCATCAAAATTGCTCAAATTTTTTAAAATACTGGGAATTTCATCTGAAAACTGATTTATTTTTGAAATTTTCTTATTTATATTCATTAAATCTCTCTCACTTAACTTTCGATGATAGGCTCTAATGGTCAATATTTTATTAAGCTTTTGTTTTCTAAAGTTTAAATCATTCAAGATAGTATTTCCCTTATTTCATCTTCTAAATTTTCAAAATCAAATGTTTCATTTATTCCTTGAGCAATAAAATCAATAATCTTAGGATACTTCGAAATTGCAAAATCAACATCTTTATTGGATCCTTTAAGATAAATACCCGTTCTAATAAGATCTTCATAATCTTTATAAACGGACAATAAATTTCTAACCTTCATTATTAATTTTTGTTTTTCTAAACTCATTATTCTGTGAATAGATCTTGAAGTTGAATTAAGAATATTTATTGAAGGATAAATTCCTCTATCAAACAAATCTCTGTCTAAAATAACATGGCCATCCAAAACAGCCTTAATATTATCGGCTACAGGCTCTGTAAAATCATCTCCCTCAACAAGAACAGTATAAAACCCAGTAACACTTCCTCCATTACCATTAAAACCTGATCTCTCAAGCAAAATTGGAATTTCAACAAAAACAGAAGGGGGATAGCCTTTAGCTACTGGGGGTTCTCCTAAAGAAAGAGACATCTCCCTTTTAGCATTTGCAAACCTAGTAATAGAATCAAAAAGCAAAACCACATCTTTGCCTTGCTCTCTAAAGTATTCTGCTATCATGGTAGCAACATAAGCTCCCTTATACCTTGAAATAGGGGATTCATCAGAAGTTGAAACAACTAAAACACTTTTTTTCAAACGCTCTTCGCCAAGTTCATGTTGAATAAACTCATTAAGCTCTCGGCCTCTTTCCCCAATAAAAGCAATAACGTTTACATCTGCATTTGAATTTTTTGCAATCATGCCAAGCAAAGTAGATTTACCAACACCAGAACCAGAAAAAATACCAACTCTTTGCCCTTTTGCAACTGGCAAAAACCCATCAAGAACTTTAACCCCTGTTAATATTTGCTCTTCAAAAATACTTCTATTAATTGGATTAATTTTTTCAAAAACTAACTCTTTGTATCTATTATTTAAAAATGATCCTTTATTATCAATGGGCCTACCAAGAGAATCAATAACTCTTCCTAAAAGCTCATCGCTAAGATTTATTTCTAGCCCTTTATTTAAAGAATAGACTTTATTTCCAACTTCAATCCCGCTAAATCCTTCATAGGCCATAAGACTAACATAAGGACCATTAAATCCTAAAACCTCAGCACATACCTTTTTGCTATTTCTTTGATCAATTAAACACAAATCTCCAACAGCGCACTGAGGTCCCAAACTTTCAACTAAAAGACCTTTTATTTTTTGCACTCTGCCAACAAAAGAAATAGTTTGAATATCATCCACTTGTCTTAAATAATTTTCAAAAAAATTGCTCACTAAAATTCCTTTAGATACTTAACTTAATAAAGAAAAATTTTTAAACTTTTCCTCTATTTTATCAAGCTGAGAAGAAATGCGCGCATCAATCTCTCCAAAATTAGTTTCAATTATACAGCCACCTTTACCTATATTGGGATCTTCTATGATTTCTAAATTTTCTATAACATCAAATCTAGAAATAAAATCACTCTTTTTATGTCTGAGAATATCTAAATCATCAAGATTTACACGAATAGTTATTTGTGTTTTGTCTTTTACCCTTTTTAGAGCATCATCAACATTTTCTAAAACAACATCTCTTTGAGAATCTGTAATTCTTTTAATAACCTTAATTGCAATTTGCATAACAAGACTTATTATCTGACCACCCGAGGATTCAAGAATGCCTTTCCTTTCGGCAATAAGAGATGCTATTATGCTATGAAACTTTCTCATAACTTTATCAAAATCTTCAAAGCCACTTTCATAGCCCTTGCTATACCCCTCTTCTCTGCCTTTAGCTGTTGCTATCTCAAGATCTGTTTTTAATTTTTTTTCATACTCTGTTACCAATCTTTCAATCTCAACATTAGATTCAGCTTCAATAGATTCCTTCTTATAAATAGCCTCTCTTTGCAAAAGATCTGCTTCTTGCTTGGCTGCCTCTAATACTTCATTAGCTTTTACCTTGGCCTCTTCAATAAGCCTCTCAGATTCAATTTGGACTTCATTTTTAGCAAGTTCTTGCCTTTTAGCAAGCTCTTCCTCAAGTTGCAATTTTTCATTTCTTAAAAATTGCAACTCTTCTTTAAGATTAACAATTTGACTTTCTATGTCGTAGACCTTGCTTTCCTTCTCCTTAATTTCCAAAGATTCAAAAACAGGCTTTGCTATCTCAACAAATTCAAACTTTACTGAATTATCAACTTCTGATGATTTATATAAAACCTTAGGCAAAAAAAACTCCTTTATCAGACAAGAACATCTTCCTCACCACCTCTTGAAATAACTATTTCTCCTTGTTCTTCTAATTTTCTAATAAGAGAAACGATTTTTTGCTGGGATTCCTCAACGTCTTTTCGCCTAGTAGGTCCCAAAAATTCCATATCCTCCTTAAGCATTGAAGCTGCTCTTTTTGACATGTTTTTGAAAATTTTTTCTTGAACAGGAATATCCACAGATTTTAAAGCTTTTGCTAACTCTTGACCATCTATTTCTCTTAAAACCCTTTGTATAGATCTGTCATCAAGCAAAACTATATCCTCAAATACAAACATTTTCTTCTTAATCTCTTCTGCAAGCTCTGGATCTTCTTCTTCAAGAGATTCAATAATAAACTTCTCGGTTTTTCTATCAGCCATATTAATTATCTCAACAACATTATCAACTCCTCCTGCTGATGTATAATCTTCTGAAGAAAGAGAAGCTAGTTTTTTCTCAAGAACTCTCTCAACCTCTCTTACAACCTCAGGAGAAGTTCTGTCCATTAATGCAATTCTTCTTGCAACATTAGTTTGCACCTCTGTGGGTAAACTAGAGAGAATAAAAGAAGCTTTTTGAGGATCAAGATATGAAAGTATTAAAGCAATTGTTTGAGGGTGTTCTTGTTGAATAAAATTTAAAATATTTGCAGGATCTGCTCTTCTGACAAATTCAAAAGGTCTAGACTGTAAAGCAGACCCCAAATTATTAATAATGTCAACTGCTTTTTGAGTTCCAAGAGATTTTTCAAGAAGCTCTCTTGCATAATCAATTCCACCCTTTTGAATAAATTCTTGAGCCATCATTAATTCTTTAAACTCTAAAAGAACATTATCTTTAAGCTCAGAAGTAATTGTCTCAAGCTTTGCTATCTCAAATGTCAAAGACTCTATCTCTTCTTGAGAAAGATACTTAAACACTTTAGAAGAGATTTCAGAACCTATTGAAACCAACAAAATAGCGGCCTTTTGCTTGCCTGTTAAAGCAGAAACATCAAGAATCTCCTTTTCTTTTTTTTCTTCCATATCAATTACTACCTTCTACGCGTTTTTCAAAAGCCATGTTCTTATAAGTTTAGCAACATCTTCTGGCTTTTCTCTGGCTAAAAGCTCAGCATTGTTTTGAAGCTCATCACCTTCTCTAATCCCACCAACAACATCATCAACGCCAATATCATCACCACCATCCATTAAGGCTTGCTGACGTCTTAAATGTGCTTGCTTTGCCAATTCCTCTTCTCTGAGACGTCTTCGTCTTTCAAGTTCTCTAGAAATAGCAAAAAATATTGTAAATACTAAAATTAATAGTGAAAATATTACACTTGCAATAAATAACAAATATTTAAATCTTTCACTTGCAAAATAATTTTCATCTATTTTTCTAAATTCATTCATACGATCAAAAGATATATTTCTAACTGTTATTGAATCGCCTCTTTCTGGCTTATATTCAAAAGAACTTTGCAAAACATCTTCAATATTTTTTATTTCTTCTAATGCCATAGGCTTATATTCTCTTTTTCTCATTCCATTTTCTATTACGAAATCTCCATTCTCATCATACACAAAATTCCAAATACCATCCACGAAAATACCAAGAGAAACACCTACAATCCTAGCAGGCTCTTTTTCACTTGTAGATTTTTTTTCATTTAAAGCAACATTTTTGATCTCTTGAGACTCATTATATTTACCAGTAATATCACTTAAATCCTGATATTCAGGAGGAGTATTGCCTTCCTGTCCAGGTGGTCCCCATGGACTATATCCTTGCCCCTGATATTCTTTTTTTTGAGTCTGAGAAGAGATAATAGTCGAATCACTTACTTTTCTAGTGTTATAAGGAGCTTTTGGGTCTTGAGATTGAAGCTCAATAGGAGCATACTCTTTAGACTCTGTAGTTTCTTTTGAAGTGTCAAGTTTTACATTTACTCTTGCTATCATAAATCTATCAATAGATAAAACCTTACTTAATGCAGAGTCGATTTCTCCCCTAAGCATAGCTTCATATTTAAGCTTTAATTTACGTTCTTTTTCTGCTAAGTCTATTCTATCTATTCCATCTAAATTAGAAAAATCATTTAAAATAGTTCCACTATTGTCAACAATAGCAATATTATCAGATTCAAGACCTTCAATGGCATACTGAATAAGCTTAACAAGTCCTTCAACTTTTTTTCTATTGGTAATAATATCAGAACCAGGTCTTGGGGTAATCCTAACAGATGCCTTAACAGGCTCTTGAGCCTCTTTAAAAAGAGCTTTCTCAGGCATAACAAGATTCACACTGACAGCATCAACATCATCTAAAGCTACAATATGCTGTTCAACTGCTCTTGTAATAGATCTTCTAAGATTAATGCTTCTTTCAAAATCAGTAATAGTCCACCTATCAATATCAAACAAAGCCCATGGATCCATATGAACAGGCACAAGCTCTTCTCTTACAAGAATTGCTCTCATTTTTTTTGCAAGCTTTTCATCATCCAAATAAATTCTTCCATCGGAACTCAAAAAATACTTAACATTTTCTCTATCAAGTCTTTGCGATATCCTATCTAAGAGATATTGATCTTTAATCTCAACTCCAAAAAGAGCAATGCTTTGACTTTTAGTAGAAAACCCTATCAAAAAAACAAGCGCAAGAATCACAAAAAAAATAATCAACCCTAAGGCTATTTTCTGAACCTTACTAGCTTTTTTTAAGATTCCTTTTGCTGAAACAAAAAAATTAGTAAAAAAATTGATCAAAACCTTATAGCTCCTTAACGAATATTGATTATATCTTGATAAGCCTTTGTGCCTCTTTCAACAACAGCCTTTAAAATGCTTAAATTCATATTAGCCCTAGACATAGCTATTGTAAGATCATGAACATCAACACTACTAGGTTTAAGAATAGCTTGTTGCATAACTTTAGAAACATTTAATTGACTTTTATTGACATCAGTAACTGCATTTATTAAAACATCCTTAAATGTTTCAATGTCATTGTTCTTGATACTGCTTTTAGAATTAAAAAGATTTACATCAAAATGTAAAGGATTTTTTTTAACCAAATTAATATTATTCTCTGTAAAAAAAGCATCTATTCTCGCCAATGATCTCTCCTTTAGCTTTGAAGTATAGCTAATGCACTTCTAAACATAGACTTGCTACTATTAATAACAGTAGAATTTGCTTCATAAGCACGAGAAGCTGAAATCATATCTACCATTTCTTCAACTAAATTAACATTAGGAAGCTCAACATAGCCTTTTTTATCTCCAGAGCTTATTGCGTCGGGATGAGTTGGATCATATTTTAACCTTAATGGAGACTTATCTTTTTCAATGCTAGCAACCCTAACTCCTTGTCCAATCCCATTATCAAGATAATCCGGAATAAAAGGACCTTTCCAATAAGGATTATTAACCCTTGGAGCAAAAATAATCCTTTGTCTTCTATAAGGCCCACCATCAGGAGTTCTAGAAGTAGAAACATTTGCTATGTTATTAGAAATAACATCAATCCTCAACCTTTGTGCTGTTAATCCCGTTGAAGCTACATTAATGCTTGAAAACAATCCCATTTTACATTCCTTAAGATATTAATTTATTTTAATACAATATTTATACTTTTAAAATAATGCGCCTGAACATTAGTCATAAGATGATACATCATCTGGTTTTGTACGAGCACCTTAACCTCAGAATCAATATCAACATTATTGCCATTATTATTCATAGTTGAAAAATGGTCAAGAACTCTTTGAGGCTTGACATCTGAATACTCTAGATTTTTAAGCCCAGACAAATGCTTATCACTAGACTTGATTAAGCTTAGATCATTTTTATCTTTGTTTAAAAAAGCCTTTTCAAGCTCTGACTCAAAAGAAATTTTACTTCTTTTAAAATTTGGAGTATCTACATTTGCTATATTATCAGAAATCACACCTTGTCTTAAACTTAGAACATCTAAATACCTATGTGAAAAATCTATAGATCTCTCAAAGTCACTCAAATCAAAACCTCCTCTGTTTAAAATTACTTTTAACTAAATTATATAATAATTTAAATCTTTTTGTTCGCCAACTTGTATTTTTTTATTAACATAGTCCAAATTTATTTCAAATTTTTTCAACTTACTACCAGGCACCTCAAAAAAAAGATCTGCAAGCACTCTTTCCATAACTCCATGAAGTCTTCTGGCACCAAGATTTTCATTTTCAAGATTCATATTAAAGGTAAGCTCTGCAATTCTATCTATGGCCTCTTCGCTAAACTTTAAATCTAAATTATAAACCTTAAACATCGCAACATATTGCTTTATTAAAGAATTTTTTGTTTGTTTTAAAATTTTCTTCAAATCATCTATGCTTAGACTCTTAAGCTCAACCTTAATCGGAAATCTCCCTTGAAGCTCGGGTATTAAATCAGAAGGTTTAGCCAAATTAAATGCTCCTGCTGCAATAAATAAAATATGAGAGGTATCAACTATTCCATATTTTGTATTAACTTTAGAACCTTCAATAATTGGTAGAATATCTCTTTGAACACCTTCTCTAGATACATCATTACCACTCCTGTTCTTAGCAGCTATTTTATCAATCTCATCAATAAAAATAATTCCCATATTTTCAACTTTAGATTTTGCAATTTCTGAAATGTTTTCGTGATCAACCAATTTCTCAAGCTCTTCTGCTAAAATTATTTCTTTTGCCTTTTTGATTTTCAATTCTCTTTTCTTTTTTCTATCAAATATATTGCCCAATAAACCACCAATTCCCATATCAATCTCTTCAAAATTACCACCTGTAAATATTTCTATTGTGGAAAATGGCATTTTGCTAGAAATCTGTATTTCAATAGTAGCATTATCAAGCTCACCTGCTCTAAGCTTTTTTCTAAGCTTATCTTTTACCTTTTCTTCTGCTTTTACTTCATTTGGATCTATATTCTCAATATTGCTAGATCCTTTAAAAAGACTCTCAACTATTCTCTCCTCTGTTTTTACTAAAGCATCATCTCTTACAGTATTATACATCTCTTCTTTTACCATATTAACTGCAATGCCCATCAAATCCCTAACCATAGATTCAACATCACGACCAACATAGCCAACCTCAGTATATTTTGTAGCCTCAACTTTAATAAAAGGAGCTTTGATCAACTTAGAAAGTCTTCTTGCAATCTCAGTCTTTCCAATGCCAGTTGACCCAATCATAATAATGTTTTTAGGCATTACTTCATCTTTTATTTCTTTTGGAAGTCTAGACCTTATATATCTATTAACAAGAGCAATCGATACTAATTTTTTAGCTTCATCTTGACCTATTATGTACTTATCAAGTTCTGCAACTACATCTTTGGGAACTATATAATGCTCCTCTAATTTATTCATTTTCAATCTCCTCAAGCACAATGTTAGAATTAGTATATATACACACTCTTGCAGCTATTTTTAAAGATCTAAGCGCAACCTCAAAAGCACTTAATTTTTTGTTCTCCATGTAAGCAAGAGCTGCTGAATATGCATAATTGCCACCACTACCAATTGAAATAACATCCTCTTCTGGTTCAACAACATCACCAGTGCCTGAAATCAAAAGAATATTTTTAGAATCAGCAACAAGCATCATAGCCTCAAGCTTATGAAGTATTTTGTCAGAACGCCAATCTTTTGCAAGATCAACAGCTGCCCTTTTAATGTCAATTAAACTATCACCTTTTGCCTTAATTTTTTCTTCAAATTTTTCAAAAAGAGTAATTGCATCAGACGTTGAACCTGCAAATCCTGCCAAAATTTTCCCATTAAGCAATTTTCTTATTTTAATAGCATTACTCTTTAAAACAGTATGTCCAAAAGTCACTTGTCCATCTGCTGCCACCACAGTCTTACCATTTTTTTTTATTGCAATAACTGTAGTTCCTTTAAAGCCCATATTACCCCCCTTATTTATATACCTCTTTTAAAAGTTCTCCAATAAGAACATCAGACACCTCTTTACAATCACAACACTCTTTAGTAGGATGATCTTCAATATTGTTGGAATCTAAATATTCAATATTCAATAAAGCATAAAGATCCTTAACGGTTTTTATCTCTTGTGCGCCAAAATCGTGCAATTTTGCAGCTCCAGAACCACAAAAATCTAAATCATAAACATAAATATCAAGTCCCAAATCAAGACCAAGTTCGGCTGTAATCAAAGCTCCCGATTTTAAGGGCGCATAAGTTATAAAAATAGCATCTGACAAACCTGAGATCAATCTATTTCTTTTAGCAAAAAAATAATTTTGAATTTTATCAAATGGCAAAGTCTCAGTAATTATTCCCCCGCCTTGCTCTAAAAGCTTGAAGACATATTTTCTATTCTGCTTAGGATAAATATTATCAATATCTGTTGGAATAATAGCAAATGTCCTACTATTCTCATTTATTGCTGCTATATGAGCTTCAATGTCAGCTCCAATTGCAAATCCAGAAACAATCTCTACCCCATTTTTTGCAAGATGTGAAGAAAATTCTCTTGTTCTCTCAGCAAGAGTTTTGCTAATTTTTCTAGAACCAACAACAGCCCAAGACAATGAAGAATAATTTGGCAAATTACCTTTATAGTAAATAGCAAAAGGAGGATCATAAATTCTTTTAAGCTTATTAGGATAAAACTTAGACCCCAGAATAGCAATTTTTGCTTTCGTCTTTTGAATAACTTTTTCTTGCAATTCTACTAATTTTAAATCGGGCAACTTAAATGATCTTCTAAATGATCTTAAAAGATAAGCCTCAATGTCCTTTTGAGTTAATTTAATAATATCATTAAAATCAAAATTATTAAAAAGTTTTAATTTTTCCTTGCTTTTTAAAAATTTCAAATTATCAATATAGAGCAATTTCATCATAAATAATTACTTCAAATTACTCATGATCCTAGAAACACCTTCTTTTTGCTCCTCAGTTGAAGCCTTTTTACTAGCTTTATCATAAAACAATATAGCATTACCAAGATCACCTAGCGAATAATAATTTGCACCTCTTAACATGAAAAACTCAAAATAATCTTCACCCATATCATCAAGTTTATTTAAATAATTTTTAGCTTCAAGTTGTTTGTCAAGATCATATACATACATATTAGAAATAGCAAAAAGAGATTCTTTAAAATCATCTCTAATTGAAAGTGATTTTAAAAAAGAATTTTCAGCAAGAATTATGTATTTTTCAACCTCATCTTTTACTCTTAAATTTTTAGCTAAATTATAAGAAGCAACACCTAAGTAAAAATGAGATAAATAATTATTAGGATTGATTTCTAAATTTTTAGTAAAATACTCAATAGCAGGCCCATACTGACCAAGCTTAAAAAATTCAAGACCAATCAAATTAAAAAATCTTGCTTTCTTATCAATAGAATTAACTATCTTTAAAATATTTTTATCTTCTTTTTCGATAAATTCCTTATAAACTTCAATCCTAGATTCAGATCCACCACCTGAAATTTCCAATTCTCTTAATCTAAGCCCGAGATTCAATTTTTCTTTAGATTCATCACCACAAGACAAAAATAAATTAATAAATATTATTAACGCCAAAATTTTCATCTAATCATCGCTACTTTTTTTATTTAAATTTCTAAGAAATGTTGGAACATCAATATCATCATCAAAATAATTAACATTTTTGGACTTTGGAGCAAAAGAAGAATCTTGATGCTCATAAGATCCAGAAGGCATGTTTTGATTACCTGACATTAAGGTATCAAACTCTTTAGAGCTTAAGGTATTATTTTCTGGTACATTTGATATTTCTTTTTGCTTTTTAGATGCAAAACCTGTAGCAACAACTGTAACGTAAATCTCATCTTCAAGATTTGAATTAATGGCATGGCCATATATTACAGTAGCCTCATCATCAACACTAACAGTAATTATCCCCATAATCTCTTCTAGTTCAAGCAATGAAAAATCATCTCCACCTGTAACATTAACAAGAAGCCCCTTAGACCCCTCAATGCGAACTTCTTCAAGCAGTGGATTGCTAATAGCAGAAGTTGCAGCATCAACAGCTCTGTTCTCACCTTTGCCGTATCCGATTCCCATTAAAGCATCGCCTTGACCTTGCATAATACTTTTAACATCAGCAAAATCAATATTAACCTCTCCGTGCTCAATAATAAGGCCCGCAATACCTTGAACACCCATCCTTAAAACATCATCTGCGCGCTTAAAAGCATCTTTAATGGTAGTTCTTTTGTCAACAACACTTAAAAGCTTTTGATTTGGAATAATAATCAACGTATCTACAGACTTTCTTAAGTTATTTATTCCTTGCTCGGCAAGTCTTAGCTTCTTAGGACCTTCAAACTTAAAAGGCTTTGTTACAACTCCAACCGTTAAAATACCAAGCTCTTTTGCAACTTGTGCAATGACTGGAGCAGCTCCGGTCCCTGTTCCACCCCCCATACCAGCAGTAATAAATACCATATCAGCACCAGAAAGATGATTGCGTATAACATCTATGTCTTCTTCTGCTGCAGCTTGCCCAATCTCAGGCTTTCCTCCAGCACCAAGCCCAGCTGTAACTTTTGCTCCAAGAGCAATTTTTATGGGAGCAATAGAAGTTTGAAGAGCCTGAAGATCAGTATTAGCTACAATAAATTCAACATCTCTTACTCCATATTCAATCATACGATTAACAGCATTACTGCCCCCTCCTCCAGCACCAATCACCTTAAGGATTGTAGGATTTGTAGTAGAATCAAATCTTCTTGTATTGCTATCAATCATATTATAATCTTTCATCAACGCTTCCTCCCGATTGGTCAAAACCATTCTTTTAAAAACCAACCTTTCAACTTTGAAGATATTTTATTTTTTCTTTTAACTTTACTGCTTCCCTTCTTTAATTTATTGAATTTTTGTTGTTCGTGTTTATAAAGAACAAGACCAAGAGCTGAAGAAAACTTGGGATCTATATGCTCTTCTCCAATCCCATTAATACTCATTGGCAAACCTATTCTTGCGGGATAATTAAATACTTCTTCTATTAAATTAGAAATACCTGGAAATAAAGCTCCCCCACCTGTTAAAACTATTCCGCCATTAATTTTATTATAAAGACCACGTTTGAGTATTTCTGATCTCATTATTTCAAAAATTTCTCTAAGTCTTGAATTAATTATTATAGACAATTCTTTTCTGCTTTTCTCTTGCGGAGGTCTAGTTCCAAGATTTGGAATAATTACAGTTTCCATTTGACTCTCAAGAATAGATGGATGAGCAATCCCGGCTGTTATTTTAATGTTTTCAGCAACATCCTCGGGAACCTTCCAAACTTGCGCAATATCAAGAGTCACTCTATTAACACCAATAGGAATCACACCTGTATAATAAGGAGAACCGTCAATATAAAGAATAATATCTGTTGTCCCTTTGCCCATATCAATAAACAAAACACCCATCTCACGCTCTTCTTTAGAAAGAGTTGCATAAGATGAAGCCAAACTTCCAAGAACAACCTCATCAACAGCAAAGCCAGCTCGATTTACACATCTGACTAAATTCTGACCAGAAGAGCTAGACCCAGTAATAATGTGCACCTCTCCTTCAAGACGAATACCCATCATGTCTATTGGATTTTTTATATGAGGTATTCCATCTACAATAAATTCTTGAGGAATAACATGAAGAATTTCTCTATCCATTGGAATGACAATTGCCTTTGCTGCTTCAATTACTCTTTCAACATCTTCTTCGTTAATCTCTCTTGTTTTTGAATTTATTGCAACAACACCACGTGAATTAGTCCCCTCAACACTGCTTCCAGACATAGAAACTGAAAGCGATGTAATGTCACATCCTGAAATAAGCTCTGCAGCTTCAATAGAATTAGATATTGAATCAAGAGCAGCTTCAATATTTATTAAAACACCCTTCCTAACTCCTCTTGATATACTAGTGCCTATTCCAACTATTTCTAATTGATCATTTAAATTTACCTCAGCAACAACGGTACAAATTTTTGAAGTTCCAACATCTAAACCTACTATCAAATTCCTAGACACTAACTTTCTCCTAACAAAATGATATCACCACTTCTTAAATCTATAATGCCGGGCTTTTCTTTAAGAAAACCAACTACAAGAAACACTTTATGCATAACATCTATTAAATCCATATCGACTGTTATCAATATTTTATTATATATACTTTTAATATACAAAATTACATTATAATCATAGAAATTCAATTTTAAAAAATTCACCTCTGATATTAAATTATACAAATATTTTTGATTTGTTTTAAGATAATCAAGGCCTCTTATAAGATTAAGCATTCTATCCTCTAGAAAATCTCCTACATTATTATCATTTAAAACTAATCCGCTAATTATAGGTAAATCATAAATTAAACGTTTACTTTTTTCTAAAATTACACCATCTGAGGCAATACAATAATAAGTAATATTGCCATTCACACTTTCTAAAGCAACAGCAACGGGTATTCTTTTCTCTATTTTAATATTGATTTTATTGGGAAACTTAAGATCAACTTTAGCATTCTTTACCCTTAGATCTCTTTTAAGATTCTCCTCATATATTCTAACATTAGCATTATGATAATATGTATTAGGTTTGATTCCTGAAATCTTTATTATATCCTCTTTGGAAAGAGCAATGTCATTATTGATGCTAATATACCTAATCAAAAAATAAGGAGACGCAAAAATAATAATTATTATTTCAAAAAAAATTAAAGATGTCAAAAAATATATATACTTAATTAAAAATTTTCTCTCAAAAATCATAAACTAACCCGATTTAACACTACTAGAAAAATCTAATCAATTATTATTTAAATTTTTTGCAACATTTGAAATAAGACCAGAAAGTGCCATGGTAACAATAATAGAAGATCCTCCAGATGAAAAAAACGGCAAATTTATCCCAGTGGGAGGCAAAAGCCCTATTGCAATTAAAATATTCATTATACTTTGAAGAAAAATTGCAAGACTTGAAATAAATGCAATAAAAAATTTAAACCTGCTATTAGCATGAATAGCTATAAAATAGCCAAAGTAAAAAAATAAAAAAAATAAGCTTATGGCAAACAAAACACCCAAAAATCCCAATTCTTCTCCAAGAACTGAAAAAATAAAATCGGAATTAGCCTCTGGTAGTTTTCCAAGCTTTACCTCTCCCATTCCAAGACCTTTACCTAGAATTCCTCCACTTTTTAAAGCATTAAGGGATGCTATTATTTGGTAACCTTTACCAGAAGGATCCTCATAAGGATTAAGAAAGGCAAAAATTCTAGAAACCCTATAAGGTTCAAGCATCAAAAATATAGCAGAAACTGGCAAAAAAGTGATCACAATAGCAAGAACATAACTAAATGCCATATTAGAAACAAACAAAACAATAAAAAAAAGAATAGCAAAATAAATAGCTGTTGAATAATCATTTTGCAAAATTATCAACACCCAAAAAATTGCAAAAATCAACATTGGCTTCAGCCAATATGAAATACCATTGTTTTTTCTTGGATCAAACTTACTCAAATAAGATGAAAGATAAATAGTAAAAGATATTTTAAAAATCTCAGAAGGTTGAATACTAATGCCTTGAAAGAATATCCATCTCTTTGCTCCAGAAATACTTGGGGATAAAAAAGTTGCAATAATTAAAAAAAGAGTTATTATTAACACAGGAAATATTGATTTTTTTAAAAAATTTAAAGAAATTCTCTCAAAAACAAGAAAAACTATAAAACTCAAAAAAAGATAATTAAGCCTTGTAAAAAATAAAAAATTTGGATTGCCCGTCAGTTCTAAGCTTAAGAAAAAAGAAGAAGTATAAAAAACCACAAGACCATAAGCCACCAATAGTAGCAAAACAAGCAAATAGCATATTCTAAGTGAATTTATCTCTACAAACATAGCAAATTATCTGATTTTTATCGTACTTAAAGCAATTATAGCAAATATTAACCCTATTATCCAAAATCTAATAACAACTTGCATTTCAGACCACCCAAGTTCTTCAAAATGATGATGAAGTGGGGCCATTTTAAATACTCTTTTTTTGGTCTTTTTGTAAACCAGAACTTGAATAATTACAGACATAGTTTCAATAATAAAAACACCTGCAAGAATTGAAAAAAGTATTTCACTTTTTAAAATCAAAGCTGCCATTCCAAGAATGGCGCCCAAAGCCAAACTACCTGTATCTCCCATCATAATTTTAGCAGGATAGGCATTAAACCATAAAAATCCAAAACTACCTCCAAGCAAAGCTCCAAGAAATATTACAAGTTCTTCAGAACCTTTAATATTTGGAATATATAAATAAGCTGCAAAATCAGCCCTGCTTGTAAGATAGGCAATTATTATTAAAGCTCCTGTTATAACTATACTTAATCCAATTGCAAGTCCATCAAGCCCATCTGTTAAATTAAAAGAATTAGAAGCAGAAATTAAAATAAACATGCCAAAAGGAATGTAAAGCACCCCCAAATCTATTTGAAAAGACTTAACAAAAGGAAAATAGATTATGCTAACATGCTCACCTCCAAAATAATAAAGAATGCTAACAGAAATAAAAGAAAATATTATTTGCCCATAAATCTTAAATCGAGCTTTAAGCCCATCTGAGGTTTTCTTTTTAATTTTCAAAAAATCATCTATAAATCCCAAAAAAGCAAATCCAAGCATAACAAAAACCATAATTAAAAAATAAATATTTAAAATATTACTCCAAAACAATAAAGAGATAAAAACACAAAAAAAAATAAGAATGCCTCCCATAGTAGGAATTCCTGTTTTTTCACTCAAATGTCTTTTAGGGCCATCTTCTCTTAAAATCTGATCGACTTTTAATTTTTTTAGCCTTAAAATAATATGGGGTCCTACAATCAAAGAAAGCAAAAATGCAAAAATTGTAGCATAAGCCATTCTAAAGGTAATATATTTAAGTAAACGAAAACCCAAAAGGTAAAACATAAATGCCTCATTATCATCTAAATATAATTTAAAATTCTCTCCAATCTGTTGAACCTTGAGCCCTTAATTACAATAAAAACTGAAGGTTCTAAACTTTTTAAAAAAAAATCAAGAAATTTGTCAAACTCACTAAAATAATATAAACACTTTTCAACTAAATTCTCAGAATCCCTAACATCTAAAAATTCTTTGCCAATTAGAAAAATTTTATCAAAATTCATTAAAACAGCCTCTTGAATTAAATCTTTGTGAGTTTTGTATGCAAATTCTCCAAGCTCTTTAAAAGCCCCAAGAACTATAAATTTTTTGTTTTGGATATTAAGATCTAAAATCATATTTTTTAAGGCCATAAAAGAACCCATATTGCCATTATAAGAATCATTTAAAATTAAATATCCATTTTTTGTCAAAATTTCTGTCCTACCCTTTTGAAAAGAAGTTTCAATAAGGCCTTCTTTTATTTCTTTTTCACTCATTCCTAAAAATAGGGCCAAATTAATACACCCTATTGCATTAAAAATATTATGCCGACCTAGCAATAAAATAGAGTACTCAAAACCCTTGTAAACAAAATCATAAGAAAATTTTCCTTTCAGAAAAGAAAATGATTTAATATCAAGATTTTCAAAATCAAAATAAATTATTTTAACATTTGGATTTTCCATTTTTGCTCTTTTTTCAAGATAAAAACAATAATCATTCGTTTCATTTACAACAAAGATTTCAATGTTTTTGCCAATTATTTTGCTCTTTTCACAAGCAATAGCTTTTAGTTCTTTGAAAGCTTGCATATGTGCATAACTTATATTCGTAATAATAACAATTTCTGGTTTTAAAATTTGGGACAAGAGATCCATTTCTCCAACATAACTAACTCCAACTTCAAAAACAGCATATTCTTCATTACCTTCTGCTCTTAAAATACTAAGAGGAAGCCCAATGTCAGAATTTAAATTGCCCCAAGTTTTGTAAGTTTGATATTTCTTTGAAAGTATACTATAAAGCATTTCTTTGGTTGTAGTCTTACCATTGCTACCTGTAATAGCAATTCTTTTAAAGCTTGCCCTTTCAATTAAAAACGATGCTAAAGTTTGAAGAAGTTTTATTACATTGCTTGTAAGTAAAAAAACTAACTCTTCATTATCATTTAAATATTCAATACACTCAGATTCATGCTCTCTTGAACATATAAAACATTTAACACCCAAATCGATTAAATATTTAACAAAAGAAAATCCATCTACTTTATTTCCTTTATATGCAAAATAAAGACTAACGTTGATATTATTACCCTTTATTTCACGACTATCTAAAGAGTAAAAAGATACTACCTTTTCAATATTTTTTATATTTCCTACAAACTTAACATCTTTAGAAGAGATTAAAATATCCTTAATCTTTATACGCACTAAAACCTCATTCTAAATCTTTTACTTATCAAAAATATTTATATCTTCATTAGCTTTTTTTTCCAAATTTAATTCTCCAAAATAAAAACTCTCTATTCTATTAATATTTTCAAGCTCATATATTACTGTAAGCAATCTTAAATTATCATCAATAATATTTTCCTGTTCATTGTCTAAGTTATTAAATTCTCTAAGCTTTACAACATATCTGAAATTTAAATAAATATTAAAACACGCTACAACTGTTAGTATCACAATTAAGATACAATAAACTTTAAACTCAATTTTACTTATACTATTCATATTTTTTTTAAAGCTCTAAGCTTTGCGCTCCTTGAAGGTTTATTTTTTTTAATCTCATCAAAACTTGGAATAATTGGCTTTTTTGAAATCTTGACATACAAATCGCAACTTAAATTTTTAAAAAAATCTTTTACAATACGATCCTCTATTGAATGAAACGTAATAATAGCCAAGATTCCATCTTTGGCTAAATTCTCTACCCATAAAGGCAAACTTCTTTTAAGCCTATTAAGCTCATCATTGACATAAATTCTTAACGCTTGAAAAGTTTTTGTAGCTGGATTTATTTTAACTTTTGAAAAAGGATAAACTTTGTTTATTATGGATTGCAACTCTTTTGTAGTTTGTATTTTTTTAATTTTTCGATATTCTACAATAGCTTTAGAAATTCGCCTAGAATAATGCTCATTGCTTAAATCATAAATTAAACTTTCAAGATCATATTTACTAAAAGTGTTTACAATCTCAGCTGCGCTAATACTGCAAGAAGAAGAGCAAAGTCTCATGTCCAAAGGTTCATCTTCAAGAAAAGAAAATCCCTTTTTACTGGCCTTGTAATGAAACATAGAAATACCAAGATCAACTAAAATAAAATTGGCTTTAACATTTAAAGGATAATTGACGAAAAAATTATCAAACCAATCATTAAAATATGTAATTCTCTCTTCAAAAATAAGAAGAAACTGCTTTGCTCTTTTTAAAATTTGAGGATCTCTTTCAATACCAACCAAGCTTAAAAAATCATATTTTTCAAGAATCGCTTTTGCATGAGCACCTTCTCCAAGAGTAGAATCAATATACATTAAATCGTTTTTTACAGGCAAATCTTCTATAAGCTTACAAATTGCATCAAGAAGTACTGGAAAATGAAAAACATTATTATTCATTTAATTTAAACCTGTAAATTATTTTTTTTTCATTTCCATAAACATCACCATATTTTATTTCAAGTTCATTCTTACCCTTAATAAAATCAAGATCATTTATTCTAAGGCATCCGCCATCTTTTTTAATATTCAAAATATCTAATCCATAATTTTTCTCTTGCGCTAAAGCATATGTATTATTAATTAAAAAAATATTTTGAAAATCTGAACGAAAAATACTTTTATTATTCAAAATAGCCTCAAAATAATAAATTCCTTTAAGAGAATTTTCAAAAGATTTTACTTTTTGAGTATTAAAATACAATAAAAGACTGTATTGACCAGAATCAACATTTAAATTTATATTTTTGGATAATTCTAATCTTTCATCATCACCCTTGCCTTTTAAAAAAACTCTTCCTAAACTATATACCGTATCAACGACTAAATTGTTTCTATTCTTGATAACAAATAAAGGATTAATAATCTTTTTAGTATCAGGATCATTAACTACTAAATCAATAACACTATTTTCATCTTTTAAAAAAATTTTTCCAAGTTTATAAAAAAATTCCCCTAAAACCTCTAAATGCAAATTTAAATTGTTGTCAAAAATGATTAAAATACTACTTTTCTTTCCCAAACTATTTTTTGAATATAAAATTTTATAATTATTAGAAAAAACAGATATGGTCTTTTCTAAAGGTCTAAGCCTTACTCCAATATTCAATTTATTATTATCCAATACGCCAAAATCTTTAACTAAAGCGAACTTTTCACCATTTCTAAATTCCAAAAATGGATATAAATCCAAAATATTAAAGAAAAATATAAAAAAAATTAAAATCACTGCCCCAATCCCAAATATTTTAAATCATTATTACCATTAAAATACAAAAGTCCTTTTTCAAATTCAACAAAAGAGCTTATTTCATCTTTAATAAAAACATTATCAAACAATCTAAAAGAATTTGCAGAATAAGTTTTTATATTAATAATTTTTTCACTCTCAAAATAAAAATATACTCTGTAAATATTTTGAAAATAATCATATGATGCTCTTAAAATAGAATTTTTATTTTCAACTTTAAATATTTTACCACTTTTAATATTTATAACCACAAGTGAATTTTTGCCTTCAATAAACAAATTATGATAATCATCTATTTTTATAAAAGTCTCAAAACTATCAATAGCTATGTTGTTTAATTCTAAAATTTTTTTATAATTACTCTCTAAATCAATTATTTCTAAAAAATATTCGAGATTGCCTTTTAGTAAAACTAAATATTTATTGTCAGAGCTTAATTTAACAAAACATGTTGGAAAATTTCTCTTTGAAAAATCTTCCTTATAAATTATCTTGCCTTGCTTATATATATAAACCTCGCCGTTAGAAAGCCCTAAAACTAAAATTTCATTATTATAGTCCACACTCAAAATTGAATTCAAAAAATTGAGCACTAGTATATTGTTTCCACTAGAATCATAAATCTCTAAAGTTTTATACAAATTGTTTAAAGTAAAAATTAAATTATTTATTACAAAAACAAAATCTTTAAACTTAAGGGTAAATAAAAATTTATTATTTTTAACAGAAAAAACAGAATAATCTTCACTAGAATCAAAAAGAACATAATAATAATCTGAATAACTTATTAATTTGTCGCTTAAAAGGGAGTAAAAAGATTCTCTAAAATTAAGATTTAAAACCTTATTTGATATAAAAACATTCTTGCTTAAATTGATATTTTTATAATAAGATTTATTTTCAAAATTCTTAAAATCATAAAAATTAGATACATTAATGGTAGGTCTTATAAAGAAATCAATCAAAATTATAAATAATAAAAACAAACTCAAAATCAAAAAAATTTTTAATTTTCTGAATTTAATTGTGCCTTCTTCTACATTAAAACTCAATATAACTATTTTCTCCCGCTTTAATCTATATATTTTGCCTTAATTAAATCTGAATCAAACTTTGAAGACCAAACTCCATGAAACCTTGAAAATTTTTCAGCAGCTTCTTTTTGAGAAGTTATAGTAGCTAAAACTCTTCCAGCTTCAAGATAACCAAGAGAATGCAGTGCAAATTCATGAGATCCACTAATCTCATATTTGCCTCTTAAAATAAATGCTCCTTCTTCTAAAAGCTCCAACACTTTAATAAGATGTTCAAATTGATATTTATAATAAGGACTCTCAAGTTTTAAATTTTTAGAAAAATCTCTAAAATCAATAATATTTTTAGAAAAAACAATAAATTTAAGATAAATTTCATCAAGAAAAACAAGCGTTTTAGAATCTTTTTTGCTAAAATTTTTAGCCAAATCAATCAAATAGCCCAATTTTTTAACAATCAAAAACCTCTCTTCGGGGTTTAAATTAAGAAGCTGAGGCATTTCAATCAACTCTCTTGGGGTGATACTAAGAACAGGGCTAATAACTAAACTAAAATCAGAAATCAATCCAGATAAAATTTTTTTTATAGAATAATTTACTTTCAATCTAGGCCTAGTATAAAAATAATTTAAAGACGAAATATAGCTTAAAACATTTAAATTGAAATCAATAAGATCAAATGAAAGTTTAGCATTTGATGTAAATTCGCTAATCTCTTTTATAGCTGCTATATCATTTAAAGTCCTTAAAATCAGATTGTTAAGATACACTATTTTTTTATAATTTTCATTATCAATTAAATCCATAAAACCTGCCTAAACTCATACAAAGGTGATTTATAAGCTATCTAATATATTGATTTTAACAAAAAACATATTAAATATTTTAACAAGTTATAAATTTATAAAAAATACCCCCTTAAGATTAACTCTTACAAATAAAATTTAAACACACTTATAACAAATTATGCAAAATTTTAACTAATTTTTAAAAACAGCAAGCCTTAAAATATAAAGAATTCTCTAGCTTTATTAAAGATTAGATTAAATTAAACATTCAAATAACAATATTTACTAAAAAATACTTACTAAAACAAACATTAAACTTACAACAATTTGTTTTTCAATCTCTTAACAAAAGTATCCGTGCAAAATGCAACAAAATTCAAGCTTTGAGAAGAAATTTTAAATTCAAAAACAACATCAACCCCAAAAGAACCAAAATTAATTCCATCTAAAAAAATTGATGCTGCTGCTATAAAATATTCCTTTGGAAAAGAAAGAGAAAGTTTGCTTAATTTAGAAAATACAAAAGAACGATTATAAACAGAGTGGGGAGAAATGGGTGTGAGCAAAAATCCCTCAAGATCTGCTTCTAAAATAGGACCTCCTGCTGAAAAAGAATACCCTGTTGAACCTGTTGGAGTAGATACAATTATTCCATCACTTTTATATGATAAAAAACTTTCAGAATTAACCCTAAGATCTACATAAATCATTTTATTAAGAACGCTTGAACGAATAATAATATCATTTAAAGCATATTTAGAAATTAAATCTTTACCGTGCTGACAAGCGGTTACATGAAGTAAAAATCTTTTATTAATAATTAAAGAATTGTTAAAAAATCTATCTATGACTTTTTTAAAATCTTCAATCTTAATATCTGCTAAAAACCCTACCTTGCCCATATTAATTGAAATAATTGGAATATTAATATTTTTACTCTCAAGAAGCAAGCTAACAGCCAAAAGAACTGTTCCATCTCCTCCTAAAGTTATCAAAAAAAGAAAATTTTCTCTTGGAAGAGACAATAAAGGCTTGCCAACATCTATTAATACCACCTCAACAAAATATTTAGTTTCTAAATAAACTTTAATATCATTGCCTAAAATACTAGCTCCCGACTTTAAAGTATTAATGCAAATAAGAGCCTTATTCTTCATGTTGATCTTTATAGGGAATGTCGTCAAATTCGGATTTATCAAAAATTTTTGCAATATCAATTAATACTAAATATTCACTCTCAAGATTATCAGCCTCGTCAAGCTTTACAACTCCGGATATATATTTTCTATCTAAAGTCTGCAAAGTAGCAGGGGGTTCTTGCACCCTAGAATCATCAAAGCTAATAACTTTAAGAACCCTATCAACAAAAATGCCTAAAAGTTTATTTTTAATCTTAACTATTAAATATCCTGTCAAAAGCATATCTTCTTCTGTTATTGAAATAGAAGGGACCCCAAATTTAATATTCAAATTGACTAAAGGAATAATACTACCTCTAAGATTATAAATACCTATAATATATTCGGGAACATTGGGTATAGCATAAACGCCTTCTGATGGAACTTTAATAATTTCTCTAATATGCTCTATTGAAACCCCATAACTTTCTTTGCCTATTTTAAAACCTGCAACTTGAAACTGTACCTTTTTGTCTTCAGATCTTTCTTTTTTCAACATATTTTATACCTTTAAATTAATGCTTATAACAATTTGATTAACTTATTACTTGCTAAAACCTTTGCCCAAAAAATAAATTTCAAAAGAATTTTTCCTTACAGCTTTGGGCCTAATTTTTTTAACAAATTTAAAATATTTTTCAAACTTTTTAAAAATTTGAATCTCATCTCCTCCCTGAAAAACTTTAATAAGTAAATTTCCTTTTTTAAGCAAAACTTCAAGTGATAAATCTATTATTCTCATACTTAAATTAAAAGAATTACTGGTGTCTACAAGCCTATTTCCAGTAGTTTTAGGAGCCACATCGCTCATTACAAGACTATAAGGCCCAAGAGTATTAATTTTAAAAACTGTATCATCTGAAAATATATCTCCCTTTACAAAATAAAAATTATCAACATACCTAAGGCCAATATCATTAATATCAACAGACACGAGAACACCTTTTTTAAGCTTTTTATAAGCATATTGAGAAAAGCTACCAGGAGATGCTCCAATATCTAAAACATTACCAGAAGAAAATAAAGAAAATTTTTCATTAATTTCTATCAACTTATAAACAGATCTTGCCAAATACCCTTCTCTTTTAGCCTTTTGAGAATACTCATCACCTAAGCGATACACATTAATCCCTTTTAATACACTTTATTATACTTTTTCATTATAATTCTTATTATGCAAAATAAACTATTTTTAAAAAATATTGAAAAAAATATTAATAACATCTTTTCAACAACTAATTTTCTAAATTTATTCAAAGATAAAGATTTAAAATTTACTTTTAAAATAAAAAAAGAAACTCTCGATTATATTAAAGCGCCAGCAATTGAAATCATTAATAGAGGTGGAAAACGAATAAGACCAATGATAATGATTCTTTTAGCATATGCATTGGGTTTAAAAGAAAAAAACAACGAATTAATATATAAATTAAGCTTGCTGCTTGAACTTCCTCATTCTGGAAGTTTGATTATTGATGACATTGAAGACAATTCGCTAAAAAGACGAGGCACATCAGCAATACATTTAATCTATGGAATAGACAACAGCATAAATGCTGGTAATTTGATTTATTTTTTACCTGCAAAATTAATAGAAAGATCAAATTTAAAAGAAAATCAAAAATTAATGATTTATGAAAATTTTTTTACAACTCTTTCAAATCTCCATCTAGGACAAGGAATTGATATTAAATTTCACAATGAATCATACATTCCAAGCATTAAGGAATACATTTCTTTAGTAGAATTAAAAACAGCCTCGCTTTTTGGAATGGCTAGCTTTCTAGCTGCAATACTCACAAACAATGAAGACAAAGCTAAAAAAATTTACAGTACATTCTTAAAACTTGGTGTTTATTTTCAAATAATAGACGACATTAAAAACATTAAAAATAAAATTAATGGAAAAGAATTTGGGGATGATTTACTTGAAGGAAAAAAAAGCTTGCCAATAATTTATTTTTTACAAGAAAAAAAATTTGAACCAAAAATTATTTCAAAATTCAATCAAATAAAAAATGCTAAAACCACTAAAGCAAGAAAAGAAATACTTAAACTAACAGAGATGATAAATTCATCAAAATCAATAAGAAATTCAACTATTATTGCCTTAAAATATTTAAACGAATTTAAAAACGAACTCAATTCATACTCATTAACAAATAAATATAAAAATCTGATAATAGATATTGTCGAAGAAATAAAAGAAGGAATATGATAAGAAAAACAATAATAATGGTACTTTTTTATGGTTTGATCACAAATATTTACCCTACAATAACATCAACATTAAAACTAGATGAACAAGCAAGTAAATATGCAATAGAAAAACTTTACCAAAAATCAATGCTACTGAAAAAATCAAAAAAATATAACAAAGCTATAGAAAGTTTAGAAAAAATAGTTAACATGGATCAAAATCAAGTTGATGCCCATCTATTGCTATCAGAATTAGAATATTTAAATAAAAACTGGAAAAAAGCAATTATTAAATCTCAAGATTACTTAAAAATAATAGACTTTAAAGATAAAAAAAACTTTTTAGATATCTCTTGGGCATACTTTTTAATAGGAGAAGTTGAAAATTCAATAAATTACATAACTAAATTTTTCCAAAGCAGTAAAGAATTATTCAAAGAAAATATATTCATAGCAATTGATGCTCTTTTTAAAAAAAGTATTTATCATTTTATAAAAAATGAAAATGCGGCATTTAATATAATATTAACTTCAACTTTTCAATTATCACTAAATGACGACACCTTATTTATAATTTTTTTAAATAATTTAGAAATAATAAAACAAATACCCTTCTATTATTTTAATAGGAAAAAATTAAAAGAATTATATCTACAAATTAACACCCTAAAAACGATTCAAAACACAATGTGCGGAACTTAAACTAAGATTTATCTTTTTTCTTAATCAACGAGACTAATATATTTATTATTATTGCTATATAAAATGGAAAAGAAAGGGCAAAATAAGAATTTATATACTCTTGAGTATGAAAAAATTGATATTTTAAAAAAACCATCAAAAAAGAAATTGGTAAAATTAATAAAGGATTTGAAAACGCAATATAAAGAATGCAAATAGCAAGCCAACCATTGTTTAATCCTAAATTATAAGAGTAAGCGTTAAGATTTACCGAAATAAATGAACCTGCAAGACTTGCTGTAAAAACTGATACAAAAATTGCAAAAGATTTAAAACGATTGCTTATTTTCTCTCCCAAAATGTCTTCATAATTCCCCGAAGAGATAAATTCAAAAACTGCTCTAATTCTTGAATAACTTATAACATAAATAGTAATAAATAAAAAAATGAAAAAAATAGCAATAAAAGCAATAATTTCAAAATTTCGAGATAAATTTAAAGTAAAGCTAGGAATGAAATTAAAATTACTCTTCATCAAATAATCAACAAAAAAATAACAAAAAATATTAATGCCTATTCCTGCTATAAAAATATCATAATTTTTCTTTACCACAAAAGATAAAAATAATCCAAACAAAAAACTGATAAAAAGAGTAAAAATGGTTGACATAAAAACCCCATATCCGAAATAAATAAAAAAAGATGTTAAAAATATTGAAAGATACGAAATACCTTCAATAGATACATTCAAAAGCCCTATTTTTTCTGTATAAAGAACTCCAAGCGCTAAATACGAAAATACAAAAGCCTGCTCAAAAATACCAAACATCTACTTTTTCCTAGCTTTAATCAAAAATAAAGAGAGAAAAATTGCAATTGATTGACAAAGACCAATAAATTCATACTTAAAGTCATAATTTATATTAAGAAAATTATTAAATTCGATTAATATTGAAAACAATAGGCTAAAAAATAATACATAAATATAATTAAATCCTGAAATTACAGCAACAATTAAACTACTCCAACCAAGCCCTGAGGTTAGACCTAAAACCAAATACGGCTTAAAAAACACTACAAACATAGAACCTGCAAGACCATTTAAAAAAGCACTCCCAAATACAGCGAAAAACTTATATCTAAACTCATTTATATTGGAAAAAATATCTATCTTTTTGTTATTGCTTAATATTTCAAGCTGAAGCCCATAAATAGTTTTTTTATGTATAAAAACATAAAAAAGCCAAATTGACATACCAAACATAAACAAGTAAATAAGTGATGAATCTAAAGCAAATAAGCTATTAATTCTTTTTGTCTGATTAGAAAAACTACCTGTTTTTAACATATTTAAAATAAATCCATCTACTAACCTTTGATTTCCATAAGACATTAAAAGACCTGTTAAAGCTCTATTTAATCCAAAGAAAAAAGTAATAAAAAAGGGAATAAGGCCTAAAAGTCCTACAAAAAAAGAGCTTAAAAATATCAAATATATAAAATTAAAATATGTTAATCCAAAAAAACTTGAAAATATATAAACAAAAAATGCTCCAAAATAAACTTGACCTTCATTGCCAAGATTTAATGAATTACTCTTAGCACAAGTGGCAATGCCAGTAGCCATGATTAAAAATAAAATAAAGCGCCAAGATATCATCTTGATATAAGAAAATTGAAAAAAATCACCAAAAAAATAGCTGATACTTAATATCAAAAAAGAAAAAATTAATGCCATAAAGCTATTTCTAAACAGAGTCATAAAAATAGCAATTCCTTTAATTTTTCTTTATTAATATTTTCTCTAGATACGTTTAACAAAACTTCTCCCATTTTCATTGCCAAAACATTATCGGAAAGCAAAAGCAATTCATCTAAATTAGAAGTAATCAAAAGAACTGGCTTTTCTTTTGAATAATTACGAATAGCAACAGACATTTCATTATAAGCTTTGTGATCTAAATTACTTAAAGGAGAAAAACAAATTAAAAAACTTTTTGAAATATACATTTCTCTATAAAGAGCAAACTTCTTCAAGGTTCCTCCAGAAAATGCCAAAGATTTAGAATAAAGAATTCTATATACTCTCTCTTCACTATAAAATTCCATTTTTTTTTTAAAAAAATCTTTAATCTTATTAATGTAAGATTGCCTAATAAAAATTTTATTTTCAAAATTCATAAATTTAGCTAAAAAATTATCTAATATACTGCTATTATCAGGAAATAAATTACCAATGCCTAAGGGCAAAAATCCTGCTTTACACTCAAAAATATTTATTCGCTCATATCTGATGCCATCAATTTTTATACACCCAAAAAAAATAAGCTCCCCTAAGAATAATTTTTCCCAAGTTCTAATTGCAGTTTCTTCGCCAATTATTCCTAAAACACCCCTTTTATTTAAAGAAAAACTAACATCATACTTCCAAAAATCTTCAAAAAACAAATTGAATTTAATAGGATCTTTTTCAAATTTATTAAAATTACTATTTGCAAAAAATGCTTTATCACTGGGGGATTCAAGTTTGTTTAAAATTGATTCTTTGTTTATTGTTCTAAAGCACTTTCCATCTTTTAAAACAATAAACTCATCGCTAAATTTTACAGCATCTGTGATCTCACTGTGAGTAATAAAAAGAGAAGCAATTCCTGATTTCTTAAGCAATACAAGCAATTTTATAAAAGCTTGCGCTTCTTTTTGAGAAAAATAAGCAGCACTCTCATCAAAAATAATTATTTTTGCATTCTCTTTAAGAGAAGCAATAATCAGTAGAAAATAAATCTCTTTAATATTTAAATCTTTAATTTTTTTATCTAAATCAAAAGAAATATTATAAAATTGCATAAGCCATTTATAATATTTATAAGTTTTAGATTTATTCATTGGCATGAAAAATGCATAACCAAACCAATAGATACTCAAATATTCCCATACTCTTAAATTCATTTTCAAATTAGGAACTTGAGAAACAAGATAAATACCGTTATTTTTAGCTTTATCTACATTCCAATTTTTCTGCTTAATGCCATTTACTAATATTTCACCACTATCAAATTCAACAAGTCCAGCAATAATCTTGGCTAAGGTGCTTTTTCCTTCTCCATTTTTACCAACTACTGTAAAAATTTTAACTTCTCCAATTTTTAAATTAATACTGTCCAAAATAGGCTTATCAATATCTGGAAAATACTTAATTATGTTTTTAAACTCTACCATTAACTTTTTTCCAAATTAATTTTTATACCATTTGCACTAACCTCTTCTATTTTTTTAAAAAGATCTTCTTTAAGTTTTTGACTGGTTTGCTCTAAATAAAAAACATTCGAAATATTAAATAAAACTCCTTTGTGCTTTATACCAAAAATATCAAAATTTCCATAATTAATCTCTGACTTAAGAGCCTTATCTAAAACATATGAAACATAATATTTTTGATTTGTAACCCCTGAACCAATAATATTTTCTTTATTATCCAAATAATCTTCACTATCAAAAAGAATAGCAAAAGTATTATTCTCTCTGATAGAAGAAAGCACCCCTTCAACAGCAGGTCCTACAATAGGAAGTATTACCAAGGCATCTGAGTCCTTAATCAAAGAGTCTGATAGCAATTTAGCTAAATTGCTATCATGCCAATTGCCCAAAACTCGATAATAAACTTCAGAATTTACGCTCACATCAAGAATGCCTTTTTTGAAATAATAATAAATATAATCTCTCATAATAGGATAATCTTGACCTGCAATCAAAGCAGCATTCCCAAAGCCAGAATTAAATTCCTTTAAAAAAAGGCCCACATAATACCCCAAAATATATGCCTCTTCTGCAACATTATAAGAAACTGAATAAACTTGACTGTTAGTATTCTTAACTAAAGAATCAAAAATAAGAAACTTAGTATAAGGATAATTGCTTGAAACGCTATCAACAATATCTTGCATGGCATTATTTGTAGTTATTAAAAAATCATATTTTTTTGAAGTTAATAATTTTTCAAGCATTTCTATCCACTCACTTTGATTAAATCCGGCTTCTAAGACTTTAATTTCAAGATTTTCATGCTTTTTTTTAAATTCAAACAAAGAATCATACATTTCTTTATAAGATGGAGATCCTGAAATAACACCTGGAATAAATAAAGCAATATTAATTTTATTAGAAATATCAACCTTTCGCTTCTTGAAAAAAATTAAATAAACAAATAAATATAAATGAAATATTGTAAATAAAATCCAAAACCCTTTAAAAAACAAGTTCTTGCTCATAAAGATAAAACATCCTTTTATTAATTATTATTAAATTAGTCTTAATACCACAAAAGTCAAATAAAAAAGATCAATAATAAGATGTAAAAACAAAGCTGCCAAAACTAATTAAAAAATTCTCCAAACATTTGAAAAACATATTTTTCATTATTATAAGATTTTGACAAAAAAATTCGGAGCCCAAATTTAATAAAATATTAAGCAAATTATTAATGCGAATTTTAAATTCTGTTGAACAATGTAATAAAATTTGAAAATTGTTTATTTTTTTAACAATACTTAATACCAATAGCTTAAAATAACTAATACAAACAAATAAGTTAATTTCTGCTTCTATTTGAATTTTTAAGGAATATATCATTTTATCTAACAAATAACTTTAACATAAAAAGCTAAATATATAAAAATCAAAACTCTCTAGGGCGCAATAAATACAATTCATTAACATTTAAATTACTAGTAATATCATCATTTGAGCGTCTTAAATACATCTTTAAAGAATGGATTGTTTTAAAAAACTTATTTTTTAAAAAATTTTTATTAGCTTTGTAATCTTTTAAAAATTTCGAAATAGGGCTATTAGCAGCCACTGACTTGTCAAAAAAAGTGGAAAAATATTTAAAAACATCATCAACAAAATAAAACCTATTGGCCAAATCAACAAAATTATTAAAAAGTACACCAATTCTACCCTTTAAATAATTAACATTTTTAATCATATCAACCCTGTTACCAAGTTTATAATTTTTATCTTCCAAGCTCCATTTTGAATATATAGAATTAAATTTAGAATCTTTCATTAAATAATTATACATAAAGTTAAATCTAAAACTATCTTCAACATATTTTAAAATAAAAAAATATAAAAACCTTTTATCTAAAGACATAAAATTATCTTTAGCCATCCTTATAAAATTTTGATTAACACCTTTTAGAGTGCCTTCATTGACTTTGTGTAAAAAACAATTTCCATTAAAAAGCAAAAGACTGGTATTGGGAAAAATTAAATATTCGATTTTATTAATATGCCTGATACTACCCTTGTAAACATTAATAAAATAATTATTAAAATAATCACTGTTAGCATAAAATTTTGCCGCATTTTCAGCTTTAAACAAATTATTATCTATTATAACAGAAAATGAAGATCCTTTAACAACACTATGAATTAAAGCGTCAACACTTCCTCTAAACAAATATATTTTTGCATCTTGCAAATCTTTAAGAGAAGAATAAAACACAAAGCTATTTGTATTGGAATAAAAAATTAAATCTGCAGAAATGCCGTTTATGTCATATAAATTTATCTTAAGCTTTGAATTTTCTCCAACCTCAATAAAATCATACTCAAAAATTTCGTCATCTAGATCCAACTTAACAGGAAATGTATTTCTAATAACACCAACTTTACCTTCTATTTCTTTTACAACTGCTACTTGAGAAAATAGCGCCCTACTTGAAAGCAATACCAAGAGGACAAAATAATATATTCTAAAAATACAGCTCTCCTGATCTTTGAAAAATTTATAAATTTATTTATAAATTTAATTATACCTTGTTTTACATAAATTTATTACACTTTGAACAATGATGAAAAAGGACTATAATTTAGTTTAAGAATTAAAAATGTTAAATTTTTATTTTATTGAATTGTTATAATTGTTATAATAATAAAATAGTAAAAGAAGAACGTTAATATTTAGCGAGTTCTTACTTTAAAGATAATAGAAATAATAGAAAGCCAAGTTATTAGAAGGGTATATTTATGAATATAAAAAACAAATCAATATTGATGCTGTGCAGTGTATTAGCAAGCTCTTTTATTGCATGCCAAACTACTCCAAAAGGAGGAGTGGAGAGCAAAAATGCCAAAATTGCACAGCCATATAATCTTCAATTAAGAGATATAAAAGAGATTAAAAATGAACTAATAAAAGAGAGGGGAAATCTTTTTTATTCTAAAGAGTTTAATGAAGCTGAAAAATTAGAAGAAGTAATGAAACAAAATTTTTCTAAAAAAAATATAAAAGAAGGAAATGAAATTGCACTAAAAGTACTTGAAAGATACCAAACAATACTAAAAGAAACAAAAGAAAAAAAAGAAAAAACAAATTATCTTAAAGAAAATATTGAAAAATATCTAAACGATGCAGAAGCAAATGAAGCATATATATGGATTCCGTTGGAAATTGACGAAGTAAATAACTTGTATTTTGAAGCAACAAGAAAATATAAAAATTACGATCTTGATAATGCCCTTGACATGTATAGTAAAGCATTCAACAGGGCACAACAAGCAGCAAAAAATGCTAAAGAAGCTAAAGCCTTAAAAGAAACCGAAGAGAGAATGTATAAACAATTAAAAGCGCTTGAAGCAGCTTCCAATTTGCCAATTTATAGCAATAATAAGCTTATCAAACCGTCTCCATGGAATGGTAGGGCATTTATTAAAGAAAGAAGCAGCCACTTAAACCTTTTAAATATTAATACAGACACCTATCTTCTTGGAGAATTAGGAACTACAACTCCAATAGTACTAGCATACGAAGAAAAGATAGAAATAGCACAAAACTCTAAACCTCAAAAACAATTCAAAACACTAGAACTTATTGAGCAATCTAGAAAATTGTGGGAAAAAGGAGTCGAGGCTAAACATGTCAAAAACTTTAGACTTGCCAATGAATTATTTTTAGAATCTGCAAGATACCTCGAAGCCTATCAAAGCAATGCAAGCAGTGAGCTTTATGTAATAAAAATAGGCAATACTTTGTGGGGTATTTCTAAAAAATTATACAATGATCCTTACTTATGGCCAAAAATTTGGTTTGCTAATAGACAAAAAATACAAAATCCAGATCTAATTCATTCTAACTGGAAGATAATAATTCCTGCTAGATAAGCAAAAACAATCAATATAGCAAGGCTTAAAAGCCTTGCTTTCTTATTTTATATCTAATAAAATTAAATAATAAAAACATTCTAAAAAAGAGACAAAAAATGAAAAAATTAGCATTATTAAACTTGATATTTATTTCATGCTATACAATCAACTTAGAAAAATTAACAAAAGAAACTCCTTATGGAGTTTATCTCAGAGAAGCTCAAAAGGCTATCAATGTTAATGATTACAGCTCTGCACTAAAAGCATACGAAAAAATGATTCAAAATTTCGCTGACAATCCTAATATAGTTGCTACTGGTAAATATGAAATTGCATTCATATATTACACAACAAACAAAACAGAAAAAGCAAAAAAAATATTTGAAGAGCTAATAGAAAATAATATGGAAATGCCAAAATGGATAAAGCCTTTGGCTAAAAAAATATTAAATAAAATAGAAAATAATAATTGAAAAAATAAAAATTTTTACTGGAATATTATTCCATAAATCGTAATATCTTTTTCCTTTACAGAATTGATAACATCTTCATAAACAACAGACCCCCTTGGATACTCATGAGGAGGCGCATCTCCTATAACAATAATAAACCTTCTTTCTGCTCGCCAATCAAACTGATTTACAGCAGCATCAATACCTTCAAACACAGCTTCTGGATAATCCCCACCACCACCAACATTAACATATTTAAGAATATTATTTAAATAAGGAATAGTATTAAAGTCAAAAGACTTGGTTAAAAAATCTTCAAGATAGTCTTTATAAAAAACAAGACCTATTCTATAAGATTTAAATTTTTGCAGTTGAGGTTCTATTATTGAAAATAAATGCTCTTTTAGAATCTCAATATTACTTTTCATACTGTCAGTAACATCAACAACAAGCACTAGATCTAAATCATAAACTGAATCTTCCGAATTTTTTAAAATAGTTTTTATTTTATCAACAATATCAATGCCATTATTGGCAATAACAACCTCATCGGAAAATTTTGTAAAATTATCCCTTAATTCATTAAATTCAATTTTTCCTTGATTTTGAGTATCCTTAAAAAACAATTCATAAGCATTGTCTTGATACCTACCTAAATAGTCATTATATTTTTTCTCAAAAGATCTTATAGAAAACCAAAAGGGTTCTTTTTTGTTTTTTAATATTTCTAAATCAATCTCACCGCTTCTTGTTGAAAAATTTGGAAATCCATATTTTAATTTTTTTGGAATCAATATATGAAAAGCTTCTCCAAACTTCTTATTAGGAACAGGCGTGGAAGATGTTAATGATAAAAGTTCTTTATTCTTAATAACTCTTCCATTTAAAATTCGAATTTCATCTCCATTAACTTTATTATAACTTAGCGTACGAAATGAATAAGTAGCCACATCTTTTTTCTTATCGGGAATTTCAAAAGACTCTGTCAATATTACTGATTTGATTGAAGGTTTTTTTCTAATAAAAAGATGAAATCCTTCTTCATGAGCCTCAACGTAAACATCATCAATGCCAATTTTTAAAGAATTATCTTCAACTCCAAACAAATAAACACTAAAAAAAAGAAATAAAAAAATTCTCTTCATAAAGAAATCACTCTCATAAACAACCGAAAATCAATAAACAAGGCCATAATTAAAGTTTTTCGGATAAATTTTCATAAAATAAAACATTTGATTTAGAAAAACTATTTTTAAAAATATTCCTGAGATTCAAACTAGCAAGATCTTTTTTAACGCTTTTTACCATATCTTCATCTCTATTTAATATATCAAAAATCTTAGCTGATTCGCTTAAATTACTAACCCCAGAATTAAAAAGTTTAGCATCTCTTATGGATGAAAAAGAGGCCATTACTTCTACAACTCCAAGATTATTATAAGTCTCAATTTCTTTTAGTAAAAGAATTTTATGATAATCATTTTCTTTAGGATTAAAATTCAAAACATTGGCCTTCTCTAGTTCTAAATTTTGCATAACCCTTAAATAATAACTTCTGGAAGCTAAAAAATCGCCCATCTTATAAAGAGTTAAGGCAATAGAATTTAAAACTTCATTGCTACTTGAAAAACCCGCCATGCTTTCTACTTTAAATAAATATTTTAATGCATCATCATAATTATTTTCCCTGTAACTAAGTAATCCAACTTTATAGTAAACATCCGGATAATCAACGCCTTCATTTATTGCTAATTTGTAAGAAGATATTGCAGACTTAAAGTCATTTAAAGATCTAAGAATATCCCCTTGCTTTTCATAAATTGAAGAAATCTCTTTAGATCCTTTTATAAGATTGTGTTTTTTATAAAAAGAATAATCACTTAAGGCTAAACCAATAATATTGCTAGCCCTAAGAGAATCTCTAGATTTTTCATAAATGTCTGCTAAAATTTTATAAGCCAATATCTTATCCCCAGCATCTTCAATTGAATTTATTTGCCTAAAGCTATTTAATGCTTTAAGCAAATAAACTTCTGCTTTCTTAAAATCCCCTATGTAATACGAATATCTTCCGCTTTCAAAAAGCGCCTTATCGTAATTAGGATTTTTATTTAATATTTTTCTGAGAATGTATTCAATCTCTGAATTCATATTAACATTGTTTTCAAGCTTAAAAATAGTTCTGCCATCATTTCTTTTAAAATCAGAGAATTCTTTGTTTAATAAATTTGTTTGCCCATTGAGATAATTTAAGTTTATAGCAAGATTATTTGCCCTCTTATTATAAGACACTAAAGAAATATATTTATCTACTAGCTTTTTAGCATATTTTGTGTAAACAACTTCATCAACATCTAGAATTTCATTTGACTTAATAAAATTATTAACATTATCAGACTCAGTATCTAAACCAGCTTCAATATAAGCATTAAAAAGTTTAAATAAAATTTCCTTTTTTTGTCCATACTTAGAAAGTACAACAGTATAGCTATTAATACTATCTTTATAGTAATTAGGATTTGTCTTAGCCCATTTAAAATAATTATCTCCCTTTAAGACTAAAGCATCATAATCATAAAGATCGTAAGATATAACCTCATCAAGTATTAAATTTGCCTGAGAGTATTCTCCAAGACTCATTTTCATAGAAGCATACGCAATATATCCTTCCTTATTAAACTTTTTTCGCCTTCTGCTTGTAGAATTTTTAGAAAAAGGCTCAATTGTAAACAATTCCTCGTATTTTTCCTCAGCGCTATCAAAATCTCTGATTTCTTCAAACGCTTTAGCATAGTTAACAAACCATTTATCATCAGGCCTAATATAATAAGCGTCTTTAAAGATAGCTTTTGCAAGCTCTCTTTTATTTGCATATATAGATTCTATACCTTCTTTATACTTGCTCTCAGAGGCAACATAAAAAAATACTACATCCACTATAAAGTACAAAGAAACTAAAACTAAAACAACAAAAAGAGAAGCTATTTTTATTAAAGGCAGCAAAGCTCTTGAGATTCTGTAGCTCAATTTCTGCTGAAGTTTACTAAATTCTTCCGCCTTAAAATAAATTATAGGTAATTTAATAGATCGACCAACAATATCCCCTACAAATTTAGCAATAAATTTCAATCCTTTTTTATTTTTTTCAACAAGATCAATTAACGCTTCAAGCTTATACTTTGAAACATTCTCCTTAGTTAAAGCCTCAGCAATTGCAATTCTTAAATTTCTAGGATAGGAATTTAAATGTTTTAAAAATAATGGATAATTAACGCTAAATTCAAAACGCTTAGAATTTTTATTTTGATTATATTCTAAAAATTTAAAATCATCTGCAACATTTTCAAAATCATTGTCATCAGTGCTTAAATTTAAATCATCTCCAACAAACATATCTGATTGTTCGTCTATCTGACTTTTATCATTTACCGTATCATTAAAATTAGCTTCATTGGATTTATTAGATTGTAAAAAATCATCATCTGCTAAAACAAGAGAATCATTGCTGGCTTCAAAAAAATTGCTATTGCCTTGATTGTTGATAAATTCTTCAGAATTCAGTTCTGAAGAATTTATCAACTTATCAAAATCAAGCTTAGAAGCAATGTCTAAATCAACAGAATTATCATCAAGAACTTTGTCAATGCTATTTTCAAAAGAATCATTAGAAACATCAAAATCATTATTCAGAGTTGAAAGCTCTGGATCCACATCAACTCTCAAATCAGATCCACTTAAGGGCAAATTGTCATTAAAGATATCAGAATAAGGTAATTTATCCTCACTCTCAAGAGCATCAAGCATAAAATTTAAATCAAGCTCATCATCATTTTCCTCTAAAGCAAGATCTTTACTTATCCAAGGAACAATATTTTCTCCAGGCTCAGGAATCTTAACATCCATGCTCACGCCAAAAGGCTCTTTAGATGATCTTTCATTAGAGAGATCATCTAATATTTCTTTTTTAAACTGTTTTATCTTATCTATATCAGGCATATTGTAATCAAATTCCTAGCTAATCAAAAACTCTTTTTATACACTTCAAGCCCTTCTGCGTGAAGCACATTAAAGCTATTTTCTAAATCTTCAGCAATTTTTAAGCCCAAAACTTCCTTTGTAATCTCTTTTTGATAATCTTTTAGGGTGTTTAAAATTTTATCCCTATACTCAACAATACTTATAACTTTGCCAGCATTATATATAAGAGAATCTCTTTTAAAAACATCGTGGGACATATCGCCATCTTCAGAAACTTCTAAAACATTTCCATTGACTCCAATCATCAAATAATAATCAAAAATTTTAAAATAATTAACAATTTCTAAAATTATTTTTTTAGTTTCAGGTCTTCCTTTTCTATATCTAGTAGCAGTAGGAAAAATAAGTATAATGTGCCCACTATTTTTCTTTTCATAAATATATTTCATAGAATTAGCATTAAAAACGCGCCTTTGCCTAGCATGTTCTAAACCAACCCCAACAAATGCATGCGGGGGATAAACTAATATTGCATTGTATCCCAAAGAAAGAGTTTTAACAAATAAATTATCTCTGAAAAGCTTAACTCCGGCTATTGGAATAATATGATCTGCAATATCTTGATAACCCATTTTGTAAAGCAAAAACTGAAAACAGGGAAAATCAAAATTACTATAATGCTCCATTAATATAATTGAAGACTTGCCAGATTTAGCCTTTTGGTAAAGCTCTAAAATATTTTGCATGCCAACAATGGTAGATCTACTCTCAAGAAGTCTCTCTATCATTCTATCTGCCAATCTTCTACTATTAGAATCTGCATTGCGGTAAGACTTATCCAAATAATTAATATTTTCAACAGATTTAAATTGACTTACAAAATCGCTTTCCATATCTTTAAAATATTTATCAAAACTTTCATTTTGTACAAACATAAAACTAGCACCTTTTAAAGCATTCTATGTTGCAACTTAATTATTAGTTACACCATTTTTTATTACAAACAAAAAGCTCTATAAAGCTAATAATAAATAAATAACTAACTAATATTAAATAAGCATACATTTTTGAAAACATTTCAAACTTATTATACCTTATTTATTACACAAATTAAAGTAAAGTTTAAGCTTACAATAATAATCAAAATAGAGCCAAAAACTATTCAATTTATTAGACTTTTTTTATTGTAAGAATTAAAGTAAAATTTAAACATAGAATAAATCAAAGTACTGGAGGCACAAATATTTAAAATTAAAACAAATTAAATATTTTTTATTAAAAAAGATTAATAAAACAACACAACAAATATGTAAAATTGTTGAAAAAGGAAAATCCCATGAAATACATAAAAATAGCTTTAATGTTAACTATTTTCTTTTTAATAGCTTGCATTAATAATAATACTAAAAAAGAAAAAATAGTTTTTAGAGTGTCAAACTCAGCAGAACCATCATCACTTGATCCTCAGCTCTCAACAGACCTTTACAGTAGCAATATCATTATAAACCTATTCTTAGGCTTAACAGTAAAAGATTCACAAACTGGAAAATATAAACCAGGACTTGCAAAAAGTTGGGATATTTCTCCTGACGGAACGGTTTATACATTTCACTTAAGAGAAGATATAGTTTGGAGCGATGGAGTTGCCATTACTGCTGAAGAAATAAAAAAATCATATCTAAGAATTTTAAATAAAAAAACAAATTCACTATATGCTAATTTAGTAAAATCTACAATAAAAAACGCACAAGAATACTTTGACGAGACAGCGTCTGAATCTGAGCTTGGAATAAAAGCTATTGACAGCAAAACCTTGGAAATAACATTAACATCTCCAAAGCCTTATTTCCCCGATATGCTAACACACGCATCATACAGACCGGTTCCAATGCATATTGTTGAAAAATATGAAGACAATTGGACAAATCCTGAAAATATAGTTGTTAGTGGAGCATACAAACTCAAAGAAAGATTAATTAACGATAAAATCGTAATAGAAAAAAATGAAAAATACTATAATGCAAAAAATGTGGAAATTGATGAAGTGATATTTTACCCAATAGAAGGTAGTGTAGCTTACAATATGTACATAAATGATGAAATCGATTTTCTGCAAGCAGCAGAAAAGAATAATTTAGAAGAAATTAAAATAAGAGATGATTATTACTCAGGATTAAAAAATGGAGTAGCATACATAGCATTCAATACCTCTATAAAGCCTCTAGACGATTCAAAAGTTCGACAAGCTCTTTCACTTGCTATTGATAGAGAAACTTTATCTAAAATAGTTTTAAAAGGAAGTTCTAATCCAACAAGAAATTTAACTCCAAAATTTGAGGATTATTCTTATGGAAAAAATTTAATATTATTTGATCCTGAAAATGCAAAAAAACTTTTAGGTGAGGCTGGATATCCGGATGGCAAAGGATTTCCCACATTAAAATATAAAATCTCAAGTGGAGGAAGCACAATAGGAGCTGAATTTTTACAAGAACAATTTAAAAAAGTCCTAAACATTAACATAGAAATCGAAAATGAAGAATGGACAACATTTTTAGGAAGTAGAAGAACTGGAAATTACCAAATTTCAAGCGTGGGATGGGTAGGAGACTATTTTGACCCTTTAACATTCTTAGAAAGCTTATTTACAACCAAAAATCATTTTTTAGGGGCATACGAATATTCAAACAAAGAATATGATGCTTTAATAGAAAAATCTAATTTGGAACTTGATCCAATAAAAAGACAAGACATTCTAAGACAAGCAGAAGAGATAATAATTGAAAAAGATTTTCCTATGGCGCCCTTATATGTGCCCAAATCTCATTACCTTTTCAGAAATGATAAATGGACAGGATGGGTACCAAATATTGCAGAAAACTATTTGTACGAAGATATTAAAACTAAAAAATAATAAAATAAGTAATTTTAAAATTAAGATTTAAAATTAATATCTACGAAAGGGTAATTATAAAATTAAAGTTAAATTTAAAGTTAGCTTTAAAACGGAGGTAAAAATTATGAAATTACAAAAGTTATTATTTTCAATAATATTTTTTCTAACATTTATTTGTTGTAATGACAATAAAAAAAAAGAAGGAGTATCATTTAAAATAAGCTTAGGATCAGAGCCAAGCAGCCTTGACCCCCAATTAGCAGACGATAATGTCGCATCAAAAATGCTAGATACAATGTTTAAAGGACTTGTTACAGGCGATCCTAATACAGGAGGAAACAAGCCGGGACTTGCAAAAAGTTGGGACATTTCTCCTGACGGAACGGTTTATACATTTACCCTAAGAGAACAAATTACCTGGAGTGATGGAGTTGCAATCACTGCAGAAGGAATTAGAAAATCTTATCTTAGAGTTTTAAATAAAGAAACTGGCTCAAAGTATGTTGAAATGGTTAAATCAGCAATCAAGAATGGTCAAAAATATTTTGAAGGGCAAATTACTGACGCTGAGCTTGGAATTAAGGCAATTGACGAAAAAACATTAGAAATAACATTAGAATCACCAAAACCCTATTTTATTGACATGTTAGTACACCAATCATTTATTCCAATACCCATCCATGTTACCGAAAAGTACGGAGAAAGCTGGACAAGCCCTGAAAACATGGTTACCAGTGGTCCTTTTAAATTAAAAGAAAGAATTCCTAACGAAAAATATGTGTTTGAAAAAAATGATAAATACTACAACTCAAGCGAAGTAGAAGTACAAGAAATTACATTTTATACAACAAATGACAGTTCAACAGCATATAAAATGTATGAAAATGAAGAATTAGATGCAATATTTAGTGCTATACCGCCTGATTTAATTAAAGATTTAAAATTAAGAAACGATTATTACTCATCAGCTGTTAATGCCTTATACTTTTACGCATTCAACACTAACGTTAAACCACTAGACAATGTTAAAGTTAGAAAAGCCTTAACTCTTGCGATTGATAGAGAAACGCTTACATATAAAGTTCTTGACAACGGGACTACTCCCACAAGAAGAGCAACTCCTAACTTTAGCTCATATTCTTATGCAAAAAATTTAGAATTATTTAATCCTGAAGCTGCAAAAGAACTTCTAGCTGAAGCTGGCTACCCTAATGGTAATGAATTCCCCATTTTAAAATTAAAATATAATACAAGCGAAGCAAATAAAAAAATTTGTGAATTCATTCAAAACCAATGGAAAAAAAATTTAAATATTGATGTGGAACTTGAAAATGAAGAATGGACAACATTTTTAAACACTAAAGCAAGTGGAAATTACGAAATAGCAAGAGCGGGTTGGATAGGCGATTATGCTGATCCTTTGACATTTTTATCCATATTCACACAAGGATACACACAATTCTCATCTTACAATTACTCAAACCCAGAATACAACGAACTTATCAAAAAATCTGATCTTGAACTTGATCCAATAAAAAGACAAGACATTCTAAGGCAAGCAGAAGAAATCATCATTGAAAAAGATTTTCCAATAGCCCCAATATACATATATGGAAATAGTTACCTTTTCAGAAATGACAAGTGGACAGGCTGGAATACCAATATTTCAGAAAGATTTGATTTATCTCAACTAAAATTAAAAAATAAATAATCAATATTTAATTAAATAAAAATCGTCTATTCATTTGTTTTTATAGACGATTTTTATTGACTTTCTTCTAAAAAAAAGATAGCTTAAAATCTATAAATAATTGTGATTTGGGGGAAAGGTTAAAATGAGTTTTATTAAAACTGAAGAAAATCAGTAAAAAAATTAAGATAACAACACTAATTATAGTTGTCTTATCTTTAATAACATGCAATAACAATTCAGAAGAAGAAAAATTAACATTCAAAGTATACATAGGGGGAGCACCATCATCACTTGACCCACACTTAGCAGATGAGACAATCGGAGCAAGAATTTTAGAACAAGTATTCTCAGGGCTCTTGACATTAAATACCAAAACGGGAAAGCTTAACCCTGGACTTGCAAAAAGTTGGAAAGCCTCAGAAGATAAAAAAACATATCAATTTTATCTAAGAGATAACCTTGTTTGGAGCGATGGGGTTCCCATTACTGCTCAAGGAATAAGAAAATCTTTTTTAAGAATTTTGGATAAAACAACAGAATCTACACATGTTGACATGCTCAAATCAATAATAAAAAATGGTCAGGAGTATTTTGATGGAAAAGTATCTGATTCTGAGCTTGGAATTAAAGCAATTGACGAAAAAATATTAGAAATAACACTTACATCTCCAAAACCTTATTTTCTTGAATTACTTCTACATCACGCATTCATGCCAGTACCTATTCATACTATTGAAAAATATAAGGGAAATTGGACAAATCCTGAAAACATGGTTGTCAGTGGTCCTTTTAAATTAAAAAAAAGATTGCCTAATGAAAAAATTATATTTGAAAAAAATGAACACTATTACAATGCAAAAGAAGTAGAACTTGAAGAACTTGTCTACATTACCTCTGACAATGATCTTACTGTATACAATATGTACAAAAACAACGAAATTGATGCTATTTTTAACAGCATCCCGCCAGACATTGTTAATGAAATAAAACTACAAAATGACTATTATCAACACAAAAGTAATGCAATTTATTTATACTCCTTTAATACAAAAATAAAACCTCTTGATAATGCTGGGGTTAGAGAAGCTTTAACGTTAGCTATTGACAGAGAAACTTTAGCTTACCAAGTATTAAATGATGGCACAGTCCCCACAAGAGAAATAACCCCTAATCTTGAAAACTACAATTATGATAAAAAATTAGCTTTATTTGATCCTGAAAAATCTAAAAAGCTTTTAACAAAAGCTGGATATCCTAATGGAAAAGGATTTCCAATCCTAACATTAAAATATAATACAAACGAAACTCATAAAAAAGTTGCTTCATTTATTCAAAACCAATGGAAAAAAATATTAAATATAAATATAATACTTACCAATGAAAATTGGCCTGTTCTTACCAATAGCAGAAATACGGGCAATTTTGAAATAATAAGAATTGGACGCATTGGAGAATATTTGGATCCACATACATATTTCACTATATTCACAAGCGAAAATTCACAACTTGCATCGTACAGATATTCAAACTTAGAATTTGATAAACTCATAAAAGAATCGGATTTTGAAAAAGATCCTATAAAAAGAAAAAAAATACTCAGAAAAGCAGAAGAGATAATAATTGAAAAAGATTTTCCTGCCGCACCAATATACATATATTCTGGACACTATCTTTTCAGAAACGACAAATGGACTGGATGGAGTCCTAATGTATCAGAAGTTTATTATTTTTCTGAATTAAAATCTAAGAATGCAAAACGCAATTAATTAACTTTCTAAAAGGACTCAATATAAATTAAAATAATATTTAAGTCTAATATAAAAGCAAAACTAGCTAAATAAAACTCAAAAGAAAAGCTTTTTAAAGCAAAAATGCACAAATAATGTTTAAGATTCTTAAATAATTTTGTCTTAAAATCTTAAACAAAAAACAAATCTTTATCTAATAAAGATAACAAAATTTAAGAAAATTAAAGTGCACTTTATTGCAAATAAAATCATTAATTACAATGCAAACAAACCTTTATTTTATCAAAAATTATCAATTGTAGCTTGAAAAACATTAAATACTATATGATATAATTGACTAATACATAATGTTGCCAATATCTATTTACAAAGGAGCAAGAATGTTAAAGTTTACTTTAAAAAAAATAATAGGAATGATTCCAACTTTACTAGCAATAATTTTTTTATGCTTTTTTGTAATGAGAATGGCCCCTGGAAGTCCATTTGATTCTGAAAAACCTATTGATCCTCAAGTAAAAGCAAGATTGATGGAAAAATATCACCTTGACAAACCTTTTTATATTCAAGCCTTTTATTATATTTCAAACGTTCTCAAAGGAGATCTGGGGCCTTCTTTAAAAAAGAAAGACCTTACGGTTAATCAATACATAAAATTAGGATTTCCAAAATCACTTACACTTGGAGTAATATCCCTCATCATATCACTATCAATAGGAATACCAATAGGAATATTAGCTGCTATTTATAAAAATACTTATATAGATTATATAACAACATCAATAGCAATATTAGGAATTTCCATACCACTATTTGTAATAGGGCCAATTTTACAATACTTTTTTGCAATTAAATGGGGCTTGCTTTACACCTCTGGATGGATTACAGAAAGAGGGGGATTTTCAAATTTAATTCTACCGATAATAACTCTTAGTATGCCCAATATAGCTATTTTCGCAAGAATCATTAGAGGCTCAATGCTCGAAATAATACAAAGCGACTTCATAAGAACTGCACGTGCAAAAGGACTAAGCTTCAAAAATATAGTTATAAAGCACATGCTAAGAGGAGCAATGCTACCTGTAGTAAGTTATATAGGTCCAGCATTTGCTGCTATAATCTCAGGAAGTGTAGTTATTGAAAAAATATTTAGAATTGCTGGAATGGGAATGTTTATAACAGAATCCGCACTAAACAGAGATTACCCAGTATTAATGGGAGGATTGTTAGTATATTCGATAATACTACTTATTTCTATATTAATATCAGACATTATATATAAAATTTTAGATCCAAGAGTATAAGAGGAAATCAAAATGAATAGTCTTGAAAAACAAAATGAAAAAAACAATTCTAAACTCGAAAGAAGAGCTTGGTCAAGATTTAAAGACAATAAGCTGGCATTTGGTAGTCTTTTTGTAATTGGATTTTATATCTTAATTGCCATTCTACAACCAATATTGCCAATATATAAATACCATACTCAAATAGTAGAGCATTCTGATTTACCACCATCTTTCCAGGCTGCTGGAGAATTATGGTACAAGAAAGAAAAAAAATTTATTGAAAAATTAGCAAAAAAAGAGAAAAGAGAAATAAATGAAGAAGAACTAAAAAAACTTGAAGACATAAAAAGAAAAATAGAAAATGAAGTTCAAATAATAGATAAAAAAGAAGTAAAAATACATAAAAGAGTGTATTTACTTGGTACAGACAATCTTGGAAGAGATTTGCTTGCAAGATTAATACAAGGTAGTCAAATCTCTCTTTCTGTAGGATTTATTGGAGCTTTTTTGTCTATGATAATAGGAACTATTCTAGGCTCAATAGCAGGATTTTTTGGGGGATTGCCTGACAAAATCATTACCAAAACAATAGAAATTCTTTATGTATTACCCTATTTGCTTATTGTAATAATACTAATGGCAATAATGGAAAGAAGCATAATAGGATTATTCATAGCACTTGCATTTGTATCGTGGTTAACAGTAGCTAGAGTTGTAAGAGGCCAAGTACAATCACTCTCAAGTTCAGAATTTATACAAGCAGCCAAAACCTTTGGTGCAACAAATCAAAGAATAATTCTAAAACACTTAATCCCTAATAGCATTGGAATGATAGTTATATTCACAACAATAAGAGTTCCAAGCTTTATTATGGCTGAAGCATTTTTATCCTTTTTAGGACTTGGAATTTCAGCTCCAATGACAAGTTGGGGAGAATTGGTGCAAAACGGAATTGCTACATTTGTTGAATATCCATGGAAAGTTTTTATTCCGGCTATAGTTATGACAATATTTCTATTATTTATGAACTTTTTAGGTGACGGGTTAAGAGATGCATTTGATCCAAAAGATAGCATCTAAGGAGAAATTGAATGGAAAAAGAAAACATATTAGAAATAAAAAATTTAGCAATTGATTTTAGACTAAAACATACAACAATTCATCCTGTAAGCGATGTTAACCTATCTGTAAAAAGAGGAGAAATTAGAGCTATTGTTGGAGAATCTGGAAGTGGAAAATCCGTAACAAGCATGGCTATTTTAAAATTATTGCCAGAACTTACAACGGTATATAAAAGCGGAGAAATACTATTTGAAAATCAAGATCTACTAAAACTTAGCGAAAAAGAGCTTTTAAAAATCAGAGGGAATAAAATATCAATGATATTTCAAGACCCAATGACTTCATTAAACCCATTTTTAAGAATATCAACTCAACTTGAAGAAACAATAATCTTGCACCAAAGATTGGGAAAAAAAGAAGCAAAAGAAAAAGCAATAGAAATGCTAAAAACTGTTGGTGTTGTAAACGCAGAAGAGAGAATAAAACATTTTCCCCATCAATTTTCAGGAGGAATGAGGCAAAGAGTCATGATTGCAATGGCACTTAGCTGCCATCCATCCTTACTAATAGCAGATGAACCTACAACAGCCCTTGATGTTACAATCCAAGAGCAAATATTATTATTAATCAAAAACCTATCTAAAAAATTCAATACTTCTACAATATTTATAACTCATGATCTTGCAGTTGTTGCTGAAATTTGCGATACAGTATCTGTCATGTATCAAGGAAAAATTGTAGAAGAAGGAACAGTAGAGGAAATATTTAACAATCCTAAACACCCTTACACCATTGGGCTTTTAAAATCAATTCTTACACTAGAACATGATCCAAATAAAAAACTTTATTCAATAAAAGAAAATCCTATTAAGATTACAAAAACCAATATTGAGGAGTTTTAAATGAGCAGTAAAAAAGAAATGATTCTTAAAGTAGAAAACTTAATACAAACATTCACAACTGGAGAAGATTTCTTATTTTGGAAAAACAAACAAAAAGTAAATGCAGTAAACAATGTTAGCTTTGAAGTTGAAAAAAATAAAACTTTGGGACTTGTTGGAGAATCTGGCTGCGGAAAATCTACCACTCTTCGCTCAATAATGCAGCTTTACACACCAACTTCTGGAAATATTTACTTTAACGAAAAAAACATAACTAAACTTTCAAAAAAAGAACTCTTAAAAACAAAAAAAGATATGCAAATGGTATTCCAAGATCCTCATACTTCACTTGATCCAAGAATGACAATAAAAGAAATAATAGCAGAACCGCTAGAAATATACAGTGAAAACAAAATTCTTCCAAAAACAAAACAAGAAATAGAGCAAAGAGTAAACGAACTAACAGATATTGTTGGGTTACATAAAAGCATGTTAACCAGATATCCTCATGAATTTTCAGGAGGACAAAGACAAAGAATAGGAATTGCTAGAGCACTAGCTTTAAATCCCAAGCTTTTACTTTTAGACGAAGCCGTTTCTGCACTTGATGTATCAATCAGAGCTCAAATTTTAAATCTACTAAAAACCCTACAAAAAGAATTAAATTTGTCTTATTTATTTATTTCTCACGATCTTGCCGTAGTAAAATATATGAGTGATAAAATTGCTGTAATGTACCTTGGCGTTATTCTAGAACTTGCACCCAGAGAAACACTGTTTTCAAACCCAATTCATCCATATACCAAAATGCTAATAGCATCAATTCCTGAAATAAACCCTGAAAAAAGAAAAAATAAAAATATAAAACTAGACGAACAAACCCTAGCAAACATTAGAAAAATTCACTTATCAACTCAAGTACACCCAAAGCTTGAAGAAGTAGAAAAGGATCACTTTGTATCTAAATATCTTTTTGATGAGATGAATAAATAAATAATTTAAAAGCTTATTTATGGTCAAAATAGGAGACTTCAAAATCTATTTTATTATCAATCCCCTCAACGAAGTATAAATTAATTCTATTAACATTATTTTTATCTATTACTTTGTTGCCAGAATCAATAAAATAATAATAAATTCTATCCTTGGGTAAATTTTTAAGCTTAATCGTATAAATTCCCTTATTATCTTCTTTTTCAATAAGCCTATTTAAAAAAGGATTAAAATTATTAAAACTACCAGCTATTGTAACTATTTGTCCAGGACGACCTATATAAAAAATTTCAATCTCATTATTATCATATGATTGTATTGGATTTCTCAAAGAAATATAACTGGACTTCTCTTTGGCAACCTCAATTTTAGAAAATGGGACTAAATCCTCATTATAAACCACATTTTTATTATACTCGTCATTAGTCCAAACACCGTCTATAATAAGCCTATATTTTATATCGCTTGTGCCATGAGGAATATTAACTTTAACAAAAAAAACTCCATGTTCATTTTTTTTGAATAAATATTTCTTAGAATACTGATCAAAATCAAAAGCAGCAAAAATTTTTCTAATTTCCTTATTGGGAGGATAAAACAACAATATACGCTTAGAATCAACCATAGGCTCAAAGCTGTCTTTTCTTATTGAAACTTCTAAAAATTCATTTAAACTTAAATCAAAATCATACATTACATAATTATCTGAAAAAAGATTGTTAACACATAAAGCTACAAAAACCAACAAATAAAAAAATCTTTCTTTCATAGATTATATACAAAGCTCACGATAATAATTCTTTTGGTAAAACACTACACATTTAAACTTTTTAACATTATACTAAAAACATACATTAAAGTAAATAATACGAGGAGTACAAAAATGGGTTTTCACATTTATGAAATCAAAGCCAGACAAATCATTGACTCTAGGGGGAATCCAACAGTTGAAGCTGATGTAATTTTAGAAGATGGAACTTGCGGAAGATCTGCTGTACCATCAGGTGCATCAACAGGAATTAACGAAGCTGTTGAGCTTAGGGATGGTGATAAGTCTGTATATATGGGAAAAGGGGTTTTAAAAGCAATTGAAAATATAAAAAACATAATTGCCCCAGAACTTGAAGGTATGAGCGCCTTAAATCAGGTTGCAATCGACAGAAAAATGCTTGAACTTGATGGCACCCCTACAAAAGAAAAACTTGGTGCTAATGCAATCTTAGCAGTTTCAATGGCTACAGCTAAAGCTGCTGCAAAGTACCTTGGGCTCAAGGTTTATCAATATCTTGGAGCTTACAAAGCTAACATTTTGCCTACACCTATGTGCAATATTATTAATGGTGGCGCACATTCTGACAACTCTGTTGACTTTCAGGAATTCATGATAATGCCAGTAGGAGCAAAAAGTTTCAGCGAGGCAATAAGAATGGCAGCAGAAGTTTTTCATACACTAAAAGGCATTCTACATGGCAAAGGATATGCAACTTCTGTTGGAGATGAAGGGGGATTTGCTCCAAATTTAAAATCAAATGAAGAAGCCTGCGAAATGATTATAGAGGCAATAAAGAAAGCAGGATATGAACCTGGAAAAGATATAGCAATAGCTCTTGATCCAGCAACATCCGAGCTTTATGATCCAAAAACAAAAAAATATGTACTTAAATGGTCAACAAAAGAAGAACTTACTTCAGAACAAATGGTTGAATATTGGTCAAAATGGGTAGAAAAATATCCAATTATTTCAATTGAGGATGGCATGGCCGAAGAAGATTGGGATGGGTGGAAAAAACTTACAGACAAAATTGGAAACAAAATACAACTTGTTGGAGATGATTTATTTGTAACAAATACCTCATTTCTAAAAAAAGGAATTGAAATGGGAGTTGCTAATTCAATTCTTATCAAGGTTAATCAAATTGGAACACTAACAGAAACATTTGAGGCTGTGGAAATGGCCAAAAAAGCGGGGTATACAGCAATAGTCTCCCACAGATCAGGAGAAACAGAAGATACAACAATAGCCGATCTTGTTGTAGCTCTTGGAACAGGACAAATCAAAACCGGTTCACTCTCAAGAACAGACAGAATAGCAAAATACAATCAACTCATAAGAATAGAAGAAGAATTAGAAACAACTGCCGAATACCACGGTAAAAACGTCTTTTATTCTATTAAGCGAAAATAAATTAAATCCCTTTTAAAGGGATTTTTTTTGCTTAAAAATATGAAATATATAAAAAATGAAATTATCTTTTGGAAAATTGAAAGCTTTTTCGTGCTTTTTTCTGCCCAAATTTTTTACGCTCAACTTTCCTTGAATCTCTTGTTAAAAACCCATTAGATCTCAAAATCATCTTATTAGATTCATCAAGCTCAAAAAGAGCCCTTGAAATGCCATGCCTTATTGCCCCCGATTGACCTGAAATCCCGCCCCCATAAACATTAATACAAAGATCATATTTCCCAAATGTATTGGTCAAAACTAAAGGCGATAGTGCCATTGTTCTTAAATTTTCAAGTTGGATGTAAGAGTTGAAGTCTTTATTATTTACTATGATATTGCCATTACCCTCTCTAATGTAAACTCTAGCAACAGAAGATTTTCTCCTACCAGTTCCCATTGATAAATTAACATTGCTAAAATTTGATTTTTTCATTTTACCTCTCTTAAATTATCTTCCAGTTTTATAGGATTTTGAGCTTTAAGAGTATGCTCTGAACCAGAAAAGACTTTCAAATTTCTAAAAAGATCACGACCCAAAGGGCCTTTTGGTAACATACCTTTAATAGCAATCTCAAGGGGCGCACAAGGTTTCCTCTCTGACAATGTTTTAAAAGTATCAGAATAAAGCCCCCCGGGATATCTTGAGTGTCTATAATAAAGTTTTTGTTGATATTTTTTTCCAGTCAGCCTAACCTTAGAAGCATTAATAATAATAACATTGTCACCTAAGTCTTGATGAGGAGTATAATAAGCTTTATGTTTGCCTCTTAAAATTCTAACAACATCCACAGCAACTTTACCTAAAACTCTATCTGCAGCATCAATTAAATACCATTTTTTCTCAACAGCCTTTGGCTTAACCCAAATCGTAACATTATTAGTTATCTTATTCATAATAGCACATTACCCTTACATATAATTTTATGTATAAATCTTATTAATTGTATTATTTGCAAGAAGCACTGTCAAGTCCATCAATAAACTTATTTTTAAGAGCAAAACAAATTTTTTTAAAATTATCCAGATCTCCTTTAGAAAACTTCAAGGGAACAATAGATGGAATGCTAAAATTTGGACTAATTAAATACCCATATTTGAGAAATTCATTAAAAATTTCAGCATGATAACAAGCATCATAAAGAGGAAACATATACCTATCAATCACTCTAAACAAAGATGTGCCAAAAGAATTGAAATCAACATTGAGATTTTTCTCATAAAATAAAAGTTTGCTTAATGTATGTCTAGCCAAAGATAAAGTTAGAGCATCAAAATTATCTTTAAATTCTATTTTTCTAGAAAGATTATCTATAACAACAATACTAACAGACATAAAATCAGGCAAAGGAATATTAAAAATCATAGGATATTTAATATTCCTAAATCCTACTTTAAACTCATATATTCCGTCTTCTTTTTCCCAAGGCATAAAAAATTTATCTTTACCGGTTAAAGATAGTAAAAATTTTTTTGCATCTTGCTCTAACTTAAAAATATAAACAGATCCGGCTTCTTTGAAAAAAGTAAATACCAAATTAATGAACTGATTTTTAAAAATAGAAGGATAAGGGGATATTAAACCTCTTGACATAGTTTGCTTAAAAATGCGATTTAAACCTTGAATCCTATAGCCTAAAAAATTTTTTCCACCATTTAAATATAAATCCAAATACCTCTTGCCTTGAATATCGTAAAGATAAAAAAATCTTGCCCTTTTAATAACTGGCAAATTGTCTATCAAGGAGAAGTCATTCATTGGATAAACTTTGCAAAAGAATTTCTTTTGCAATTATAGGATTAATCTTGCCTGAAGATTTTTTCATTACTTGCCCCATCATAAATTTAATAGCATGATCTTTACCCTTTTTATAAAGTTCAATTGACTTGGGGTTTTCATTTAAAACTTCAAGCACAATCTGTTTAATAACAAATTTATCACTTATTTGCTCTAATTGATTTTCACTTATAATAACAAAAGCAGAAACTTCCCTAGCCATCATATCTGAAAATACCTCTTTTGCCATTTTGCCACTTATTTTACCAGCAATAACAAATTCAACAAGCTCTGTAATATAACTTGGAGGTAAATTAAATTCAAGAACACTAATTCCTTTATCATTAAGAACGCTCAAAACTTCAGACAATATCCAATTGGCTACTTTTTTAGGATCGCTTGCATTAATAACAGCCTCTTCAAAATATCTAAGTAGATGCTTATCTGCTGTTAAAGTAATAACATCAAAATCACTTAGCCCATATTTGTCTTTAAGCCTAATTCTTGCATCAAATGGAAGTTCAATTAACTTTAAATTTTTAATATTATCAATATAAAAATCATCAATCTCTATTAAAGGCAGATCGGGTTCTTGGAAATAACGATAATCAGATACTGTCTCTTTGTCTCTTTGAACAACTGTTATCCCACGCTTATCATCAAATCCTCTAGTGTGCTTGCCAAAGCTATCAAGGGTTTTCCTAAACTGAACCCACTCCTCTTGTTGCCTTAATTCTTCATATTCAATGGCAGCTTTAATAGATTTAAAAGAATTTAAATTCTTTATTTCAGCTATAGGAGTTTTATATTCAACACCACTCTCTTTAACAATTAAATTAACATTTACATCACATCTAAAAGAACCATTCTCCATATTGCATTCCGACAAATCAAGATACCTAAAAATTTCTCTTAGGGAACTTAAAAAAGCAACTGCCTCATCTCCACTGCTAATATCTGGAGCAGAAACAATCTCAAGCAAAGGAGCGCCCGAACGATTAAAATCAATATAACTTTGATTTTCACTATCGAGCAAATGCAGACTCTTGCCTGAATCTTCTTCCATATGAATTCTAATAATATTAATCTTTTTTAACCCGGAAAAAGTTTCAATAAATAAGCTTCCTTGCTCACAAATCGGCTTATCATTTTGCGATATTTGATATCCTTTTGGCAAATCTGGATAATAATAATGTTTTCTATCAAATTTAACAACATTTCTAATCTTTGAATTTGTAGCATGACCTGCTAAAATCGCGCTATTTACAAGTTCTACATTCACACTTGGTAGTGAACCAGGTAGTCCAAGGCAAATCGGACAAATACGAGAGTTGGGAACTCCCCCAAACTCATTTTTACATCCACAAAAAGCCTTTGTTTTTAAACCTAGTTGAATATGAATTTCTAATCCAATAACTAATTTATATTCCATTCAATCCCAATTCCCTAATTACATTTTTTGAAAAACTTAAAAGTTCAAAATCCTTCTTTTTGCGCCCAATAATTTGCATTCCAATCGATAATCCTTCCTTATCCTTAGAATAAGGAATTGAAATAGCAGGAGCTCCAATAAGATTTGCAACCACAGTACAAATATCTGAATAATACATTTTAACAGGATCATCAAAATCCAAACCAACTCTAAAAGGTTTAACAAAGCTTGTTGGGGTAATAATAAAATCACAACTTTTAAAAAGCTTGTTAAATTTAGGAATAATTAAATTTTGCAGAATTTCACAAGCTTTTGAATAATATTTGGCATCATACCCTTCTGACAATAAATAATTTCCAAGAACAATGCGCCTTTTAACTTCTTCTGACAAGAAATTACTCCTATGTTTAAAATAAAAATCATTAAGACTTAAATTTTCTGACATTCTCTTACCGTAACAAAGTCCAGTATAACGAGCAAGATTGGATGATGCTTCAACAGGAGAAATTGTATAATAAATTGATAAAATAAAATTAATCTCTTCTATTGAAACTTCTTTTATATTAATACCTTTTGACAAAAGATCAAATTTAAATTTGGCAAAACTACTTGCAACATTTTTGTCCATTAAATCTTCGCTAAGTTCTTTAATTACGGCTAAATTTTTTCCTTGCAACGAATCAATTTTTAAAGGATAAAAATCATCAAAGATGTCTATACTAGTAGAATCCATTTTATCAGACCCACAAGTATGCTTTAAGATTAAAGCAATATCTTCAATAGAATGAGAAAAAAATCCTATTTGATCAAAAGACGAAGCATAAGATGCAAGCCCATAGCGAGAAAGACCTCCGTAAGAAGGCTTAAAGCCTAAAATTCCTGAAAAAGATGCAGGAAGCCTAACAGAACCTCCAGTATCACTACCAAGTGAAAAAGGTGCTTGAAAAGATGCAACCACAGCCGCAGAGCCTCCAGAACTACCGCCCACAACATATTCTCTGTTTAAAGGATTTAAAGTTGCACCATAATGAGAAAATTCACAAGTAGAACCCATGGCAAATTCATCCATATTGGTTCTACCAATTAAAATTGCTCCCTTGTCCTTAAGTCTTTTGATCACAGTCGCATCATAAGGAGAAATATACCCTTTTAAAATTTCAGAAGCACAAGTTAAAGATTTATCTTGAATTGAAATATTATCTTTAACAGCAACAAGCATGCCAATTAAAGGTAAATCTTCTAATTCACAATTTTTTAAACAATCGTCATACCTTTTTGCAATCTCTAAAGAATCATCAAAAAATTCAACATATCCATTGATATCTTTATTTAATTCATAATTATTTTTATAAGCAAGCAAAATATCGTAAATTTTACATTTTTTAGTTAAAACTAATTCTTGAATTTTAGTTAAAGTTAAATTACTTAAGTCCAAGGCCTGATCCTTATTCTAATATTTTAGGAGATGAAAAATATCCATCTAAAAACGAATTACTAAGCTTTTTAATTGATTCAATAGAAAGAGAAAATCTTACTTTATCCTCACGCAATGTAGAAATCTTCTTCTTATTAGAATCAAAATTAATTTGAGCCTCAAAATTTGAAATTTCATTAACCAATCTAATAACTTTCTCAAATTTTGAAATGAATTTATCTTCACTCTCTTTGCTAAGTTTTACTAAACTTAATTTTAAACTATTTTCTAAATGTATATCTTTCAAAATAAACCTCTAAGCTTTAATAATTTTTTTAATATACTCAGGACTCAAAATAGCCTTCTTACCATTTCTCAAACTAATTTTAACAAACTGCAAATTGTCTTGGTACCAACTATCAACAACCATTCCCCTTTCTCCATTATAAATTATATAGTCTCCAACATTAAATCCAATATTCATTTTACTATCAATAAAAAAATTATTAAAATCCTCTTTTAAATATTCAGGAATAAAGATAATGTCATAAAAGTTTTTGTCAATATCTTGAAAAAAAACAGAAAGCTTGGTTCTTTTAAAAAAACCTCTAAAGGCTCGACTTAAATTTAAAGTAACAATAAGCTCTGATTTAGCTCTTGTTATTGCAACATAAAAAAGCCTTCTCTCTTCTTCGAGTCTATCTTGTGTTAATTCTTCAATTTCGGCTGGCAAAAGACCTTTCTCAAGCCCAGAAATCACAACTCTATCAAATTCAAGCCCCTTAACACCATGAATTGAAGACAAAAGTACACTAGACTTCAAATCTCCAGAAATTAAAGGGGAAAGTGAAGAATTTTGTAAAAAAATAGCAAGACCTTCAAATGTCCCTGAATATTCAATTCCACTATTAATAAGCTCATCAATATTTCTTAATTTTTCGTCCTTATCAAATTTTTTATAGTAATCTAAAAGACCAAACTTAATTACAACATCCTCAATAAAAGCAGATAAATTAATATAATGATCTTCAAAAAGTTTTTTACCCAGCTCATCATAAGCATTTAAAAACAATAAAAGAGAATCTTTGGCTCTATTTTTAAGAGAATTCAAAACCTTTTTACTTGCATAAAACAAATTAAAATTAACATCATTATCGTTTAAAGTGCTAATTATTTTCTCTAGAGTAGTTTTTCCAATTCCTCTAGAAGGTTTGTTTATTATTCTCAAAAAAGCTATTTTATCTTTCTTGTTTACAAAAAGCCTAAGCAAACAAATAATATCTCTTATTTCCTCTCTTTCATAAAATTTAATTGCACCTAAAACCTTATATGGAATATTCTTCTTTAAAAAAGATGTTTCAAAATAGAAAGATTGAGAATTAAATCTATAAAGTATTGCTGTCTCAATATTATTAACAGCAAGCAAATTAGAAAAATATTCAGCTTCATCTGATGTGTTTTGAAAAACTAAAAATTTCATTCTTTTATCAGAGTTATTTTGAGTTGTTATTTGTTTCTCATACCTGTTTTTATTTTTTGAGATAACTCCATTTGCAATATCCACTATATTTGAATTTGAACGATAATTTTGCACTAAATAAAATTTATTAACATTGTCGAAAGTCTTTTCAAATTCAAGAATATTTTCAACTCTAGCTCCTCTAAAAGAATATATCGACTGATCTTCATCTCCCACAACCATAAAATACATACCATTTAAATAAAGCTCTTTTAAAAATAAAAATTGTGAATAATTTGTATCTTGATATTCATCTATAAAAATGACTTTAAATTTAGATTGAACAGATTCTTTTAAAAGTTTAGACTGCCTTAGCATTAAAATAGGTTTAATAATAAGATCTGAGAAATCAAAAGCATTATTCTTGGCTTTCTCTTCCTCATAAATTTTAATATATTCATATTCCTTTTCTCTAAATTCAATAGATTTTTCTAAAAAAAAATTTTCTTTTGATTTTAAAATCAAAGCTGCAATATGTTTTGCCATTTCAAGATTTGAAGCAAGATCAATTTGTTTGACAAATCTAACAACATCATTAGCATCCCAAATTGTAAAATTTGAATCATAATTTTTATCAAAATCCTTATAGTAAGCTCTCAAAAGCCAAGCTCCAAAAGAATGAAAGGTCTGAATATGAAGTTTCTTTTCAAATTTTAAAAGATCGTTTATTCTCTCATTCATTTCATTTGCAGCTTTATTGGTAAAAGTTAAGGCTAAAATTTCATTAGGATTTATATTCATATATTTTATTAAATACACAATTTTTGCAATTATAACCCTTGTTTTACCACTTCCAGGCCCTGCTAAAACAAGCATTGGATTTTTACTTTTACTAAAAACAATTTTTTCTTGAGAAGAATTCAAGCTAGAAAAAAAATTTTTTATTTTATCCATTCTAATAAACTTCAGAAACCTTAAGATCAAAACCTGAAGGTGTCTTTACCCAAAAGAATTGAACAGCAAAAATTTCTTTTCCCTGCTCTTTTAAAAAAGGAGTAATGTCTCTGTCATTGAGAATGATATTAACATCAGAAAGTCTTGAAAAAAACAGTATCAAAGATTTTTCAAAAGCTAAATTAATAGGAATGCCTTTAGATGCAAAAAATGACTTACCATGAAGATTGTTTTTATCTGCATATCTAAAAAATGTATCATTTAGAAAATCAATTTTTAAATCAACATTTAAAAGTTTTTTAGAAGAATATAGAGTAAGATAATCTCCACTTGGCAATTTTTCAGTTCCCTTAACATCAAACTGCCAATTTAAAATATTAAATCTATTATCAATATTAGTTTCAGATACATATTTAACATTTAAATCAAAAGACTCTAAACTTACATGAGCTATTTTAAACTTATCATCATAATAATTCTCATAAATAATTTTGACTCTCATATTATCATCAAGATATATCTCTTTAAACTCTCCTAAATTAAAAATATTTTTACTTTTTTCAGACTCATCAACAATAACCAAATCATCACTAATAAACGATGCTTTATATTTTGCAATATTATCACCATGTGTTAAAGATAAAAAATCTCCCTCTTTAAGAGAGAGATTCCAAAAATTTTTTTTATCAAAAGACACTTCATGAATATTTAAAATTATCTTTTCATCCTGACCAAGATTAAAAAAATTTTTAAAATAAACTTTCACTTCTCTAAAGGCAAAAAACATAAATAATAGAAAAATAATACCAATAATTCCTAAAAGGACTTTCAAGATATTTAAAGACTCTAAATTAAAAAAAAACAATTTTTTGTCTGAAGCTTTATTGTCGCCTAAAAATCCTGAATTTGAAATTTTATCTTCAGATCTAATCCCAATATAACTATTATTGAGTCTGTTTTTATAGTCCTTAAAAAGTGCTGATATCAATCTAGAATCAATATCTAAATATTCGCTATAAGTTCTTAAAAATCCAACAGCCAAAACTTCATTTGGGAAAATTTCAATATTAGAATCTTCAAGAGCTTCAAGATACTTAACAGAAATTTTAATATCATCAGATACCGTCTCAAGAGTCAAATTTTTGCCATTTCTAACTTTTCTCAAATAACTCCCAAATTTAATAAAATCATTTTCTTCCATAGATTTAAACCTTAATTTTTTTTAATATCATATAAAAAATTATCTACCTTATTTGAAGATTTTGGAGGATCATACTTAAATTTGCTATCAAGAATTCCAACATTAAACTTCACAGCAGTTAAATCAATAACTATTTCACGCCCACCACTAGTAGGATAAGCAATAATTCTTCTAATTATTCCATCGGGGGTAAAAGCAATAATAAAAGAATTAATAGTAGCAGCTCCCTTGTAAAGCTTTCTAGAAAAGGTTAATTTAATATATTTCCCAGAATCAGATGAATCAAGGGCTTCTAAATTTGGAGAATTGGTATAAGACACGCTGTACTCAGTATTTAAAACTTTCATAAGACCTCCCCCGCTGCTACCTCTTACTAATTCCTGATTAAACGAAGTCCCAAGAGATGGAACATAAACTGTTAAAAATTCACCATCACTTACAAAAACTTGATTGTTTGAATCTAGATTAATAATAAACTTGTCTGGAAACTTATAAAGCAAACTGCCTGTTTGTTTTAATCCCTTTAGAGTGAAATTAATTGTTGCTTGCATATCCTCTATATTTTGATATTTAGCATAAATTCCTTCAAAATATTGATTTGCGGATATTTGAGCAAACACAGTAACAGGATATAAAACCAATAAAAGTATTGTTTTTATCATTATATGAACTCTTATTATTAAGCTTAAGTTATTAACAAAACTACATTTAAACTATTTATTGTCAATAAACTTTATTTCTATAATACTACATATCATGGAAATAAACTATTATTAATAGTAATAGTTTAATACATAAAATAAGAATTTAAAGCTTAGATTAACCTTTAAAGAATTAGGATTTGAGAAAAATGTCTTTAAATTACGTTGAAATAAATACTTTGATTAAAGAAGTCCCTTTAGAAAACTCTTTAATAACAAAGATAATACAACCGGATTACAAAAATTTGATTTTAGAGATTTACAATAAAATTGACAATAAAAAATTTAAAATATTAATCTGTTTGAATCCAAGCACTACCAGATTCCATATAACAAAAAAAGAATTCAAAAAAAATGCTTTAAAGTTAAGATTTTCTGACTTTTTAAAATCAAAAATTCAAAATGGAAAAATTCTAAAAGCTTTCCAAATGAAAAATGAAAGAATAGTTTCTCTTGAAATTTTAAAAAAAGAAATAATTATCTTATTTATTAAATTGTGGCCATCTTCTCCAAATATAATAGCTACAAACTCAAACTTTAAAATACTAGATGCATATTACAGAAGACCAAAAATAAAAGAAACAACAGGTGAAATCTTTTTAAAAGCTAAAGAAATACATGAAAACAATAAAATATCTGATAAAAAAATCATGGGTCTAAAAGAAGAATACAATAATGCCAGTCACACATCTTATTCTGAATTTCTTGAAAATTACTACGAATCACTCAGTAATCAAGTTAAAAAAACCAATATAAAAGCATTGCTTATTGAAAAATATGAAAAAGAGTTAATTGCTTTAGAAAAAAAAATAGAATCTTTAAAACAACAAATTAAGCTTATTGAAAACATTGAAAATGAAAAGGAAAAAGGTGAGTTAATTTTATTAAACATTAACAAAATACAAAAAGGGATCAAAGAAATAAACCTATTAAATTATAAAGAAGAAATAATAAAAATATCTTTAAACCAATCATTATCACCAAAAGAAAATGCTTTGCAATATTTTAAAGCATACAAAAAAGGTAAAAATTCTTTTAAAACTATACAAAATCAATTAAAAGATAATCTAGACAAATTTAATATTATTCAATCAAAAATAACCATGTTAAAGATCGAAAATTTCATTCCAAAAGAAGAATATAATCAAGAAAAAAATCCTATTAAAAAAAAAGAAAAAGCGCCAAAAATAGGCTTACATTTTACCTCTTTTGGATTTGAAATTATTGTTGGAAGAAATGCAAAAGAAAATGATGAGCTTTTAAGACATTGTGTCAAAGGAAATGATTATTGGCTTCATGCAAGAGATTATCCTGGAGCTTATGTTTTTATTAAAAGTCAAAAAAATAAAACTCCTTGCCTTGATGTCCTTTTAGCTGCTGGCAATTTATGCATATTTTATACAAAATTAGCAAAAAAATCGGGAAAAGCGGATCTTTACTACACTCAAGTTAAAAATTTAAGAAGGGTTAAAAACGGAAAGCTGGGCCTTGTAATTCCAAAATCAGAAAAAAATTTACATATTAAACTAGATGAAAATCTAATAAAAAAAATAAAAAATCAAACCTAAATACTACATAAAGCAAAGTAAAGTTTTGAATTTTTTACAAAATATTGTTATTCAAAGACAAAAAGCATAAAATTTATAAAAGTGGAGGAAGAACTTTATGATTTCAAAGTTAACAAAAATTGTAGCAACAATATCTGATCTTAGATGCGAACCAAAACACATAAAAGATTTGTACGATGCAGGAGTAAATGTCATAAGACTAAATACGGCTCATCAATCACACGAAGATACAATAAAAGTAATAGATAATGTTAGAAAAATTTCAAATAAAATAGCTCTAATGATCGACACAAAAGGACCAGAAGTTAGAACAGCAAATATTGAAAATCCTATTATTGTAAAAACCGGAGACAAAATAATCATCTCAACTTCGCCTATTAATGAGCCCAATAGCTTTCAAACCAATTATGATGGATTTGTTAAAGAAGTACCCCAAGGATCTAGAGTACTAATTGATGATGGTGAGCTTGAAATGACTGTCATTAGCAAACTGCCTGACAGGTTAATTTGTGAGATTAAAAATGATGGTCAAATTAAAAATAAAAAATCAATCAATACTCCTGGCATTTCTCTTAAACTAAAATCAGTAACTGAAAAAGACAAAGGATTTATTGAACTTGCAGCAAAATATGATGTTGATTTTATTGCCCATTCGTTTGTAAGACACTCCAAAGACGTTGAAGATGTTCAAAAAATTTTAAATGCTACTGGAAATCCTGATGTAAAAATCATATCTAAAATCGAAAATCAAGAAGGAATTGACAATATTGAAGAAATTGTAAAAGCATCTTATGGAATAATGGTTGCAAGAGGAGATATGGGAGTTGAAATTCCTGCAGAAGATGTGCCCATTGCTCAACTCAAAATAACACAAACCTGCACAAAGTATGGAGTACCTGTCATCACAGCAACTCAAATGCTTCACACAATGATTGAAAATCCAAGACCTACTAGAGCAGAAGTATCTGACATAGCTAACGCTATTTTAAATGGTACAGATGCAATTATGCTATCTGGAGAAACAGCTTACGGGAAATATCCAATTGAAGCTGTAAAAATGATGACAAGCATTGCTAAAAAGGTTGAAAAACACAGAAAAATGACCTTATACAAAGATGACCTTTTTTACGATAAAAGCATTACAAGAAACTATATTATTAAATGTGCAATCGATGCCACAAAGCTTATGGATGTAAAAGCAATCATTGTAGATTCTCTAAAAGGCAAAACCGCAAGAATAATGGCAACTTATAGAGCAAGCGTTCCACTATTTATTACAACAAATAGCGAGAGACTAGCAAGAGAATTAACATTGTCTTACGGGGTTTATTCTAATCTTGTAGACAATAATTTTAAAAGAACTACCGAATTTGTAGTAACTTCTCTTAAAATATTAAAAGAACAAGGCATTGTTAATGACCAAGATACTGTAATAATTATTTCTGGCAATCCAAATAGAAATAGCGACAAAGGAACAGAATTTATGGAAATAAACACAGTAGAAGATGCAATCAAAGGGCGAAATATATAAAACAAATTAGAAGCCCTTTGGTTGAAAACATATTTTATTCAAATAATACAAACAGCTTATCATTTAAGTTGACAGAAAAAAAAACTCACAAAGCCATCCTTACAAGTTATGGAAACTATGAGTTTTTTTTAAAAAATGAATGCTTGTTTAAAAAAATAATATCAAATCAAACTACTAATATATTTATAATCTCTGAGGCAAAAAGTAATTTTTTAATTAATATATCCAATCATCGTGTATGGAAAATTTTTAATAAAAATATTAAAGTAAATCTAAAAATATTAAAATTATTAAAAAATTTAAACTTTATCAATATAGACGATAAACTAATCGAAAATGATCATAAAATCGAAATTGCATTGAATTTTATTAGCGACATAAAAAAAAATATAGAAATAATTCCAATAATTTTTGGAAAAACTTGCAATAAGCATTTAATAAAATTTTGTGAGTTTTTAACGCCTTTTATAGGCAAGGTAGAAAATTCATTTATTTTTCTATCTTACTTTATTTCAAAATCTACAAATATAAAAAAAGCCTTAAAGCTTGAAGAAAATTTAAAGCGTATCTTGCTTGCAGAAAAGCCCCCTAGCCCCAATTTAATATTAGAAAACTACAAATCAAAAAAAATATTTCCGGAAAATATAAATGCAATCATGACTATTTCAAGCCTTTTTAAAGATTTTGAATTTACAGACTCAAAAATAACAACTAACTCGCCAGAATATTTGATATCAAGCAATATTCTAATAAAATAAAATTGTCAAAATTAAAATTTATAAAAAGTTTTCTATTTTTTTACAATTTTTCTTTAAAAAAGCATCAAGCCCTATTTTTGAAATACTTCTTAATGCATTAGCAGAAACCTTAATACTAATACTTCTTCCAAGATCTGGAATAAAAAATTTTTTATTTATTAAATTGACTTTAAAGGTTCTTTTGGTTTTTACTCCAATATGTTGACCGGCTCCACCTTTTTTCTTGGCAAGACCCTTCCTTGGAACATTGTTTCCAAACATAGTTTTTTTTCCTGTTATTTCACACTTTCTAGCCATTTAAATACTCCTTCGAATTTATGATTTTTTTTCTAAGTATAAATCCATTAACTTTAAAAATAAAGCTAAACTACCTAAAATATTTTTCATTATACCTCCAAAGTTTAAATTGTTTCCATAGATTTTAGCAAAATCCACATCAAGTTCTTTCCAGTTATAAATCAGCTCTCTTTCCAAAGATACCTTTGAATAATCTGAAAGACAATCTTGCAAACGCTGCTCAATAGAATAAATTTTAGAATAATATTCACTTGATATAGTAAACGCCTTTTTATTAACATCTCCTATTATATTTAACAATAATTTCTCAGAAGATTTATCCCCCACAGAGGCTCTATGTAGTAATGCATTTATTCTATTACCATAACCACCTTGCTCTCCTAAACTAGAATCAAATTCAATAAGATTTGTATAAATATTAATCAAAGCATGCATGTCATTAGACATTTCTCTTGAAAGCTCTATAAGCTTCCATTGTCCTTTAATAATAAGCAAATTAACAATATCATTAAGATCTTTTTTAACAAAATGAATAGTATATGTTCTCAAATAAACTAAAAGCTCACAATAAATATAGCCTGTAGTACTCATAATTTTAGATATAATCTTTTCATTCATTTTTTCATTATAATTATCCAAATTTAAAAAAGATATTCCTGGAAAAAGCTGTTCGGCTAATATTTTAGATTTGCTATTTTTTTGCAAAACTTTAATCTTTTCAATCTCAGTGGCAACATGTTTGGTAAGATCATTAAAAAATGTCCTTGCTATTGGATTGGGTTTTTGCCCAATAGAAATAGGAAAATAATCAGGATCGCCGCTAACATATCTTATTAGATATAAAATTTCTTTACTCTTGTTTATATCCAAAATAGAAGAAATCATCTTGATCCAAACATTAGATTTAATAGGAAAATCTTCTTTATTTCCATAAATTTCTAAAATAATGTCATAAAGGTTTTTCCAAATAGAAATATTTTTAATGCAAGAGATACATTCTAACAAATCTTTAAGATCATCTATAATAACCCCACAACCTATAGAGCTAAATCTAGGCCTATACACAAAATCGTCTTCTGGAAGCAAGCTGTCAAAATTTTTAAGAACCAAATAATATTGATACAAGACTAAATCAAAAAAATTATGCAAAGCTTCATAAGTTTCATCTATCAATTTTATTTGTTCTTGGGTTATGTTTTTAAACAAATAAGATAAATTATTATGTAAATTCTTAGGAAGATCTGAAGCAAAATTTATATTATCGCTTGCAGAAAAAGAATAAATATAATCTAAAGATTTCTTCTGACTTTCATTTAAATATCTTTCAACAACAAAATGAATAATTTTATTAGAATTTTTATATCTTTGGGCAAATGGCCTTAAGGGAGAAAAAATTTTATAAAAATTATAAAGAAATCTAGAAAATTGAGGTAAAGCCTGAATTTTTGAAGCATTAAAAAAATTACTTACCCTGCTTAAACTAATTTTAACTTCTTTTAGTCTTTTTTGCTTTATTTGTTCAGAAGTAAGTTCTTTATTAATACTAAACATAGAAAGTATAAAATCAAATAAACTCAAATTTATCATCCCCCTAAAAACTCTTCAATTCCCTTGCCCCATTTCCTAATTAAACACTGAAAATAAATATTAACTATAAAAATTATACATAATTTATTGTAAAATAAAAGAAAAAACTTGAATAATTTTATGAGAATAAAAAATTTAATACTAATAGCAATCTCATTGAGTAGCCTCAACTGTTCAACAAATAAGAATATAGTTGTACTAACTGACAACAAAGCAATACCATTTTATATAAATCAATTTAACATAGAAAACAAACTAAACTTTATAATTAAGTTTAGGAATAATATTGATCTGCAAACAGCAGAAAAAGAAAATGCTCAAATAATTATTTCTAAAAACATTGCTAATACAAACATTGCCAACCATTTTAAATCTATAAAAATCAATTATAATCCTGACTACCCCATTTTAAAACATGTTTTCAAACAATTTAACTACAAAATTATCCCATTAAGCTTTGACATTCCTATTTTAATATATAAAAATACACACACCATTAAAAAATATATAAACACTAAATATTTAAAAGAAGAATACGAAAATTTCATTAAAGATGGAAAATTCTTTATATCACCCTATTTTTCTGAAAATTTATTTTATGTGATTTCTGAAATAAATGATGCAAGGTTTTCTTTTGAGAAGAATAAATTAAATTACAATGAAAATAAAATTTTAAAAATGATAGAATATTTTTCATCATTTTTAAATACAGAACAAATAGATTTGCAAAAAAATCTCTTTAATAAATACGGCTATCTTAAACTAAACAAAATATTACTTAATAAAAAATCTCCTTTAATAACAGGATTGAGCGATTTAACCTTCTACAATAGCTTAAGCAAACAAGAGAAAACAGAGATAAAATTTTCATATTTAATAAACAATGATAATGAAATTGTTATCTCAAGTCCAAATTTTATTGGTATTTTAGAAACATCTACTCTAACTAAAAAATTTATCAGCTGGATTTTAGATAAAAAAAACCAGAAAAACCTGCTTGAATTTAACAATCAATCCCAATCAAATATATGTTTTGGATTTGCTAATGGTTTTACCCCTTACAAAGAATTGAATTTAAAAATAAAACACTCAATTGATGGAATATCTCCTTTTATTATTGACGAAAATCAAATCAACAACTATTCTTATGTACTAAGCAAAAAAACAATTGAAAAAGAAAACTTACTAATAAATGAATGGTTTTTCTCAGGAATTGAAAATCCAAAAAAAACTAAAAATTAAATATTAAATATGCTTTTCTTTATAATTTACAATAATTATTTTAAAAATAAGAAAAAACAATAACAAAGAAAGAATAGCTAAAGATATGTACACACTGTTAAAAACATGTATAAGAAGAGAAGTAAAAACAATTAAAAAATAATTTACAAAAAGACAAATAATCCCTGAGAAAATAGCTATCATTAATGAAACTAGAAAGATCATAATCTTGGAATTAAAATTAAATTCTATTTTAGAAAACAAAGAAATAAAAAACGCCCCTATTAAAACTAACAAAATAGGAGAAATCAATAAAACCAAACTTGAGGAAAAAATATTAATTAATTTCAAATTTAATATAGCAACCTTGTGAAAAGCGTTTGGCAAATTTTGAATTTTTAAAAAAAATCCAACCTCAGTAAAATTTGAAAATAAAGCTAAATTTTCTACATTTTCATTAATTTTAACAACTCTTAAAACGCTTGTATCAAAACTATCTAAAGACGCAAAAACTTTAGTAAGAGTAATTTCACTTTGCTCATTGTCTTTGTCTAAAACATTTTGATACACAAAATTACCTCTAAGAGTAGCAAATGGAATTTTAATATGTAATACAACATTTCCAGTCTTATTAAATCTAATAAGTTCAAAATTTTTTATTATTTTAGAATAATTATTAAGGGTAACAACTTTTTGCATATATATATAATCATAAAAACCTCTATTAAAATCTGGTTGCAATAAAAATACATCGTTTATTCCGTAATATTCAAAATATTTCTCAATCTCATCAAAAAAAAGATATCTTTTCCTAAGCTTTTCAAGTGATTTATTTTTATAATTCAAAATTTCATTATCACTGGGCAATAGTTTATGAAGATTCGAAAAACCATAATAAGCTAATTTAAATTTTTCAGTATTAAGATACAAAAAATTTTTTTGCTTTTCTTCAGAAATCAACTGCATTTTTTCTTTTTCAAAATTCCTGTTTTCATTAATAAACTTTAAAGTCAAATTTAAAAGCGCAACAAAATTATCGTCTTTTGTTGCAACATAAGCAATATAAGCAAAATAATTGGCCGTATAATAATCATTTTGAGCAATAAATTCATTGACAATATTAAAAAAATCTTGCTTTTTAAGGCTTTGCAAAGGATACCGTGAAAAAGCTTTTTTAACCTTTTCTAAATCAACATCATAACTTGGAATTTTATTATATTCAGATTTCATTAAATAATAATTTGTTAAAAGTTCTTCATTATTTACATAAATAATTCGCATTTTATCATATATTCTAATCAAATTTTCAAGATGCTTTCTTTTTTGTTTCATTGAATCTGACAAATCAGAAGATAAAAAAAATCTATTTGAAGACAAGCTGATATCTATATTTTTAATTTTAAGAGATATTTCATTTGCCTCACTTTCAAGAAGATTATATCTATCATAACTAAATTTATACTCATTTCTCTGGGCAATTATATAAGGCAATATCAAATTAAGTATAAAAACAAAAAAAAGCCCTATGATGAAAAATAACAGTAAAAATGCATAAAGCTTAGAAAACAAATAACCGTTATACGATTTTAAATAAATCTTTATTTCTTTTTGAACAAGAAAAGCAAAGTAAATGCAAACAGTAAAAATGAAAAATCCATAAAAATATTTATAAAAAAGCAAAATAGAATCAAAAAAAGCTGCTATTAATCTATGCTTTTCTAAAAAATTTTCTCCAAAAAAATAAGAATAGGTAAAGATTAAACCTAGAAAGAAACACAAAAAAATAATAAAGTTGCTCAAAAATGCATATATTTCTCTTTTCATAAGCCTTAAGAATTAACTATCCTTGTATAAATTATTATCTAAATCTTTGCTAATTTTAATATATTCTGAAACAAAGCCAAATAAATAGGTAGAAAAAAAAGTTAAAACACAAAAAATAAAAGGAATAAAATCAGAGATCATATTTTTTCCTATTATTACATTGTAAATCTTAGGAAACTCAATCGAATAAACATTATAAATTTTTAAAAAAAGTATAATAAAAATGGGATAAAGAAATATTGCAAAGCTATTTGAAAAAATAAGATTAAAAACATAAGAAAACGCAAATAACAACAAAGAAATTCCCAATATATTAAAAATTAAATTTAAATAATTGAGTGAAAATAGAAAATTATTTAAAATTTTTAAATCCCTGAAAAGAAAATCAACAAAGTTATTATAAATCTTTTGCTCTAAAAAATTATTCTCAATAAAACCAATCTTGCTAGAATCAGAAAGATTTGATTGGTAAGAAAAACTTTTATTATTTATATCATTCTCTGAAACGATCAAAACTCCATTAAAACCATATAATCCAGGCCTCTTGCTAGACAATATTATTTTGCCGTCTAAAAAATGCACAACCTCATCTTTAAGTACAAAATCATTATTTTCTTTATTATTAATATAGTAAGAATGAAAACTATGACCAACTAAAAATCCTAAATAAGAAAACAATAAAATAAGAATAAAGATAATAAAATAAAAATAAAAAGTTTCTCTAAATGACTTTAAAACCATTCCATAGAAAGGATAAGGCATCCTCATAAAAGTAAAAATAAGAGACAAAGGAAAAGAATAAATATAAGCATCATAATAAAGACTATAACTAAAAATAGAAAAATTAAAATACAAAAACTTATATTTTAAATAAAATGTGCAAATAAACATTAAAGAAAAAAGGCAAAATATTAAAATAAACCTATAAATTATTGAAAAGATCAATCTTAAAGAATCAAGCACAGCAAATCCTCCCCCCCCTCAAAAATTGAAAAAACTTTAAGCCTTTTTGCTATCGACTAAAATATTTTTAATCTTCTTCTTAGCTTCTTCAAAGCTAATTTGCAAAGCTAAGCTAATCTCGTGCTCCAATATTAACTCAAAATCATTCAAAATCCTTTTTTCATAAAAAGGAAGCTCTTTTTGAGTAGATTTTTTATATAAAAATTTATATAACTTTGCTGTATCCAAAATATCGCTTTTTTTATAAAATTCATGACCGCCATCTTTTATTTTTTTTGGATCTATTTGCCCTTCAAACTCTTTAATAACATCAAAAACTTCTTCTACCTTTTCCCTGCTAACCAAAGCTCTAATTCCAAAATCGTCAACTTTAGCAACAGGAACCATAAAAATCATATCGCTAAATGGAAAATGTATTTCATAATAATCAATAATCTCACCATTAAACTCTTTAGTTCTAATGTCCTTAATCGTACCTACTCCATGCATTGGATAAACTACTGACTGATTTAGCAAAAATGTCATAATTACCTCATAAAATATAGATATTTAAAATTTAAAAGCTCATAAAAAAACACTTAAATTGGTTCTAATATTAGATTTATTTTCATAAAATAAATTTTCAAGATATCTATCATTACAAAAGCTTATTATTACACTAGGAGTAAGTTTATTAATATTTGCAAAAAACATTTCTTTATTTCTCTTTACAGCTTTTAAATCATAATACCCAATAAAACTAATTTCTTTGTGAGATTCTTTCAATCTTAAAAATTTTTTCTTTGAAATCACTTTATCCTTATCAATAATATAGCATGTTTTATGGGCATTTTCTAGTATTCCCATTAAAATGAGAAGAACTGTATTTGAATCATAACAATCAAGATTAACTCTTTTAAAAATCCTACAAAAAAATCTTACAATCTTGGAATTTAAAAAAACAAGAGAAGAACTTTTAATGTGATTTCTAAACTTTTTAAAAATCAAAACCTTTAGAAAAGCTTTAAGCCCAATAAAAATTACTATTGAATGATAAGGATGCCCTGAGAGATAAGCAAATCTGCTTATAAGCTTACTGCGGCTATCAAAAACATCTATAGGCACACCTAAAAAATAAAATCTGTCTGGTTTTGAATATATGTCTTTTAAATTAGCCATTACAATCCTCTAACAATGCCTTAAAATAAGCAAGGGAATAAATAATAGCCGTATCCGCTCGTAAAACCGGAGTGTTAAATCTTACAAAATTAAAGCCTTTCTCCTTGAAAAAGGCAATTTCTGGTTTTGAAAAGCATCCTTCAGGGCCTATTATAATTCCAATTTTGTCAAAATTGTCAAAACTTTCATTCTTGCTTAAAATCATTCCACTTTGATGAGCAACATAATATTTAGTAGTACAAAAAGAATAAGGGAAATAAAAAAAACTATTATAAAAATTAATCTTGGGAACAATTTTATTACCACTTTGCTTTAAGGCTTCATCTATTATTTTTGAAAATCTTAAAGTTTTAGCAGATGTATTATTTATATCTATTTTAGACACAGAATGATCTGCATTAATAATATTAATTTCTGAAACTCCAATTTCAACAACCTGTCTTAACACCGAATCTATTTTTTTACCCTTTAAACTAGAAATAAAAATACTTATATCAAAATTATTTTTTTCAATTTTATCTATTTTATTGGTAGCAAACTTAATAAAATTACTACCAATCTTTACTATTTCTGACACCCTTAATTCCTTATCTTTTAAAAGAATGTTCAGCTTATCACCCCTTTTAAGTCGCCTTACATTAACAAGATGATGATATATTCTCACATCTTTAACAATAATAAAATCGCCTACTAAACAATTTGGATCCAAAACAATTTGCTTCACAATTTGATTGCCTAAACCAATTTAGATAAATACTCACAAGCTGCTTTTAAAGCCTTGTCATAATGCAGATTGTAAATTGGCAATTCTTGATTATTATCTTGATAGTAATTAAAAAACACATACTTGCCTAAAAATTCTTTATCAATTTTATATTTTGGATTTTCTTTAACAAGATTCTCAACAAAAAAATCAATCTCTTGTTCGGTAATAGATTTTTTGCCCTTTAAAAAGTCTTCTATCAGTTTTTTATCAAAAATTTCTTTATATATTAATGCTTCTTCTTCAGAAAAATCTGGAGATTTTATTTCTAAATCAGGCTCAATACCAACCTTATGAATACTCTTTCCAGATGGAGTATAATACTTTGAACTTGTAATTTTAAATCCACCAGTATAGAAAGGAACTACATGTTGAATAAGCCCTTTGCCATAAGACTTTTCACCTATAATATAGGCTCTCTTATTATCTTTTAAAGCCCCTACAAAAACCTCTGCTGCTGAAGCTGATGATCTATCTATTAAAGCAACTATTTTTATATCTGAAGGCAAAACTTGTTTTGAGCTTGCCCTGTAATCAACAGGCTTTCTAGAATTTCTTGATTTTGTAGAAACAATAGTTCCCTTAGATAAAATATCATCTGCCATTTTTATAGCTGCCTGAAAATATCCCCCAGTATTAAGTCTTAAATCCAAAATTAAAGATTTAATATTTCTATTTTTAAGATTGTCTAAAGCTTTGCTAAAGTCTACAGAAGTGTGCGGATTAAAGCTCACTATTCTTACATAACCAATATCTGAATTAATAACATCATATTTGATTGTTTGTATTTCTATCTTCTCTCTTGTAAGTTCAAAATCCAATGTTAAATTTTTCCCCCTAAGAATAGACACTTTAACTTTTGTACCCTCTTTGCCCTTTAAAAGATCAACAACTTGATCTACCTCCATAGAAAAAACACTCTTGCCATCAACAGCAGTAATACAATCTCCAGATTTAATTCCGGCCCTATAAGCCGGGCCTCCCTCAAAAGGTGTAACAATAGAAACACAAGCACTATTAGGATCAAGATCTTTTGTCTTGTCTTGTTTATTTTGAGAATTCATTTTTTTTATTATGGAAATTCCAATACCAACATAATCTCCTACTGTTGTTTTTGAAATTTCTTCTAAATCCTTTTTTGTCAGATACTGAGAATAAGGATCATCTAAAGCTTGAAATATTCCTTTTAAAGCGCCTTCAAAAATTACTTCATCGCTTACAGGATCAACATAATTTTCTTTTACAAATTCAAAAGCTTGAATCATCATCTGCTCATAACTAGATCTTGATAACTTATTATTAGATCCATCAAAAGCAAAAATAGATTCAACAATTACTAAAGAACTTATACCTAAAGTCAACAAAAAATACGCGCATATTAAAAATTTATTTTTCATTTATTCATTCCTAATACAAAAATCAAAACTTGATTTTATTTCCATAATATAATATTTTAAAACTATGTTAAACTCACATCCTAAAAAAAAACAAAGCCTGCAAAAAGTAAGCCTTATTGTGTTACAACTATTAGAAAGTCTTTTAATTTTAGTTTTACTATACCAAGCCATTAATAGATTGATTTTTGTTAATAATTACTCCATAAAGTTTATGTTAACATTTATTTTATACTCACCTGAATTTTTCATGGCCAATTTAACACTCTATTATTTTATCTACGAAAAATTTAAAATTCTTCAAAACATTATAGTAATAACTAAATTATTCCAAATAATATTAACATTATTATTATTTATCCTAGGGTTTACTTTTAAATTATACGTCTATCAAACCTCTCTAGCCATACTTTTAGGGATTACAGTAGTTTATCTAGTATTTAATGTAATAATTTTAGCACTAATTAAAGCAAAAATAAAAACAGCGGAGTAAAGTTTGATTATTATTCCTGTAGCTAGTGGCAAAGGGGGGGTCGGCAAATCCCTTTTTTCGGCAAACATAGCGGTTTGCCTGGCAAATGAGGGAAAAAATGTTTTGCTTATTGATCTTGACCTTGGAGCATCTAATTTGCATTCAATGTTAAATATTACTCCTAAAAAAAGTATAGGCACATTTTTAAAAACAAAAATTAATTTCTCAGACATTATTATTAAATCTGGAATTAAAAATCTAAACTTCATTGCGGGAGATTCTGAAATACCAGAGCTTGCTAATATAACTACATCTCAAAAAAAAACTATAATAAAAAATTTAAAAGCTTTAGAATATGATTATTTAGTTATTGATCTTGGAGCAGGAACGGCTTTTAATATTATAGACTTTTTTTTAATGTCAAAAAGAGGAGTAATAGTAACAACACCAACAGTAACAGCTACAATGAATGCATATTTATTTCTTAAAAATATAATATTTAGACTGTTATCAAGCGTGTTTAAAAGAGGAACCAAAGGAAATGAAATTCTCAGAACAATAAAACAAAATTCAATCGATCTTCAAAAGATCTATATACCTAATTTGTTGTTAAAACTCGAAAACGAAGATCCTGAAAATTATTCTCAATTTAACAAATTGTTTAAAACAATTAGTCCTTTTATGATATTTAATATGCTAAAAACTCCCAATGACATTGAAAAAACGGAAAAAATAATAAAATCAGCAAAAAACTATTTAAGCATAAATTTACAAAGCATTGGAGCAATCTATAAAGATGAACTAGTTGATCAAGCTTTAAACAGCAAAATCCCTATCACCATATACAAACCTACAAGCTCAACTTCTAAAAGTATAAAAAAAATTGCAAAAAAATTGATCGAAATTGAAGATTTAACAAATGATGCTGAGCTTTTAAACGAAGAAGATTTAAATGAAAGTTATGATTTCGTACTAAGAGAAGCTCAAGAAGAATATATTGAAAAAATTGAATATCTTGAATCGTTGATAAAAAACGAAACAATAGACAGTAGCGAAATTATTGATATAATAAAATCTCAGAAAAGAGAAATCGAAACCCTAAGAAAGCAAAATATGTTATTTAAAAAAAAGCTTTTTGAAAAGCTTGAAAAGAATAAGGAGGTCTAATGCCAAATTATATAAATTACCCAAGTTGGTTACATCCTGAAGTGATTCAAGGCATACCAATTACATGGTATAGCTTATCTTACATTTTTATCATACTAATCTCTTATAAGTTTATTTGGTATCAAATACAATCAGAAAGCATTGACATCAAAAAAGAAGATTATGAAACATTTATGTTCTCACTTGTACTTGGAGCAATTTTAGGGGGCAGATTGGCATCTACCTTAGTTTACGACAAATCGGGGATTTATTATTCTCATCCTTGGCTAATCCTTTTACCATTCGACCAAAATTGGAATTTTACAGGCTTTAGAGGCATGGCCATCCACGGTGGTTTTTTAGGTGCAATAATTGCTCCTCTAATCACAATAAATACAAAACTTAAAAATACAAATGTTAGAAAATATTTTCTAAAACTAACAGACTATGGGTCAATAGCTTTTTCTTCTGGCTACATACTTGGAAGACTTGCTAATTTCGCAAATGCAGAACTTTATGGAAGAGTAATAAAGGGGGGAATAATATTTCCCAATGCAGAACCATTTGACACTAATGTGCCGGGTGTAAAAGAATTTGCATCATCCATAGGGCTTGAAATTTCACCTCATGACATGCTAATTAACCTCCCAAGAATACCTTCCCAACTTATTGAAGGATTTTTCGAAGGACCTGTAACTTTTATGTTGCTATGGTTTTTATTTAGAAAAATCAAAAAATATGATGGATTTATTTTTGGTATATATATAATGCTTTACGCTTTTTTCAGATTCTTTATTGAATATTTAAGAGAACCGGACAAAGACCTTGGATTTATAATAAACTATAAGCCAATTAAAAGCCTGTTCGAATTTTCTTTTTTAAACATATCAATGGGACAAATTCTCTCACTAACACTAATGCTCTTGGGCCTAGCCTGGATAATAGTCACTAAAAAAATCGCAAATAAAAATATAAAAAATATTACTAACTGGGCATACAAAAATTAAAATAAGAGCAAGCCAATAAAATGAAAGAGGTTAATAATTATCAAGATATAAATTCTGTTGTAATCTCTAAAAACGAAATTGATGTTAGAGATCTCATAAAACTTAAATCTATTTTTAACTTAATTCAAATCGTAAAATCTGAAAAAGCTTTATACGGGGAATATGTAAAACAAAATAATATTAAATTCGCTATTATTTATAATTATGAAAAACCAATAGATTTTTCAATAAACATTGCAAATGAATTAAAAAATACAAACAAGATTCATTCTATTATAATTAGTAATGAAAAATTTGATGAAAAATATTTAAAACTTAATCACATAGAAATAATAAAAGATATAAGCGAGTTAGAATATAAGCAAAGCTTAATACAGCAAAAAAAACTATTTTGCGACAATAAAAACACAAGTCTGGATTTCTTCTTAAATTTATCAGAACTCATTAAAGAAATAGTAATAATAACAAACACCAAAAATGAAATTATTTATATCAATGAAAAAGGTAGTAAAAATCTTAATCTTCCAATGAAAACCTCTGGAAATACAATAAAAGTAACAGACATAGATATTAGAGATTGGGAAAAGTTAAAAAAAATAGATTTAAGTTACCATACAAATTCTATTCCTGAATTTAAAAACATATTAATAACCGATTGTCTTTTAACTTTGAAAAATAATAAAAAACTATATGTGGATGTATTTATTAGCACAATCGATCAAAACAATATTGATAAATTAATAACAATAAAAGAAATACCAAACCTTAATGAAACAGAAAACTATAAATACCTAGAAATTATTGGCTCACAAGATGAGACTCAAAATACTAAAGAAATTGAAAAATTGCTAGCAAACCATATGGATATTTACAAAAAGAAAAGAATATATTTACTTAATTTAGATCTATCCCTAACAACAGAACATGAATATAAAGAAGAGAGAGAAAAGCTTAATATAAAAATACTTAAAATAATGTATTCAAAAATAATGTCATTATACTCTGAATATATTTTCAAGCTAGAAAACAATAATTTAATAGTAATTATATGCACAAGTGGTGGTGAAAAACAAATAATCTCAATTGCCAAAAAAATCAAAAAAACAATTGCTTTGGCACTCAAAAAAGAAGATATTATTATATTTGAATTTAATATTGGAATAATAGAAGTTAATTTAAGAGAAAATTTAGAATTCAAAATCCCCAAATTAATGATGGCTACAAAAATATCATCAGAATACAAAGAATCCAATCCTATTATATATAAAGAAGAACTGCCAGAAGCAGAGATTCTAAAAAATCAAAACAAAATCCTTCAATATATACTCAAAGCAATAAAAAACGATTTTTTTACTCTTTATTATCAAAAAATAAATCCTCTTAAAGAGAACTTAAAACCTAAAATAGAAATCTTGACAAGACTTTTTGATCACATGGGCAAACCAATTCCAAACGATCAAATTTTTAGCTTAATAGACAAATATAATTTAACTGTTGAAGTTGATAAATTGGTGGTTCAAAAGGCTTTAAGAGAATATAAAAGTTTTGTATCAAAAAATGGAGTTCACGTTTTCTCAATTAACATATCTCCTTATTCGCTAAAATCCCAAAACTTCCGAATCTTTTTAAAAGATACTTTATTGAAAAGCCAAATCCCACTTCAAAATATATGTCTAGAAATAACAGAAACTGGAATTCTTGAAAACTTTGAGATAATAAATAAATATTTTCAAGAATTAAAAAGTTTTGGAATCAAACTAGCACTCGATGATTTTGGAAGCGGACATACATCACTCTCATACATTAAAACACTACCAATAGACTTGCTTAAAATAGATGGGTCTTTCATAAAAGCAATAAACTCTAGTGAAATAGATTTTGTAATAATACAATCCATTAAAAAAATAGCAGATACAAAAAATATAAAAATTATTGCTGAATTTGTATATAATGAAGAAATATTAAAAAAAATAAATGAACTAGAAATAGACTATGGACAAGGATTTTTATGGCACAAACCAGAACCAATATAAATTCTAAAAAAACAGTTAAATCTAAAAATATGCTCATGACTAAATTTTATTAAATTTTAAACAAAAATTATTTTAAATTAGAAAAGGAATAAAATTAATGGAACAAAAAATAGCATTAATTGCACATGATAAAAAAAAGGATGATTTGGTAAATTTTGTCAAAAAAAACTGTCTCTTCTTATCCAAATTTAAGCTTATTGCAACAGGAACAACAGGATCTAGAATCCAACAAGCTACTGATCTTACGATTATTAAATATAAATCAGGCCCTATGGGGGGAGATCAGCAAATTGGAGCCGAAGTAGCTGAAGGAAATGTCTTAGCTATATTCTTTTTTAGAGATCCCCTAACAAGCCAGCCTCACGAACCAGATGTGTCAGCCCTTATTAGGCTTTGCGATGTACATAAAATACCACTTGCAACCAACATAAAAACAGCAGAAATTTTAATAAAAGGACTTGAGAGCTTGATTTCAAAATAGGCTTTAATTTAAAATTAAAGCCCAAAAAATCAAAAAGACAAATTAATTCATCATAATGGGCGAAATTTTTTCAACACCATCAATAATATAATTAATAGATTCAAGAAAAGTCTTGGCATCTGGATTATTCTCATCTACTGTAACTTCTAATTTTGAATTTTTAATATTAAGATCTCTAAAGGTGCCAATAAGATCGCTTCTTGCACCATGCAAATTACTATTTATAATCTTTTTAAAATCAGAGTTAATCCCAACAAAAATAAACGCTTCTTTTCCAGAAATGCTAATTGGAGCTTCTCCTGCATAAATATTGTCATAAAGATAAACTATTAACTTTGCACCCTCTTTTGAAGGGATTGTTTCAAAGTATCCATCTTGTTCAGAAAAATAAAAAACCTTTATATTTTCCCCCAAACTTTTTCGATCATTTTTTGAATGAACTACTCCCATAGCATGAAAAACATGCCCAATAGTATGTTCATCTATTTTAGAATTATCATCAAATGTTGAAAGATTATCTACTTCTTGCTCTTCAACATCTTCATTTGAGCTGTCTTTTGAGGTACAAGCAATTATTAAAAAAAATAAAAATCCTATTAAATAGCTTTTTAAAAAACCATTTTTATACATAAAAATTCTCCTTTATGATTTATTAATAATCCTTTATGATTTATTAAAAATGTTAAAATTAAAGGTAAGTGTACAATAAATAATCTATTTTGTATACACTTTAAAAACAACTAAAATGTTAAAATTAAATAGGAGGTCTATTAATGAAAAAACAAAATCCATGGATATCTTTAAGCGAAGAAGAAAAAAATAAAATTTTTAATTTTTCCGAAAGTTACAAAAAATTTATAAGTAAATTTAAAACAGAAAGAGAAGTTACATCCTACGCCATAGATAAAGCAAAAAAAGGGGGATTTCTTAACGCTAAAGAGAAAACAAATTTAATACCGGGCGATAAAATTTTTTATACCTGTAGAGAAAAATCTGTTGCTTTTGTTATTATTGGCAAAAATCCTATTGAAAATGGAATGAATTTAATTGTTTCTCATACAGATTCACCAAGGCTTGATGCAAAGCCTTCGCCAATCTCTCAAGAAAACGAACTGGCATTTCTTAAAACAAACTATTACGGGGGAATAAAAAAATACCAGTGGTTATCCATACCCCTTTCAATAAGAGGTGTAGCATTCTTAAAAAATGGAGAAAAGGTTGAAATCAATATTGGTGATAATGAAAACGATCCTGTATTTGTAATTCCTGACATTTTGCCTCATCTTGATAGAAAAATACAAAGGAATAAAAAATCAGACGAAATTATTGAGGGGGAAAATCTAAAAATTTTAATTGGAAGCTTGCCAATTGAAACAAAAGAAAAAGATAAAGTTAAGCTGGCAACTCTACAACTAATAAAAGAAAAATACAAAATAGAAGAAGAAGATTTCGTATCATCAGAAATTGAAATAGTGCCTGCAGGAACAGCAAAAGACGTTGGATTTGACAAAGCTTTAATTGGTGCTTACGGACAAGACGACAAAATATGCGCTTACACTTCATTAGAATCAATATTTGATCTTGAAGAGATTCCAAACAAAACAGCTATTTGCTTTCTTGTAGATAAAGAAGAAATTGGTTCAACAGGTTCAACTGGACTAGATTCAAGATATCTTGAATATTTTGTTTCTGACATGATCTTTAAAATTAAAAAATCAGAATATAACAATCTTCACGTCCAAAATGCTTTTTGGAATTCAAAAAGCATTTCTGCTGATGTTTGTGCAGCAATAAATCCACTATTTAGCTCGGTTCATGACGAACAAAATGCTCCCAAACTTGGATATGGTATACCCATAATGAAATACACAGGACATGGTGGAAAAAGTATGGCAAGCGATGCTGATGCTGAGCTTGTTTCTTATATTAGGCAATTATTAAATAAAAACAATATAGCCTGGCAAGTAGCAACGCTTGGAAAAGTAGAAGAAGGAGGTGGAGGAACTGTTGCCAAATTCTTGGCTGGGTATGGAATAAGAACAATAGACATGGGGCCTGCTGTTATAAGCATGCATTCTCCAATGGAAATAACTTCTAAATTTGATTTATACAATGCTTACTTAGCATACAAAGCTTTCTACAAGGAATAAAATTGTTATGGTAGATTTAGAAAAAACAATTAAAATTAAAGCAGCAGAGCATATTGTAGAATGCTTTGGAGGAATTAAAAATATTAAAAACATAAAAAAAGACTTAACAAGAATAAAAATTTTAGTAGACAGCAATTCTTTAATCAAAAGAGACGATTTAACAAAAAATGAAAATATAATAGGAACTATTAAATCTAATGAACTTACAGAAGTTGTAATGAATTTTGAAATAATCGAAGATGTTTATAATAAAATTTTATATATGATGAATGAACAAAAACAATAAAGCCTCTTCGGAGGCTTTATTTTATTTTATTGTCTAATATCTCTCATATACTCAATAACAGATTCAGGCCCCAGCTCTTTATTTAAAATTTTATATATAACGCTTAACAAGCTATTAGAATCAAGATCGCGATTTAATTCTTTTAAAAAGGAAAAAATTGATTTAGCAGCCAAAACTCCCTCTGGTAAATATCCAATTTTTTCAATATTGCTAATCAAATCATCTATACTAAAAAAGCTTTCTAAAATGTTTTTGCTAACGATTTCATTACCAAATCGTCTATTTCTTCCAAAAATACTTCTACAAGTAACATCTAAATCCCCAGAACCAGCCAAAAATAAAAACGTTTCAATATTTTTTCCCCCAAGCTCAGTTGCAATATCTTTCATATTGTTTAAGGATATTGAAAATAAAAATGATTCTGTATTATTACCTATCAAATTGGGATAATTCAATTTATAAGCATCTAAAATTCCAAACGCAATTGCAAACACATTTTTTAAAGCTGCTGCTATTTGCACTCCAAAAACATCGTTGCTATAAAACAAAGAAATTGGCGTTTTGTCAAATAAATCAATAAACAAATATGCATTTTTTCTGTTATTGCTAGCTGCAACAAGTCCTGTTATTACACCAAGTCCAACTTCCTCAGCATGACTTGGACCAACAATATAAGTAATTTCGTCTTTATATCCTTTCATCACTCTCTCAGCAGCTTCAATAACTGTATGAGTTTTCCCATTAAAAGCAATAAGCCCTTTTGTAAGTATTGCTAATTTTGGCTTTATCTGCAAAGAATGGAAAAATTGATCCAATTTTTTTAAAATATCAACAGTAAAAAGAGAAGGTGTTGCAATAAAAATATAATCGGACATCGTTGCAACTTCAAACAAATCTGAGCTTGCAACTAAATTTTTTGGTAATTTAATTTCCTTTAAATATTTGGTATTAACATTGTCATTATTAATACTATCCTTAACATCTTGCTCAAAAGACCATAAAAAAATATTAAAATCAAATTTATCTGCCAGAGCCTTTGCAACAGCTGTACCCCAAGCACCCGCCCCTATTACTGATATTTTCATAAACACTCCCTATAACCTTATAAAAACTCATATTTTATTGTTTTATCTAAATAGATTTTTATTTTACCAGAATTTTTAATTTTCTTAAAAAGAATTTCATCTATTAAAAGCTTGCCTATTTCTTTGAATATAAACTTTTTAACACTTTTTAATCCGTAACCCTTTCCATAAATCTTTTCCCGAATATAATCAACAACACTTTTTTCAAAAAAAACATCAAATTTTCTATCTCTCAATATCCTTGCAAAACGATTAAGCTCATTAAAAATGATTTTCTCAAAATCTAACTCATCAATAGATTTAAATACAAACACATAATCTATTAACTCTAAAAATTCATTAGGAAATCTCTTCTCTAATATAAAATTAAAATCATTTTCCCCTGCCATTTTATTTTTAAAGCCCATACTATTAAGCTCATTGCCCTCAACATTAACACTTATTACTATTAAACTTTCTGATAAACTTACTTTTTTCCCAAGACCATCAAAAAGTTTGCCTGTTTTAAACCCCTCAAGAAAAAAATCTAAAACCCTTTTATTACACTTATCAAAATCTGATAGAAAAATAATAGAATTAGAAGATTTGTTCAAAAATTTGAAAAATCTAGTAGATTCATAATGCCCTTCATTACTCAAAATAGGACCAATTAATCTATCAAGAGAATTAAAATCACAATACTCACCCATATTAAGACTAAATTTCGGAATTTTAAACTCTTCTGATAAGATATCTGTCAATTTGCATTTTCCTACTCCAGAAGCACCAATAAAGACAAATATACCAATAGTACTTCTATTGGCAAGTAAATTAAATTTTAATAATTTAATATTTAATATCAAATCAAATACCAAACTATCATGTATAAGAAGTTCTTTTTTTATTCTATTTTCTAAATTAATTAGCAATTCACTATCATATTCTTCAAAATTAAAAATATTAGAGCCAACAACAGACTTAATCAGATCACAAACATCATCTTTTGTTATGATCCTTTTTATGTTTTCAAGCTTAAACTTAGAACCTAATTCATCTAAAATATCAAAAGCTTTGTCTGGAAGAAATCTATCTTTAATATATTTTTGAGACATGACAATACAAGCCTTTATTGCATCCTCTGAATATTCCACATTATGATATTCCTCATAATCTTTTTTAATCTCCTGTAAAATATTATAAGTATCGTCAAAATTGGGCTCTTTAAGCTCTATGCTTTGGAACCTTCTCATTAAAGCCTTATCTTTTAAAAAAAATTTTCTATATTCATATTCCGTAGTAGCTCCAATAAATTTAATTTTTCCTAAAGTAAGAATAGGTTTTAATAAATTAGAAATATCCATACTACCAAATGAAGTAGCTCCTGCCCCTACTATCATGTGGATCTCATCAATAAAAAGAATAACTTTTTTTCTTGAATTTAAAAAATCTAAAACTCTGTTTACTCTACTTTCAAGATCTCCCCTATATTTAGTACCAGAAATAAGCCTGCCAATATCAAGAGAATAGATTTCATGCCCTATTAAATCTTTTGGAACATTCTCTTGTTTTATTTCATATGCAAGACCTTGAATTAATATTGTTTTTCCAACACCAGGTTCTCCAAATAAAATAGGGTTACTTTTATGCTTTCTAAGTATTACCTGTATTAACCGAGATAATTCTTGCCTTCTACCAATTAAAGGATTGTGCTTTAAATCCAAAGCATCAATTACATTTGTTAAAAAATTACCAATAGAGTCTTTATTTTCTGAGAAAGTATTATTGTGATCCAACTTATCACGATTATCATTAAAAATATGAAAGCCTCCTTTACTTTTTGGCGCATTACTATGAATATATTCTCCAATTAATTCACTATCATAACCCGAATCAGATTTAGTATTGAAGGCCAAATAATCATGAACTTCAATAAGTTTGTCAAAAATAGTCAAATTAAAACCTGAGTTAAGAAGTGCATCTAAAATGCTATTTTTTCTTTTTTTGACAAGCACCCACAATAAATCTTTTTCTTGTATTTTATAAGGCTTTTTATAAAAAAAAAGAACGCTGATTATATCGTCATACAAATAATCCATACTAGAAACATAATCTGGAATATAATCATCTCTTAGTGGAAGCTTGCTGAAAAATTCTTCTAACTGTTTATTAAGCTTATAAAAGTCAATTGTGCACAAATTAAGCAGTTCTTTCACTTTGTCGCTTTTAATAAGCCCATAAAAAATATGCTCTTCTGTAAAAACAAGATGCTTAGACTCCATGAAAAACAAAAACGTGTTAAAAAACAAACAATTTAAAGCTCTTCTGTCATACATCTAAAATCAACTATAAAACAATTCGTAAAAAATTTTTTTTACCCACTCTTAATTCAATTTCATTATTATTAAAGTCCTCTCTAGTAAGAGAATGGTTTTGATTTTCTACCCTTTTACCATTGATATACACCCCTCCAGAATTAATCAATCTTCTACCTTCTGACTTGCTAGGCACAATTTTTGAATCTAACATTAAATCAATCAGCAATACCTCTTCTTTTAAGCTAGAAAAGCTAAATTTAAAAAATGGAATATTATTTCTATCTCCACTCCCCTTAAATGCAGCAAAGGATGCCTCTTGAACTTTTAAAGCTTCTGCTTCTCCATGAACAGTTTTAGTTATCTCAAAAGCTAAAATCTCTTTGGCTTTATTTAAAGAATTTCCCTTAAAATTTGAAATTGATTCAATCTCATTTTCTTCTAAAAAAGTAAAAAGGTATAAAAAAGTTTTCACATCAGAATCTGAAGTATTTCTAAAATATTGATAAAAATCATAAATACTGTAAAGACTAGAATCAAGATAAACAGCCCCTTTTTCTGATTTCCCCATCTTTTTCCCATCACTTCTTGTAATCAATGGAAAAGTAAGCCCAAAAGCTTCTACTCCAATTTTTCTTCTAATAAGATCAACACCAGAGATAATATTGGCCCATTGATCATCACCACCAATTTGAAGTCGACAATTTTTAATTTTATTAAGCATATAATAATCATAAGACTGCAAAAGCTGATAATTAAACTCAATAAATGAAAGTCCAAAATCTAGCCTTCTTTTATAAGTTTCAAAACTTAACATACGATTAACAGAAAAATGGATGCCAATATCTCTTAAAAATTCAATATAATTGAGATTGTCTAACCAATTTGAATTATGAATAAAACATTTTGGACTAAACTTCGTTATTTTTTGAAGTTGATTTTTTATCGACAAAGCATTATTGCTAATCTCTTTTGAAGATAAAATCTTTCTCATCTCACTTCTTCCAGAAGGATCACCTATTTTTGTTGTAGAATCTCCAATCAAAACAATTGGCATATGACCATGCTTACTAAGATGCATCATCGCTAAAAAAGGAATCAAATGACCAATATGAAGAGAACTAGATGTTGCATCAACTCCTGCATAAAAAACTATTTTTTCTCTATCCATCAAATCACTTAAAACTTTTAAAGATGTACATTGCTTTAAAAATCCGCGCTTATTTAAAAGATTTAAAGCAAGATTCATTTATTAAAATCCTCTTTGTAATTTAAAATCTCTGTTTTAATGTATGAATATAAATCATTAATAAAAATTCTCTTCTGAGTCATATTATTTCTTTCTCTAACAGTAACTGTTTTATCCTCAAGAGTGTTGTAGTCTACTGTTACACAATAAGGAGTTCCTATTTCATCTTGACGCCTATACCTTTTGCCTATTGTTCCACTATCATCGTAAAATATATGAAAATCATCACAAAGCTCCACATAAATTCTTCTAGCAACCTCAACAAGCTCAGCTTTTTTAACAAGAGGAAATATAGCAATCTTGTAAGGAGCCAATTTAGGGTGTAATCGCAAAACAATGCGCTTATCTCCATCTGAGAGCTCCTCTTCAAAATAAGCATCACAAAGAGTCATTAAAACAGACCTTGTAAGTCCAGCAGAAGTTTCAATAACATAAGGCACATATCTTTCTTTTGTTAACAAATCATGATACTCAAATATTTTAGGCTTGTTAGAAAATTTAGAGTGTTGAGTTAAATCATAATCACCCCTATTGTGAATCCCTTCTACTTCCTGAAATCCAAAAGGAAATTCATACTCAATATCAAATGCGGATTTTGCATAATGAGCAAGTTGTGTTGAATCATGAGCTTTAAATCTTAATCTATCAGGCCTAATTTTAAGAGTTTCTACAAAAAAATTCATTCTATTTTGCTGCCAATAACAAAACCATTCATCTATTTGCTTGGGGTGAACAAAAAACTGCATTTCCATTTGCTCAAACTCACAAGTTCTAAATATAAAATTTTTAGTAACTATCTCATTTCTAAATGCTTTACCTACCTGGGCAATTCCAAAAGGAATCTTAAGCCTTGATGAATCCAAAACATTCCTAAAATTAACAAAAATTCCTTGTGCTGTCTCGGGTCTTAAATAAATCTCGCTAAAACTATCCTCTACTACTCCAATATGAGTCTTAAACATTAAATTAAAGCTTCTTGGAGAAGTAAAATTATTCCCAACTTTGCAATTTGGACAATTTTTTGACAAATCAATAAAATCCGCTCTAAACCTGCTTTTACAATCTTTACAATCAACCATAGAATCTGAAAAACCATCAATATGACCAGATGCTTTCCAAATTTCAGGTCGCATAAAAATAGCACTATCTAAACCTACAATATTTTCATGCAAGTACACCATGCTCTTCCACCACTCGCTTTTTATATTTTTTTTAAGCTCAACCCCCAAAGGACCGTAATCCCAAGCTCCAGAAAGACCTCCATAAACCTCTGAGGACTGAAATACAAACCCTTTTCTTTTTGCAAGAGAAATAATATCTTCCATTCTAACCATAAAAATATCCTTAATAGTTATTCATTTATTCTTAAAAATTCCTGTGCCAATTTTATTCTTTCAAAAACTTTAGACTTGCCTATCAATTTTAAAGAATCAAAAAGCGGAGGAGATACTTTGCTTCCAAGCGCTGCAATTCTAATAGGAAGAAGAATTTCTCCCAGTTTAAAACCATTGTTCTCAGCAAAATCATAAAAAATTTTATCATTTTCTTGTGATGATCTTTTTTCAAATCCTTCTAAAATAGGCTTTATTAATTCTAAAATAGACCAAACCTCTTTGGCTGTTTTTTTTCTACTTAAAAACTCATCTAAATTCCAAGATTTAATGTCCTCATAAAAAAATTTGGTCATATTTAAAGCATCACTTAGTTTTTTAATTCTACTCTTTACAAGAGGAACTAATAATTTTAATTTTTGACTCTCTTCTAAGGTATTAAGCTTAGAAACGTACCCCTTTTTTTGGAAAAAAGGGAGCAAAAGATTGAATAAATCTTCATCTTTTTTTTCTCTAATATAGTAGCTATTGAAAAAATCTAACTTATGATAATCAAAAATTGCAGAAGATTTATTGATTTTCTCAATTGAAAAAAATTTCTCAAGGTCATTTTTTGAAAAAAATTCTCTCTTATCATCATAAGACCAACCAAGTAAAGCAACGTAATTAATAATAGCTTCTGGAAGATACCCATCTTCAATAAACTGCCTTAAAGCTGTTGATCCATGTCTTTTGCTTAATTTTTGACCATCATTTCCCATAACCATTGGAAGATGACAATAAATAGGTGGATTCCATTTAAAAGCCTTATAAAGAAGCATGTGCAATGGACCTGAAGAAACCCATTCTTGAGACCTTAATACATGGGTAATTTTCATTAAATAATCATCAACAACATTCGCAAGATGATAAGTCGGAAGTCCATCTGACTTAAGGATTATAGGATCAGGACTAATGTCTTTGTTTGACCATGTAATCTTTCCAAGCAAAATATCATCAAAACTAGTCTCTCCTTTTAAAGGAATTTTAAATCTGACAACAGGATTGATTTTTTTAATTAGCGCATTATTAACTTCGTCATCACTTAAATTCCTACAATGTCTATCATATCCGGGCGGCATCTTATTAATATTTTGAATTTTTTTAATTCTTTCCAACCTTTCAGGACTACAATAACAATAATAAGCATGCCCAGATTCAATTAAATATTTAGCATATTTCTTATATATTGCACTTCTTTGAGACTGAACATAAGGTGCATAATCACCTCCTACAATAGGACCTTCATCAAAAGAAATGCCAAGCCATTTAAGACTTGAATAAAGATCATTTTCAGCTTCTGGACAATATCTGTTCTGATCTGTATCCTCAATTCTAAGTAAAAATTTACCCCCACAAGACTTTGCAAAAAAATAATTAAACAAAGCTGTTCTAATCCCACCAATATGTTGCAAACCTGTTGGAGAAGGCGCATAACGAACTCTTATACTCAAATCAAAACTCCTTCAATAAAAAACATCTTTTTTAGAAAAATCATAAATATAATAAAAAACAACAAAAAATAAATTTGAACTAAGTAGCTTTGTATGCTTAGAATCTATCCTATTTTTAAATTTATAATATCGATTTCTAATCTCAATTCTTCTGCTTTCAAGTAAATCAAAAGATATTTTCGATTTTTGCAATAAATAATAAAAATAAATAGTAAAAATATCATTTTTTAAAAAAAACTTATCTAAAAAATTTACTATCTCTTGTAGCCTTAAATACTCTTCAAATGACAACATGCTCAAAGCTTCACAATATTTCACCCACTTGTTTCTACTGTACTTGTAATTTAAAATTAAACTAAAAGCCTTTTCTTTCTCTCTAAAACTAATAAGAACAGAATAAAGCTCTACTATTGTCTTATGTCTTAATCTATTGTCTTTTAAATATAAATAAAGCTCATCAAGGCTTTTTTTATCTTGTTTTATTAAAATAAACCTAAGAAGAATAGATATTTCAAAAACACTTTTAAGCTTTTTGCGAACCATTTTAAGTTTTAAAAAAGTAAATGTATCTTCCATTCCATTTAAAATAAAATACAATCTTGAATAAAAATATTGGGAATAAATAATATTAAAAATAATCACTAGTAAAAAATAAATTGCAATAAATTGAGAATTAAATAAAATGAAGCTTAATTGCATTTGAAATCTTAAAATCGTTAGAAAATAAACAAATAATCCAAGAAATATAATATTAAAGCCTAAGCGTATTTTTTCTACCATAAAAATCTCTTCAAAAAAATCGAAATTCAAAAATTGAGATATATATAATAAATACATTATACTAATAGATAGACAATTAATAAATAATATGATATACATGGTTAATAGAGCTTGATTTCAAGGAAATAAATGCAAAATTTTGAAGGCATTATCAAAAATATAAAAAATTCATCATATTTAATAGACAAAGAATTCTTAGTTTGGCCTGAGAATGCATTAATTGACGATAAAAACATTGAGCTTATTAAAAAATGGAACTTAAAGTCATACATTAAAGAGAGAAAAAATTTTTTCAGTGACGATTCTGTTAAAAAAGAATATGAAGAAATACACAAAGAATTCAATGAAGAGGCTATTTCTAGTTATCATGTAATAATAAGCAATTTAGAAGAAATTTATGAAAATTGCAAAAGAAATAAAAAAATTTATTACCAAGATATCATGCCTACTGTAAAAAAAGTAATAGACTTTTATAAGAAACAAAAAAAAATTTTTATCAAATATTTTAGAATTCCTAAGCTTTCTGCAAACTATCACATTATTCATTCCGTAAATACAGCTATCTTAACAGTAGCTCTTGGTAATGAAATGGGACTAAATAACTACAAAACAGTAGAACTTTGCAGTATTGCCCTTTTACATAAAATAGGATTTCTCTTTATCCCACCAAAAATTAGCGAAAAAAAAGAAGCATTAACTGAAAAAGAACTAGAAATAATAAAAAAATATCCCATAATCAGCTATAAAGTAGCTTCAACAAGTAATTTATCACAATCAATATGTTTAACACTTTTAACACATAAAGAAAATCTAGACGGCACGGGGTACCCAAAAGGACTAACAAGTGAAAAAATTAGCATAGAATCAAATATAATAGGCGCTGCTAGCGCCTATTCTGCTATCATTTTAGATAAAGCATACAAAAAATCTTTTAATTCTGGAGCATCTATTATTGAATTAATTAAAGATGCTGACAAAAAATTTGACAAAAGGGTTTTAAAGTTAATAATCAATGCAATATCTTCTTGCCCTTTAGACTTTATTGTAAAACTTAATGACAATTCTATAGCCAAAATAGTAGATATAAATGATTCTAATCCCAATCTCCCATATATAAGCTACATAATAAAAAATGAACAAGTTATAGACAAAAATGAGCCTAGCGTTCAGTCTATACCAAACACAAACACAGGAATAAAAAAAATACTAAATCAAGATGAAATAGAACTAATTAAAAATAAATATTCTTTAACAGATATTATATAAGACACTCAAAAAGGAGAAAAAAGCATGATTTTAATCATATCAGCTATGCAAGAAGAATCAGAAGAAATAAACAAAATAATTGATGACAAAGAAGAAGTTGTATTAAACGACTACTCAGAAAATAAAAAAATTTATAAAGGAAAAATTTTAGGAAAAGATGTAATCTCTTTAACTACAGGAATTGGAAAAGTTAATGCAGCAACTTGGAGCAATCAAATTATATCTAAATATAAAGTCACTCATATAATAAATTCTGGAAGTTCTGGGGGGATAAAAGAAAACTCTAACCTTAAAATATCAGATATCATAGTATCCTCAGAAACAGCTTACTATGACTTTGACTTAACCAAGTTTGGACACAAAATAGGACAAGTCCCTCATTTGCCACAAAAGTTTAAAACAGATGAAGAACTATTAAAAAAAGTAGTACATATTATTGAAAACAAGCTTTTAAACATTGATATCCATATTGGCTTAATACTAACAGGGGATCAATTTGTTGACAATGAAAAAAATCTTGAAACAATTAAAAAAAATTTCAAAGATGCTTTAGCTGTAGATATGGAAGGGGCTGCAATAGCTCACGTAGCACACATATTTAAAATACCATTCATAATAATTCGCTCAATTTCTGATTTACCAAACAATAAAGACAACCATATAGACTTTAATAAATTTTTAAAAATATCATCAATAAATTCAAGCAAAATGACAAAGGAACTTATTAGGCTAATATGAATAAAATAATAGCAGCTAACCAAACTTTAACTTCTGAGGCTGTATCTGAAGGACATCCAGATAAAATTGCAGATCAAATCTCTGATGCGATCCTTGATGAAATGCTAAAAGTAGATAAAAATGCAAAAGTAGCTTGCGAAGTCATAATTGCACAAAATTTAGTAGTAATAGCAGGAGAAATAAACAGTCCTGCTAAAAAAAACATAGATATAAAAGAAATTACTAAAACAATAATTAAAGATATAGGCTATACAAATATTGATTATGGACTTGATTACAAAACAATAACAGTAATAGACGCCATTGGCAATCAATCACGCGACATTATAAGTGCAATTGAAAAAAAAGGATCTAATGCCCTTGGAGCAGGTGATCAAGGAATAATATTTGGATATGCTTGCGATGAAACAAAAAATTTTTTACCCGCTCCTTATGAACTTGCCAATTCAATTCTAAAAAAAGCTAGCAATCTTAGAAAATCAGGAGCAATAGCATGGCTAAGACCCGATTCAAAATCTCAAGTTACTATAGAATATGATAAAAACAGAAAGCCTGTAAAAATAAAAAATATTACAGTCTCTCACCAACACCATCCAAATATCTCCCAAAAATTAATACAACAAACAATAATTGAAGAAATTGTTAAGCCCACCATTCAAGACAAATCAATACTTGACGAAGATACTACTTATTGTATTAATCCTTCTGGAAATTTTGTAATTGGGGGGCCTACCGGAGACACAGGTCTTACAGGAAGAAAAATTATTGCCGATAGCTACGGAGGATTTGCAAGACATGGAGGAGGAGCATACAGCGGAAAAGATGCCACAAAAGTAGATAGATCAGCTGCCTACATGGCAAGATATATCGCAAAAAATATGGTAGCAGCTGGTATTTCTAAAGAATTTGAACTACAGCTTGCATATGCAATTGGAATTGAAAACCCAATATCTATTCAAATAACTGCAGGAATAAATGATCCCAAATATGCAAACAAAATATTAAATTTCATTGTCAATAACTTCGATTTAACTCCCAACGGTATAATTGAAAAATTAAAACTAAAACAACCCATATATCTTAAAACTTGTACTTATGGTCATTTTGGAAAAAATGAATTTGAATGGGAAAAATTAGATTTTGTAAAAGAAATACAAACGGTGCTAAAAAAATGAAAAAAATAACAAGTTTTACAATAGATCATACAAAATTAAACCCTGGTATATATGTATCAAGAAAGGATAATTTTGAAAATGTAATATTTACTACAATAGATATTAGACTCAAAGCTCCCAACATCGAACCAATAATTGAAAACGCAGCAATACACACAATAGAGCATATAGGAGCTACTTTGCTTAGAAATAATGAGGTTTGGGCCGAAAAAATAGTATATTTTGGGCCCATGGGATGCAGAACTGGTTTTTATCTAATAATTTTTGGAAACTATGAAAGTAAAGACCTTGTTGATTTAATATCATGGCTTTTTTCAGAAATTGTAAATTTTTCAGAACCTATCCCAGGTGCAAGCCATAAAGAATGCGGAAATTACAAAGAGCATAACCTTGATATGGCTAAATATGAATCTTCTAAATACCTACAAATATTAAACAATATCAAAGAAGAAAATTTAAAATATCCCTAAATCATAAAATTTACAAAATAGTGAGTATCTCGTTTTCATTTTTTGTTGCTAAGTCAAACTGAAAAATAAAACCTAAAGTTATTTTGTGCATTTGATTTAAAAGTAAAAGTTTGTTATAAAAAATTGGAGTAACTGTATATTCCAAAAAAATGAAATCTATATTAATCCTAGCTCCAATATCTATTCCCAAAAAAACATTATCAAGAAAGACCCAATCACATGAATCTTTAAAATAAATTTTTGAACCAATATATGAAAGTTTTAAACCTGTAAAAAAGATTAAACTAAACATTGGGGTATAAGGCAAAAAGAAATAATTGCCATATACTCTCATTGAAACTGAAAAATCTTTTATTATGAAATAATTGAAAGAACGCTTCAAATATGCTTGATCATCCAACATAGAAATAATCTCTTTAGTGTAAGGAGTATGAATTGGCAAAAACTTAATATCTAAATTAAATTCTCCACCAACTGCAAAATTTTGAGAAACATTAACACCAAGTCCACTGAAAAATTGATACTTAAGTCTTTCATAGAAGAATAAATCTTGAGTAAAATTATCAACACCAACCCCAATCCCATTGTATACATTAAGATAACCAGGAATTCCTGAATAAATTCTTAATGTATTAAACATAAAAATAAAAAAGAGAAAAACGCTTCTTCTCATAAAGAATCCTTTTTGGCAAAAGAAAATTAAATATTCATACTTATTTGCATAGAAAGCTCTTTAAATTTTTCAACTTCAAGATTAAGTTTATTGCCTCTCTTAAAACCAAAACCATCATTTTTAAATCTTGGAATTACATGAAAATGCGTATGAAAAATCTCTTGACCTGCACCAGCCCCCAAAGCAGAATAAATATTTATTCCGCCATAAATGTTTGAATTTATTCTCTTTAAAGCATTCGAAATTTTTTTACATACTTTTAAAACTCTTTCGTTAAACTTATCATCCATATTCAACAAATTCTCACTATGTTCTTTAGGAATAACAAGAGTATGTCCAACAGTTAAAGGATTAATGTCCAAAAATGCTAAAACTAAATCGTCCTCATAAACTTTATAACTAGGAAGCTCTTTGTTTACTATTTTACAAAAAATGCAATCATACATTAAAATACCCTATTATAAAAAATAACAATTAACATATTTAAATGAAATTCAAACAGCATAACTAACCAAAACCCATTTTGCTATATTAAAATATGCTATCAAAGTAATAGTATCTGCAATAGTAGTGATTAAAGGACCTGCCATAAGTGCTGGATCCAACTTGAAAATTTTAGCAACAATGGGCAAAAGACCTCCCAATATCTTTGCTACTGTCAAACTTACCATCAAGCAAGATGAAACTACAAAAGCTATTTTCAGCTTGTCAGAATGTTGCGGAGCTACAAAAAATACAATTCTTAAAAAATTAACACTAGCAAGAATTGCTCCCACTAGAATACTAACACATATTTCCTTTAAAAAAACTTTAAAAAAATCTTTTACTTTAACAGTACCAAGAGCAAGCTCACGAATTATTAATGCAGATGCCTGAGAACCAGCATTGCCTGAAGTATCCATTAAAAGGGGAATAAAACTAGCCAAAACCACTAAAGACAACATTAAATTTTGATAATTTGAAATGATTGTTGCTGTAAAAGTAGAAGATACCATAAGAACTAAAAGCCAAATTATCCTATTTTTTGTCATAACCAAAATAGAAGTATCAAGGTAAGATGTATCTAAGGGTTTAACAGCCGCAATCATTTGAAAATCTTCAGTATTTACAGATTGAATAACTTCCAAAATATCATCAATAATAATAACCCCTATCATTCTTCCTTCATTATCAACAACAGGAACACTGGTAATATCATACTTTTGGAAAAGAAGTGCAACATCCTCTTTCTCATCATTGACCCCCACAATATAAAACCCACTACTTCTCATTATTGACGAGAGAATGACATCATCTTTAGCTAATATTAAATCCTCAATTTTCATAACTCCTTTTAAATGCTTTTCATCATCTGTAATATAATAGGTGTAAATATCTTCTTTAGTTTTAGCTACCCTTCTAATGTAGTCAAGAGCTTGACCAACAGTAAAATCTTCTTTAAGCTCAACATACTCAATTGTTACAATAGAACCTGCAGAATCATCACTGTAAGAGAGAAATTTATTAATAATTTCTCTATTCTCTTCTGTAGAGCTTGCTAAAAATCTCTGAACAACATTTGCAGGAACCTCTTCTAAAAGATCAATAACATCATCAAGATTAAGCTCATCAATCATTTCACTTATTTCTTTATTTGTAAAAGAATTTGCTAATTTGTTTTTTGTAGATTGGTCAAAATTAGAAAAAGTCTCAACTGCTATTTTTTTGGGCAAAAATCTGTAGAGTAAAATCAATTCAGATCCATTAAGTCTTTTAAGAGCCTCAGCAATATCAAAAGAATCGTGCTTTAAAAATTTTTCTTTAATTTTAGAATAACTCTTCTCTTTAAGAAAAATTCTCAATTCATCAATATCTATCATTAAAAGGCCTCCAAAAATTTAAATTTTACAAGACATTTAATGAATTCAATTCATCAAAGCTTATCCAACAACATAGAACATCTTCCTGAAGGAATAGGAAGGGTTTTTTCTTTTTTATTTAATATATTTATTGTAAAATAATAAAGTTTTTCAGATTCCATTTTTATTTCCCAACCTCTTTTCCCTTTATTACAAATTATTGTAGTTTGATTTTTCTTAAGAGATAAGCTTTCTATCCCCATAATCTCAAGAGTGGGTATGTTCCAATATACAGTTTTATCAGGCAAACTAATTGTAAGTCCAATAATATTTTCTATCATCAAACTAATACTAAAAAGAGCAAGATAACAAATAAGATCTTTCTCAGTATAAGTTTTTTTATTAGAATCAAAGTATGCAGGCCCTTCTTGCATAGGCTTATAAGCTTCCCAAATATGCCCTTTAATTTTATTAAAAGGCATTAAAGTGTCTAATATATAATATAAATGTCTTATAGTAAATTCTCTTGCAATATTTGCGCGACCACAGTATTCAAGACCTTTAATCACAAAAAAATTCATATAAGTATAAACTGAGCCATAATATCCATTGCCATCCTCACTAAAGCCCGGCTCACTAACAGAAAGCGTTGGAAAAGGATTTGGAGTCCCAAAATGCTTAGTACTTTTTAAATAAAAAATCATTCTTTCTATTCTGTCCTCACTGGGAATCTCAGAAAGCATTGGGAAAAACCCTACTATTGTCTTAATTTCAAGAATATTTTCATTAATGTCAAGATCATAATAGAATCCATCTTTTTCGCTCCACATTAAAGAATTAATTTTGACCTTAAGAGAAAAAAATCGTTTTTTGTATTCAAGTGATAAATTTTTATCATTTAAAATGTCTGCTAATTTAGAAATACAATATGCACTATGAACTTGTAGCGAATTAAAATCTACAGGATAGTGCACATCTACTCTTGGGGAGTTTTTATAAAAAATTTTATTTACATCAATTGAATAAAGACCATTTTCCTTTAAAAATTTGCTCTCTATCCATTTATAATACTTGTCAAGAATTGGTAAAACTTCAGAAATTCTCTTTTTATTTCCTGTTTTATGATATAAATTATATTCAGCCCATGCAAAAATAGGAAATCCAATATTTTCTTCATTATCATCAAGTTCAACAATAGCATTGTTATTGTCATATCTAGCTCTTATTGCACCAGATTCTTCTTGCAATTGATAAAATTTATCAATTGTAGATGTAGATGAATATTCCCCATTACTATAAACAAGAAAAAAGCTTGACATACAAGCTTGCATCTGATCTATATAATTACAATTCTCTGAATAATAATTTTTATCTTTTTTACCCTTATCAGCAACTTTTTGTAAAATAACCTTGTCTTGAATCCATGATAAACTTTTATTATAAATATCAATAAAGTCTTGATCATAATAGTAAATTTTGGGAAACATTTTTTTATTCAATGCTAAATCCTCTAAAACAATAGAAATACACTTATATTTATTATAACACAATAAATATAACATAATTAAAAAATTAAAAACTAGAAAATTAAAATCTTTTTATTTGAAAAATTTATAATTTTAATATTTGTTTTATAAAAATTTCATATCCTTCTTGATTGTAAGGAACAATAATCTCTTTATTAATTATTTTGCTTTCAAGGACTTTTATGTATTCAAATTGATTAGCATTAGATAAACCAACAACACCATCTCTTAATCCCATTTGAAAAATTTTTCCACCTTCCCAAGTATTATTATTTTTAATATATTCACTAGTAAGCAAATACAATGCATCGCCAATGTTTTTTATAACAGAAGTAATAAAATTTTTAGGAGCAAGATGAGACTGATCTTGATCAGCTCCAATAACATAGTAACCATCACCAAGTTCTTTTGCCGCCTCAATAACACCAACTCCTGCCAAACCAGCTGCAAAATGAATTATATCTATCCCTTTAGAATACATTTTATTAGCCACAGCTCTACCAATATTAACATCAGAAAAAGAATTGGAGTATTCACTTAGAATCTCTATGTTTTTATTAGCATACTTTGCACCAGCTTCATAGCCATAACGAAATGCATCTATTACATCCCCCTTCACTCCCCCTATAAAACCTATTTTGCCAGAAACGCTTTTTTTAGCTGCAATATAGCCAGCTAAAAAAGCGCCTTGCTCTATTCTAAAAACAACACCAATCAAATTTTTAGGAATCTGAACATCATCGCCATAAATAGGATCTATTATTCCATAACTAATTGTTGGATTCTCTAATGAAGCCGATAAAGAAACGTCTGTAAGCATATATCCTACAAGCCAAATCAAGTCTGAACCATTCATTTTAAAATTATCAAGATCTGAAACATAACTAGAATAAACTCCAGAAGCAGCACTAGAAAAAACTTTTTCAATACTTTCTGGAAAATCTTTTTTCAAACGCAATAAAGCCTTATTAGCACTAGAATTAAACGATTGGTCATCAAGAACGCCATCTACCAACATAGATATATTAATTTTATTCAAACCAGATTCTATTCCATTCCTATTCAAGCAAGAAATCAACAAAATGCCTAATATAAAAATAGCAATCCTCATATAAAACACTTCTCCATTAACATCATTTAAACAAAACCAATGTGTTTTTTATGCTTAAAAATAAAACATATACATTAATTATTTATTTAAATAAATTCTTCAAGAAATTTTTCATAACTTTCTTTATTATAAGGAACAATAATTTCTTTATTGATTATTTTGCTAGAAAGGATATCAATTTCTTTCTCAAGTTCAAAAGGAATCATCTTGGGATTTCTTACAAATCCTACAACTCCTTCTTTAAGGCCATAATTTATTAATTTTCCACCTTCGAAAGTATTAGTTTTTAAATAATTGGATGTAAAAATATTTAAAGATCTACCAACATCTTTAGTTGCAGATGTAATAACATTATTAGGAGCAAGATATGATTGATCCTCATCAACTCCAATAATATAATGCCCAGAACCAAGTTCTTTTGCAATCTCAATAGCCCCAAGTCCTCCAAGGCCTGCAGCATGATGAATAATATCTATCTCATCAGAATACATTTTAGTTGCAATGCTTCTACCAGCTTCAATGTCAACAAAACTACCAATATATTGAGCAAAAATCTTTATATCTTTGTTGGCATACTTAGCGCCGGCCTCATACCCATATCTGAAAGCATCTACTATTTCACCTTCTATTCCCCCTAAAAATCCAATTTTGCCTGTTTTAGAAACTTTTGCAGCAATATAACCTGTCAAAAATGCGCCTTCTTGAGATCTAAAAGTCATGCCTACTAAATTTGAAGGAATAGGCTCGTTAGAATAAACAGGGTCAATAATTGCATATTTAACCTCGGAATTTTGCAAAGATACAACTTTGGCCACATCGCTAAATCTATACCCAATAAGCCAAATTAAATTGGAACCCGCATCTTTAAGACCCTCAAGATCAGATAGATAAGAATTTATTGAAGATTCTTTTAAAAGAAGATCAATGTTAAATTCCTCTTTAACCTTTTTTGCACCATTTAACGCGCTCTCATTGAAAGACTTATCATCAAAATTTCCATCAATTATTAAAGATACCTTAGAAATTCCACTCTCAAGACTACCCTTCCCACTACAAGATAAAAAAATAATACTCTCAAAAAAAATCAATAATAATAATTTACTCATAAAACATTCCCCTTTTCAAATACAACCATATCTAAGAGTTTATAACTTTGATTTAAATAAATCAAATGCATATTCACTATCAGGGACAATAATTTCTCCACTTATTATTTTATTTTCTAGACTAATAACTTCATCAACTAACCTATTATTTAAAACATCAGGATCCTTAACAATTTCTATTGCTCCTTCTTTTAACCCTCGATCAACAATAACTCCACCTTTAAAAACTCCATTTTTAATATAATCTGATGAAACAGAATAAATAACCTTGCCAACATCCCTAAGTATTGAAGTAATAACATTTTGAGGCGCAATATATGATTGATCTTGATTTAAGCCAATAACATAATACTTAGGGCCAAGTTCCTTAGCAGCGTCATAAACTCCAAGACCAGTTATACCAGCTATTGGAAAAATAACACCTACTTTATCCTCTTTATACATGAACTGAGCCATTGCTTTACCTTTATCTTTATCAAAAAGAGAGGGTGCTTTTTTTGTAACCAATCTTAATTTGCGATTAGCATAAAAAATTCCAGCCTTAAAACCAAACTTAAAATCATTTAAATGCTCACTTTTGGGGCCTGTTAAAAATCCAATCTTTTTCTTTCTACACATTTTAGCAGCAATATATCCAGCCAAAAACGCAGCTTCTTCATTTCTAAACTTAATAGCCAAAGAATTATTAGGAACTTGAATATCACCATAATCAAAAACATCTATAATCCCATAAAAAATGTCCGGGCGCTCATACGAAAGCTTAACCGACAAACTGGAAAATTCGTATCCGGCCAACCAAAAAAGATTTAAAGGGTTTTTTTGAACCTCATAAGCATCCTCTATCATTGCCTCATTAGCAGTAAGAAGTCTTTTACCCTCAATAGGATAAGGCCTTAAAGATTTTGTTACAAGCTTTACTCCAAAATTATCCTTAAGTTTTACAACACCATCATGAATACTTTGATTATAACCTTTATCATAAAAACTGCCATTAGCCAAAACACCTACAACAACTTTGTCAGATTTAATAGAGTTTCTATTAGATTTAAAACAAGATAATACTAATAAAGATAAAGCAATAAAAAAAATAAGCCTTTTAAACAAAATTGATCCTCTCCTTACAATTTTTTTAAAAAATTTAGAATTTTTTAAAATTAAAATATTAAATTTATTTTACTAAAAACAGTATTCTTTATTTATAAAATAAACATCTCAATAAACCTTTTTAAAAATAAAAAACACTTTTAGCATTAATAAAAACATGGTGGTAAGAAAAATTATTCTTCTTACATCACCATAATATCTAAATTTAGATCGTTTTTCAAGATTAATCTAAATTAAAATTGCAACAATTAAAAGACTCTCTAAAATCTCTTTAAAAAAGTAAAAAACATTTTTTAAAAGCCAAAGCTATGCAAATCAAGTTAATTTGTTATTTGCGAAACAAAGTTATCATAAGATACCTTATCATAAGGAACTTTTATTATACCATTGATTATACTTTGTCCAATTTCTAATGATTTGTTGTAAATATTAGAATAAGTATAATGTGATTTTAAGTTTTCATTTAACACCAAGCCAAGCCCATCTTCTTTAAGCCCAAATAATATAGTCTTACCCCCATCCAAAACTTCAGTTTCTAAATAATTTTTTGTTAAACTATACATCAATGAATCAACTTTCTTTACAGCAGAAATAAGAACGTTACTAGGAGCAAGATATGATTGATCTTGGTCAACTCCAATAATATAATGATCAGGCCCTAATTCTTTTGCGGCCTCAATTACTCCTATGCCAGAAAGTCCTGCGGCTGCAAATATAATATCAACCCCATCTCGATACATATTAGATCCTGTTGAGCGACCAAGTCCAAAGTCCCCAAATGTACCAACATATTGAGAGACCACTTCAACATTGGAATTTGCATACTTAGCGCCAGCTTCATATCCGTACATAAAAGATTCTAAAACCTTTCCTCTCACTCCTCCAATAAATCCAATTTTGCCGGTTTTAGAAGCTTTTGAAGCAAAATATCCTGCTAAAAAAGCCACCTCTTCGGATCTAAAACTAATGTTAAGAAGATTTTTGGGTATTTGAATTTCATCATAAACCCCTTCTATGATTGCATAATTAACAGAAGCATTCTCACTAGCTCTTTGTAAAAGAACATCTGACAATCTAAATCCAACTCCCCAAATCAAATTTGAATTACTATCCTCTAAGCTTGCAATATCTCCCAATTGAGAATTACTTGTAGATGATTTTTCAATTATATTTATATTAAAATCTGCCTTTAATTTTCTTATTGCATTAGAAGAACTTTCATTAAATCCCTTATCATCAAAAGCACCATCAACTATAAGCGAAACTGTTTTCGACTTTAACTTACCATCATCCAAACCAGAACAAGCAAAAACAAACAAACAAATTAAAAAATAATAAATTTTTTTTAACACAAAAATATCCTCCTTACTTTTAATAAAATTAATACAAAAAAATAGCCTTAATAATAACAAAACATATAAACAAAAAAAGACACCTTAAAAAAGGTGTCTTTTTACCATCTATAATGAGTAAAAGCTTTATTTGCTTCAGCCATTCTATGAGTATCTTCTTTCTTCTTAAAAGCAGCGCCAGTAGAATTATATGCATTTAAAAGTTCGTTTGACAACTTTTCTTTCATAGACTTACCACTAGACTTTCTAGCAGCAAAAATGATCCATTTCATAGCCAAAGCCTCTCTTCTCTCTTCTCTAACTTCGACAGGAACTTGATATGTAGCACCACCTACTCGCCTACTTCTTACTTCTACCAACGGCTTAATATTATCTAAAGCTTTATAAAAAACAGCCATCTTATCACTATCTTCAAGCTTATCAGCAAGCAAATCAATAGAACTATAAAGTATACTCTCGCTTATTGATTTTTTTCCATCATACATCATTCTGTTTGCAAACTTCGCAACAATTCTAGAATTATATTTGGTATCAATAAAAATTTTCTTTTTTATTTTTTTATTTTTTCTTGACATATTTAATATTAATCCACCTTTTAATTAAGCTTTAGGTTTTTTTGTTCCATACTTAGATCTACCCTTTTTCCTATTGTTAACGCCAAGAGTATCCTTAGCTCCTCGAACAATATGATACCTTACTCCAGGCAAATCTTTAACTCGACCACCTCTAATCAGAACTACAGAATGTTCTTGTAAATTATGGCCAATTCCTGGAATATATGCTGTTACTTCAAATCCATTTGAAAGTCTAACACGTGCTACTTTTCTTAAAGCTGAATTGGGCTTTTTGGGAGTTACGGTCATTACACGTGTACAAATTCCTCTCCTTTGGGGACAATTTTGAAGCGCAGGAGATGCGGTCTTCTCCGTTTGACTTTTTCTAGGCTTTCTAATTAACTGATTAATTGTAGGCATTTATCAACGCTCTCCTTTTCTTGAAATTATTAATAAAATGTTAGCAAATATATAACTTATTTTCAAGTTAAACTTTAGAATCGATATTTTCAGTAACTTTAATTTTTTTATAAAGCCCCATACCAGTTCCAGTAGGAATTAAATGCCCAATTACAACATTTTCTTTCAATCCCCTAAGATCATCTATTTTTCCAGCAATAGAAGCATCTGTTAATACTTTGGTTGTTTCCTGGAAAGACGCTGCGGAAATAAAAGAATCTATATTAAGAGAAGTCTTAGTTACTCCTATAAGAATGGGACTTGCTATTGCTGGCTCACCGCCTTGTTCTATTACTTTTCTATTTTGCTCATAAAAAGTGTGCTTATCTACCTTTTGACCATAAACAAAATTAGTATCACCAACTGATACAATCTTCACTTTTTTCATCATTTGTTTAATTATCACACCAATATGTTTGTCATTAATACTAACACCCTGTTTTCGATAAACATCCTGAATTTCTGCCAACAAAAACTCTTGCAAGCTAATCCCACCTAAAATTTCAAGCACATCATGGGGATTAATTCTTCCATCACAAAGCATATCCCCTGCCTTAACAACATCTCCATCTCTAACCAAAAGATGCTTGCCGGCTGGAATATAATGCTTATGTTCAATCCCATACTCATCTAAAATATTAATAAGTCTTTTACCTTTTTGAATTGCTTTAAACTGCACAATCCCACTTACTTTGGCCATTTCAGTTAAATTCTTAGGAATTCTTGTTTCGAAAAGATCATTAACACGGGGCAATCCCCCTGTAATATCTTGAGTTTTTTCAGAGCCTTTAGAAAGTTTCGCAATAACATCACCTATATTAATATTTTGACCATCTTCAACTTGAAGATAAGCATCACCTGGTAATACATAAGATGCAACCTCCATACCACTGTTATCAATGATAAAAATTCTAGGATCAAGAGACTCAAAAACATTGTCTGTAATTCTTTTCTCAACATTGCCTGTTTCAGTATTTATCTCCTCTTTAAGAGTAGTTCCTAAAATAATGTCCTTAAATTTAATTTTACCATTAACCTCTGCAATAATAGGCTCTGCAAATGGATCAAATGTACCAATAACTTTGCCCGATTCAACATAATCACCAACCCCTATTTCAAGCTTTGTACCCGCTTTCAAGGAAACTTCTTGCTCTTCTGATACTATGAAAAATTTATTGTCTCTTAATTTAACATAACCAATATAAGAAGAGAGAATCTCTATGCCCTCTTTATCAACAAACAAAGGAATTCCTTTGATTACTCTTTGAGAATCTAAAACTTTAATCTCTTTTATATTCTTAATTTCTTCCTCATAAAAAACATTAATTATTTTTAAAGTTCCTTTTCTTGTGAAAAGAACTCCATTATCAACCTTAACATTAAAACCTTCTATGCTATTAAGTATAAAAGCATTCTTTAAAGATATTTTATCATCTTCACTACCAGCTTGAGCAACTCCACCAATATGAAAAGTTCTCATGGTCAATTGAGTACCTGGTTGACCTATGGACTGAGCAGCAATTATTCCTACAGCCTCGCCAATGTTAACAGGTTTGTTCTTTGAGAAGTCTCTACCATAACATTTTTGACAAACACCATGTTCAGCTTCACATGTTAAAACAGACCTAATCACAAGTTTTTCAATACCAATTTTCTCTAATAATTCTATTTTAGCTTCTGAGATTTCCTCGTTTGCATCTAAAACAATCTCACCGGTAATTGGATTTTTTATTCTTTCAATAGAATAACTTCCAACAGCTTTTTCTTTCAAAGATTCTAATATTTCTTCACCATTTTTTACAGTTTCAACTTTTATTCCGTTTATAGTTCCACAATCTTCTATTCTAACAACAACATCTTGAGCAATGTCTACCAATCTTCGAGTTAAATATCCAGCATCAGCTGTCTTGAGAGCAGTATCTGCTAGACCCTTTCTAGCTCCATTTGTAGATATAAAAAACTCTATAACAGAAAGACCTTCTTTAAAGTTAGAAATAATTGGAAGCTCAATAATATCCCCAGAAGTTTTTGCCATCAATCCTCTCATGCCAGCAAGTTGCCTTATTTGATTTCTACTACCCCTAGCACCAGAATCTGCCATCATATATATAACATTAAATCCATCTCTATCTTTTTTTAGGATTTCCATCATTTTATTAGTAAGCTCTTCGTTTGTCTTTAACCAAACAGAAACTACATTATTATAACGCTCTTCGCCAGTAATAACACCTTTAGCATAATCATTTTGGATTTTAGCAATCTCTTTATTAGCCCTATCTATATAAGTTTTCTTTTCATCAGGAACAATAATATCACTCATACTAATGGTGCACCCAAACTTAGTAGCATACCTAAAGCCAAGCTCCTTGATAATGTCAAGCATTTCAATTACAGTAGAAGAACCATGAACTATATAAACTTTTGATATTAAAATTTGCAGCTCCAAATCGCTCAGAGTTTTATTTACAAATTCAATTCCATTCGGCAAAGCTTCATTAAATATAACCCTACCGGCTGTAGTTTTTTTGTATTCACCATCAATTTTTACATAAATAGAAGCATTGTAATCTAGGCTCCTATTATTTATAGCAAGAATAACATTGCTAAAGTTTAAAAACTTTTTACCTTCTCCAAGAGTATTCTTTTTTTCCATCGTCAAATAATATAGCCCCAAAACAATATCTTGAGATGGAAAAACAATAGGATGTCCATTAGCAGGATTTAAAAGATTATTTGTTGAAAGCATCAAAGCCCAACTTTCAGCTTGTGCTGATGGAGTAAGCGGTACGTGTACTGCCATCTGATCACCATCAAAATCAGCATTATATGCATGACAAACAAGAGGATGTAATTTTATTGCCTTACCTTCAACTAACACAGGCTCAAAAGCTTGAATTCCAAGTCTATGAAGAGTAGGAGCCCTATTTAAAAGAATAGGATGCTCTTTGATAACAAGATCTAAAATTTGCCATACCTCATCAACTTCTTGTTCGATTAAATTCTTTGCTCTTTTAATATTAAAAACAGCCTCGCTTTCAATTAACCTTCTTATCACAAATGGCTTAAAAAGCTCAAGAGCCATTTTTGCAGGCAATCCACATTGATGTAGCTTTAACTCAGGTCCAACAACAATAACAGAACGACCAGAATAATCTACTCTTTTACCAAGAAGATTTTGTCTAAACCTTCCCTGCTTGCCTTTTAGAGCATCAGAAAGCGACTTAAGAGGCCTACTAGATGAGCCTTTGACAACCTTTCTTTTATGAGAATTGTCAAAAAGAGAATCTACCGATTCTTGAAGCATTCTTTTTTCATTTCTTACAATAATCTCTGGCGCATTAAGAAGAAGCAACTTCCTTAAACGATTATTCCTATTTATAACTCTTCTGTAAAGATCATTAAGATCAGATGTTGCAAATCGTCCTCCATCAAGCTGAACCATTGGCCTAATCTCTGGGGGAATAACAGGAAGAACTTCCATAATCATCCATTCTGGCTTATTGCCAGAAATTTTAAAATTTTCAATAATTTCAAGACGTCTTAAGAGTTTCTTATCAGTTTTATCATCTTTATCTATCATTTGAATTCTAAGCTTAGATGAAAGCTCATCAAGATCAAGATTTTCAAGAAGAGTTTTAATAGCTTCGGCTCCCATCGAAGCATTAAAAGACATCCCATATCGCTCTCTAGCCTCTATGTATTCATCTTCATTTAAAAGTTGCATTTTTTTAAGGTCGGTATCACCCGGTTCAATTACTACATATTTTTCATAATAAAGAATAGAATTCAAACTAGATGCCGTAATGTCAAGCAAAAGGCCAATCCTAGAGGGTATATATTTGTAATACCAAATATGAGCAACTGGAGCTGCTAGCTCAATATGCCCCATTCTCTCACGCCTTACCTTGAAATGAGTAACCTCTACATTACAACGATCACAAATAATACCCTTATATCTAACTGATTTGAATTTACCGCAATAACATTCCCATTCCTTTGTAGTACCAAAAATCCTTTCACAAAAAAGCCCATCTTTCTCAGGTCTCAAAGTTCTATAATTAATAGTCTCAGACTTTTTAACCTCTCCATAAGACCAATTTCTAATTTGATCAGGAGATGCTATTTTAATTTTTATTTTTTCAAAATCTTTTATCTCTTTCATAAAAACTCCAAAAACCTAGCTTTTATTAATCAATTCTTCTTCTTTTTCTGTCAAAGGAACTTGATTTCCATTATCATCGTAAATTGACAAATCAAGCCCAAGTCCCCTAAGCTCCTGCATTAGCACATTAAAAGACTCGGGGATACCTGATACATTAGTAGGGATGCCTTTTACTATATTTTCATATATCTTGACTCTACCCGACATATCATCGGATTTAACTGTTAAAAGTTCTTGGAGAGTATGAGCTGCACCATAAGCTTCAAGAGCCCAAACCTCCATTTCTCCAAGTCTTTGCCCACCAAATTGAGCTTTTCCTCCAAGGGGTTGTTGAGAAACAAGAGAATATGGCCCCGTTGATCTTGCATGCATTTTATCATCAACAAGGTGATGCAATTTAAGCATGTAAATTACTCCAACCATTACTTCATTTTCGAACGGCTCTCCTGTATAACCATCATATAAAATTTCTTTAGAAGTTGGATTAAATCCAGCTTTTTTTAATTTTTCTTGAATTTGTTCATTTGTAGCAGATTTAAAAACAGGAACATTATAAGATTCACCAAGATATTTACCAGCAAGACCTAATTGCGATTCCATCAACTGCCCAATATTCATTCTAGATGGAACCCCTAAAGGATTTAAGCATATGTCAAGAGGAGTTCCATCTGCAAGATAAGGCATATCTTCAACGGGAAGAATTTTTGCAACAACACCCTTATTACCATGTCGTCCAGCCATTTTATCACCCTCTTTAAGCTTCCTTTTTTTAGCAACATAAACTTTAAGTATCTCCTCAACACCAGGAGAAAGATTGCCAACATCCTCTTTAGTAATTCTTTGAACATCAATAACTGTGCCTTCGGTGCCATGAGGAACTTTTAATGAATTATTTTTAACATCTTTTGCCTTTTCTCCAAAAATGGAAGTTAAAAGTCTAAATTCAGGCGTAATGTCTCCTTCTGACTTTGGAGTAACTTTACCAACAAGAATATCGCCAGGTTTTACATAAGTTCCTATCCGTATAATACCATTTTCATCCAATTTATTTAGTATCTTTTCGCTAACATTCGGTATATCTCCTGTAACCTTTTCAGGACCAAGTTTAGTTTCTCTTACCTCTATGCTGAATTCTTTAATATGAATAGATGTATAAAGATCTTCCTTTACAATTCTATCAGAAATCAATATAGCATCCTCATAATTAAATCCATTCCAAGGAATAACTCCTAGCAATAAATTATTGCCAAGAGCAAGCTCCCCATATCTAGTAGCAGGCCCGTCAGCTATTATCTCATCTTTTTCAACCTTTTGACCTTCTTTAACCAAAACGGATTGATTAAAACAAGTATCTTGATTTGTCCTTTCATACTTAACAATATGATATTCATCTAAATCTTTAGCATTCTCTGATTCAAAGGGTTTAACAATTATTTTATTACTTGTTGCAAGAATAACTTCTCCACTCCTTTTAGCCTTAACTACTACTCCTGAATCTTTTGCAACAACGCGTTCCATGCCTGTACCAACAATCGGGGGCTTGGGAAAAAGCAGAGGCACTGCTTGTCTTTGCATATTAGAACCCATAAGAGCTCTATTTGCATCGTTATGCTCAAGAAAAGGAATTAATGCTGAAGACACTGAAATTAACTGTCTAGGAGAAACATCCATATAGTCTATATTTTTAGGACTTGTTGTGGTATAATCACCAGAAATTCTAACAGAAACTAAATCTTCAAGATAATTTCCATTAGAATCAAAAGCAGCATTAGCCTGGGCAATGCACTTTTTCTCTTCATCAATAGCAGATAAATATTCTAATTCGTCAGTCACTTCTCCATTAACAACCTTCCTATAAGGAGTTTCTAAAAAACCATAATCATTAACTCTAGAATAAGTAGCCAAAGAAACAATAAGTCCAATATTTGGTCCTTCTGGGGTTTCAATAGGACACATTCTGCCATAATGAGTATAATGGACGTCTCTTACTTCAAATCCTGCTCTATCTCTTGAAAGTCCCCCAGGCCCGAGAGCATTAAGACGCCTTTTATGAGTAAGTTCGGCCAAAGGATTGACCTGATCCATAAACTGCGAAAGCTGACTGGTTGCAAAAAATTCTTTAACAGCAGATACAATAGGTTTAACGCTTATTAACTCTTGAGGCTTTAAATTAAAAACTTCCTTGTTAGACATTCTGTCTTTAGCAATTTTTTCAACCCTTGACATCGCCCCTTTATATATATTAGCAAGAAGCTCTCCAACAGAACGCACCCTTCTATTTCCTAAATGGTCAATATCATCAAGAATATCATGACCTTCATATATTCTTAAAAGATGAGATATAGTATTAACAATATCATCCATAGTTAAAACCGATGTACTTAAATCGTTAGATCCAAATTTTTTAGAAAGTTTATAGCGTCCCACACGCCCAAGATCATATCTTCTTTCAGAAAAGAATATGGTTTTTAAATCATTTTCAGCATTATCAATCGATATTGGCTCACCAGGGAAAAGAGCGCCATAAACAGCAAGTATAACTGATTCTCTTGGAAGCTCTTTAGAACCATCCTTTAAGGCAAAAAAAGCATCTTCTTTTTCAAGACAATTTAAAATAACATTTGAACTCACAAAGTACTTTCCAGAAATAGCATCATAACCATCAAAATCAACAAGCTCTATTTCATTTACTCCATTTTGTAAAAAATCTTCAACATCTTGGAGAGTAATTTTATCTCCTGCTCGATAATACATATTCTCTTTTATGCTAATGCTCTTGGCTAAATATTGACCTGGGAAATCTCTTTTTGTTGCGTCTTCAACTTTAATTTTTTTAATGTTGTAAAAAGTTTCTATTATTTTTTCTCTCGTATCAAACCCTAAAGCTCTTAAAAAAAGAGTTATGAGTATTCTTTTTTTTCTATCTATCTTTACATAAAGATAATCTTTTTTAGAATCAATCTCAAATTCTAACCAAGAACCACGATAAGGAATTATTCTAGCAGAATACAAATCTTTTTCTTTATAAAAAACAACTCCTGGGGATCTATGAATCTGAGAAACAACAGTCCTCTCAGCCCCATTAATAATAAAAGTACCCCTTTCTGTCATTAAAGGAATAGTTCCCATGTAAACGTCTTTTTGCCTTATTTCTCCAGTAGTCAAAAATTGTAAGTTTAGTCTTACTTTTAAAACAGCTTCATAACTTTGACCCTTTCTTTTGCATTCTTTTTCTGTAAAATTAAGAGCATCGTTTTCTATATAATATCTTTCATACTCAAGAGCAACATCACCATTTCCACTTTTAATAGGAAATATATTTCTAAAAACAGATTCGAGGCCTTCATTAAGTAAAGGTTTTTTATTTTTTAATTTATCAAGTTGTAAAAATTTTTCATAAGAATTTAATTGTATTTCTATCAGGTTAGGTAAGTCCAAAATCTCATCAGCCCTTCCTTGTCCCAGATGAACTCTTTTTATCATTAAAAGACTCCTTTTTTAAGACATAACAAGCCGCACATCATAAAGACATGCGGAACAACAACTTTGATATATTTTTAATTTTTTATTTAACTTCAACTTTTGCGCCAACTGCCTCAAGTTTCTTTTTCAGTTCTTCAGCATCTGACTTAGAAAGACCTTCTTTAATAGCTTTAGGAGCAGATTCAACTAAAGCCTTAGCTTCTCCAAGACCAAGCCCCGTAATAGCTCTAACCTCTTTTATAACATTTATTTTACTATCACCAAAAGACATAAGAATTACATCAAATTCAGTTTGTTCTTCAGACTCGCTTGAGCCTGTTGAAGCAGCGCCACCAGCAACAGCAACAGCAGCAGCAGTCACTCCAAACTTTTCCTCAATGGCTGTTACAAGGTCAACAACTTCCATGGTTTTTGCACCTTCAAGCCAAGTTAAAATATCTTCTTTATTTAGTGCCATATTAACTCCTTATATATTTTCATTTTACAGTGATAGCATGCACTCAAAAATCAAGACTAACACTGTCATGTTAATTTTTAACATCAGCCAAAGCTTTCAATGTTCTTGCAAGCTTAGCAACTGGCGCTTTTAACACGCTAGCAAATAAAGAAATAGACTCTTTTTTGGTAGGAAGTTTGCTATAAGCTTGAACTTTAGCCTCATTATAAAACTCTCCTAAAACAAAACCGCCCTTTACTTTTAAAGTACTACTTTTTACAAAATCATAAAAAATTTTTGCTATTACATTAGCCTCTTCTAATGCAGTAACAACAACCGTAGGGCCAACCAAGCAAGAATCAACAACATTAATATTCTGTTCTTTTAAAACCATCTTCATTATATTGTTTTTAACAACTTTTAAGGAGCCATGTTCGCCTTCTATTTTATTGCGAAGATCTGTCAACTGAGAAACACTCAAACCCCTATAATCTAAGAAAAAAAGATTTTGCTTACTGTCTATAAATTTTTTCAATAAATCAAACATTTCTAACTTTTTAGAATTTATCTTTCTACTCACAATATCACCTCCAAACAAAATCAACTTTTATAGAAGGCCCCATAGTAGATGAAATATAAACACTATCTATAAAAGCTCCCTTTAAATCACTAGGTCTTTTTTTAGCAAGCTCCTTTATAAATTCTTCATAATTTTCTTTTATCTTTTCATTATCCATAGAAGATTTACCAAAAGAAAAGCTTATTACACCATTTTTATTTGCTCTAAATTCTGTTCGACCTTTTTTAAGACTACTTATTGCATCCTTAAGATTATTTGTAACTGTTTGGGTCTTTGGATTAGGCATTAAACCCTTTTTACCTAAAATAGGACCAAGTCTTCCAACATCTTTCATCATATCAGGAGTTGCAACAACAATGTCAAATTCATCCCAACCACTTTTAATCTTGTTTATAAGATCATCATCTCCAACATAAGTTGCACCAAAAGCTCTAGCTTCATCTGCTCTATCACCTTTTGCAAAAACAAGTATTCTTTTTGGCTTCATAAACTGATTTGGCAAAACTATAGTGTCTCTAACAGTATGATTCTTTTTTAAATTAAGGTTAACAGATATATCTATAGTTTCATCAAATTTAACAAATTTAATTTCTTTTAAAAGTGAAATTGCATCTTCAATGCTATAAAATTTATTCTTATCTACTTTGGCAAAAGCTGCAATATATTTTTTACCCCTTTTTGACATTATTTCTCCACCTCAACGCCCATTGAACGTGCACTTCCTGAAATAATTTTAAACGCTGCTGATTCTGATTTTGCGTTTAAATCAGGCATTTTAATTCTTGCTATCTCCATTAACTTTTCTTTTGATATAGTTCCAACTTTATCTGTATTAGATTTTTTAGATCCTGATTCTATCCCAATAGCTTTTTTAATTAAAATCGAAGCTGGGGGGGTCTTTACAATAAAAGAAAAACTTTTGTCGCTATAAACAGTAATGATAACGGGAACCAAAATGCCGGGATCCATTTTTGCTGTTCTCTCATTAAATTCCTTTACAAACTGAGGACCACTAACTCCATGAGGTCCAAGCGCTTGCCCTATTTTAGCTCCTGGAGCTGCTTGAGCAGCTGGAACTTGCAACTTAATCCAAGAAATTGCTTTTTTTTTTGCCATATCATCTCCTTATGGTAATAACGCCTTTAGGCTCCCATTAATACCAAATTTTAAATCTTTTCTATATGTTGGAAATCAACTTCAACAGGCGTTGACCTTCCAAAAATCTGAACTGCAACTTTTAATTTCTTTCTTTCGTAATCAATAGAACTAATAAGACCTTCAAAAGAATCAAAAGGTCCGCCTTTAATTCTAACTCTTTCGCCTTCTTCAAAATCATAAAGCATAAAAATAGATTTATTTGCTTTAATCTCACCAGTAAGCATAAAAACACTTTTTACTTCTTCATCATTAATAGGAATAGGCCTTTGCCCCTTACTAACACCAACAAAATTAATAACACCTTGAACTTTAATAATATTAGCAACAATATCTTTCCAACCTACTTCCGGAAGATCTAACTCAATTAGAATATAACCTGGCCAAATTTTTCTCTCTCTTATTCTTTTCTTGCCATTTCTTATCTCTTCTACTTTTTCAATAGGAGCTTTAACATCTAATACAACACCACCAAAAACACCTTCACTTATTAAAAGTCTTATGTCTTGCTCTATCTTTTTCTCATATTGAGAATAAGTTTGAACCACATACCAAGCTCTAGACATAATTTACCCTTCTTACAATAAAACTAAAATACATAAGTTACAACAAGAAACATGAGATAATCAACTATACCCAAGAAAATTGAAACAAATAACACTAACCAAAAAACTTGTTTCCCATTTTCAACCACTTCATTATACTTAGGCCATGTTACCTTCTTAAGCTCCAAGATACTATCTTTGATAAACCTAAACATTAAAGCCTCACTTTAATCCTAACAACAGGTCAGGAGGGATTCGAACCCCCAGCATACAGTTTTGGAGACTGTCGTTCTACCGTTGGAACTACTGACCTATTATTTATTATTTTATTTTTCCTTCTTTATGAAGAGTATGTTTTCGTAATTTTGGACAATATTTCATCAATTCTAATTTCTCTTGCTTATTGCGTCTATTCTTAGTAGTGGTATAATTCCTAATTCCTGTCTCTTCACAAATCAAAGATATAAGCTCAACAGCTCCTTTTCCTTTCTTTTTACCCATAAAACAAAACTCCTAACTACCAATAAAGCCCTCAATCGGACTTGAACCGACGACCCCCACCTTACCATGGTGGTGCTCTACCAACTGAGCTATAAGGGCATTAATTCCTTATAAAACTCTTTATTATCTTAGTTGATTGTTTTAAAAAAAACAAGTACCAAATTTAATTTTCTTACTTTATTACAACAAGTTTTCCGTCTTGCAAAAGTTTAATGTTATTACTATTTGAAAATAACTTGTTAATAGAATAATCATCAAGTATAATGTCTGTATTCCTTTTGCCATAAATACTTTTGGCAACTAATTTTAAAGGACGATGTCCAACTCTATTTTTATTGCTATAAAGAACATCATTGCTATACTCAAGCATTCCCCATTTTTTCAAAGCCTCTGAGGAAACCATTCTTTTATCAAAATATGGTCTAATGTTTTCATCATAAATTTTAATAAAAAAAGAGTCTTCTAATTTTTTAGAACCAAAAGCATTATCGTAAACTTCACCTACATAAATCACAATTCCTGTATACTCGGTTTTATCAACATCAGAATTTACTAATGGATAAAAAGCTTTATAAGGTTTTTCATGCGAAAAAAATAAATTTATAAAATCAGGAAAAAGGCTAAGTTCATACCTAACAGTCAGACTTCTTAAATCTTCTGAATATTTTATGTAAGATCTTTTCAAGATACTGTTAGGACCTGAAAAATTCAGTATTAAGCTTGGATTTAGATCAAAATAATTCTTAAAAGTATTCTCAGAGTCCATAATTATCTTAAAAAGAGACTCTCTTATTAACGTATCTTTAAAATCATTAATAGTTGCTATTAGTTTAGACGCTGTATTTAAACCTACTGGTCTAAATTCATTTTCATTAATTTCCTTAACAATGTCAAAACAAATAACCTTCCTATCCCAATCAATTATTCTATGCACGCTTGTCTCGGCAATCTCATCTTTTATTACAGAAACATTAGAATAAAGTAGAAATAAACAACTAAAAAGAAACTTAATAAAATGCATTATCTCCTTCCTATTATTTTTTACCTAAATATACACCTATCCAAGTCCAACCATTATTAATTTCTGGATCTTTAGGATAAACAATTCTTTTAAAAACAAAATACCATTCCCGAATATGATCCCAGCCGCTTGATTCAAGATAAGATATATCATCGCTAGAATCAGCCTCAAGATGCTTTGCAAATTGTATTCCGTTTTTTCTTCTTACTCCAAGCCTAATCATCGTGGTTAAAAAGCTGTTAGTATTAATGGAATTGCTTTTTCCACCCTTTTGATCCCAGCTTTGAATAAAAAAATTATTTTTATCTCTTATATTAAGTAGTTTAGAAGTATCCCCTGAAAGAACAAAATTTTTAACATCCTGGATTAAATCTCCTAAATTTCTATAAACAACAAATTCTGGATTGTTAAAGTAATTAATTTTTGTAACGACATTAAAATAATCTCTAGAATCTATTTTTAAATGTGACCTTGGAATTGAAAGAAATTTTTTATAGTAAAAATAAGATTCATCATAATCTTGAATATCTTCCAAGCTTAATGCAAGATTATAAAAATAATTACCCTTCTCCTCATTATTTAAATTATCAATATCTGTATTTAATATAAACTTGTAATAATTGACCTTATCGATTGAATCAATATTTAAGTTAACAATCTTTTTAGCCACTATTGTTTTAACTGAACGGTTTTCATAAACATAATCATCAAAATTGTCAACAACATGTTTATAAATACTAAAGGCTACAAAATCTTCTCCCATAGAACTATAAATATTGCCCATTAAATAAAGATACAAAGGATAATATTCTCTAGACTCATCATCAATAATTCCACTATTTACAATTTCTAAAGCATTTTCATAATTTTTACTTGCAATATATATGCTAACAGCCCTATCAACAATAAGAAATTTATCCAATCTATTCTTATTAGAAGATTTTAAAAGATGGGTAAGATTTTGAATCTCGCTTTGTTTTTGTTTGCAAGAAGTAAATAAAAATAAAATCAAAATGAATTTAGCAATTCCAGTCAATAGATTCATAAGAGTATTTTACAATATAAACTATACATAATAAAATAAACACCTTAATTTAAAAAATTATCAAAATTTTTATAAATGCTAACTTAGCAGGATCACATTTTATATTAATACCAATACAACAAAACTAAAATTTAAATTAAAACTTTAGTACAAAAACCACAAACATTTAACAAACAAACAAAAATCATTTCATAATTGATAAATTATGATCATAAAAACATTGAAAAAAAATCTTATAATAACCTATAATAAATGTGAATTTAATATATAGCTTTAAAAAACAACCATCTAAAATTAGACACTTTATTAAAGGAATACAAAATTTCACAAAACATGAAAAAAGAATGCATTATACTTTTACTGTTGCTACAAATAATAATAAATTTAAATTCAACAAACACCGATACAAGTACCTCAATAGTAAAAGAATTGCAAAAAAATTTATATGCTTTTAATGATAAAGAATATCAAAACAACAAAGACGCTTTAAGTGAATTTATAAATTCAATAAATATAAACGACAAAAAAACCTTACAAAATTTAGAAAAAATTAAAAATGATCTTTTTATAGTATCTGTTTTTTTCAACAATAAAAAAGGAGTTTTAATTGCACTAAATCTTGGAGCAGAAATAAACTTTAAATATAAAATATCTCCAATTTCAATTTCAATAATAAACAATGAATTTGAAATCATAAAAATATTGGTAGACTATGGAATAAGCCTTAATCAAATAGATGATACCGGCCATTCTCCAATATTTTGGGCAATATATACTAATAACGAAAAAGTATTTGAATTTTTAAAAGAAAGTGGCGCTGATTTAAGTTTAACTCTTGAAAATAGAAAAACACCAATGCAAGCCGCACTAGAAACAGAAAATATAAAACTAATTAAAGCTCTAGAAAAGAAAAAAATTTACATTGACGACAATTATAAAAAAAAACTAAAGCGCTTAAAAACAAAAAAATAATCAAAATTCTAGCAAAATAAAAAATAAATTTAATACCCATCAGATACTTGGATATTTTTATCTTTATCAATGAGATCTTTGTATATAAAAGATTTTTTAGCAAGTGTCTCTTTTAAATCTTTAGAAAAGGGTAAATTTCTCCACATTATACCACGTACCAATTTTTCAAGCTTTTGAATTCCTTTGCTTTCTTTTTCTATCCAAAGAAAATAATCTTCTAGAAAAAAATTTTTAACATTTCCTTTTTTAATATATTTAACATAATAATCGTAATATTGGCCTGTAATTCCTGTTTCCATCCATCTAAAAGAAGCTTGTTCTTTTGCAAGTTCCCAAACAAAATCACCAATACCTAAAATAACCGCTTTTCTTAAGTTTTTAGCATACATAGGTATTAATATTTTACCCCTACCACTTGCTCTATTCTTAACATCAATTGATTCCCAACAAATTCCCTTATCACCATAAGAAGGTATTAATATAAAATAAGGAACTACTCTAAGCAAATCTCCTCTATACGCTTTTTGAAAAAGTCTGGGCTGAATATCTTCGATTTCCCGAACAAGCTGCATAATTCTTTCTCTGCTTCCAAAAAATTGAGGATTAGCAATTATATTATTTCTCAAAAGAATAGGAAAATGATTGCCTTTTGGCCCTATTGCAAGTTTATTAGCACTTCTAATAACTTCAACTTCATCATATGCAATATTTGATTCAACAGACGTTCCAATATTGTTCATTTTATTTTGAATTTCAAAAAGCTCTCTGTTAGCATCTTTAATCTTATCAATAAAAACATTGATATCTCGATTTGATTTAATAAGATCATCAACATAATCACCAGCAAAATTTAAAGGCTTTAAAATCGAATTAGCATAAGGACTTCGCACTCCGTATTCAGGCATATAAGCTAAATCATTTTGGCTGCTATTTAAAAATAAAAACTCAAACATACTTCTTAACTTAGAAAGAGCCTCTTGCCTAATCTTATCAGTTCTCTTAAGACTACTTTTTGCAAAATCAATATTTGCCAAAAGTTTTTCTTTCTTATTGAGTAAAATTTTTTCCATATCTTCTTCTTTAAAATTATCCATCGGCAAATCAGTTGCTAATCTACTAAGCTTAAAACTATTAACTCCATAAAGCCATTCATCAAAATAAATAAAAGATTCATTATAATGATTATCCCAAATAGTTTTTGAAATTAACAGCTGAATTTCAGATCCAAGTGCATTTGGAATAAGGGCAGCAAATCTAAATAAAATTTTCTGCTCCAAAGTTAGTTTTGAAATGTTTTTTGAAATTGACCTGAGAAAAGCCCAATAGATGTTAATCACTTGATTATATTTCAAAAACTTATCAACCTCTTCTGACTGAGGATTTAAATAATCTACTAAAACTTTATGAAGCTTGAGACCAATTTCTTTACTACTTGAAATAAGATTTTTATAAAAATCTTTAGTAAAAAATTGCTTATCATGCTCTTCTAAAGTTAAAATATTTGGCAATCTTGAATCTAAATTTGTATCTACAGAATCAGGATATTTATACAAAAAGCCCCCAGAAACATCCCCCCCCCTAAGCAAAATAGCAATACAAATACAATTGTAACTCTAAAGTTTATATTTACAAAAAAATTTAGTACTATTTATTATGCACAATGTACCTTAAATCTCTGAAAGGAAAAGTCATATGAATGTAAAAATCAATTTTTTTTTCACTATGCCCATTGGAATACTTTTGGGATTATTTTTCCCTCTTGGAATTTACAGCTCTTTATCTCATGCTTTTATAAGATTGTCATACTTATCTCTTATTCCTTTTTTAATATTTTCAATTCCATTGGGGATTGAAAATATTATTGAAAATAAAAACTTTAAAAAACTCTTTAGTAAAACAATTTATTATGGAATCTTAACTAACCTATCTGGAGTTGCTCTATCAATAACAGCTGCGGTAATATATCTTCCACAAAGAATTCCAATACTAGAAAAAACAATACAAAATACATATTTTTTTGAAAAAGAAGCTTTATTAGAAACATTTTTCCCAAAAAATATTTTCAAAATATTTACGTCTAGCAATCCAAATCTACTAAGCATTTACATGATTTCAATAATAATAGGCACCAGCTTTTATTATGCAAAACAAAAAGGCAGAATAGCTAGAGAATTAATGCTAAGCGCATCTAATCTTTTTTACCATGCAAACGGATTTATTGCAAAAATATTAAATATAGGAATCATTTTTATAACAGCAGATTACACTACAAGCTTAAAAAGCTTCAAGGATTATCAAAATTACACAAATAGCATAACATTTTTTTTGGTATGGACAATTATAATTTTATTCGTAATATTGCCAACAATTAGTTATAGATTAACAAAAAATTTTAAAATGATATATAAAGGAATCTTTGTATCATTTCAAAACATAATATTTTCAGGACTAGCAAAAGATTCTTATTCCCCTTATGTGATATTAATAGAAGATATTAAAAATGAAAGAATAAATATTAAAAAATCTATAATTATAAACATACCTCTAATAAATTTTGTTTCTAAATTTGGGACTATTTTTGTTTCGGTAATATCATTTTTTATAATTTTAAAATCATATTCTAGTTTACCTATTTCTATCTACGAAATAAGTTATATGAGCACTTTAGCATTTTTTTTTGTATTTGCATTTCCTCATATACCAAATAGCTTAATTTACATAATTACAATGCTTTGCTCCACTTATACAGAGGGAATAGAGCTAAATGTTTCTAACATAACACCAATGCTGCCAATTTTAATCTCTTTAGCTTTGGTAATTGACTTTGCTTTTAACATTGCAATCATTCATATAATAAACTTTAAAGAATTAAAAGATGAAGAAAAAATTAATTAAAGCCAAATAAATTAATAAGATTTGGCAAATAACACAAAATATTTAGCCCTAGAAGAACAATAAATACAAGTCATGCCTGTTAAATCCCTGGCTTTAAAATCATCAGGAATGCATCTTATTGTAGCTTTAGTTTCATTTTTAATAACATTTTCGCAATTCAAACCACCACACCAACAAGAAAGCACAAATCCAGAATAATCATTCAGATAAGCTTTAAATAAGTCGTAACTATCCTTCCCACTTCTAAAAATCTCTTTAGTATTTAGGGCCCTAAAATTCAATGCTTTTTTAAATAAATCCTTTTGCATGCAATCAAGCTCTACTTTAACCTTACTAACAAGAGAATCAAGTGATATTTGATACTTAAATTTTTTATCTTTATCTCTTCTTAGAATGGTAACAGAATTTAAAAGAACATCATTTATCCCTATTTCAAGACGTATTGGAATTCCTTTAAACTCAGCAGATGAAAATCTAAATCCTGGAGAACTTCTAATATCTTTATCAATTTCAACCCTAAATTCTGCTTTTTTTAAAGTTTGCACAACAAAATCAGAATGGTCTAGAATTTTTTTATTAATCTCATCTTCTTTTTTAAAAATAGGAATAACAATAATTTCTATTGGAGCAATTCGAGGCGGCAAAATCAAACCCTTCTCATCAGAATGAACCATAATCAAAGCACCAATCAACCTGGTAGAAACACCCCAACTACTAGCAAATACATGTTTCATCTTGCCTTCTTTGTCTTGAAATTTTACATCAAACGCCTTTGCAAAATTTAAACCCAAATAATGAGATGTAGCGGCTTGAAGCGCTTTTTTATCTTGCATTAATGCTTCAATCGAATAAGTAGAAACAGCCCCCGCAAATTTTTCCTTTTCAGATTTTTTACCACAAAAAACAGGAATAGCTAAATAGTCTTCTATAAATCTTTTATATACATCTAAAATAAGTAAAGCTTCTTCTAATGCCTCCTCTTCGGTAGCATGAGCAGTATGCCCTTCTTGCCATAAAAATTCGGTAGTGCGCAAAAAAGGCCTTGTTCTTTTTTCCCAGCGAATAACATTTGCCCATTGATTAATTTTAAGAGGAAGATCCCTGTAAGACTTAATCCACTTACTATACATATTCCAAATAATTGTCTCAGAAGTAGGTCTTAAAACCAAAGGCTCGGCCAAACTCTCCCCACCAGCATCCTTAATAATAGCAAACTCAGGCGAAAATCCATCAATATGATCCTTTTCTTTTTCTAAAAAACCATAAGGAATAAGCATGGGAAAATATGCATTCTCATGTCCTGTCTCTTTAAATTTTTTATCAAGTATGCTCTGAATTTTACTCCAAATAGAATACCCATAAGGCATAATCACCATACACCCTTTTACAGGACTGTAATCAGCAAGTTTTGCTTTCTGAACTATATCTAAATACCATTTAGAATAATCATCTTCTTTTGATGCTATAAAATCACTCATACATTATCCTTAATAAAGCACTAAACTTCTTTAAAATGCTAAATCATTACATTTAATATTTTTTAACTTCAACCATAAACCGTTTATACTTATTCCCATAAGAATTCAACATGATTTTTTCCAAAACAAAAACAATTCCATCTTCATTTGGGAATAAAATAATCTCTCTTATTTTGTAATCAATAACATTCTTTCTATAGTAATTCTCTCTTCCAACAGTTAAATGTTTTTCTAGAGTTGAATTACAATGTCTGACAGATAAAAAAATATTAAAAGAAGAAGAAGATTCTTGAAAATTAATATCTTTATTTACAAAAACTTGATACTCGTTTCTTGTTTTAAAATCAACAAAATTTAACAAATCTGTTTCTGGAGTTTCACTCTTAACATAAAAATAAATTTCTCGCCCTCTTCTTAGATGATTAATTTTAAATTTCCTAACTTTAAAATTAATCATCTTTAAGAGTTCATAAAGACTTTTGTCATAACTATCTGAGTACTCAATGTACTCTTTAAAAATTCTAGAATGTACTCCAGAGTTTGCAAAATTATTTTTAATAACATCAACAAAGTGCACAGCAGAATAATAATATCCATTTTCAAGCCCATATTCGCCAAACATAAAATACCGATCATTATTAGAGAATCCTAAATTTTTAAAAAAAATATTTTCTGGAAACCCCAATAAAAAAGAAAAAAAATAAAAAAAAATAATATACAATTTAATCATAAGCTTTGTATAAGTTTAATTACAAATAAATTATGTACCAAACTTATTTGTAATTAATTTAGTCTTAATTAAAATAATATCAAACAACATTTCAAATTCAAAACTTTGATATACTATTTGTTTATAGATAAAGCTTAATATTCAAATTTTTGGGATAAGTTTTGAACAAAGAGATTAATAGCCTAAAATTAGTTTCAAAATTCTTAAGGCAAATAAACAAGATTAACATTAATATCCAGTCAGGTAGTATAATAATACCTGTATTTGTGATTAAAAATTTTTTGATAAAATTTTACTATCAAAATAAGCAAATAAATATCAATATTTTTAATTTTTTATGCTTTATTAAAAATATTGAGAAGATAATATCTAAGATAAGGATATAAAAAAGGAGAATTTCAATGAGAATGCTATTAGCAACAATAACAATACTTATATTAACAGCGGGTTTATTAACTGCCCAATCAAAAAGCAAAGGTATGGCTGAAGATGACTTTTATTTTGATAAACTTATTGAAAAAGAAGAGTCTGTAAATCGTTTATTTGGAATAGGCTTTGGGATTGGATATCCACTTACAAATATTACAATATCTGTTCCATATGTAGACATAGACCTTGGCTACGGAGGATTTGTAGGGCTTAACCCCAACAATTTCATGCCCTATGTTGTAGTAGGAATAGATATTTTATTTAAAGATGAAATACATAAAAACACTATGATTTCTGGCGGCATTGGAGTAGGTGCAGATTGGTCAAAAGGAAATCCTGAAAAACCCGAAGAAGAAGGAGAAAATGCAATTCAAGCAGATTCTCTTCAAAATAGAATAGGGATTGTAGTAAGACTGCCTTTAGTAATAGAATATAGCTTTCTTAAAAATATTGTGATTGGATTTAAAGCTGTTGCTACTATTGGAACAACTATGTTATTTAGCAGCCCACTGTCATTTGAAGGAGCAAGATTTAATTTCTTGGGCACGGGCTTTATAAAAATATATATATAATGGAGAATAAATGATAAAAAATTTTAAAAAAATGTATATTTTAACTTTAGCATTAGGTGTAATACACCTTTCTTTTGCATCTGACAATTATATGGTCAGATGCAGCAAAGAAGAAGATTCAACTACCTGTATCGCAAAGCTTAAAGGAATAAAAGAAAAAAAAAGTTATGACTTATTTTCAATGGGCATTGGAATAGGCAATCCTATTGCAAACATTATAATTACAGTTCCTTATATAGATATTGATTTTGGATATGGGGGTTTTGTTGGGCTTGGATCAAACAATTTTGAAAATTATCTAAACGGCGGAATAGATATTATTTTTAAAAAACAAATTGGACAATACATGAGAATAGGTGGTGGAATTGGAGTAGGCGCAGATTGGTCAAAAACATCACTTATACCTCCTGATAAAGAAGAAGAGACTGATTATGAGAGAATAGGCGCTGTTTTAAGAATTCCTTTGGTAATGGAATATAACTTTGCAAAAAATTTATCCATAGGGCTCAAAGTTTATCCTGCACTAGGACCAACAATATTGCTAACAAAGCCAAAAATTTTATTTGAAGGAATTAAATTCAATTTTTTTGGATTTGGATTCATAAAATTTGCATTTAATTAAACAAATAATTAAACTGAAAATTAAAATTAAGCTCACATAAGCAAGCTTAATTTTAATCAAAACCAGCAATGAAAGCTTGGCCATCCCCATTAATAAACAAGTTTTCAGCTTTTCTGCCTATAAAAACGCTCTCACCCCTGTTAAGGTCTAAGGATTTATTTATACTCACACGCCCATCTAAAACTAACAAGACCATTGCCCTATTTCTATTGATAGAAATGGTCTCATTTATTTTTTTTTGGATTAGCTTTAAATTAGTATTGGGCAGTCTAAATATACTAAAATTATTTTGAAGATCGGGATTTAAAAATGATAACTTTCCTTCCTCAAATTGACCAACTCTTAACATCTCTTCTTTATCAATATACTTAGTAGTAAGCCCAGCTCTAATAACATTATCAGAATTGGTCATAAGCTCAATGCAATCTCCCTTAAGATATGCATGCACCTCCTGGCTGTTTGTATAAAAAACTTCTCCTGGTTTTAGTTTTAAAATATTCATACCCAAAAATACTAAAAGCCCCACATCTACACCATAAATATTATAAATTTCATTAAACCAATAACTTCTAAAATCATCAATAAGATTCAAATTTTTTAAAATTTTTTCAATAATCTTCTCAAGTTCATACGTTTGTAAATCAAAAATAGTCTTTACAAAGTCTCTATGTGATTGAAAGTCGAAATTTAATTTCAAAATTTCACAAATTTTTTTAATCTCATCCAAAGGCAAAAAACCTTTAAGAGCATAAAAATCACTCAAGGCATAAATAAGTTCAATTTTGGGGTTTTTGTCTTTATATATTCTTTTAGGGTCATTAATATCTATCCCTTTATTATTCTCTGATTCATATCCCTTTAAGGCAATATCTTTAGAAGGATGAATTTGAATAGATAAAGGTTTATTTGCAGACAATACCTTAAATAAAAAAGGAAATTCACCATTACCACCTAAAAGCTCTTTATGGTCTTCTAAAAAATCACTTAAAAGCACATATTCATTTCTATGTAAAATTTTACTAGAAAATGTATTATGTGCTCCAAGCCACATTTCAGCCTTAGGTATTCCATCAATCTTATTCCCCAAAAGATCGGGAATAAAACTAATCCCTCCCCAATCATATTCTTTAATATTATTTTTCATTAAAAAAATATTATCTTCATTCATTTATTCAGATTCCTTTGATTTTAAAGATTTTAAAAAAATTACCAAAGCTGTTGCAACTGCAACTCCAACAGCAATTGCAATAATAAACTCAAATTTATTATCAACAACAGGAAGCACTATTGGCCCTCCGTGTGGAGCATGATTAGCAACACCTAAAAAAGCAGCAATAATGCTTGATACAGCTCCTCCCGCCACTATTGAAGGAATTACCCTTCCAGGATCACTAGCAGCAAAAGGAATAGCCCCTTCGCTAATACCAATAAATGAAATCAAAAAGGCTATTTTGCCAGATTCTTTCTCTTCTTTTTCAAATAATTTAGGCGCTAAAAAAGTTGCAAGCCCCATAGCCATAGGGGGAACAGGAATTGCTGCTGCCACCATTCCCATTATTTCTGGTACTTGAGGAATCAGCCCTACACCAAAAAGAAATGCCACTTTATTAAAGGGCCCACCCATATCAATAGTAATCATTGCGCCTAGAACTAAGCCTAAGAAAATTTTACCCAACACCCCAAAAGTTTCTGAATTGCTCTGTAAAGATTTAAGTCCGCTCTCAAGAACACCCATAAATTCTCCAATATAAACACCAACATACAACATAAAAAACCCAACAATAATAGTGCTTATTAGCGGAATTACAAATATGGGCATCACGGGTCTTAACCACTCGGGAACAGATCTCTTTGCTAAAAACCTTGCAACATAACCTGCAAGAAACCCTGCAAATATTGCACCCAAGAAACCTGCTTTTACATTCCCAGATATTACTCCACCAACAAGACCGGGCGCAAGACCAGGCTTATCAGCAATTGCCATTGAAATAAAACCAGCAAGCACAGGAAGCATCATTCCAAAAGCCACAGAACCAATATCTGCCACCTGCTTATAAAATGGATGCTCAGAAAAATTAGGTCCATCAGGTCCTATTCCAACAAAAGCAATACTAAGAGCAATTAAAATCCCTCCGGTTGCAACAACAGGAATCATTGGAGATACTCCGCTCATTAAATATTTATAAAAACTACCCTTTCCTGTTGCAATCGAACTTTTAGAACTGCTATTAGCTTTAGAGTCTTTGTAAGAAAATACTGGAGCATTAAAAGCTTGTTTAATAATATTTTCCGTATTGTTTATCGCTTTTACAGTTGAGACTTTGTAAACTCTCTTGCCTTCAAATCTCTTTTCATCAACATCCTTATCAACAGCAAGTATTACAGCAGAAGCATTCTTAATTTCTTCTTCCGTTAAGGCGTTTTCAATGCCAATAGATCCTTGAGTTTCGACTCTAATGTTGTAACCTTGCTTTTTAGCTTCATTTTCAATTTTCTTTGCTGCAATATATGTATGAGCAACTCCAACAGGACAAGCAGTTACAGCCACTATTTTTTCTGCTTTTGTAGCTCCAAAAACCTCTTCTTTGGCAATTCTTTGAACATTTTCTATGTAATAATAAATATCATCAGCGTTAACAATCCCGGTTAAAGCATTTTGAAAAGAATCATCTTCAAAAAGTTTAGCTATAAACGCAATTGCCTTAAGATGCTCATTGCCTTGTTGCTTTTTTGACATACAAATCAAAAATATTAAATTAACAGGGGGATTTTCTTCAGACCACTTAACCCCAGCACCTTTAATGTAAAGCAATGAAATAAAACTGGTTTTAACAACATCTCCTATAAAATGGGGAATTGCAACACCATTTTCCCAAGAAGTGTCACCCATCATCTCTCTATTAAGAATTCCTTGAATAAACTCTTCTTTACTATCTATATATCCCTTATCATTGATTTTTTCAACTAAAAAATCAATTACATCTTCTTTTGAATTTACTTCTGGCAAAACAAATACAAGATCTTTTTTTAAAAAATTAAAAAACATAAGAAGCCTCCTAGCCGTTAAACATATTGTATAATATACAATAAAATAGGATACAACAGACACCCAATATAAAAAATATTTTTACACTAAACAGGAAAATTCTTCCCAAATAAAGAATACATATTATAATATTGAATATAAAAAGCAATTTTTATATCATTTAAAATAATCTGTTTATGAAAAAAAATCCAAACATTTATATTTCCTTGACATTGCTTATCATTTCTACTCTAAATGCACTTGCAAATGAAGAAGACAATGCCAATGAAAAAAATAATCAATCCAAACAAAATTCCATTTTTTTTAGCCCAGAAAGAGGATTCACATATTCAACAGGAATTGGAATTGGAATTGGATTTTTCCTAAATTCAAATATTAAACATCTTATTTTTAGACCTTACTACACGTTCTCTAATAATAATTTTGATTTTTTAATCGTTGCTATGATATTAACAAAAGAAAGCCTTAATATCCCTAAAAAAATGGAGTACTTTAAATCTTATATTGGCGGGGGAATAAACTGGCACATTGCAAACTTAATTAAAAAAACAAAATATTTTTCCTCTACTATTGGCATAGGCGGTCGTTTTTATTTATCTACAAATCTTATAGGAGACATTCGATTTTACGAACAATTGCCTTATGTGCTAGAGCCTTATATGTTTATTGAAATTTCTACGAAAAATGCAATACCTTTAATGGGATTAGACTTTAAAATTGATTTTTTATTTTTAGATACATTTAACATTTCTTTTAATTTAACTATTAGATATAATCTTAAGGACGAAAAAGAGATAGAAACATGAAAAAAAGATCAAAAATTTTTCTTTACTGCTATATTTTATGTCTAACAGGATTTTTATTTTTTTCCTTAAATCCAAAAGCCCTAAAACAAATTAAACATAAAATTTATGACTATTTAGAGATAATAGAAAATAAATACATTAACATTACAAAATCTATTCCAATAAAAGAATCCCAATTAATGCCAAGGGGATATCTTACTACCCAAATAATAAACAAAAAACACTATACCTTGGGATACGCTGAAAGCGCAAGACAGTCCGAATGGGCCGCTTATCCGCTGAAAAGAGAAATGGTAGAACTAGCATTAACTTTGTTAAAATCAAAAAAAATTAAAAGAAGTCCTAAATTTTTTGAAGACAAAAACATCAAAGGAACTTTTCCAAAACTTGAAGATTACTTTAAAAGCGGGTACGACAGAGGACATATAGTAAGTTCTGCAGACATGTCTTTTTCTGAAAGTGCAATGAAAGATACATATTTTTTATCAAATATGTCACCTCAAAAAAGCGAATTTAATTCTGGAATTTGGCTAAAACTTGAAAAATTAGTAAGAGAATGGGCAATCTCAAAAGGATATATATATATCATTAGTGCGGGAATTTTAACAGAAAATAAAGGATTTATTGGAAAAAACAAAATTTTGATACCTAAAAATTTTTACAAAATAGTACTAGCAATTAATAATAACAATTTTTATGACATAATCTCTTTTATTATTCCAAATGAAAAAGCAAAAGATTTAGATTTAAAAAATTACGTTGTTAGTGTAGATTCAATTGAAAAAAAAACAAAGATAGATTTTTTTGAAAAACTTGATTTAAAAATTAAAAAAAATATCAAAAAAATAAAAAACACACATTATTGGAAATTTAAATGAAATCAATATTTACAAAGTTAAACGCTTCTATTAATCTTTTTCTCTTTATAATTTTTCTTTTAGCAACACTAGTTATACTAATTTTCTCTTATAAAATAAAATATAATGAAAATTATCAAAATTATGTTCTAGAAATTTACAATAATAATTTTGTAATATTGGTTAATAAATTCGCCATCTTTATTGCTGGAATCATAGGATCACTTTGGTCATACATTAACTACAAAAGAACCAACAATATACAATTTATACTTTTCTATTGCTTTATTAGTTCATATACATTAGAGCCTATTTTAATCTCTGAAGATTTTTTTTTAAAAAATAACCTAAATTCAAGTTATTACTTATTTACAAAATTTATACTTTTTGTAAATACTTTTTCATTATTAAATTTATTTTTTTTAAGTTTATATATATGCGATTTTAAAATAAAATCAATACATTACACAATTTACATTATTTTGACCTTTGCCTGTATATATAGCTATACAATGCCTATTAATTCATACGAAAATAGCCAAAACTACGGCATTCTTAAAATTGAAAGCATAAAATTCTACATAGATGCATTCTTGTCGCTTATTTTAATAAACTTTACAGTAGCCTTTTTAAGGAAAAAAAACTTTGACTATTTTTTCCTTTTTATTTCAATGCTTTTAATATTAAGTGGAATTTACTTGAATTTACTAAAAATACCTTATGCTTTTATTCCAATTTCAATTGGAATACCAATCTATTTAAAAAAATCAGGAAAAATTTTCTTTTACTGGCTATAAAAAAAGGGGGGTTAAAAAATAGGACGAAGCTGAAACAGCAAGTGGTAAAAATAAATTATCATAATTAGCAGCATCAAAAAGCTCTACCAATACTGCCAAAATTCCAAGAATTAAAGCTACTGTTAAATAAGGAAAAAAATAATAATATGAAAAAAACGTAGCGCAAAATACAATAAAGCTACCAGAAATCGTTTTGTCGTTTACAAGCTTAAAAGAGGGAATTAACTTTCCAGCAAGACTTGCAAATCCATCGCCAAGACATACTGAAAATATTCCAATATAATTAGAAGGCTCCACAACCAAGCAATATGATATCAATATGCCCAAAAATAAAAAAACGGGGGAAAAAGATACTTTATTAGGTGATATTTTTCTTGATTTTAATATTATATCTGAAATACTTTTAAATAAAAGTAGTTTTTTTTCAGTAATTCTAAAAACTTCAGAAGTTAAATACAAAATCATAAAAAGTATATTAAAAACAAGCCCTATCCAAAAATTTATTTCATAAAAAACCAAAATTATTAAGCTAAAAATATGAAAAAATTTTCTAAAGATTTCATACTTAACATCTTCTCTGAAAATTATTCTTTTAACCCCATTAAACATCATTCAATCTTTTTAAAGATGAAATATATTAAATAGGCATTTGCAAATATTTTTTCCAACACGCATTAAATTCCTTATTTATTATTGCAAATAAATTAAAATAACCAAAAACCTTTTTATAAACCCAAGTCTTATAATAAAATTACTTATATTAATTTTACAATTTTTTTCAAAAAAAAAATATTCTTACCTAGAGATTTATTATAAATAGGTAATACTTATTTATAAAGAGAATAACTAAGCAGGTTCCCGAAAATGCTAGAAATTGAAAATGAACTATTTTTAAAATTTTGCGACTTTATATACAACAACAGTGGAATGCGTTTTGACGAAAAAAATAAATTTGTTCTTCAAAGCAGAATTAATGACGCAATACGAGAACTTGATCTTGAAAATCCATTACAACTTTATAATTTAATAATTAGTGAAAAATTAAAAAAAGAATATTTCTTGGATTTAGTAACAACTAATTTAACAAGATTTTTTAGAAATTCACTACATTTTCAAACTTTTGAAAAATTTGTAATTCCTAACTTAATTAATATTAAAAACATAGAAAAAAAAAATAGAATTATTGTCTGGTCTGCAGGATGCTCAACAGGAGAAGAACCTTATTCATTAGCATTTGTGCTCAAATCAAAGCTTCCAAAAGAAATAGATTTTGTTATTATTGCTTCTGATTTAAGTTTAAAATCTTTAATGATAGCAAAAGAAGGATATTACTCATCAAATAAATGCGAAAATATTCCTAAAGAATACCGACACTATATATATTCTCATTTAAACGGATATAAAATTAAAAATGAAATTAAAAATCACATAAGATTTGATTATCACAACCTAAACTTTGAAAGTAATTTTTCACAAATTGATGTTATTTTTTGTAGAAATGTATTAATATATTTTGATGAAAAATCAAAAATTAAAGTACTTAAAAAATTTTACAATAATATGTCTAAAAACGGCTATTTATTTATAGGACACTCAGAATCGCTTTTTGGACTTAATCTGTCTTTTAAATTTTTAAAAACACCGTGGGCAATAATATATGAAAAAAAAGATAGTGGACATCAAAAAGAAAAATTTAAACTAAAAAATAAATACAAGTTATAAGTTATAATTTAACAAGAATTAAATAGGAAAAAAGTAACATTGGAAACAAAAATTTCTGTACTTATCATAGAATACTTTGCTGTAAAAAGAAAACTTATATCAGACCTTATTAATTCGTCTCCTAAACTTCAAGTCATTGCAGCTGCTTCAAATGGTAAATTTGCAACAAATAAACTTAAAAAACATAACCCCGAAGTAATATTAATGAATTTAGAAGAAAACAACATTAAAGATATTCTCTTTTTGGAGAAAAAAAGCAATATAAATAAAACAATACCAATTATCGTAACATCTTCAAATCAAAACCTAATAAATATTGCTGCTTTAAAGGGCGCTGATGATCTTATATTAGTATCTAAAAATAAAAAATCATATGAAAACAAAAAAGAACAAATTATTAATTCTCTTTTAGCCTATGGATCAATATCTATAAAAAACAAAATTAACTGCAATAATGATATGAAAATAAAAAACTATGAAAAAGCCAAAGTTTTTTTAAATCACAAAAATGACATTTTTTTATTAAATCAACTTAAAGAAAATGCAAAAGAAAAAATATTAAATGAAAAAGAAATAAAAAAGCTTAAACTTAAAAAATTTGACATAATAGCAATTGGAGTATCAGCAGGCGGGCCTGTGGCCTTGAAATCAATATTGCCAGAAATGCCTGAAACCTTTCCACCAATAATCATTGTTCAACATATGCCTAAAGGATTTACAGAAGAATTTGCAAAAAATCTTAATAATCTTTGCAAAATAAACGTAAAAGAAGCCGTCAATAAAGAAATATTAAAGCAAGGACATGCATACATAAGCTCAGGAGGATATCATACAAAAATCAAAAAAATCGATGGTAACTATCAAATACAAACTTTCGATGGCAAACATATAAATGGCCATAAACCATCTATTGGAGTATTATTTCAATCTATTGCAGAGATTGCAAAAGATAAAGCAATTGCTTTAATAATGACTGGAATGGGAAATGACGGATCAAGAGAAATTGGCGATATAAAAAAAGCTGGGGGACTAACTATTGCACAAGATAAAGAAAGTTCAATGGTTTTTGGAATGCCAAAAATAGCAATAGCAGAAAACAACATAGATTATATAGTTCCACTAAACCATATGGTAAAATTATTAAAAGCTATACTAATAAATAGCTAATTTTTTTAAACAAGGAATATTTTTTGGACAACAGAAAAGAAAATACCAAAACAGAAGACTGTTTTTCTCATGTAAGTCAATTTAATATACATAATAAAACCATATACATACTTGGAACTGCTCACGTGTCAAAAAAAAGCTCAGAAGATGCTGAAAATTTAATAGAAATTTTAAAGCCAGACTATATTGCCGTTGAACTTGATGAAGCTCGTTATCATTCGATCTTAAACACCGATGAAAATGAAAAATGGAAAAACTTAGATATAGATAAAGCCTTAAAACAAGGAAAAGCATTCTTTCTTATAATAAACATAATTCTTAGTAATTTTCAAAAAAAATTAGCAAAAGAACAGGGAATAAAACCTGGTGAAGAAATGAAAACAGCTATTTTAAAAGCTAAAAAGGAAAATATTCCACTAATTCTTGCTGACAGAAAAATTGAAACAACTCTAAAAAGAGCTTGGATATCCATTCCAATATTTGAAAAAGTAAAAATAATATCAAGCCTTTTTTCCCTAACAGATACAAAAATTACAAAAGATGAAATCGAAAAACTCAAAGAACAAGACGCTCTTTCAAAAATAATGGAAGAACTTTCTAAAGAAATACCGAAAGTAAAAAAAGCTTTAATTGATGAAAGAGATGAATTTATTACAAATAAAATCCTTGAAGGAACAGGCATTATTCTTGCAATTGTAGGCGCAGGGCATGTAAAAGGAATAATGAGAACTTTAAAAGAAATAAGCCAAAATAAAAAAATAATAAACATTGAAGAATTAGAAAGGATACCTAAAAAACATTTTTCATTTAGCAAGGTGCTATCTTACTTAATTGCAATTTCAATCATTTTACTAATGGTAAGCTCTTTTTATTTTAAAGGATTTGATTTTGCTTACAAAAATGTAAAGCTTTGGATAATATCTAACTCTTTTTTTTCAGGCATTGCATCCATATTATTAAAATCTCACCCTTTAACAATTTTAACAGCTACTATAGGTTCTCCAATATTCTCCTTGATACCATTCATAGGAACAGGCATGGTGGCAGGACTTGTTGAAGCTTACATAAACAAACCAAAGGTAAAAGATTTTGAAAATTTACAAGAAGAATTATCAACAACAAAAGGATATTTCAAAAACAAAGTTACAAGAATTCTATTAATAGTGCTTTTTGTAAACCTTGGATCTACAATTGGAACAATTGTAGGCCTTAAATTTTTATTAAATGTTTTCAAATAAACCCTTAAAATAATAAATATCTAAACAGGAGTTATATATATGGGGCTTGTATTTTTAGGTCCTCCGGGTTCTGGGAAGGGGACTATTTCAAAAATTATTTCTAACGAATTTAAATACCACCACATTTCAACAGGAGATTTATTTAGAGAAAATATTTTAAATAATACACCTCTTGGAAAAGAAATAAAAAAAATTGTTGAAAAGGGAGAACTGGTCTCTGACTTAATTACAATAAAAATAGTAGAAGATAAAATTAAAAATATTGAAAAGAACGAAAATTTTATCTTAGATGGATTTCCGCGCAATATTTGTCAAGCCAAAGCTCTTGATAAATTTTTACCAAATGTAAAAATAATAAACTTTTTAATTAATGAAGAATTAGTAATAAAAAGACTCTCGGGAAGAAGAATTTGTAAATCTTGCAATAACATTTTCAATATATATACCCTAGCCACAAAACCCAATGGCATTTGCAACGTTTGCGGAGGGGATCTTTACCAACGAGAAGATGATAAAGTAGAATGCTTAAAAACAAGACTTAAAGAATATAAATTACAAACAAAACCACTAATAGAATTTTATTCAAAATGCTCTAGAATTAACAATATTGATGCATCTTTGACAATTGATGAAATCAAAAAAAAAATAATTCAAATAATGTAAAAAAAATAAATGGGAAAGGTATTTAAAATGAAAATGTTAATTAAAAAAATTTGCGTTTGCTTGTTTTTCTTGCAAGCAAAAATAATTCTTGCACAAGATCAACAAGACTTAAAATTCAATAATAGTTATTTTTACTTTAATTTTCAATCTGCTTATTACCCTCCCCACGAGCTGGGAACAAATGGAAATAGCTTTTCACAAAGTTTTAAAAAGCCCAACTTCCAAAATATTGAACCAAGTTTAAAAATTCCAACCAATTATTGGGGAGGAATAAAATTAATATCATATTTGGGGTACTATAAAAATTTTAAAGCTTTACACAATCCCAATTCTATATTTTTTAAAAACAACGGCATAGATATCGATTTAAATATCGGACTGTCTCCTGTAAATATGTCATTTAAAAGCATGCTAAGCTTTACTCCTATTGCTTTTTTAAACCTATATGCATCAAGTGAAATCGGCATGGGTTGGGAAGCTTTTGGATTTAAGGGAGTTGGTGTGCACATTAAAAATGGAAAGTATTCAAATGCTGTTGAATTTTATTCAGAAATAACAACGGGGGGACGATTCCAATTTGATTTAAACGCTATTTTTCAAGGAGAATGGACACACATTATTGCAGTTATTGGCAACGATTTTACATACTTAATCAATTATCATGCAAACAAAGATCAACTTTGGAAATATAAAGCAGACGATGGCAAAAATATAAATGGGATACTAATAAAGCCTTATGCTCTTTTAGCTTACAAAATGCCAATACCTCTTAATACCATAGGTCTACTTTATGAAGGAAAAACACAAATTGGCAAAGAAAGAAACATAAGTTCATGGAAAAACAAAGGCTGGGGAAGTGACATTTTTTATCACAATATTTCTATTATTGCTAATTTTGAAATTATCAAAGATTTAACAATTGGACTTCAATTAAAATTATCTACAAACCCCACATACACAAGCAACACAGCTGGACTGGCTGATATTTCAAAAAGAATAGCAACTGGCAATTCTTACTTTTACTACAATTCTGCTGGAATCTCTGTAACTTATAAATTCTAAAGTCTAATAAATATAAAATATTAATATCTAAACTGATTCCTTCCAGAAACTTTAGCCTCATAAAGCTTGCTATCAGCAAGCTTTATGATATTGGTGAAATTGTTATCAGTAGGAACTTCTTGAGCAAGACCAATTGAAACAGTAACAATATTAGAAATACTACTATACTCATGAACTATCCTTAAACACTTTATATCATTAATCATTATTTTAATAATGCCAATCATTTCACTTAAACTCTTATTAACAGAAAAAAAAATAAATTCCTCTCCTCCATATCGAGCAACATCTATTTTATATTTTAAAGAAACTTTATATAAAGCTTTAGCAATCAATTTAAGACACTCATCACCATTGGTATGCCCATAATTATCATTGTAATTTTTAAAATTATCAATATCTAACATCCCAACAATTATTATCTCTCTACTTTCTAAAGCTTTCATCCACGACTTAGAAAATTTATCCATAAAAAATCTTCTGTTTGGAATCTGAGTAAGCCCATCAATTCTAGACAAGCTTTTAAAATAATCTCTCAACCGCTTTAATTCAAGATGCGTCTTAACTCTAGCATCAATTATTCGACTATTAAAAGGCTTTAAAATATAATCTACTCCACCAGCATTAAATCCTTCAAGTTGAGCATCTGTAGAGCCTCTTGAACTAATAAAAATTACAGGGATCTCTTTAGTATCAGGATCGCTTTTTAGTTTTCTACATACCTCATAGCCATTAATATCTGGAAGACCTATATCAAGAAGTACAAGATCAGGACTATCTTTTTCAACTTGCTTTAAAGCATCAAATCCATTTGTTGCAACCTCAACCTCATAAGCATCTTGCAATATGTTTACTAATAAATCTAAATTGGTGGGAGAATCATCCACAATTAAAAGCTTCTGATTTTCTACTTCAAAAGCTTTATCTTTAATTATCATTTCCACTGCTAATATCTCTTATTGTTAAACGTTTCAATAATCTCTTTAAGAATCTTAGAGCTTTCATTAAATCTATATAATCTTAAATTTCTACGAAGATCCCTAAATAATACCTGAATATTATCGTCTAAAACATACTTGTCAATGATCTCAAGAATTTCTTTGTATTCTCTTGGCTTTCTAGTTTTAATACCAACTGAAAGTTTATTGAGAAGGTTTAAAAATTCATCATTGTTTTTAAAGTATAGCTTATTCTCGCTGACAATCTTAGACTCAAACAAAACATTCTCCTTTATGTCGCTTATTAATCTTAATAAATCATCTTTTATAAAAGAATACATTTTTTTCAACTCATAAATCGAATCTTTACTTGTTTCAATTTTTTTAAAATCTTTATACAATTCGCTGCGCATATTAGAAAGAGCTCCAGATATTGAATGAGATATGTCCCTAATTAAAGACAAATTTTCCTCATCAAAAGCTTTTTCTAAATCAATAATATTAATAGAGATAAAATCAATAAGTCCTCTACATAACTCAGAATATGATGCATATGAAAGATTTAATTCTTTTAAAGCCCTATTAATATCTAAATTAGCAAGCTTAAGGGGTTGATTTAAATCTTTCTTCTCCAAAATATCATCAACTTCAAACTTCAAATATTTTTTTAATATAGCTTTAATTGAACTTATATGTATTGGTTTTGAAATGTAATCATTCATGCCACTTGCAAAACACTTGTCTTTATACTCTTGCAAAGCATGAGCTGTTACAGCAACCAAAACACACGGCTTTAAATTCTTTGCCTTTTCAAATTTTCTAATTTCTTTAGCAACTGAAAATCCATCATATCTTGGCATTCGTATATCGATAAAAGAGATAGAATATTTTTTCTCTTTTAAAGATTTTAAAGCCTTTACTCCATCATCTACAACATCAATAAAATTTTCATTAATACCTATTACAACAAGAATGTCTTTCAAAATTTTTTGATTTACTTGATTGTCTTCAGCTATTAATACATTAATGGGTTCTTTTATCTTACAAACACTATCTATTGGAACCAAATCTTCAAAATCCATTTCTGCTTTAAGCTCTTTTTTAGAAAGAATAGAATATATGCTAAGCCCTATTAAAGGCTTTTTAACATACATATATTTTAATTTTTTTAAAGCTTGATTATCTAAATAATAAAATAAAAAAATAATTTGAACATCAGAACTTAGTTTTTCAATATTATTGGCAAATCGAATACTCTCTTCAATATTATCGTTATTTACATTTACACAAACAAAATTATAAAAAGAGTATTTCTTAAAGAATTTATAAGCATTCTCAAAAGAGGCTACATAGTGTACATCAGAAGAATGGCCCAATAAAGTCGAACAGTGCTCAAAAATTTTAATAGATTTTTGACTCAAGAGCACATTGAGTACTTTATTATTACTTTTTATTGGTTGAAATTTATTTATTGATAAATTTTTACTCTTAAGCTCGCCTCCCAAGAGAAAAGGCAACATAAATGAAAAAGTTGTACCCTCTCCCACCTTACTATCAACAGCAATGCCAAGCCCGCCCATTAGTCTTATAAGCTCTCTAGATATTGACAATCCCAATCCCGCACCTTCATGAACCCTTGAAGAAGAATCATCCTCTTGTTTGAATATTTCAAATATTTTGGAAAGATTGTCTTTTTTAATGCCTTTGCCTGTATCTATTACTTTAAATTCAACTGTAACCAATACTTTATTACTATCAACTCTTGTTCTACATACTTCTTCATAGTTTAAAACAATAACGCCATCATCTGTAAACTTAAAAGCATTTCCTATTAAATTAATTAAAACTTGTTTGACTTTTACAATATCACCTTCTATATAATTCTTAAAAATAGATTTAGAATAAGAGAATAAATCAATATTTTTCTTTGCACATTGAGATTGAAAAGTTTTTAAAACCATTTCCATTTCACTCTCTAAATCAATTTCTTGATTCTCAATATGCAATTCATTGACATCTATTTGAGACAAATACAATATGTCATCAATTAAAGAAAGTAAAGAATCAGATGAATAATTTATCATCCGAACATAGTCTTTTTGAACATCCGTAAGAATAGTTGTATCCAAAAGCTCAGTAGCGGCCATTATACCATTAATTGGAGTACGAATATCATGACTAATGTTTGCTATAAAAAGGGTTTTGGCGGTATTAGCAGCTTCTGCAATCTTTTTTTCATTCATTACAAAAGAATATTTTTCTGTCTTCTCAAATGATAATTTGAGCAGAAAAAATATTACAAATCCTAAAAAAGTAAAATAAAATATAATGACTGTGAACACTAAAAATTGAAAATTTTTAAATCTACTACCTTTGGATTTATAATAAACATCAAATTTCCAATCATTTAAATAAATCTGACTGTCAACATTTGAACGCATAACAACTTTTTGAATAATTTCTTTTAAAATATAATCCTGATTATAAATAGCAAGGCTCAAATCAAAAGCCAAATCTCTAAAAGTAAGAAGTTTTTCAACATCGACAACATTTAATTCTTCAAAAACAGCAGTAGCTGTATACTCATCGCTAATAATCCCATCTATCCTTCCCTTATAAAGAAGAAGCAAAGCTTCTTTAAAGCTACTTACCAAAACAAGATTTGATTTAATATTAGAAGCCAAATTTTTACTATATAAAAAATCAAGCACAGCAAGCCTCTCGAAAGATCTAGATGGAAGCACTTTTTTTTTATTTGAAAAAATATAAAGTGGAATTCTAGAATTTAATTTTATATTGAAAACATTATCTAAATTTGAATCGATCGTATTAGTATTTAGTATATCAATTTTTCCAGACTTGATTAATTTTTTGAGATCTAAACTGCTGCATGCTTCAATTATGTTAAATTTCAAACCTGAAAACATTCTAATCTTATCAAGTAAAAACTGATTTACTCCTTTATAACTATTTGATTCAACATAATCTATTGGATACCAATTTTTAACAGCAAGATTTAATTTATTATTTTTTAACAACCAAATTTTTTCTTCTATATTAAATTTAACCTTATTCATAATTTTATAACTATTCATTCGAGAACTATTAATCTCTTCTTTATCAAGCCAATTTTTATCTATTTGAAGCAAAGATTCAAATGAAATATCATCAAATATAGAATTAAGGACATTTTTAATAAACTTATAAACCCTATTATCAATAGCTAATACTAAAAACCTATTTTTATTAAAAATCGAATCGTAAGATTTTAATTTACCGTTATATCCATTTAATTTTAATAAATATTTTGTTGTTATTGAATTTTCTATAAACCCATATGAATTATTAACAATATCTATAAAGTTACTAACAATATCTTGATTCTTATTTAATTGAATATTATTAAAATTAAAATCAATAAACTGAGAATGTATTGGACCAGCATTATTGTTTAAACCTTTAGAATAAAATTTAAAATTAAGAGGATATATTGGCTTACTTAATACATAATTGACATTTTCAAAAACACTATCATTACTAATAATTCCTCCAAAAATGCCTACTGATTTTCCATCTAATGATTTTTTAATATCCTCTTTAGGAAATCCCTTAAAAATAGGTTTAAAAATATGCTGTCTTGAGAGAAGATTCCATAAATCTACTAAAATGCCAGACAACTTTCCCCTTGAATCAATAAAACTCAAAGGGGGATAATCATTATATAAACCAACATCAATAAAATTTCCCTTAACAGTGCTGTCTAAAAAAGAAACAACATATTCATCAGGAATTTTCATCAAATAAGAAAACAAATCTAAATTCAAATTCTTTATTATCTCAGGAGCATTTCTACTAATGGCCACTCTATTTTTAATACTATAAAAAACATCTCCGGTAAAAACCTCAAGATCTTCACCGAAAAAATGCTTTGCAATATAATGTAAGGTCTTACAATCACCATATATATAATCAACTTTATCATTTTTTAAAGCTAATAATAATTCTTGGACATTATTAACCAAAAAAATAGCGTTGGCCCCTCTTAGCTTTAAGATATCTTCATATATTGTATTTTTAACAACTCCTATCTTAAAATTGGACAAAAATGTTGAATGAGTATGTTTATATTTTTTATTGGAACCTCTAGAAAAGAAAATTGCAATACTCCTAGCAAGCTCACTTTTAAAATAAAAAAAATCATTTAATTTTGAATTAAAAGTCAATCCTAAATATATTGCTTCGTCTTCAATTTCACTTTCATTTAAATTATCAACGGCTTCAACTCTAATATCAACATTATTATCTTTTGCCCATTTATCTAAAATAGGAAAAATAAGCCCTACATATTTTCCTTTATTATTATTCTTATAGTAAAAAGGAAAATATTGCCCTACAAGCTTAAACTTGAAAATATCCTTAGAAAATAAATTAACACTGACAAAGCAAACCAAAAGCAAAATTAAAAAATTAGTACTTAAAAAATTTGCTTTTTTCATATTATTTTAAAATTTCCTTATTAAAATGCAATGGTTTTACTAATATGTAAAAACAAGTATACACAATAAATTTAAAACTTAAAGTACAAAATAAAAACCCTGGCAATAACCTACTCTCCCGCGAACTCGCAGTACCATCAGCGAATAAGAGCTTAACTTCTGTGTTCGGAATGTTAACAGGTGTTTCCTCTTTTCTTTAACCACCAGGGTTTTTATAAGGAAGACAAAAATATGGCCAAAGATACGGGTAATTAGTATTAGTCAGCTTAATATATTACTATACTTACACTTCTAACCTATCAACCTGGTATTCTTCCAGGACCCTTAAAGGATATCTCATCTTGAGGAAGGCTTCCCACTTAGATGCTTTCAGCGGTTATCCTTTCCGAACGTAGCTACCCAGCACTTACTCTTGGCAGAATAACTGGTACACTAGAGGTTCGTCCATCTCGGTCCTCTCGTACTAAAGATAGCTCCTCTCAAATATCCAACGCTTGTGGCAGATAGGGACCAAACTGTCTCACGACGTTCTGAACCCAGCTCGCGTACCGCTTTAAATGGCGAACAGCCATACCCTTAGGACCTGCTCCAGCCCTAGGATGCGATGAGCCGACATCGAGGTGCCAAACCCTTCCGTCGATGTGAACTCTTGGGAAGGATAAGCCTGTTATCCCCGGAGTACCTTTTATTCGTTAAGTGACGGCGCTTCCACTCGCTACCGCCAGATCACTAAGACCTACTTTCGTATCTGTTCGACTTGTCAGTCTTACAGTTAAGCTACCTTATGCCTTTACACTTACAGAGTGATTTCCAACCACTCTAAGGTAACCTTTGCGCACCTCCGTTACTCTTTAGGAGGCGACCGCCCCAGTCAAACTACCCACCTGGCACTCTCCTTATATTTCTATAAGTTAGAAATCTAATTAAACAAGGGTGGTATTTCAAGATTGACTCCACTATCCCTAACGAGATAGCTTCAAAGTCTCCCACCTATCCTACACATATTTAATCAAATCTCAATACCAAGGTATAGTAAAGGTTCACGGGGTCTTTCCGTCTAACCACAAGTAATCGGCATCTTCACCGATACTTCAATTTCACCGAGCTCCACGTTGAGACAGCGTCCAAATCGTTACACCATTCGTGCGGGTCGGAACTTACCCGACAAGGAATTTCGCTACCTTAGGACCGTTATAGTTACGGCCGCCGTTTACTGGGGCTTAAATTCAATGCTTCGAATAAACTAACATCTCCTCTTAACCTTCCAGCACCGGGCAGGTGTCAGTCCCTATACTTCTCTTTACAGATTTGCAGAGACCTGTGTTTTTGGTAAACAGTCGTTTGGACCATTTTTATGCTACCTAATCGCTTAGGTCGTACTTATCCCGAAGTTACGTACGTATTTTGCAGAGTTCCTTAACGTGGATTCTCTCGCGCGCCTTAGAATTTTCATCCCACCTACCTGTGTCGGTTTGCGGTACGGTCCCTTATAGCCTAACCTTAGAAGCTATTTCTTGGCACCTTGACTACCTACATTTCATGTTACCTAAATAACACTCATCATCACATCTCAGCTCTCTTAACGGATTTTCCTATTAAGATCATCACCTTAATGCTTAAACTAGGACGACCATCGCCTAGCAGTAGTTAACCTCATGCGTCACTCCATCGAAACTATAAGAGGTACGGGAATATTAACCCGTTTCCCATCGACTACACTTTTCAGCTTTGTCTTAGGGGCCGACTAACCCTGGGAAGACGACCTTTACCCAGGAAACCTTAGGTTTTCGGCGAATGGGGATCTCACCCATTTTTTCGTTACTCATACCTGCATTCTCACTTCTGATACCTCCATCAAACTTTCCAGCTTAACTTCTCTGGCTTACAGAACGCTCCCCTACCATCTTAACTTTCGTTAAGATCCAAAGCTTCGGTAATGTGTTTAGACCCGTTACATTATCGGCGCTTAAGTACTCGACCAGTGAGCTATTACGCACTCTTTAAAGGTATGGCTGCTTCTAAGCCAACCTCCTGGCTGTTTACGTACCTAAACCTCCTTTTCCACTTAACACATTTTTGAGACCTTAGCTGTTGGTCTGGGTTGTTTCCCTCTCGACTATGAACCTTATCGCCCATAGTCTCACTCCTATTCATCATTTAATAGCATTCGGAGTTTAACTGAGTTTGGTACCCTTTGACAGGCCCTAGCTCAATTAGTGCTCTACCTCTATTAAACTAAAATAAGGCTGAACTTAAATCCATTTCGGGGAGAACCAGCTATCTCCGAGTTTGTTTAGCCTTTCACTCCTATTCACAGCTCATCCCTGCCTTTTTAAACAGACTAGAGTTCGGCCCTCCACTTGGTTTTACCCAAGCTTCAGCCTGGCCATAAATAGATCACTCGGCTTCGGGTCTACCACATCTAACTAAATCGCCCTTTTAAGACTCGCTTTCGCTTCGACTCCAGCACTTCTATGCTTTAATCTTGCTAGACATGATAACTCGCAGGTTCATTATGCAAAAGGCACGCCATCACCGCAATAAATTGCGGCTTTGACTGCTTGTAAGTCTACGGTTTCAGTTCTATTTCACTCCCCTCCCGGGGTTCTTTTCACCTTTCCCTCACGGTACTCTTCTCTATCGGTAGCTTTTTAGTATTTAGCCTTGGAGAGTGGTCTCCCCAGCTTCAAACAAGGTTTCTCGTGCCTCGTCCTACTCAGGAACATTTTAAAAAGATATTTACATTTAAATTACAGGACTATCACCTTCTTTGGTTAAACTTTCCAGATTATTCTTCTATATAAATATTTTGTAACTTTTTTGCTTATCACAGACTAAGCTTAAACGTCCTACAACCCCATAAATGCAACGCTCTGCAACTTGACACATTTAAAGTTTGGGCTACTCCCCTTTCGCTCGCCACTACTAAGGGAATCTCTTTGATTTCTTTTCCTCAGGGTACTTAGATGGTTCACTTCCCCTGGTATCGCCTCTATTATAAAATAATAGATAGCTAGCATCTTGCTAGCTGGATTACTCCATTCGGTAATCTTGGGATCAATAAATGTTTGCTTCTCCCCCAAGCTTTTCGCAGCTTACCACGACCTTCTTCGCCTTAAAGCTCCTAGGCATTCACCATAGACTCTTATTACTTTGACCATATTTTTATCTTCCATCTCTACTTTGCCAATTTGTTTATGCAACATAGAATAATATATATCTTTGTTTAATCCATGTCAATATCTATTTTATTTTTTATATTTTTTTAAATCAAACATTCAAAAAAATAAACATTTAAAAAAATATAAAAAATAAATTCAAGATTTGAAGTATAAAATAAAAAACCCTGGCAATAACCTACTCTCCCGCGAACTCGCAGTACCATCAGCGAATAAGAGCTTAACTTCTGTGTTCGGAATGTTAACAGGTGTTTCCTCTTTTCTTTAACCACCAGGGTTTTTATAAGGAAGACAAAAATATGGCCAAAGATACGGGTAATTAGTATTAGTCAGCTTAATATATTACTATACTTACACTTCTAACCTATCAACCTGGTATTCTTCCAGGACCCTTAAAGGATATCTCATCTTGAGGAAGGCTTCCCACTTAGATGCTTTCAGCGGTTATCCTTTCCGAACGTAGCTACCCAGCACTTACTCTTGGCAGAATAACTGGTACACTAGAGGTTCGTCCATCTCGGTCCTCTCGTACTAAAGATAGCTCCTCTCAAATATCCAACGCTTGTGGCAGATAGGGACCAAACTGTCTCACGACGTTCTGAACCCAGCTCGCGTACCGCTTTAAATGGCGAACAGCCATACCCTTAGGACCTGCTCCAGCCCTAGGATGCGATGAGCCGACATCGAGGTGCCAAACCCTTCCGTCGATGTGAACTCTTGGGAAGGATAAGCCTGTTATCCCCGGAGTACCTTTTATTCGTTAAGTGACGGCGCTTCCACTCGCTACCGCCAGATCACTAAGACCTACTTTCGTATCTGTTCGACTTGTCAGTCTTACAGTTAAGCTACCTTATGCCTTTACACTTACAGAGTGATTTCCAACCACTCTAAGGTAACCTTTGCGCACCTCCGTTACTCTTTAGGAGGCGACCGCCCCAGTCAAACTACCCACCTGGCACTCTCCTTATATTTCTATAAGTTAGAAATCTAATTAAACAAGGGTGGTATTTCAAGATTGACTCCACTATCCCTAACGAGATAGCTTCAAAGTCTCCCACCTATCCTACACATATTTAATCAAATCTCAATACCAAGCTATAGTAAAGGTTCACGGGGTCTTTCCGTCTAACCACAAGTAATCGGCATCTTCACCGATACTTCAATTTCACCGAGCTCCACGTTGAGACAGCGTCCAAATCGTTACACCATTCGTGCGGGTCGGAACTTACCCGACAAGGAATTTCGCTACCTTAGGACCGTTATAGTTACGGCCGCCGTTTACTGGGGCTTAAATTCAATGCTTCGAATAAACTAACATCTCCTCTTAACCTTCCAGCACCGGGCAGGTGTCAGTCCCTATACTTCTCTTTACAGATTTGCAGAGACCTGTGTTTTTGGTAAACAGTCGTTTGGACCATTTTTATGCTACCTAATCGCTTAGGTCGTACTTATCCCGAAGTTACGTACGTATTTTGCAGAGTTCCTTAACGTGGATTCTCTCGCGCGCCTTAGAATTTTCATCCCACCTACCTGTGTCGGTTTGCGGTACGGTCCCTTATAGCCTAACCTTAGAAGCTATTTCTTGGCACCTTGACTACCTACATTTCATGTTACCTAAATAACACTCATCATCACATCTCAGCTCTCTTAACGGATTTTCCTATTAAGATCATCACCTTAATGCTTAAACTAGGACGACCATCGCCTAGCAGTAGTTAACCTCATGCGTCACTCCATCGAAACTATAAGAGGTACGGGAATATTAACCCGTTTCCCATCGACTACACTTTTCAGCTTTGTCTTAGGGGCCGACTAACCCTGGGAAGACGACCTTTACCCAGGAAACCTTAGGTTTTCGGCGAATGGGGATCTCACCCATTTTTTCGTTACTCATACCTGCATTCTCACTTCTGATACCTCCATCAAACTTTCCAGCTTAACTTCTCTGGCTTACAGAACGCTCCCCTACCATCTTAACTTTCGTTAAGATCCAAAGCTTCGGTAATGTGTTTAGCCCCGTTACATTATCGGCGCTTAAGTACTCGACCAGTGAGCTATTACGCACTCTTTAAAGGTATGGCTGCTTCTAAGCCAACCTCCTGGCTGTTTACGTACCTAAACCTCCTTTTCCACTTAACACATTTTTGAGACCTTAGCTGTTGGTCTGGGTTGTTTCCCTCTCGACTATGAACCTTATCGCCCATAGTCTCACTCCTATTCATCATTTAATAGCATTCGGAGTTTAACTGAGTTTGGTACCCTTTGACAGGCCCTAGCTCAATTAGTGCTCTACCTCTATTAAACTAAAATAAGGCTGAACTTAAATCCATTTCGGGGAGAACCAGCTATCTCCGAGTTTGTTTAGCCTTTCACTCCTATTCACAGCTCATCCCTGCCTTTTTAAACAGACTAGAGTTCGGCCCTCCACTTGGTTTTACCCAAGCTTCAGCCTGGCCATAAATAGATCACTCGGCTTCGGGTCTACCACATCTAACTAAATCGCCCTTTTAAGACTCGCTTTCGCTTCGACTCCAGCACTTCTATGCTTTAATCTTGCTAGACATGATAACTCGCAGGTTCATTATGCAAAAGGCACGCCATCACCGCAATAAATTGCGGCTTTGACTGCTTGTAAGTCTACGGTTTCAGTTCTATTTCACTCCCCTCCCGGGGTTCTTTTCACCTTTCCCTCACGGTACTCTTCTCTATCGGTAGCTTTTTAGTATTTAGCCTTGGAGAGTGGTCTCCCCAGCTTCAAACAAGGTTTCTCGTGCCTCGTCCTACTCAGGAACATTTTAAAAAGATATTTACATTTAAATTACAGGACTATCACCTTCTTTGGTTAAACTTTCCAGATTATTCTTCTATATAAATATTTTGTAACTTTTTTGCTTATCACAGACTAAGCTTAAACGTCCTACAACCCCATAAATGCAACGCTCTGCAACTTGACACATTTAAAGTTTGGGCTACTCCCCTTTCGCTCGCCACTACTAAGGGAATCTCTTTGATTTCTTTTCCTCAGGGTACTTAGATGGTTCACTTCCCCTGGTATCGCCTCTATTATAAAATAATAGATAGCTAGCATCTTGCTAGCTGGATTACTCCATTCGGTAATCTTGGGATCAATAAATGTTTGCTTCTCCCCCAAGCTTTTCGCAGCTTACCACGACCTTCTTCGCCTTAAAGCTCCTAGGCATTCACCATAGACTCTTATTACTTTGACCATATTTTTATCTTCCATCTCTACTTTGCCAATTTGTTTATGCAACATAGAATAATATATATCTTTGTTTAATCCATGTCAATACTTATCCCAAATATTTTAATAAATAAATTAATATTTTAAATAGAAAATTCTGATAAAAATAAACCAAATACATTAAATATTTGGATAAAAATTATTAACATTTAATATCAAGCTCAAAAAAATCAATTAAAAACCTAGCAACACCATCCTCATTATTACTAAATTTTGTCATTTCATTATTTGCTAAATTAATTTTAAGAAATTCACTCGCATTGTTCATCAAAACCCCTTTGCCAAGATTTTTAAGCATCTCATAATCATTATTATTATCTCCAAAGGCTAAAACATCACACAATGGAATGTTTTCAAGAAAGGCAATATTTTTAATAGCATTATATTTATTAGCATTAATATTAGTAACCTCTAATAAATCCTTAGAAGAAAAAAATACTCTTATGTCCTGAAAATCTTTGCTTCTAATCTGATTTTCAAGTTGATTAAGAATTCCCAAATCACCACAATAATAAACAATCTTAGAGACAAAATCAACGTCTAATTTATTCAAATCACCAATAATAACATTTAAACCCAAATCCCTAATAAAATGTTTCATAATAGGGCTTTTAACATCTGAATTAGAATACCAAGTATCAAAAGTATAAAGATTAACATCAATATTTTCTGAATGTATTTTGAGAATTTCTTTTACTAAGCCATAACTCATTGTATGTCTAAAAATTAAATTTTCTTGAAAAAATACTTCAGCTCCATTAGCCGTTACAAGATAATTGTCATTAATACTAATTTCTTTTAATTGATTCCTAACATTTCTAATTTCACTCAACCTTCTGCCAGTTGCAATAATTATTTTAAAATCTTTTTTCAAAGCCAAAAGAACCTCAAGAGTTAGAAAACTAATCTCATGCTTATTATTTAATAAAGTGCCATCAAGGTCAAAGCCCAACATTTTATATCTTTTATAATTAGAATTCATACATAAATCTCTCTTGTAAGATATAATATCATAAATAACTTATTCTCAAGAAATTGCTATTAAAGCATAAATTAATTAAATTTAATAACAATATATTTTTTTGAAATTTTTTAAAAATCTATTTAAACAAAATCAAAGCCTTGAAACGAATTTATTATCTTTAATATAAAATCTCCAAAGCTTATTTATATCACCCTCTTGTGCATAATTAATATTTATTCTTTTTGAACAAACTATATTAAAATCTAGATTTAAACCTCTTTGTAAAAAAAGCTCATTATTTCCAATAAGATCAACTTTATTAAAAGTTAAATCAATGTTTAAAAATTTTGTAAGTTTACCAGGACCATTAGTAAGAATGCTTTTCTCCCCCAATAATGGAGAAATGGGTTCTACGCTTCTAATTAAAACAGCTTGGGGATTATTTTTATCCGAAGTTACAATGTTAAACATATAGTACATGCCATATATTATATACACATAAGAATATCCTCCTATACTATACATAGCATTTGTACGATTTGTTCTCTTGCCTCCATAAGAATGACAAGCACTGTCTGTTATCCCCATATAAGCTTCCGTTTCAACAATTCTTGCAACTATTTCATTTTTATTGATCTTCCTGATCAATAAATTACCAAGCAATAACTTTGCAACAGTAATAGCATCTTGCAAAAAAAAATATCGATCCATAAACTCAATTTTAAAACAAAATAATAATAAAAAAAATTATTGTCAAAACACACATGTAAAATACAAAAACATAGCCCGCAATAAGAATAAAATTGAAATGGTTTAATAATTCAATAAATATATATTTTATAAAATTCTTGGCTAGTTAATAAACTTTTTGCTTTTTAATCAAAAAATTACATAAATAATATTTTTTAATCTACTTATATGAAAAACTTTCAATAATAAATCAATCATAGTGCTTTTTAGCTTACCTTAAAAATCTATGTCTATATATCAATAAAAACAAATTAAAAAGCTGAACTGGTCTGCTTAAATAAGCTTATACGAAAATACTAATCCAAAATATCCAAGCAAAAATAAAAGACATTGATCAATATATGAAAAATTATAAACTAAATGCAATATCTCTTACATCTTGAAAAGATATAAGAGATATTGACAAAGCAATAAGATTTAAATAAAATTTGTAAAGAATTGGTATGCTTAGGGGATCATAGCTCAGGTGGTTAGAGCGCAGGTCTGATAAACCTGAGGTCGGATGTTCAACTCATCCTGGTCCCAATGTATTTTATTGTTATAAATAATACAGCAATGCTTTAAGTTATAATTCATAAAAAATTTGGTCAATTAAGGTATATTTACAATATAAATAATACATTATAATCTCAATTCAAAAAATGGCCAAATATCATTTTATTAAAATTATAATTACTACTAATAACGCTTAAGTTAATATGAAGCTGTATAATACCAAACACTTGCCAAATATTTATTTTTTATAAAGTTTAAACTAAAAATTTACTTTGACTTCAAAGGCTCTTTTCTAAGAAAAAGAGATGATCCAATCGCACTTTCCAACACAAACCACTTTGTTATGACTTAACTCTTATCACTAAACATACCTTAAATACCTTCCCCCCTTACGGGTTAGAATAATAGCTTCGGATATCTTCAACTCGGGTGGTGTGATGGGAAGCGCATATAAGAGCCGAAAACATATTCAACACATCATTCTGATATACGATTACTGGCGATTCCAACTTCATGAAGTCAAGCTTCAAACTTCAATCCGGACTGAGACCTGCTTTATGTTTCACATCACTGCTTCGCTTTGTACAGACCATTTTAGCGCGTGTATAAGCCCAGAATATAAGGGTTATAATGATTTGAAGTCATCCTCACCTTCCTACGACTTATCACCGGCAGTCTTACCTGAGTCCCCGCCATTACATGCTGGTAACAGATAACAAGGGTTGCGCTCGTTGGGGGGGACTTAACCCAACACTTCATAAGCTGACAATAACCATGAAACACCTTATATAGATCCCAAACGGGAATAATTATCTCTAACTATATCCTATATATGTCAAGCCCTGGTAAGGTTCCTCGCGTATCATCGAATTAAACCACATGCTCCACCACTTGTGCGGGGGGGGGCCCGTCAATTCCTTTGAGTTTCACTCTTGCGAGCATACTCCCCAGGCGGCACACTTAACACGTTAGCTTCGGTGCTAACTGTTAGTTAACACCAAGTGTGCATCGTTTACAGCGCAGACTACCAGGGTATCTAATCCTGTTTGCTTTATACGCTTTCGTGACTCAGCGTCAGTCTTGACCCAGAAAAGTTTGCCTTCGCCTCCGGTATTCTTTCTGATATCAACAGATTCCACCCTTACACCAGAAATTCTAACTTCCTCTATCAGACTCTAGACATATAGTTTCACAGCTGAGCTGTGGTATTTTATGCATAGACTTATATATCCGCCTACTCACCCTTTACGCCCAACAATCCCGAACAACTCTCGCCCCTTACGTATTACCGCGGGTACTGGCACGTAATTAGCCAGGACTTATTCATAAGTTAACGTCATCACTTTGTAATTTCTTACAAAGCTTATTCCTTATTTATAAAAGAATTTTACAATCTTTCGACCTTCTTCATTCACGCAATGTCGATCCGTCAGGCTTTCACCCATTGCTAAAGATTCTTAAATACTGAATCCAATAAAAGAGTCTGGACCGTATCTCAGTTCCAGCATGACCGTTCACCCTCTCAGACCAGCTCATTGCCTTAGTAGGCATTTGCCCTACCAACTATTTAATAAAAAGCGGACTCATTTACAAGCGAAGCTTTAAAGGCCTACTTTCATCAATTAATTAACTTTATTTAATATTGGCTACTATTTTTAGTAATTATTCTCATTTTATAAATAGACCACCCATTAATGAATAACCCGTTCGCCACTAGATGTATTACTATATCCCGTTTGACTTGCATGCTTACAACACACTATCAAAACTAGCACCAAGCTCTTCGCCATTATTATTTTTATTTAAAAAAATAAATAAGTTTTATTTATTTTTTTGTTTGATTTCTAGCCCTGCTTAACCCTTCTCTCATTTCATTATCTTATAATAATTATTTCAACCTTTAATAAGGTTGCCTAAAAACATGATGGATGTCAATCTAAATAGTACGCCTAATGGAGGTTAAGGGACTCGAACCCTTGACCCTCGGCTTGCAAAGCCGATGCTCTAGCCAACTGAGCTAAACCCCCAATCAATATAAATTTAAGTTAAAGTCAAATAAAGTTTTTTAATAATATTATTAAAAAACTAAATACAAAACTTCTCTTAAGTTATAGAAACAAATCTAGTTTCAAAAGCTCTTTTATCAAAAGAAAAGAGCAGGGAAGAGTTAATGGAATTAGCCTTAATTTATCTTTCTCTTAGAAAGGAGGTGATCCAGCCGCACTTTCCAGTACGGCTACCTTGTTACGACTTCACCCCCCTCACTAAACATACCTTAAATACCTTCCTCCCTTACGGGTTAGAATAATAGCTTCGGGTATCCTCAACTCGGGTGGTGTGACGGGCGGTGTGTACAAGGCCCGAGAACGTATTCACCGTATCATTCTGATATACGATTACTAGCGATTCCAACTTCATGAAGTCGAGTTTCAGACTTCAATCCGGACTGAGACCTGCTTTATGCGTTTTGCTTCACATCACTGCTTCGCTTCGCTTTGTACAGGCCATTGTAGCACGTGTGTAGCCCAGGACATAAGGGCCATGATGATTTGACGTCATCCTCACCTTCCTCCGACTTATCACCGGCAGTCTTATCTGAGTCCCCACCATTACATGCTGGTAACAGATAACAAGGGTTGCGCTCGTTGCGGGACTTAACCCAACACCTCACAGCACGAGCTGACGACAACCATGCAGCACCTGTATATAGACCCCAAACGGGGAATAATTATCTCTAACTATATCCTATATATGTCAAGCCCTGGTAAGGTTCCTCGCGTATCATCGAATTAAACCACATGCTCCACCGCTTGTGCGGGCCCCCGTCAATTCCTTTGAGTTTCACTCTTGCGAGCATACTCCCCAGGCGGCACACTTAACACGTTAGCTTCGGTACTAACTGTTAGTTAACACCAAGTGTGCATCGTTTACAGCGTAGACTACCAGGGTATCTAATCCTGTTTGCTCCCTACGCTTTCGTGACTCAGCGTCAGTCTTGACCCAGAAGTTCGCCTTCGCCTCCGGTATTCTTTCTGATATCAACAGATTCCACCCTTACACCAGAAATTCTAACTTCCTCTATCAGACTCTAGACATATAGTTTCCAACATAGTTCCACAGTTGAGCTGTGGTATTTTATGCATAGACTTATATATCCGCCTACTCACCCTTTACGCCCAATAATCCCGAACAACGCTCGCCCCTTACGTATTACCGCGGCTGCTGGCACGTAATTAGCCGGGGCTTATTCATAAATTAACGTCATCACTTTGTCATTTCCTACAAAGCTTATTCCTCATTTATAAAAGAATTTTACAATCTTTCGACCTTCTTCATTCACGCAGTGTCGCTCCGTCAGGCTTTCGCCCATTGCGGAAGATTCTTAGCTGCTGCCTCCCGTAGGAGTCTGGACCGTATCTCAGTTCCAGTGTGACCGTTCACCCTCTCAGGCCGGTTACTTATCATCGCCTTGGTAGGCATTTACCCTACCAACTAGCTAATAAGACGCAGACTCATCTATAAGCGAAGCTTTAAAGGCTTCCTTTCATCAATTAACAAATTAATTGACTTTATTCGGTATTAGCTACTATTTCTAGTAGTTATCCCCATCTCATAGGTAGATCATCCACGCGTTACTCACCCGTTCGCCACTAGATGTATTGCTACATCCCGTTTGACTTGCATGCTTAAGACGCACTGCCAGCGTTAGTTCTAAGCCAGGATCAAACTCTTCGTTATTCTTATTTTTTATTTAAAAAATCAACAAGTTGTGTTTATTCTTTTTGCTTGGCTTTCAACCTTACTTAACTCTTCCCTTCTCTCATCTTCCAATAATCATTTCAACTTTTAATACTTTAACAAAAGAACAATCATATTGTCAATACCTTTACATTATTTTATTAAAACAAAAAATAAATTTTATCAATTAACCATGATAAAGGCATTAACAACCACATTTTTCATTAGCAGGTGAAGTTGTAAGAATTTTTTTCAATTTATTTCCTAATTTAGCTTTTAAGTAATCAAAAAAGGTTCTAAAATTTTCATTATCCCCTTTAAACTTAATCCACAGCTCTTTAAAAGTCAAAATTCCTTCTCTGAGATCCTCATAATTAGAAAAAGATGCATTACAATCGCTATACATTAAATTATAAAAATCAGAATCTTGTTTGTCCTTAAAAAAATCTATGCTTGGTATTTTTTTAGCAAAAGCAAATCCTCTTTCATAAGCTGTGCCTGCATCAACATAATTAACCAAAGCTAAAACAATATCACTACTAACTAACTCTTTTAAATCTATTTCTCTTATTTTCTCTTGTATATCACTATTTGCAAACTTATAATCAACCTTTTCAAGCAATCCCATCTTTTTGACAGCATGATGTTCTGGAGAAAATACATCTAAATTGAACTCTTCAAGAAATTTCAAAACCTCATCTCTAAGTTTAATTTGCTCTTCGTTAAAAAATGGAGAAGCCAAATAAATTTTCATAAAAACCCCTATTAAAATTCAAGTATAACACAATAAATCAATCGGGTAAAACCAGCAATAAATAAAGTTCTAACATCTAAATAGAAAAAATTTGCTATAAACGACTTCTGCTGACTAAAATAGTAAATTCTCCTTTAACCTTTTCCTTGCTTGATTCAAAATATTTTTTTAATTCCAAAGGCTTACCAACTTGATATTCTTCATAAATTTTTGTCATCTCTCGACCAATAAGAATTTTCGCATCTAAACTAACAGAAGAAATTTCAACAAGCAATTTTAAAAGTCTATAACCAGATTCAAGCAACACAAACGCATCGCCCCTTTTATATAACTCAGCAATTCTTTTAAATCTTTTAAGACCCTTGTTGGGCAAAAATCCCTCAAAAAGCACTGACTTGTCTCTAAAAGGATTAACACTTACAATCGTATTAAAAGAACTTACTCCAGGAATTGGACAAACTTTGTATCCTTCTCTAAAAGCAGCAGCAACCAACAGACTGCCAGGATCACTAAGGCCTGGAGTACCAGCATCACTAACAAAAGCAACAGAATCTCCTTTTGCCAAATAATTCAATAGTAAGCTTATCTTCTTACTCTCCGTTACAGCATTGCAAGAAATCATTTTTTTATTAATTTTATATCGCGACAAAAGTTTGAGAGTAACTCTTGTATCTTCTGCAAAGATAACATTTACCGACTTTAAAACATCAACAGCCCTATAAGTAATATCTTCTAAATTACCTATTGGCGTACCAATAATATACAGCATAACTACTTTTAATCCTCCAAAACCCAAAAATAAATACATTAAAAATATCTTTCTTAATGATAAAAATCTAAAATCCTTTATTCACTAAATACAAGAACAAGCTATAAGCTATATTTTATATATCTATCAAAATACTTGCTTTTGTATTACATTTAGTTATATCATTAAGTATTAATGATTAAAAAGGCAAAAAAAGGGAAAATTTATGTTTGCATTAATTAGAAAAATATTTATAATTTATTTTCTATGCATTACTCTTGCAGGTTTTGGAATGATTTTTATTGACAGTAAATTCACTGAACAGCCTGACGCTAAAGAGAATCAAAACAAAATTAATCAACATACAATCGAACCTAATTTAATTATGTTTACATCTTCTATAGGAGGATTTTTGGGTGTTTATGCTGGAATTTGGATCTTTAACTATGATAAAAGCAATTTTTACCTAAATTGGGGAAATTTAATAATACTAATATACAACATAGCCCTAATTATCACCGTATACTCAAAGTCACGCAGCTAGCTAAAACACAGCCTAATTGTGCTAATAATTTATAAATTATTAGCTATAATACCTCTTTTAATCATATACTTATAAACCTCTTCAGGATTTTCCAGACTTTCAATCAAGCTTTCTGATTTGTCATTTATTTTTTCCACCAATTTTTTATAAGCTACTTTTATTCCTCTGCTTTCTAAAAAATCCTTTGCGGGCTGAGAAATAACCCCGGCTTGAACATTTTGAAGCCCTATATTATAAATAATAATAGCTGCTGCCTTGCCCACAACTTTATCATAAATTTCAAGTCCTTCTTTATTCTGAATATACTTATTGATAAAATTATCTACTTCTAAAAGGGGCTTTAATCCCCTTTCCATATTAGAATAAAGTATTTTATGATCTTTGAATAACCTTAATGTTGGATTCAAGCCTGATATCATTTAAAACCCCTTTTTTTGACCATACTTTATAATAATCAATAATAAAAACAAACACTATTAATAATATACATAAACAATAAATACTGCAATATCTAAAAAGATAGTATACTTATGCTATATGATATTAGTGCCAAAAAGCAACAATAATTCTAAAATTGAAATAAAAAAATCTATCTTTGTTTCGTATATTTTTAACATTGAAAAAAAAGAAGATATAAATAAAACTATTAAAAAATATAAAATAAAATTTAAAAATGCTACGCATGTAGTTTATGGATTTAGAATTGGAAACAAGGACTCATTCCTAAATGGAATGAGTGATGACAGAGAGCCTAATTTAACAGCTGGAAAACCCACATTAGATGCCATAATACACAACAATTTAACTGATACTTTAATAATCACATTGAGATATTTTGGAGGAACTTTGCTTGGCAGAGGGGGATTAATTAAAGCATATTACAAGTCTGCCAAAGAAGTTATTAAGAATGCATCTATAATTGAAAAAGAAGAATTGGAAATTTTAAGCATAAATTTAAATTACAACCAATACAACTCACTATTAAAAATGAAAAATCAACTTGAAATAGAAATAACAGATTCAAACTTTTCAAACAAAATAAATACTTTAATTAAATTTAAAACAAAAAATAAACAAAAAATATCGGAATTTTTTATGAAAAACGGCTTAATTCAAGAAACTTTCAAGTTTCATAAAGAATAATATATATATGTTAAATAATGAAATATTTAAAAATTACTTTAAAGTATTATTATTTTTACCATTTATGTTTTAAAATATAAAAATAAAACCAAATAAAAAGAGAAAATTTATATGAAAATAATATCTATAATCAATCAAAAAGGGGGCGTAGGAAAAACTACGAGCGCCATTAATATTTCTTATTCCATGACTCTGCTTGATAAAAAAATTCTTTTAATAGATATTGATTCACAAGGAAACTCTACTAGCGGCATAAACACCTCAAAAAATATAGCCGAAAATTCAAGCTATGAGCTTATTAATAAAAAAATAAAAGTCAAACCTTTAAATCATTTTAAATTAGACATAATTCCATCTAGCATTAAATTAGCTTTACTCGAAAAAGAATTAATAAATGAACTTTCAAGAGAAAATTTTTTAAAAAATGCATTAACGCTATATGAAAAAGATAAATATGATTTTATTATCATCGACTGTCCCCCTACACTTTCAATATTGACTATAAATGCCCTTATTGCAAGCAATTATTTGTTAATACCAATTGAAACAGAATTTTTTGCATTTGAAGGTATAAATCAACTAATAGATACAATAAATACCGTAAAGCAAATAAATAAAAATTTAGAGATTTCAGGCGTTTTTATAAACAAATACGACATAAGAAACAAAAGTAAAGAAAAATATGTAAGCTCGTTAAAAAAAGTTTTTAAACAAAAACTTTTAAATACAAAAATAAGGAAAAATATAACTATTTCAAAATCTCAAGAAGCAAAAATGCCCGTATATGAATATGACAAAGAAAGCAATGCTGCAAAAGATTTCTTAGAACTCTCAAAAGAGATAATAAACAAAATTAAGGAATAATTATGTCTGATAATCTAGAAACTTTAATGTTTCTAATGGGGAAAAAATTAGAAACATCTTCAAACAATTCGGAAAATATAGAAAAAAAAGAAATTATTTCGATTGAAAGAAAAAATTTTGATTACAACAAGCTGGATAAAGATATTTCTGATTTTTTAAAAACAAAGCAATATGAAATTTTCAATATTTTTAACAATACTTATACAAAAATTGGAAAAATACTTAAAGAAGCTCAAGATAAATTAAAAGGGAACAATCAATATAACGGGATTTTTTATCAGTGGTTCAAAAGTATGGGATTTAAAAAAGATAAAGTTTATGCTTTAATATCAAGATATAATCTGCTTGTCGAAAATTCCGACAAGCAGCTCACTATAGAAAAATTACCATTATCATTATCATATGAAATATCTAAAAAATCTTGCCCCTCTATTTTAAAAAATGAAGTTCTAAGCGGTAAAATAAATTCTTTAAAAGAATTTAAAATTGTTTATAAAAAAAGTTTTAATTTAGAAAATATGCACAAATCATTACTTAAGAAAGATAAAAAATATGAAAACGATATAAAAGAAATGTTGGATTTTATATTAAAAAATGTCAAAGAATTTAAAAATATTGAACTTAACAATTTAAACCAAGAAAACTTAAAGTTATTTTTTTATTCTATTTTGGAAATAAAGAAGAAAATAAAAAATATTAAAAATAATTGTATCTAAATTTATTATAGCTACAATAATAAGTATAAATTTTATTTATACTTATTATTGTTCATTTTGAAAATATTAGATTGTTTTTTACTTTTAAATTTAAATATAAGTAACAAAATACAAATCTTATCCCTCATTTAAAGCTTAAAATTTCTTTATAAAACTAAACAATTTCAAAAAAAGCTTAAAAAATTTACACATTGAGATAAATTTCTAAAAATAAAAACTCTCACAAAATTAAAAATATATTTTGCAATCTTTAAATTATAAAAACAATTTAGCTAATATTACCAAAAAAGGAAACGATTCTCCTTAAATCACCCGCTGTAAAATACTCTATCTCTATTTTCCCTTTATCTTGATTCCCTTTAATATCTATTTTTGTTTGGATTTTATCAAATAAAAATTCTTTGATATTGCTTAAAAAAGGATCTTGTTCCGGTTTTCCCTTTTTTACTATAGATTTATAAAAATTTTTAACATATTTTTCTGCATCTCTTACAGAAAAATTTTTTTTCAATATCATCAAATAAAGATTATACCTGTCTTGCTTGTCTTTTAAGGATAAAATAACTTTAGCATGCCCAAAAGAAATTTCTTTCCTATGCACTGCATTTAATATTTCTTGTTCAAGATCTAAAATTCTAACTAAATTTGAAATATAGGTCCTGCTTTTGCCAATTTTTTCTGATAAATCCTTTTGGGTTAAAGAATATTTATTCATTACATTTTTATAGGCATAAGCTTCCTCAACAGGCGTAAAATTTTCTCTTTGAATATTTTCAACCAAAGGCATAAAATCTCTACAAGATTCCTTTATGTCAACCTCGATAACAGGAATATTTGTCATCTGAATAAGTTTAGCAGCCCTAAACCTTCTTTCTCCTACTATTATTTTATATCTCTCATTTACTTTACAAACAATTATGGGTTGCAAAATTCCATTTTCTTTTATGGAAATACTTAATTCTTCTAATTCAACAAGACTAACAAATTTTCTTGGCTGGTCATTATCAATATCTAAAAGATGAATATCTATCATTTTAAAAACTCCATCCATACTATCAGAACCTCCTACAAAACAAAATTTTACCAGGTTATATTATTGAATTACAATTTTAGAATAAAAAAAAGAATGTTCCACGTGGAACATTCTTAAATAAGAAAAACCAATTCTTTATTTAATAAATTTTGAAACAGAAATCAAACTATCATTATCAAGAGATAATACTTGAATTCCCCTAGCATCTTTGCCTTGTTCAGATACTTTTCCAGCCACTGTTCTTAAAGCTTTTGAACGTTTACTTACAAGCAAAATTTCATCATCTTCTGAAATTGCTATAGCATCAACAACACTACCCGCTTTTTTATCAGATTTTTTATAACTAGTATAACCGGTGGCGCCTCTTTTAAGCTCAGATATTTTAGAAATGCTTAATCTTTTTCCATACCCATTCTCAGAAATAATCAAAAGATAAGGATTTTCTCTAACCGCCAAAACTTTAACAAACAAATCCCCTTCTTTTAATTTCATTCCACAAACACCTTGGGTACCTCTATTAGTAAGCCTAACATCACTTGAATTAAATATAAATGCACTACCCTTTTTAGAAATACAAATTATCTTTTCATCTTTAAAAACAATCTCTGCACTTGTAACAAAATCTTTATCATTAAGTTTAATAACAATAACACCTCGTGACTTTACTGTTTTAAAATCTGTAGATTCGAATCTAGCTATCTTTCCACTTGCAGTTGTAAGCAATAAATATGCATCATCAGTAAAATCTTTACTATTCTTAATAGTTAATATTTCTTCCTGATCTCCCAAATTAATAAGCTCGCTAATATTTTGCCCTTTTGAAGCTCTTGAAGAATCTTTTATTTCATAAGCATTGATCAAATAAAGCTTTCCTTCATTTGAAATCATAAACAAATAATCATGAGTATTAACACATAAAGCAATAACAATCTCATCTCCATCATTAAGATCAAAAGAACTGAGTCCTTTTCCTCCTGTACCTTGCAATTTATACTCATTTTGTGAAAGTCTTTTAAGGAAACCTTTCTTTGTAAGCATAACAACAATATTTTCTTTTTGCATTAAATCCGACATACTAGTTTTTAAAACCTCCTCATCATAAATTATTTTAGTTCGACGTTCATCGCCAAATTTCAAACCTAAATTTATAGTTTCTTCTCTTATGATATTAATAATCCTTACCGGATTCAAGAGAATATCTTCATAATCTTTTATTAAGCTTAAAAGCACATTAAGCTCCTCTTCAAGCTTAAAAATCTCAAGAGCTGTAAGTTTTTGCAACTTCATATCAAGAACTGAATTGGCCTGAATCTCTGAAAGGCTAAAATTTGCAACAAGTCTTTCTTTTGCATCTTTTGCTAATTTAGATGATTTAATAATCTTAATAACCTCATCTATATTATTTAAAGCAATATTTAATCCTTCAAGAATATGTGCTTTCTCTTTTGCCTTTCTCAAGTCAAATTCAATACGTCTTTCGATAATATTTTTTCTATGCTCAATAAACTCAAATAATAATTCTTCCAAATTCAACTGTTTTGGAATACCGTCAACAAGAGCTAAATTATTTATACCAAAATGCTTTTTAAATTCAGTATATTCATAAAGCAAATTCATAATAACATGAGGATCAAAGCCTCTTTTAACTTCAAGAACTATTCTAATGCCTTCTCGATCAGACTCATCTCTTATATCTAAAAGTCCTTCTAATTTTTCTTCTTTTGCTAAAAGCGCAACTTTCATAAGAAGTGAAGATTTATTTACTGTATAAGGTATTTCTGTAACAATTATAGCATTTCTATCTTCTGATCTTTCTTCAATATAATATCTTGCTCTAATAACAACACTTCCCTTACCAGTTTTGTATGCTTTAATTAAATTGTCATTATAAACAATCTCTCCAAAAGTTGGAAAATCGGGCCCTTTAACTATCTTGAGCAAATCAAATATAGAAGCATTCTCATTATCCAACATATAAACAATAGCATCACAAATTTCTCTCAAATTGTGAGGTGCCATATTAGTAGCCATTCCAACAGCAATTCCACTAGAGCCATTTACCAAAAGAAATGGAAATGATGAAGGCATAATCTCAGGCTCACTTAAAGAATCATCATAATTAGACTTAAAATTAACAGTCTCTTTGTCTATATCCTTAACAATATATTCGGTTATTTTTTCCATTTTGGCTTCAGTATATCGCATAGCAGCAGGAGGATCTCCGTCAATAGATCCAAAATTTCCCTGTCCTCGTATTACAGGATATCTAAGTGAAAAATCTTGAGCAAGTCTTACAAGGGCATCATAAATTGATTGATCTCCATGAGGATGATATTTCCCAAGAACATCCCCTACTATTCTTCCAGCTTTTTTAAAAGCTTTATCAGAACGAAGTCCCATCTCATACATAGAATAAAGTATTCTCCTGTGAACTGGCTTAAGACCATCCCTTACATCTGGAAGAGCTCTAGAAACAATAACTGACATTGCATAATTTAAATAAGAAGTTTTTATTTCATCTTCTATCTTAACATTTAATATTTGTTCTTTATCTTCTCCAACTGCCATTAACACTCCAATTACACATCAAGATTAATTACATTAAGTGCATTCTGTTCAATAAATTCTTTTCTGGGCTCAACTAAATCTCCCATGAGAGTAACAAAAATTTTTTCAGCCTCAACAGCATCATCTATATTCATCAATCTCATTTTTCTTCTAGCAGGATCCATAGTAGTTTCCCAAAGCTGCTTTGGATTCATCTCCCCAAGCCCTTTATATCTTTGAAGAACAATACTATTGCGATTTTTAGTTTCAATAGAATCTAAAAATTTTTCTTTTTCTTTCTCATCATAAAAATAATAAATACGATTGTCATACTTTATCTTATAAAGAGGAGGCATTGCTATATATATATAGCCATTTTCAATTAAATCTCTCATATATCTAAAGAAAAAAGCTAAAAGCAAAGTTCTAATATGAGATCCATCAACATCAGCATCTGCCATAATAATGACCTTGTGATAACGAAGTTTTGTAATATCAAAAGTTTTGCCAACTCCTGCACCAAGAGATGCAATTATAGGAATAAGCTTATCATTGGTAATTACCCTATCTTCTCTTGTTTTCTCAACATTAAGCATTTTCCCCCATAATGGCAAAATAGCTTGAAAAAATCTATTTCTACCCATTTTAGCACTTCCTCCAGCAGAATCGCCCTCTACAATATAAATCTCTCTTTCCAAAGGATTTTTAGAAGCACAATCAGCCAATTTACCGGGCAGTGCTAAGCTTTCAAATGCATTTTTCTTTCTTTCTGATTCTCTTGCTTTTCTTGCAGCTTCACGAGCACGAGCAGCTTTTATTGCTTTTCCAAGAATAACATCTATCTCTAAAGAATTTAAATTAATAATTTCTAGTAGCTGCTCATATACAATAATCTCAACTATTTTTTTTATCTCAGAATTACCAAGCTTACTCTTTGTTTGCCCTTCAAATTGAGGTTCTGGAACTTTTACAGAAATAACAGCTGTAAGGCCCTCTTTAAAATCATCTCCTGTAAGATTGGGAATGTCTTTTTTACTTATTTTTGAATTTTTAAAAGCTTCGTTCATAGCCTTAGTAAGTCCACTTCTAAAGCCCATAACATGGGTCCCTCCTTCTCTTGTATTAATATTATTAACAAAAGAAAGAATATTGTCAGAATAGCTTTCAGTCCATTTAAGTCCCACATTAACAATAACATCATTAATAACGCCATCAATATAATAAGGTTCTGATTGAAAAACTTTACTGTTATTAGTTAAATAATCTACAAAAGATTTTATACCACCTTCAAAATAAAATTTTGAAGAATTTTCTTTACCAAATCTTTTATCTTCAATTGAAATACATACTTTATCATTTAAAAAAGCAAGCTCTTTAAGCCTTTTTTCAAGAACATCAAAATTATAATCTAGAGTTTCAAAAATTTCAGAATCTGCTAAAAAAGTAACCGTAGTTCCAGTAACAGAAGATTCTCCCACAACTTCTACTTTAGAAGCTGGAATACCTTTTGAAAAAGTTTGCCTAAAAATTTTTCCATCTCTATTAATACAAACTTCTAAAAACGAAGACAAAGCATTTACAACCGAAATTCCAACACCATGTAATCCTCCAGAAACTTTATAAGTGCCTTTATTAAACTTACCACCAGAATGTAGTTTTGTTAAAACAAGTTCAAGAGCACTAATTCCTTCTTCTTCATGAATATCAGTAGGAATACCTCTCCCATTGTCAATTACAGTTATGGTATTGTCCGAATTAATAACAACATCTATTTTATCACAAAATCCAGCTAAAGCCTCATCAATACTATTGTCAACCACCTCATAAACCAAATGGTGCAACCCATTAACAGAAACAGAGCCTATATACATACCAGGTCTTTTTCTAACAGCTTCAAGTCCTTTTAAAACCTGAATGTTACTAGCAACATAATTCATAAACCTTCCATTCATTTAATCAAAATTTAGACACAGATAAATTTTACATTAAAAAAAAAATAATATCTATTACATATAAAGTACTAAAAATTTTTAAAAATTCACAAACAATTTAGATAGAATCCTAATTTAACATTATACTATATAATATTAAAAGTATAGTACTAAAACCAGCAAGGACAAAAAAATGGAAAAATCAAAAAATATATGGAGCTTGATTTTAACAGAAATAAAAAAAGAACTATCAGAAGAAGAGTTTTATGTTTGGTTTGAAAATTTATGCTTTTTAGAATCAATAGGTGACAATATTCAAATATCTACTCCAAATTTATTTCACAAAAATCAAATAGAAAAAAGGTTTACAAAAAGAATCAAAGAAATCCTCACAAAAAATGGCTACAATAACGTAGTCATTGTATTTACAAATCAACCACCTAAAACCTATTCTGACAAAAACGAAAGCGAAAAAAAAAACCTAAACGAAACTTTTCCAAATTTCGATAAGCTCAAAGAAAACACGCTCTCTAAAGAACCAATTCAAAGCATTAAAGATCGTATAAAAATGTATATCAAAAAAGAAGAAGAGCCTACAAATTTTAAAAATCCCTTTCTTAAAAAGAGGTACACATTTGAAAATTTTATCATAGGCCCAAATAATAAACTTGCATATAACGCAAGCTTATCAATCTCAAAAAATCCTGGAAAAAAATATAATCCATGTTTAATTTACGGTGGAGTTGGGCTTGGAAAAACACATTTGCTTCAAAGCATAGGAAACAAAACAGAAGAATTGCATCATAATTTCAAGATATTATACGTTACTGCTGAAAATTTTTTAAATGAGTTTGTAGAAAGCATAAAGACACACGAAACAAAAAAATTTAAAAAAAAATATAGACACTTAGACATGCTTCTTATAGACGATATACACGATTTACAAAAAAAAGAAGGCATACAAGAAGAGCTTTTTCACACATTTAATGCCCTTTATGAAGACAATAAACAATTAGTATTCACATGTGACAGGTCCCCTTCTGAGCTTATAAATTTTACAGATAGACTAAAAAGCAGATTCACAAGAGGACTAAATGTTGATATATCAAAGCCTAATTTTGAACTCAGAGTTGCTATTATTGAAAAAAAAGCAGAAGAGGATGGCATAAGAGTCCCTAAAAATATACTAAATCTGGTTGCCCAAAAAGTTACAACAAATGTAAGAGACCTTGAAGCTGCTGTAACAAAACTAAAAGCATATATAGATTTAGACAATATAGAAATTGACATTGACATTGTTGAAAAAATAATTAAAGAAATAATAATCTACGAAAAAGAAACAGCCAATAAACCAAGCAATAAAATCAATATCGAAAATATAAAAAAAATACTCTTAAGAGAGCTAAAAATTACACATAAAGACATTGAGGGGCATAGTAAAAAACCAGAGATAACAAAAGCTAGACATATTTATGCGTACCTTTTGAGGAATTTTACAGAGCTATCAACAGTTGAAATTGGAAAAATTATTGGAGGAAAAACCCATTCAACGGTGCTTTATTCGATAAATAAAATAGATAGAGACAGAAATAATGACAAAGAAATAAACAATTTAATCACAGAACTTATGAACAAAATAAACAAAAATTAAACCTAATTTAAAAATCAAAAATTCTTTTAAACAATTGAAACAAATAATTTATCAAAAATAAAACATAAAATGACCTACAATTCAACAAGATATTTCTTTATACCACATAACATTAAATACAATTAAACAATCAAACAGAAGCCTACTACTACTATTACTATTACTATTACTATTATATATATCTAAAAAACTAAAAATATAAAACTGTAAAAGATTACAAAGATAAAATGTAATAGAATATATTGGGAGGGCATAATGCAAAATAACATATTTTTTATTTGCGAAACAAATCAAATTATAAATGAGATAGAAAAAGCAAAAGGAATAATATTGAATAGAAATATGAATGATATTTGGAGTGCACTGTTAATTGAAGTGAAAGAATCTAATCTCACAATTAAATCAACAGATAGAAATATTTTTTTTGAAAGCACAATTCAAATTGTTTCAGAAGCAGATTTTAAGGTATTAATTAATGCTTCAAATTTTTATGACGCGGTAAAAGCATTCAGTTTCTATAAGAAAATAAAAATAGTTTTTAATGAGAGTAACAGCAAATTGGAAATTATGGGAGAATCAAAAAATGAAAAAGAAGAAGAATATGAAGATCATTTAAATGAACCTACCTTTTCATACGAAGAAATAGAAAATTATAATTATGACATGATTAATGAAGATTGCATTTTTGAAATCGAAGTAAAACAAAAATTTTTAAAAAAAGTAATAAACAGAATAGCTTTTTCTGCACATATTGACGAGTCTAAAAACGTGTTAAATGGTGTGTATTTTACAAAAGATGAAGATTCTAGACTACTACTCGTTTCTACTAATGGACACAGAATGTCTATTTGTAAAACAGAGGTCGTAGTTGAAGAAAATGTGAATTTTATAGTTCCTGTGAAAATATTTAATTTTTTAAAACATCTTATGTCAGGAGAAGGCATGGTCAAAATAAAGTCTTCTGATAAAAAATTTTATGTTGAATTTGATAATTATAAAATAGCTTGCAGTTTAATTAATGGTAATTATCCTGATTATAAGAGCATTATACCCAAAGATCAAAAAAATAAATCTTTGGTTTCACTAGGCATTTTAAAAGATAGACTTGCAAGAGTTAATTTATATGTTGACAAGTCAAGAAAATTGGTTTTAACTTTTTCTGAGTTTCAATTAAGACTTCTTGGAGAAGATTTGATTACTGGAAGAAAAGGTGAATTTTTTATTAAAAATTCGAACTATCTGTATGACGGAACAGATGAGGTTGTGGCTATTAATATTTCATATTTTGTTGAAGCTATTAGTGTTTTTGAAACTTCAAAAATAGAAATACAATTTAATTCGGGGAATGTGTTAAAATTGAGTGAGCCTGAAAATTTGAATTTTACGCACTTGATAATGCCGATGTCTTTAGGTTAAAGTGAGTTATTAATGTGATTTTTAATATTAAAATAAGCCTTTTTGGAATTTCTTTAATATTGTTTTTTGCATTGAGGGATAAAAGATTGTTATGAATGATTATTCTTTTAAAAAGATAGGCAATGTTCTTAAAGATTATTTAGAATCTAATTTGCTTGTTAATAAAAAAATAAGTTCCAAATTATTGATTGCTGATAAATGGAGTCAGATCTTTAAGGCTTTATCAGATGATGTTAAATTTTTAGATTTTAAAAATGAGCAGGTTCTTTTTCTTGAGGTAAGTAATTCAAGTATTTTATACAGCGTATTAATTAATAAGTCTAATATAACAAAGTCAATAAAAGAATTAACGGGGATTAAAGTAATAGATATAAAGGTTTTAGTAAAGTGATTATTGTTGACAATTGCATTTATATACTATACCATGGTAGTGTTCAATTTGCAGCTTAGCAGCGAGAAATTGTTTTTAATGGAGGAGCGTTTTGAAAAGGACTTATCAGCCTAGTCGTGTTAAAAGAAATAGAAAATTTGGGTTTAGAGCTAGAATGAAGACTAAAGGTGGAAGACTTATTCTTGCAAGACGAAGAGCAAAAGGAAGAATAAAATTAACTGTTTCTGATGAAAAAAAGAAATATTAGTCTAAAATCAAAAATAGAAATTCAAAAAATTTTCAAAGAAGGCAATCTGATTAGATTTAGTAATCTCAATCTAAAAATGTTCTTTAAATCAAATCATTTGATTTATTCTAGACTTCTTGTTACCTTTTCTAAAAGTTTTAGAGGGTCTGTTAAAAGGAATCGTGTTAGAAGGCTTTTTAAAGAAGCTTTTAGGAAAAGGTTAGAATTGCTAGAAGGTAAAGCTATAGATATTATTTTTGTAGTTGCTTGTAGCAGGGCGAATTTGACGTATTTTAGCATTGAATCTCTTATGAAAAGCTTAGTTTTAATGGTGTGAGGGGCATAAGTGAATCAAAGTAAAAAAATTTTAAAAACGGTTTATTTAGCTTTATTTTTAATAGGTCTTTTTATGCTTATTAATGATATTTTTTCTTCTAGCATGTTAAGTTTTAAGTCTTCTGAAAAGGAAGTGCAGTTTGATTTAAACAAAAGTTTTGATGATAATGAAATGCTTTTAGGTAAAAGCAATAGCTTTAATTTGATTAACAATTCTCAAGATATTATTGTAGAAACAGGGATATATTTTGCTACTTTTTCAACATTTAGGGGAAATTTGGTTTCATTAAAGCTTAAAAATCATTTAAATTTGGAAAAAGATCCTATAGATTTGATTAATATTGACTATAAAAATGAAACTTTTTTCGATGTTAGTTTTGACTATTTAGTAGAGGATTTGTTTTTGTATAAAAAAATAGATGATTTTAATCATGAATTTAAAGCTTATTTTAAAAATGATGGCAAAACTTATGAATATGTAAAAAAGTATACATTTTCTAAAAAAAATGAATACTTGATTAAATTTGAAGTTACTGTAAACGGTCTTGAGGATTACAACTTATTTGATATTGATTCTTATAGAATTATTCTTAGTTCTGAGATTGAAAGGTTGAGCGATAAAGCTAAGCTGCAATATAATAATTATTTATCTCAAATAATTTATTATGACAATAAGCTTAAATATGGTAAAGATGGGCTAAGGATTAGCAATCCTAAATGGGTTGGTTCTAGCACTAAATATTTTGGGGTGTTGGTTTCTAAAGAAAATATGGAGGTTGAGTTTAAGAAGGAAAGAGGAATTCTTAAGTCGTTTATTGTTAACAATATTATAAATAAAAAAAACATTAGTGATGAGTTTTTTATTTACGCTGGACCTAAGGATAATAGATATCTAGACATTTTTGACAAGAATAGCGAGAATACCTTTGGTTTATCTGATATGGCTTTTAGAATGTCGGTAGAAAAGAGTTTGTGGTATTTGATTCAAGTTCCTATGCAGATGATAATGCAAATTTTTTATGATGTTATGCCTAATTGGGGGCTTTCAATTATTTTTTTGACAATTGTTGTTAGAATACTTATATTTCCTTTGACATTTAAGGGATTTAGAGCTACTGCTGAGCTTTCCAAACTTCAACCTAAAATGAAAGAACTTCAAGCAAAATTTAAGCATGATCCTAAGAGGCTGAATGAAGAGATGGGAAGGCTTTATAAAGAAGAAGGAGTTAATCCTCTTGGAGGGTGTCTTCCTGTAATTTTGCAGCTTCCTATATTTTTTGCTCTTTATTCACTTGTAAATAATTTATTTTTATTAAGAGGAGCTAGTTTTATTCCAGGATGGATTGATGATTTATCTATTGGTGACAGTATATATCATTTTGGATATAAGCTTTACTTTGTTTCTTGGACTGATATTAGAATTTTGCCTTTTATTATGATGTTTACTCAATTGGGATCTACAATTGTTAGTTCTAATATTGATTTAAAAAATCTTGGAGCTCAACAGAAGTTTTTATATTTTGGAATGCCTATTATGTTTTTTTTCATACTTTACAATATGCCATCAGGGCTTTTGATATATTGGATTACAACAAATATTTTTACTATTTTGCAACAATATTATATAAAGATACATTTGTCTTAAAAGGGGGAGTAGTATGAGCTATGAATTTTACGGAAAAACCGAACAAGAAGCAATAAAGAAAGCGATGAGAGATCTTGAATTAAAAGAAGGTGAGTTTGATGTAGAAATTTTAGATAAAGAAAGGGTTGGATTTTTATTCAAGAAAGAAATGATTAAAATAAGAGTTTCTCCTCATGTAAATGAGGTCAAAAAAGACGGATTTGAAATTAAAGTTGGGGATGAAATTTGTAATAAAATTTTAGAATTTGTAAAAGAAATGCTAATTAAAATGGGATATTCTGTAAACTTGACAATAGAGCCCAAAGAAGGAGGGCATATTAAGATTTCTATTGAGACAGATAGTCCAAATATTTTGATTGGACGAGAGGGTAAAAATTTAGATTCTTTGCAGCTTTTGACAAATGTTTATACCTCTAGGCTTATTAGTGAAACTGGTCCTTTTAATAGAGTGATATTGGATATTGGAGATTATAGAGAACGATTTAAATCTAGGTTTATTAATTTAGCAATAAACTCTTTTCATAAAGTAAAAAGAACTAGACGTTCTATTTTGTTGCCATCAATGAATCCTTTTGAAAGAAGAATTATTCATACAACTTTAAATCGTTATAGTGATATAAAAACTGAAAGCGAGGGTGATGGAAATATAAAAAGAATAAGAGTTTCTTATGTCAGAAACAATAGATACGGCAACAATAATTCTTGCAGTTATCAAAAAAGAGATTTTGGTTTTAAAAAATAGATTGATGGTGTTAATTTGTATGAAATTTTAAAGAGGAATGATAATATGAAGATTTTTTTAACCGGAATTGCGGGGTTTATTGGATTTCATGTAGCTAAAAAGCTTGTAGAAGAAGGACATGAAGTTTTGGGTGTAGACATATTAAATGATTATTATGAAGTCAAATTTAAGCATGAAAGATTAGAGGCTTTGGGTTTTTGCTCTAAGAATGTCAAAACTCATAATATTGTTAAGAGTGAAAAATATAATAATTTATCTTTTGCTTATTTTGATATACTAGATAAAGATAAACTACTAGAACTTTTTAAAGAGTATAAGTTTACACACGTTTGTCATTTGGCTGCTCAAGCAGGTATTAGAGATAGTCTTGAAAATCCTGATAGCTATGTTTCAATAAATATTGTTGGGTTTTTTAATGTTTTAGATGTATGCAGAGTTTATAAAGAAAACATCAAGCATTTTGTTTATGCCTCTACGTCATCAGTTTATGGTATAAATGAGAATATGCCGTCTAGTGAAGATTCTATTACGGATCATCCTTTAAATTTATATGCGGCTAGTAAAAAATCTAATGAGATGATAGCTCATGCTTATAGTGCGTCTTTTAATATTCCCACAACAGGACTTAGATTTTTTACAGTTTATGGAACTTATGGAAGGCCCGATATGGCTTTGTATTTATTTGCAGATGGAATTAAAAACGGCAAGTCCATTAATATTTTTAACAATGGGAATATGGCTAGAGATTTTACATATGTGAGTGATATTGCAAACGGTGTTTACAAGGTGCTGAAAAATCCGGCTAAGAGTGATTGTCATTTTGATGTTAAAAATCCAAATTCGTCAACATCTTCTTTTCCTTACAGAATATATAATATAGGAACTGGACATGCAACTAAATTGTTAGATTTTATTAAAGAGCTTGAGGCGAATTTTGATAAAAAGGCTTTAAAAAATTATATGCCTATGCAAAAAGCAGATGTTGTGGAAAGTTGTTGTGATATTTTAAAGCTTAAAAATGATGTGGGGTATGAGGCTAAAATTTCTATTAAAGAAGGAATAAAAGAATTTTCCCAGTGGTACAAAATATTAGAGCCTGCTGATAAGGTTTGATTTTAAACCTTATTATGCAAAATGATGTTTTTTAAATAAATTTTATGTTTGTTTTTGGTTCAATAATTATTGGTTGATTTAAATTCAATTTTACTTCTTAGGTGTATAATTTATTATAGGCATTTGATAAAAGAAAGAATAAAATAGAAAGGAGTGATATAAATGGGTGTTTTAGACAAGATTAAACCGGGTGTAGTTTATGGAAAAGAACTGCATTCTTTATATGAAATATGTAAAAAGGAAGGATTTGCTATTCCTTCTATTAATTGTATAGGAACAAATTCTATTAATGCAGTTTTGGAGGCAGCAAAAGAAATTAATTCTCCTATTATGATACAATTTTCCAATAGTGGTTCTGCTTTTATTTCTGGAAAAGGCTTGAAGATGGAAAAACCACAAGGGGTTTCAATAGTTGGAGCTATTTCTGGTGCTATGCATGTTCATTTGATGGCAGAGCATTATGGTGTTCCTGTTGTTCTTCATACTGATCATTGTGCTAAAAATTTGCTTCCTTGGGTTGAAGGACTTTTAGAGTACGGTGAGAAATACTATAGTCAGCACAAAAAGCCATTATTTTCTTCACACATGTTGGATTTGTCAGAAGAACCTATTAAAGAAAATATTGAAATTTCTAAAAAATTCTTAGAAAGAATGGCAAAAATTGAAATGTTTTTAGAAATAGAGCTTGGGATTACGGGTGGAGAAGAGGATGGAGTTGACAATTCAGATAGAGCTTTGCACGAACTATTTTCTACCCCTGAGGATATTTATTATGGATATTCAGAACTTTTAAAGATTAGCCCAAATTTTCAGATTGCAGCAGCTTTTGGAAATGTTCATGGAGTATATAAACCGGGGAATGTTAAACTTACTCCAAAAGTGTTAAGGGATGGCCAAGATTATGTTATATCAAAAACAGGAGTAAGTATTGCTAAGCCAGTTTCTTATGTTTTTCATGGAGGTTCTGGATCTACAATTGATGAGATTAATGAGGCACTTTCTTATGGAGTTGTAAAGATGAATATTGATACAGATACACAGTGGGCTGCCTGGGAGGGTGTTTTAAATTATTACAAAAAAAATGAAAACCGATTACAAAGTCAATTGGGAGATGGCAAGGACATTGATATCCCAAATAAGAAATTTTATGATCCAAGAGTTTGGTTAAGAGAAGCTGAAGTTTCCATGAAAGATCGTGTGAAGATTGCATGCAAAAATCTTAATAATATTAATAGGAATTAAATAAAAATTCACTAATTTTTATTTGCAAGCTGCTTTTTGAGCGGCTTTTTTTATTATTCTATTATGTTTTAGATATTGAATTATAAAATTATTTATTTAGTTATCTTTATTTGCTTATTTTTTGAGAACCTAAATAAATATTAGTTTATTTTTTAAAAGATTTAGTTAAATACTGTGTTTGTTGGGCTATTCTGATTGAAGAAGGAAACAATTAAGATTGTTTCCAGACTTTAAAAAAGTATTTTGTTTTGGATTGCCTTTATGTGTTTTTTATAGTGTTTGTTGTGTGTGTAAATTAAACTTGAGTTTTGAGATTTAATTTCTTGAAATAATAGCAGGCTATTTAAAAATACCAAGGAAGGCAGCTTAACTGATTTTTATAGTTTTAAAGATGTATGGCATAAGTTATATTATGAATTTAAGCCTCATCAGCAACAATGTTGATTCCCAGTTCTTTGAGTTGTTCATTTGAGATTTTAGAAGGGGAGTTATCAAGAGGACTTGCCGCAAAAGAATTCTTGGGGAATAGTATTACATCTTTTATTGAAGTTGATTTTGTCATTAGCATTATTAGCCTATCAATACCAATTGCAATACCACCATGATTAGGAGCTCCATATTCTAATGCTTTTAGAAAAAATCCAAATCTATCCTCCAATTTTTCTTCTTTAAGTCCTATTATGTTAAAAATTCTTTGTTGAAGTTCTTTATTATGTATTCTAATTGAGCCTGAACCAAGTTCTACGCCATTTAAAACAAGATCGTAAATTTCGCCTATGGTTTTGTTTGGGTTTTTTTCTAAATTGGCAATATATTGCTTTTTGGGAAGCGAGAACATGTGGTGAGCTGGTGTATAACTTTTTGTATTTTCGTCATATTCAAATAGTGGAAAGTCATAGACCCATAGAAATTCAAATTTATTTTCATCTATTAATCCAAGATCGTTTGCAATTTTTATTCTAATTTGACCCATTGCTTTGCAAGCAGTTTCCCATTTGTTATTAGCTGTAAAGAAAATTATGTCGTTATTTTCTAAAGAATAGGCTTTTATTAATTGCTGTTCTTCTGTTTTTAAAAATTTTGCAATTCCCCCAGAAAATTTATTGTTTTCAATTTTTGTAAAATAAAGCCCTTGTGTTTTGTAAAGTTTTGCAATTTCTTCTAAATTATTTATTTTTGCTCTTGAAAACTTATCGGCTTTATCTTTTACTATCAAAATTTTAATTGAGCCTTTATTTTTTAGAGTATCTTTGAATACATTGAATTCAGAATTTTTTAGATTGCGGTTTATATCTTGTAATACAAGTTCAAATCTAGTATCTGGTTTGTCGCTTCCATATTTGTTCATTGCTTTTTTGTATGTTATTTTTTTGAATTTTTTAGGTAAGTTAATATTAAGGCAATTTTTAAATATTAAGAAAAGCATATTTTCTATCAATTTAAAAATGTCTTTTTTTTTGACAAAGCTCATTTCAAGATCAAGCTGTGTGAACTCTGGTTGTCTGTCTCCTCTTGAATCTTCGTCTCTATAGCAACGGGCTATTTGAAAGTATTTATCAAATCCTGCTATCATTATAAGCTGTTTGTAAAGTTGTGGAGATTGAGGTAATGCATAAAAAGATCCTTTGTGAATTCTTGACGGAATTAAAAAATCTCTTGCGCCTTCTGGTGTTGATTTTACAAAAGTTGGAGTTTCTAGTTCTAAAAACTTTCTTTTTACTAAAAAATTTCTAATAAGATGAGTAGCTTGACATCTTAAAATGATTTTATTTTTCAATGAATCTCTTCTTAAATCTAGGTATCTATATTTAAGTTTTGAGTTTTCGCTTGCATTATTGACATCTTCTATCATAAAAGGCAGCTCATTGCACTTTGAGATAATTTCAATGTTTTTTGTCAATATTTCAAACTCTCCTGTTTTCATATTTGAATTTATCATATTGGGAGGTCTTTTGGTCAATAATCCTTGAATTTTAATGCAATATTCAAGTTTTATTTTTTCTGCGATTTTTAAAAGGTGTTCTTCGGTTATTAGAACTTGAGCTGTTTCATATCTGTCTTTTATGCTTAGAAAAATAAATTTTCCATGGTGTCTAATTTTTTTTACCCAAGCATTTATTTCAACTTTTTTGTTTATCAATTTTTCATTCAATTCATTACATTTGATAACTTTAAACATAATTTAACTCACTATTATATTATAAATTTCTTTGTCTGTTTTTGCATTTAAAATTTCTTTTTTATATAGATCAATTTTGCCTACAACAGATGCCAAAATTTTAGGATAGTTAACATAATCTTTTGCTGGGCACAATATTAATATAAAAACATGGCTTAAATTCTTGTCAAGAGCATTAAAGTCAATTCCTTCGTGGCTTATTCCTATTGCAATATGTATTTTTGAAATTAAATTTGTTTTTAAATGAGGAATAGCAAAGCCTTCTTTTAGTGCAGTAGTAATTAATTTTTCTCTTTCCATTAAATCTTGGAATATTCTTTCTTTATCAATTTCAATGTTTATTACGCTTAGAAGTTCTTTTAGTACATCAGCCTTATTGCTTGCTTTTAGTTCTAGAATAATGTTTTCCTTTTTTATTCTTTTATTTAGGTTGATCTTACTAAGGATTTTATCATAATTTATTGAATAATCTAGTTTTTTTGCTCTCAAGGAGACTGTTTCAACTTCTTTGGTTATTTTTTCTAGGTTTAGTATTGTTTCTCTAAAAAGATCTTGTATTATAATTAGGTGATTATTTGGGCATTCAAATGTGATTTTACTGCCTTCTCTTTTTATTGAGAAGGATATATTGTTTTTTCTTGCATTAATATATTGTGAAGAATCATTTTTAATTTGTTGAGTGAAAAATCCTTCTTTTCTTAATTCATTTTTAAAATCCCATATAAGAATTTTTGCTAAATTGTCATATTCAAATGATACGCATATGTGTGTATTTTGATCTATTGGCAGCTCTTTTTTAAGTCCACTTTTATTTATTTGGAATAAAAAGTTTATTATGGGTGTTGAAATGATTGTTGGCAAAAACACCATTATTATTATGATTCCAAATATTTTTTGGCTAATAAATCCTGAAGATAATGCTACATTTGCCATAATAAGTGAAACTTCTCCTCTTGGGATCATTCCGGTTGCAATTTTTAAGGCCCCAAGCTTATTAAATCCTAAAAAGAGTGCTGGAATAAAGCAAAATATACTTTTGGTAATTATTGCTATTGCGCTAATTGCTGCTCCTAAAATAATAACTTCTTTTGAGAATATTTCATTAATATCTGACATAAGTCCAATTGATGTAAAAAAGATTGGTATGAAAAATCTTTCAAAGATTGTTAGTTTATCTTGAATTACATATACAATGTCTGTTTTTGACATGGCAAGTCCAAATACATAAGCTCCAACAACAAAAGACATTCCTAGATTTTGGAAAATGCTTGCAATAGTAAGGGTTAAAGAGAGTGTTATTACGGTTGCTAAGGTAACGCTGTTTAATTTTTTTAACAGTCTTGAGAGTGTTTCTGATACATATATTAAAGAGAAAGTTAAGCATAACCAAATTACTATGTTTTGAATTATGGTTTTTATTGAGCTTGTTATATCAAGATCTGATATAGATCTTGATATAGTTATTACACTTGTAAGCATAAGCATTGAAAGCACGTCATCAATTATTGAAGTTGAGATTATTGTCACTCCTTCTGAAGTACTCATTTTTTTCTTTGCTGAGAGTATGCTTGCTGCAATTCCTGCTGATGTTGGAGTTCCAATTATTCCAACAAAAAGCGAGGTTGGGCTTATCAGGGGAACGTTAAAAATTATGCTTGCCATTAGCACAAAACTTGTAAAGGTGCCAACAACTTCTATTATTCCAATAATTCCTCCGCGTGGCAAAAATTTGATAAATAATTTTAAATCAGTTTCAAGTCCTGCTGTGAAAAGCAATATTATTGAAGCTATGGTAGAGATTGCAAATATTTTTTCATCTATTAAATAATTTTCTCCAACTTGAGTTATCCCTAATGGAAATAATAAAGGTATTTGAATTTTTCCAAAAGCATTCGGACTTAGAATTATTCCCGCTGTTATTTGCCCTATTACTTTTGGAATCCCTATTTTTACTACTAGATTACCTAGTAGAATAGATGAGATTACAATGATTGCAAGACTCATGACAAAATATGACATTTTTGCCTCAATGTCATATTTTGTTGAGTATGAAAATAGAAAATTGGGCAAGTGTAGCAATATTGTTATGTATAAATTTTTTTTGTTCATTTTTCAAGCTCTTTTGAAAAATTGTATTTTAGCAAGTTTAACAAATTTTTAATTACCCACAGTTCTTTTTTTTTGATGGCCGCTATTACTTTTTTTTTGTATACTATTGCTAATCTGATAATTTCGATTTTAAACTTTTTGGTAGTTTTTCTGCCATCTTTTGTTGTTATTTTTGTATCACAGGAAGAGTGTTTATTTGTAAATTTAGCAATGATCTTTTCAGGCTTTGAATGTATTCCTTCTTTGTTTATTATTTTAAATTTTACTTCTTGCATTTATTTTTTACTTATCTTTATTTGTTGTTTTTTTTCTCTTTTTCTTTAGTTGCTGTTTTATAAAGTCTTTCTATTGCGCTATCAATAAGGTCTAGAAGTATTTTTCCATCTTCTCTTATATGTATTATTTTCCCCCAATTAAAGTGAATATGTGCGTCTAATTCAAAAAGCCCATGTTCTTTTTTAATTGTAATTTTTAAATTTTCTACATGTTTTTTGATATGAGTATCAAATTTTTCTAGCTTTTTGAGAATATAAATTTTTTCACTCTCATTTAAGCTATAATTAACCGCTTGAATTTTAGGTTCCATAATATATTCTTCCTTTCTCAGATTTTAATTCATTTCTATACTTGTTTACTGTTCTTCTAGAAATAGAGATTCCTTTGGATTCAAGTATAGCAGAAATCGCTTTGTCTGACATCTTTTTATTTGTTTCTAACAATTTTTTTAATGTTATTTTAATGCTTAATTTTGAAAATTCATTTGTTTTTGCTCCACCAACAGAGTTAAAAAGCTCTTTTATTAATATGGTGCCCCATTCGCATTTTAAATATTTATTTTTTATTGCTCTTGATATTGTTGATTTTGATACATTGATTTTTTTTGACAAAATACTCAAGTTCATTGGCCTTAAGCTTTTGAAACCTCTTCTTAAAAATTCTTTTTGTAATGTATATATAGCTATTCCTATTTTTGCAAGCATTTCGTCTCTATATCGTAATGATTCGATTAACCATTTTGCTTTTTTTTGTTTTTCAGGATTTTCACCTGTCCTATTAAGTTCTTTTTTAAAGATGTTAACTTCTTTGATTTTAACTTCAAATTTGTTATTGCGATTTATTATTAATATATCTGGATCAATATAAAAATTAGTGTCGTCTGGGTCTTTAAATTCAAGTGTTGGGTTAGGATTGAGTTTTTGTCTTATAATTTCTAATGCTTTATTAAATTCTTTACTTCTTATTTTAAGCTCTTCTTTTAACTTTTCTTGAGTTTTTTCAAGAAGTTCTGCTTTTTCAAGAATTTTAATAATGTTAGTTTCTAATTTATGATGCTTTGCTTGTAAAATTAAAGATTCTATTATATTGGGGACGCAAATTCCAATTGGATCAAATTTTTGAATAAGTTCAATTATTTTTTTTACTTTTTCTTTTTCTTCCTTTTTAAAAAGATCGTAAGGGTTTAGTATATGAAAACCTTTGCTGTTTAGATTGTTGATTAATATTTCACCTATTTTAAGTTCATCTTTATTTATTCTTTGAATTCTTAATTGTAGCAAAAGGTGTTCTTTTAAAGACGTGTTTGTTTGTGTTTTTTCAAGAGCTATGTCGTGTTGATTTTTTGTCATATCATTTTCTTTGTAAAAAACTTTTTTAAACTTATATGTTTTCAATGTTTCAAAAAATATTTTATTTGAGTCTATTTCTAGGCATTCGTTATTTTCGCTTTCTTCTACTATAAGTTGTGTTAATTCTTTTTTATTAAGACCTAATATTTTTATTGTTTGTATTTGAATTGAGTTTAAATTTTGGGATAATTTTAATTTTTGTTTAATCATATTTACATCAATGTATAAAAAAATCCGCTAAGTATAATTACTAATGCTGGGCTTATTTTATTATAAAAAAATAAAATAAAAAAATTAATTCCCACAATAGTTAAGGTTTTTAAAAACTCTGTTTTGTCGTTTTCTATCTGTAAATATGTGTTTTCAAGCAAAATAATTATTGTAATTATCCAGAGTGCAACAATAATAGGTTTTAGATTTTCCAGACAATAATTTAAAAAGCCGATTTTGTGAAGCATTAGCAGAATTATAACCATTATTATTATTGGAGCTGTTATTAGCGCTACTGTTGCAATTATTGCTCCTGTAATTCCTGCAGTTTTCATTCCAACGTATGTTGCTATGTTTGTGGCAATAGGCCCAGGGGTTATTCTTGATATTGTAATCATATTGATAAATTCTTCTTTTGTTATCCAATGCTTATTATTGATTATTTCATTGTTTATTATTGCTGCAATTCCATTGCCGCCTCCGAAATTTAATAATCCAATTTTTAAAAATGTAATGAACAAATTTATTAAAATCAACCGATGTCCTTTTTCATTTTAGTTAATATTTTTTTTACTATTATGTATTTTAATGTGTATATTAAAAAGAAAATTAGCAGTATATAAGATATTCTTATTTTTAATTTAAAAATTGCAAAAATTACAAGAAAGCATATTGTCCACTTTATTAAGGAATTATTTAACATTGTTTTTGAAAATTTTAAAACAACCGTTAACATTATAATAATTGAAGAGATTTTGGCACCTTCGAGAAATTTTTTAACATTTATGTTGTCTGGTTCTAATTCTAGGTAAAGGAAAACCATTATTATTGCTATAATGGAAGGCAAAATTCCTGCAACAACTAGTAAAAGTGCGCATGGGAAGCCCCCAAATTTTCTTCCTATTAGAAACACAAAATTAATCGCTGTAACCCCAGGAATAACATTTGATGTTGCTAGTATTTTGTTAAAATCGTCCTCAGATATTATTTTTCTGTTTTTAACAAGTATTTTTTTAAGCTCAGATATAATTATTATTCCTCCCCCAATTGTAAGTGTTGTTGTTTTAAAGACAAGTAAAAATAAGTCCAGAATTTCATATATTTTTTTTTGTTTCTTTTTATACATTTGCTTTGTCAAATTTAGTAAAAACCTTGGCATAAATTCTACCACAAATATTGTTATAATGTGTATTTTGTTATTAAATAGCGCAGATAAAATATGCTTTGTTGTGACCTTAAAACATTGATTTGTCATTTTTATTAGAGCTTTTCTATTCGAAAGGTTTGTTTGTTTTTTATGCTATAATTCAATTAATTCATGTGAAGCTTAAAAGGAAAGTTTAGTTTGTTTAAGGAGTTTTTTATATTCCAAGATTATTTTAATCATACTCTTGAGAGTGTGATAGGTTATGGTTTAAAAATTTCGATTGCTATAGTACTATGGTATTTTTTAAAGTTAATAGTTAAGAAAATGGGTAAAGTTTTATTTAAGACTTTAGAAAAGTCTAGAATAGAACAAAAGTTAGAGGTTACAGTTTTTAACTTTTTAAAATCTTTTTTCAAAATATTAACAGATTTTATTATTGTTTTAATAATATTGACATATCTTGGGGTGCCTACAACATCTATTATTGCTGTATTCGGATCATTAGGGCTTGCTATTGGCCTTGCTGCTCAAGGCATTTTATCTAATTTTGTTAGTGGATTTATTGTTTTGAATTCTAAGTTTTTTAAGTGTGGAGATCATATTCAATGTGGTGATGTTGAAGGTTTAGTTGAAGATGTTCAAATTTTTTTTACTACACTTAAAACATTTAACGAAGAAATTATTAAAATTCCAAACAGCAAGCTTACATCTAATTTTGTTGTTAACTTTTCGGCAAATCCTAGAAGAAGAGTTGTGTTTTCTTTTCAAATTCCTCATGATACGAATATTGGTTTGTTAAAAGATAAAATAGAGGATTTAATAATTTTTAATAATAATAGATTTAATGTTGAGATTTGTTCTCCTACTCTTATTGTCAAAAAATATACCCCTTGTTATATAGTTGTGCAGGCTCGATTTTTTGTTAATACAGAGGTTTTTTGGGATTTTCAATATTTTATTGGTGAATCTATTAAAAATGTTTTGCTTGATATGAAAATTAAGTTTCCAATTTGTTTTATACCTTTTGATAAGCTTTATTAATTATTTTTTCTTGCAATAATTTCTGAGTAATAATTTTCAATTTTTTTTATAAAAAAATGACTTGAAAATTTAGTAGAATATTTTTTTGCATTTTTTTTAAATGTTTTTAGCGTTTTATCATCTTTTATTATTTTGTCTATGTACTCAGACAAGTTTTCGTACTTGTTTATTAAGAATCCGTTTATGCCTTCTTTTATTACGTCTTTATATATATAATCATTTATTAAAATGGCAGGTATTCCAGCAGTTAATGCTTCTATTACTGTCATTGGATACACCTCACTTCTTGATAAACTAGCAAAGATATCAGAAATTTTATAGTAATAGCATATTTCTTCCCATGAAATTGTCCCTATTAGTAATATTTGTTTTTCTAGACCATGTTTGATGCTAAAATTTTTTATTTCCATTTCTTCACTTCCTTTGCCAATAATGAGAAGTTTATAATTTTTATTTTTTATTAAAAGGTCTTTTAAATGTATTACTAATAAATTTATGTTTTTTTCTTTATTTATTCTCCCAACAAATATGATTATTTTGTCTGTTTGCTTTATATTGTGCTTTTTCAAAATCTCATCTTTTTTTTCTTTGCTTAAGGTTTTTATGAAAAGCTTTCTGTCAACTCCATTTGGAATTATTTTATAGTTAGAATTATTTGAAAGTTTAAAGTATCTTTCTTTTGCTTTGCTTGATGGATAAATAAAATATTTTATTTTATTATAATGTTTTTGCATCATTTTGTCAGGGTTAATAAAATATTTTAAAATTCCTAAATAATGCAAATAATAATCCCACATTGTATGGCTTGTGTGAACTATTGGTATGTTTTGTTTTAATGCAATTTGTTTTCCAATTTTTCCCATAGAAAATTCGGAGTGAGTATGAATGATGTCTGGTTTGTAGTTTTTTATTATTTTAGATATTTTTCTTTTATTGGGAAAAGCTATTACGGCATCGAGTTTTTTATTTATTTGAATAGATGAGCATCTGTAAACGTTTTTTTCGTTTACAGATTTTTTAGATTTTGGACAAAATATAAAAACCTCATAGCCATTTTTTTCAAATCCTTCTTTAATTTGCTTTATTGAAGTTGCCACCCCGTTTTTTTCTGGAATATAGGTATCTGTAAATATTGCAACTTTCATATTCTCCCCCTAGTTTAAGTATAATATATTTGTCACTTGGATTATAATTTACTTTAATGCAAGTAGTTTATTTATTGTTAGGTAGTGAGCAAGGTTTAAAAGAGGCCTATTTAAAAGAGTTATTAATCAAGATGGATGCTTTTAAATCGGAAGTTTTAGTTACTAAAATTTTTCTGTCAGAGATCTTAGTTGTGGGATTTGTTGAGAAATTGTTTTCCAATTCTTTTTTTTCAGAAAAAGAAATTTTTATTGTTTATGAGGCTGAGCTTTTAAAAACAGGAAAAGATTTAGAATTAGTATGTAATGCAATTTTAAAGTCTAAGAATAAAACTGTTATTTTTGTTTCTAATGATAATACATGTAATATTGATTTTAAAAATAAGCTTAAGTTTATAAAAAAAGTTTTTTATGAGATTTCTGATGATGACAAATTTACATTTGTAAAAAGAAATTTTTTTAATCTTAATATTAAAATTACAGATTCTGCAATAAATTTAATGCTTTTAATGCTAAATCCAGATACTAAAATTTTAAAATTTTATATAGATTCTTTTGCTCTTTTTGCAAAGAACAATACTATTGATGAGGAAGATATAGCTTCTTGGATTAGTTTTGTTCGCTTTGAAAACACTTTTTCTTTATTTAATTCAATTTTAAAAAAAGACATGGCTCATTCTTTGATAAAGATTAAGTCTATTTTAGATCAGGGAGAAGATTTGCTTAATGTTTTAATGAGTCTTGTTTGGCAATTTAAAAGATTATTAAAAGTACAAATAGATTATAATGCATTCGGAAGCTTGCAGAGCGCATTGAATAAAAATAAAATCTTTTTTTCGTTAAATAAAATTTATAGAGTAGGGGTTAAAAATTATTCAATTGCAGAAATAAAAATTGTTTTGAAAATTTTATATAAATTTGATTTATACTTGAGAATTTATTCTAAAAATATTCATAAAAATTTGTCATATTTTTTAATATTTTCAATTTTAAATCTTAATAGTAGTTTTTTAATGCATTCTTCTACAGAATCAAAATTTAACTTTTAATGTATGAAGCAAAAATTAAGCTGTATTTTACTGTTTTGTTTTTTATCTTGTAGTTCTGAATCTAGATTAGCGGAAATTGTTCTAATAGATTTTCTTAATTCTATTAAAAATTTGCAAAACAGTCCCGAAATATTTTTTAACTATTTAAACATCCCAAGCGATGATGATCTGAGAGCAAAAATTTGTGGGTTAAAATCTCAAGCAAAGGATGATTTTATTTTTTATCCTTTATTTTTTAATAATCTAAAATATGAAATAATAGGTAAAAAAAATATTTCTAAAGGCTTTGAATTTGAAGTTATTATCAAAAATATTAACTTTCAAAACGGGATAGAAAAATTTTTGGCTAAATTAAATAAAATTGAAGGAAAATCCTCAAAAATTAAAAATTTAGAAAAAAAAGAGCGTAAAAAAATATTTGACAATTTAATAAACGAAGTTATTAAAGAGTTAGATAATTTTGATTACATTGAGATCGTTCATTTTTTTAAAGTAGTCAAGAGTTCTTCTGGAGACTATAAAATAGAGCTTTTGGGAGATGTTTTAAATATGCAAATTAGAAACAAGCTAATCAATGATCTTTTTTTAGTTTTATCTCCTGGAATTTAAAATAGTGTTTTAATTTTAAAAAATATTAATAACTAATAATTTGGTTTAAAAAATTTGTAATTTTATAGTTAATTTAGAGGTTATTTAAAATTTTAATTGAATTTAAGATTTATTTATCGTGATTTATGATTTTTTATTGAGTTTTCTTTTATTGCAAATTCTTTTATTCTTTTTGCAAGTTTCATATTTATTTTTATTTTTTCTGAAATTTCATTTTCACTTAAAGGTAATATATCTTTATAGGTTCCAATTGATTTTAATATTTTTTGGGCTGTTTTTTCTCCAATTCCATCTATTTTTGTATACAATAGGGTTATTTTTTCACGTCTTTTTTTATTAAATCCGTTAGCTTTTCTGTGTGCTTCATCTCTTACATTTTGAAGTATTCTAAGAGCTGGATGTCCTTGAGGTAGATTTATTCCTTTTTTGTTGGTTGTTGAAAATATTGTTTCCTGTTTTTTTGCCAACGAACAGACTTTGACTCTGTTTTCTATTTTTAAGCCCTTTAAGATAGAAAAAGCAGCATTTAATTGTCCTATTCCCCCGTCAATTAAAATTAAATCTGGCAGTTCTAAGTTTTTATTGATTATTTCTGAATATCTTCTCAAGATTACTTCTTTTATTGACTTAAAGTCATCAATTTCTCCTTTTAATAGTGAATTTAGCTTGTAAAGCCTGTAGTTTTCTTTAAAAGGAATCCCCATTTTAAAAGTAACCATAGAAGCTACTGTTTCTTGCCCTTTAAGATGTGCAATGTCAAATCCTTCAATTGTTTTGGGAAGTTTATCCATTTCGAGAACTATTTTTAAACTTTCAAGTGCTTTGTTGCTTTTATTTTCATATTCTCTTAAAGATAGTTCAGCATTAGATATAGCCATTTCCATTATTTTTAAAATTTCTTCTGTTTCTTTGTAAATAATTTCTGTTTTTGTATTTTTAATTTCATTTATTAGTTTTTCAACATTTTTAGTGTCTATATCTTTAATAAATATGTGAATTTTGTCGGGCACTATCATATTAATAGCTGTGTAATATTGAATCAAAAATTGCAAAATCAACTCATTTTTTTTGTATATGCTCTCATCAAAGTTTGCATCCCTTTCAACTAATTTCCCATTTCTGTATTTTAATACTATTATTGTATTTACATTTTCTCCTGGATGAACATGCACATAGTCTATGTTTAAATTATTGGTTTTTGTAACAATTTGGATTTGATTAATTTCTATTAAAGAACTTTTAATTTCTTTTAATTTAATAGCAGTTTCAAAATCTTCTTTTTGTATGGCAATTTTTAATTTAATGTCAATTTGGCTTAATATTTTAGATATATTTCCGCTTAGTACGGATTTTGCTTTGTTTAGTTCTTCTTGATATTCTTTCTCAAGGTTTTCCTTGAAGCACACTCCAAGGCACTGTCCCATATGGTAATATAGACAAGGAGTATTTGATTTTTTTTTACACTTTCTAATCTTAAATGTTTTGTTAATAAAATCTAATACTTGGTCTAATTTTTTTACATTGGTAAATGGTCCAAAATATTCGCTTTGGTCATTAATTATTTTTCTAGTTTTGAAAATTCTTGGATATTTTTCATGAGTTATCCTTACCATGGGATAACCTTTTCCATCTTTTAATTTTACATTGTAATCCGGCTTGTAAGTTTTTATTAGATTGCATTCTAGAAGCAATGCTTCGTATTCACTGTTTGTTGTAATAACTTCTATTGATTTTACATTTTTCATTAATACTTTGATTTTGTAACTTTGTTTTTCTAAAAAATAGCTTTTTATTCTTGATCTTAGATTTTTTGCTTTTCCAATATAGAGTATTTTTTTATTTTCATTTAGCATTTTATAGCAACCGCTTGTAGTTGGCAGTTTTATTACTTTTTCGAATAAATTTGTTAGGCTCTCTTTCATAATGTTAGGTAGTTTTTAGATTTTAGAAATCATCTTATGATATAATATTGTATCATAAGAGAGTTTGTTTTATGTTCTGAGGTATTTAAAAATATGGATAATAACAAATAAAAGGTCAAAAATGAGATTAATTTTAATGTTCTTGCTATTTTTTTTGTGCTTTTCTATTCTTTTATCTCAAGAATTGAAGTTAATACTTGATTCAAAAAAAAATTTTAAATTTATTCAAGATTCTAGCAATGTTACTTTTGAACGGGATATGAGGGGTTTGCTGGGCATTTATTTGGATAGATATAAAGCTGTTTTAGATTTAAAAAACATTGATTTACGCTTAGAAATAGGAAGGGATAATAAATTAAAAGACACCTCTTCGAACTATTTAGTTAGTGCAAAAAGTCTAAGAGTTTCAAATGAATTTCGTAATGTTTCTAATGGCTCTTTAATTTTTTATTCAAATCAAAATCCTGTTAAGTTTAAGCCATTAACAAAGAAAGCTTTCTTTTTCTCAGGCAATACTGTTGCCGATTTCACTATTAAGTTTTGGGTATATCGAACAACTTCTGTTACAGGAGAAATTATTTTTAGTTGGGATGGTTATAAGAATATTAACAATTTGTGGGTAGATCAGTCGATTAGACTAGAAAGTGATGAAGGAAATTTTGTTTGGGTTTTAAACAATGTATTTTTAAAAGATAATAAAAATCCTATCAAAATTAGAATGAAAAGCAATGATGATTTTATTCCAAAGAAATGGCATTTACATACTTTAAGATATAGACAAAGAGACGGTATGCTTGAATATTTGATAGATTCTAAGCCTCAGGCAATAGAATATATAACAGATAATAAGAAAGAAGGATCAGGATACTTGTTGAGTATTGGCAATTTTATTGATTTTACTCTGGGAACTTATTTTACTGGCGCAGTTGAGAATTTAGAAATACATAAAAGCTTTGAAGAGGTTAGTAATGCTTTTTTTTCAAAGAATATGGGATACATTATTACAGAGCCTATTAAGCTTTCTAAATATTATTCTCAAGTATTGTCTTTTGATGTTGATTCTAGTGTTCCTAAGGATACAGAAATTGTTTATTATTACAGATTAGATAATAAAGTATTTTATGATACAGACAGCTATGGAAATATTAAAAAAAATTTAACTGGGGCGTGGATTCATTTTGATCCTAAAAAAGATTTTCCAGATTCAAAAATATCGAAATATATTCAAATAAAAGTTGAATTTTATCCTAGTGGAGATTCTGTAAGTAGTCCTTCTCTTTATAGTATGTCGATTACTTATGTTCCTGAAGCAGCTCCATTTCCTCCTGTGATAACAAAAGTTGTTCCAGGTTCTAGAGAAGTTTTTATTGAGTGGATTCCTGTTGTGAATAGTAATGTTGAGGGATACTATATTTATATTGGTGTTGCTTCTGGTAATTATCATGGAAAAACCGGTGGTGTTTTAGCTTCTCCTATTGATGTTGGAAATCAAACGTCTTTTAAGATTACAGGGCTTGAAGATGGAAGACTTTATTATATTAGTATTGCTGCTTACAATTTAGATAAAAGCGTTAATAAGACTTCTTTCTCAAAGGAAATTTCTGTAAGGCCTATGGAGATTTTTAAAAAATATGAATAATTTTAGTTTTGAGAAAGCTTTAAATTTTTATAAAAATGGCGACTATAAAAATTCTCTTGCCAATTTAGATGTTTTTGATGAGAATTTTGATTCTCTTTCACTTAAAGCACTTATTTATTTTAAAAAAAAGGATTATAAGGCTCTTTTGTATGTTTTAAATACTTATCCTGTTGTTTTAAGCGAATACAATTTTTTAGTTAAACTTATAGATTATGGTAAAATTGAAAAAAATAAAGATGATCTAGGCCCTTTTGAGAATTATAATTTAGGTGTTTTTTATTTCAATTTAAAAGAATATGAACTTGCTTTAAGTTGTTTTTTAAAAGCCAAAGAGCAAAAATCTGATTTTATACAAGCTTTAAACAATAGTGCCGTCTTATTTGAAATGTTGGGCAATAAGGATGAGGCTTTAAAATTATTTTTTGAGGCTAGAGATTTGGATCAAAGCAACTCTCTAGTTAAGCTTAACATTTGGATTTTAAAAAATAGTCAATCTATTAAAACAACAAACTTTTTAAAAGTAGACAAATTTTTTTTTAATGCCAATCTTGCTCTTGTTGTTAATTATTTAATGTATTATTTCTATTCTATTGGAGAAATAAGCAAAGCAATTAGGCTTTCTGAAAAATTTTTAACAGATTCTCATTATTCTAAATATATTTGGCACAATAGAGCAACTATTTTTCATAAAATAGGCAATATGACTCAAGCCACAACATCTTATGTTAAAGCCATTTTGAATTTTTCAAATATTTATACAATTTATAATATGCACATTGCAACAATTGAGCTTTTAAAATTTTCTCCTAAAAAGTCTATTGAGAGAATGATTGATGATTATTCTAACCTAGATTTAATATATTTGTATGCAACTTTATTTTTTCTTAGAAATCGTGATCTCGAAGATGCTTATTTTTACATGAAAAAACTTTGTGAGCTTAATCCAGGGCCTTATTTGAAATTTTTAAAATTGCTTGAGTCTAGCGAGGATATGTTAATTGAAAATCTGCTTGAAGAATTTGCAGTAGCTTTAAGAGTAAATTGGTATTTGGAGTATTTATTTTTTATTGACAATTCTTTAAATTTGAGAGATCCTATTTTTATTTTTGATCACAATATAAGAGTAAATGCGTATATTTGGAGAATTAAAGATGAGTGCATTGAATTAAAATTTAGCAATAATGAGGAAAAAATGGTTCAAGAGATCTTGCATGAAGAATATATTTGTTCTCAAATTGACGTTTCTGTTAAAGATTTTCAAAATTTAATAGAAGCTTATAAAGAGTTTAGAATAAATTATTAAAATTTATAATTTATTTAGTTGACAATAATAATACCTCTAAGATAATATGTATTAATATTGTGGAGAGATGCCAGAGTGGCCGAATGGGGCTTCCTGCTAAGAAGTTGTCCTTTTAAAAGGGGACCATGGGTTCGAATCCCATTCTCTCCGTAATTATTTAAATCTTGACAGTCTGTATTTTATTTATTAAAATTTGTTTTAACTCTGGAGAGGTGGCAGAGTGGTTTAATGCTACGGTCTTGAAAACCGTTGTAGGTGTAAGTCTACCGTGAGTTCGAATCTCACCCTCTCCGTAATTAATGTATTTGATTTCAACAATTAAGATTAAGAGTGCAGGTTTTTATTGGTGTGATATTTGTTTTCTGTGTTTTCATGTATAGGAAATTGAAACTCAATTTTATCACATTCATTACAATCAATTAAGAATGGATTATAGAAAATTATAATTTGGTTATTTTTAAAATAATATTTATATTTTGGAAAGATTGTTGTGAATTTTTTTTCCAATTCCTTTGTACTGTATTTATCGTTGACATTAAAATCTTTAATCTTATTTTTTATCTGTTCTTTTAATACGTTTATTAGAGAGTCTAGCTGATCTTTTGATATTATTTCTGAAATTTCTATTTTTTTGTTTCCTTTTAAGTTTAAAGAGTGATATTTTAAGAGAGTGTTTGATTCTTTTTCTTTAAAGGATTCTTTATATAAAATAGATGTAATTCCAATATTTTCATTTTTAAAGATTGTAAAACTTGAAAAATAAAAATATTCATTTTTTGAATTTTCGGTTTTTGATATTTTATTTTGGATATCTTTTTTCCATTTTTTTATAAAATTTTCAAATTCAAAGGTTGCATTTTCCATAAAAGGAATTTTTGCATCTATGTGTAGAATAATATTGTTTTTTAGTATTTCTTTTTCTTTGATATTTTTAGTTTTAATTATGAACTTAGAATTAGCTTCATTTGAGATTGATTTAGAGCATGATAAAATAGATAATATTAAAAGAGAAATGATTATTTTAGGTTTCACAACTTCTCCATTTTCTGATTAATGTTTTTATTGTAATAAATAGTAATTTTTATTACAATAAAAACATTAATTATTTGTGTCCATAGCTCAGTTGGATAGAGCGTTAGATTGCGATTCTGAAGGTCAGAGGTTCAAGTCCTCTTGGACACGAAAAGTTTGTTAGTTTGGAGAGATGGCCGAGTGGCTTAAGGCGCACGCTTGGAAAGCGTGTATACGGTAAAATGTATCATGGGTTCGAATCCCATTCTCTCCGGTTCCTAGGACCCGTACTATCAAGTGTTGCCAAATCCCGTCAGGACTGGAAGGTAGCAGCGGTAAGCGATTTTCTTGATGAGTACGAAAGTCTTAGGTTTAATTTTAAGCCAAAATGTAATGCTTTGCTTTATGTTGAGATATGGATTTATCTTTTTGAAACTTTCAATCTTATTATATTTTCTTGGAAAGCTTTTTTTTGTTAGATATTTTTTATACTTTATAAAATTCTTTGGGAATTCTTTTAAAGTAATGGCTCTGAGATATAAATATGCTGTATAGTATATTTATAGCATTTTGCTTATAAAGCATTGGGAGGTAAAAAGTTAATGGCGTCTTCAAGAGGCACTGCTCTTAAGAAACGCCCCAGAGATTTCAACTCTCTTGAAGGGCAAGATTTTGTTGTTGAAACCTTAAAGCATTCTATAGAGAAAAATAAAATAGCAAATGCTTATATCTTTTCTGGGCCAAGAGGTGTTGGCAAGACTTCATCAGCTAGGGCTTTTGCTAGATGCTTAAATTGTAAGAATGGCCCTACAGTTATGCCTTGTGGAGAGTGCGGCAATTGCAAATCTATTGAGAATGATAGCAGTCTTGATGTTATTGAAATTGATGGTGCTTCAAATACTTCGGTTCAAGACATTAGGCAAATCAAAGAAGAGATATTGTTTCCTCCTGCAATTTCTAAATATAGAATATATATTATTGATGAAGTTCATATGCTTTCCAATTCTGCTTTTAATGCTCTTTTAAAGACAATCGAAGAGCCCCCAAATTATATTGTTTTTATTTTTGCCACCACAGAGTCACATAAGCTTCCAGAGACAATAAAAAGCAGATGTCAACATTTTAGTTTTAAACTTTTATCGTTAGAAAAGATTTATAATATGCTTAAGAAGGTTTGTTTTGAGGATCATATTAAATATGAAGATGAGGCGTTAAAATGGATTGCATATAAAAGCAGTGGTAGCGTAAGGGATGCTTATACTCTTTTTGATCAGGTAGTTTCTTTTACTAATTCTGACATTAAATTAGATCAAATAAGATCTAAGATGGGCTTAACCAACGATGAATTTTTGGAAAAGTTGTCAGTGAGCATTCTTAGTGAAGATGTAAAAGAGTTAATTTGTGTTCTTGATTCTATTTTTTTGGCTGGAGTGTCTTATGAGCAATTTTTATTAGATTCAATTGAATTTTTTAGAGAGGCATTATTTTTAAAGATAGGTATTAAAAATTTTGAGTTTATTGGAATTAAATCTGAAAATTTAAAAAAGAAATTAATTGAGTTTGATTTAAACTATCTTGAAAGAATTATTGTTGTTTTGCTTGAAACTTACAGGGATTTGCAATTTTCGGTTAATCCAAGATATGAGCTTGAAATTAATTTTATTAAAATTTTAAGACTTAAAAACTATATTCCAAATCATGTTTTAATAAAACAAATTCAAAATCTTGAGGACAATTTGTTAGAAAATATGGCTCTAGATTCAAACAATTTTGATGCTTTAGCAAGCAAGAAGAGTAATTCTGATTTAGCTTTTATTCCACCAAGCTCCAGCTTAGAATATGAATTTCCCGAAATTAAATCTTTAGAAAAAGAGGATGCTGGTTTTGATGAAAATTTGTCAACAGAAGTTGATAGAAATCTTTTAAATACCAATAGCATTGACGAGATCGATGAGATTTTTATTGAGAATGATAATTCAAGTAGAGTAAATGATTTTACCAATATAAGAGATAAATTTATTTATATTGTTTCAAGATATATTCAAACTTTAGTTCATTCAGGAGAAGTTATTATTGATAACAATGTTCTTTATTATAAAGTGTTTAGTGAATTTGAGTATAATGAGCTTCAAAATTATAAGGTTGAGATAAGGTCTGAATTTTATAAAGAATTTCCCAATTTAAGCATTGTGTTTCAAAAAAATTTTAAAAGCCTTGAAAAAGATTTTGAAAAATTAGAAACTGTAAAAAATATTTTTGGAGCAAGCGAGGTTCTGGAGGGATAAAAATATGACAGTAAATCCGTTAGATTTTTTGAAAAATATGTCTAATGTTAAGAGCAATATTGACAATATTAAAAAGGAAATGTCTAAAATTACGGTTTGTGGTAAAGCGGGCAGCAATATTGTTGCTATTGAGATGGATGGCGAATTTAATGTTAAAAAAGTTTCAATAAATAAGGAATTTTTTGATGATTTAGACAATGATGCTTTTGAACAAATGGTTAAATCTGCTTTAAATGATGCTGTTTCTAAGGTTAAAGAAGAGATAAAATTAAAAACTATGGGAGTTCTTCCTTTTGGAATGTAGTTATTAATTTTGTAAAAGTTATATTTTGATTTTGCAATGTAATGTTAGGCGCTTTATAACTTGTAGTATTCCTTATAAATTTAATTAATCAGATATAATTTTAAAATATTAAGTAAGCATTTTAATTTATTTAATTATTTTTAAATTAATTTCTCAAATTTTAGGAGGATTTTATGTCAATATTATTGCAAAAAACTTTATGTATTATTAAGCCAGATGGGGTTAGGAGAGGTTTAATCGGTGATGTAGTTGCTAGATTTGAAAGGGTAGGTTTAAAAATGGTGGCTGCTAAAATGCTTATTGTTGATGAGAGTCTAGCAAAAAAACATTATTTGTATGATGATATTGTCTTTAGACATAGTGAAGAGATTTGGAAGTCTTTGATTAAATTTATTTCAAATTCTCCTGTTTTTGTATTTGTTGTTGAAGGAGTTGAAAGCATTGAGGTTGTTAGGAAGCTTTGTGGTTCAACTGAGCCAAAATTAGCCATTCCTGGAACAATACGAGGAGATTTTTCTTATCATAGTTTTAAGTATTCAAATGAAAAAGGTTTTTCAATTTATAATGTGATTCATGCATCTGCAAATGAGGTAGATGCGATTCGTGAAATACCAATTTGGTTTAAAGACAATGAAATTTTAAACTACAAAAGAGATGATGAATGTGAGCATTATTATTGTTAATTTTTATAATCTATTTCTATTTTTTTGGTGGAGGGATAAGTTTTAATTGGCAATTTAATTAATCTAAAACAAAAGCAATTTTTTGCATTTTTAGTAGAATTCTTATATATAAGGCTATTCTTAAGAGATGTGTTTTTATCTTGCTTTTATGTTTTGCATTATAATTGATTATGTAAATAAATATTGTTTGATAAAGTTTTTAATGTTATGTTGTTGTGTTTAATAAATTGTCAATTGAAATAGAAAATTTCTAGCCTTATGAGAATATTTATGTTTTATTTGTTATTTTTGTTTTTTGCTTGTACTTTCGATTATGATGAATATTCTAATAGGTCTGATGCAGCAAAAAAGTTTCCTTCAATACAAATATTAGGAATCAAGTATTATGATGTTGTATACAATAAAGAACAAACCGTTTTAGAGTCTTTAAGTTTTAGTTATTTTAATGACTATAAAATTTATAAGGCAGAGAATGGAAGGTTTTTGTATCGTTCGCTAGATAATGAAATTTCAGGAAAGTTTAATAATTTGGAAGGTTCTTATATTACAAAGGATTTGGATATGAGAGATTCTGTAGAATTTAAAATAGAGGAAAAGAATAATTATTATTTACTTAATTCAAATAGGCTTTTATGGAAGAATAAAGATAAGAAGTTACAATCTCCTCCAAATGAGCTGGTATTGATTAGGTTTAATGATAGCAGAATAAAAGGTAAAGGATTTTCTTATTTTTTAAAGAGTAATGTTTTTTATTTTGATTCTGGAGTTGAAGGAATCATGAATTGAGGGATTTAATTTTAATATGGATTTTTATTATTTTTGTTAACAATATTCAAGCAGCACAAGAAGAATTTAATCTTAAATCTGAAAGTGTTAAGGAAAATGATAAGAGAAGTGTTAATTTTACCTTTAAGTCGGATTTTGCACAAGGGGTAGTGTCTTCTTTTTATAAAAAAATTGTTTTAAAAGGGAATTCAGAGGTTATTTCGCCAGATTTTAAACTTAGAGCAGATGAAATTGAAATTTATGGAGAAAATGGTTCTTATCTTGAAGCTCGAGGCAATGTTTTTTATGAAGATTATAAGAATAAGATGCATGTTAAAGCTCAGTTCTTATTTTTTAATAGAAAATTAGATAATTTTTATCTTCAAAAAGGAGTTGAGCTTGAAGATTTAGAAAACAATATGATTATTAAGGCAGAAAGAGTTGAAGGTAGCAATAAAGCCAATGTTTATATTATGCAATATTCTGTTAAAATATATAAGGATGATACTTTTGCAAGAGCCGAGAATGGGACTTATAATAAAGAAGAAAAAGAAATGATTCTTGAGGGTGTTCCAGTAATTTATCAAAAAGACAATTATTATTCTGCTTCAAGAATAATTTTTAATACAAAAACTAATAGGTATAAACTTGAGGGGAGTGTTGAGGGAGAGTTTACTCAAGTTGAAAATGATGTTTCTGAAGAAAAAAAATAAAATAAAAGAGATTAAAGAAAATCTTAACCTTAATTCTGCCAATAATGTTGTTTTAAGGGCAGATAGCATTATTAAAAAGTATGGTGAAAAGTTTGCTGTTAATGGTATTACGATTAACATTCATAAAGGTGAAGTTGTGGGGCTTCTTGGTCCAAATGGAGCCGGCAAAACAACCACATTTTATACGATTGTAGGTTTTATTAGGCCTAATGCAGGTAAAGTTTTAATAAATGATTACAATATTTCATCTCTTAATATGTATGAGCGCGCACGGATAGGAATTGTGTATCTTCCTCAAGATGCTTCAATTTTTAGGGAACTTACAGTTGAAGAAAATATTATGGTTGCTTTAGAGAGAAGAGAAGATCTGTCTAATGCTGAGCGCAAGATAGAGCTTGTGAATTTACTTAAAGAATTTGAGATAAAAAGAATACAAAGCCAAAAAGCTTATACTCTTTCTGGTGGAGAGAGAAGAAGAGCAGAGATAGCAAGAGCTTTGGCTGTAAATCCTTATTTTTTACTCTTAGATGAACCTTTTGCAGGCATTGATCCTATTGCTATTGGGGATATAAAGAATATAATAAAAATTTTAAAAGAAAGAAACATTGGAGTTCTTATTACTGATCATAATGTAAGAGATGCTTTTGATATAATCGATAGAGCTTATATTGTTTATCAGGGGGAAGTGCTTGATGAGGGCAATGTTGACTATATAGTAAGCAGCAAGAAAGCTAAAAAGCTTTATTTGGGAGAAGAATTTAGATTATGAAAACAATAGATTATGAACTTTATTATGAATTTAGAGTAGCTGATGATGTTAAAATGATTTATACTAAAAAACCTTTTAATCTAAATTTAAGAGAACTTAGTAATGATAATTTAAGCTTTGTTCCTAAGTCAAAGAAAATAAAATATTTAAAACAATTACACACAGATATTATTTATAAAGTTGAAGATGATTTTATAAATTTTCAAGAAGGAGATGGTCTTATATCTAGTTCTTTAGATGTAGCTTTAGTTGCTTACTTTGCAGACTGTCTTCCAATATACTTTTATGATTCAGTAAAAAAAATTATAGGACTTATTCACAGTGGGTATAAAGGAAGTTTTAGCTTGATTGTTTTAAAAATGTTGTTTATGTTTGAAAAAATGGGATCAACTTTTAAAGATTTAAAAATTGTTTTTGGGCCTTATAACAGATCTTGTTGTTATGAGGTTTCTGAAATTTTCTTGAAAGAAGTAAGTAATAAATTTAGCAAGGGTTTATTAAATACTGCTTTTTTCATAAGAAATGGTAAAATATACTTTGATAATGCTAGTTTTAATTTAAATTTAATTTCTAGTTTTAATTTAAATATTTATAATTCAAAACTTTGTACGTATTGTTTGAAAAATCTTTATTCTTATAGAAGATTAAGAGAAGGTCAAAGTTATGCTTTAATTTGGAGAATTTAATTTGAATGTAAGAGATTTGTCTTTTAAGCTTAATTCAATTTTTGATATAAAGAAGTATGAGCATGTTGATAAAAATTTAAATGGTCTTCAAGTAGGAAATTTCAATGCTGAAGTTAACAAGATTGCATTTGCAGTTGATGCTAGCTATTCAACTTTAAAAGAAGCAAAAGGAAATGATTTTTTAATTACTCATCATGGTATTTTTTGGTCAAAAAAAGAGCGCATTGTTTCTAATATGTATGATAAAGTAAAGTTTTTGATTGAAAATAATTTAGCTCTTTATTCAGTGCATTTGCCTATGGATGCTCATTTTGTTTATTCGCACAGCAAAGTATTCTCAGATTTTTTAGGATTAAAAAATCCTTTTGCTTTTGCAAATTATGAAGGGTTTAATCTAGGAGTTATTGCTGATTCTGATTTTAGCTTTTCTGAAATTTTAGAAAAAATAAAAAAGGAAAACAAATATGTTCTTTTTTCTAAAAAGTTTAAAGAATCGGTGCATAAGGTTGCGATTGTTAGTGGTTCTGGGTACTCTTTTTTCGAAGAGGCTTTATATCATGATATAGATTTGTTTATAACCGGAGATACTTCTCATCAAATATATTCTTTGGCAGAAGAATGCAGTGTGAACTTGATTTTTGCAGGTCATTATTTTACTGAAACTTTTGGTTTAATTAAATTAATGCAAGATCTCAGAATTCAAGAAAATTTAGAGGTTAAATTTATTCGTAAAGATACTAATTTATAAGGATTTTTGTATGGGCGCTAAGAGTAAACAGTATTTCAATATTTTTGTATTTGTTATTAGTTTAATTTTTTTTGACCAACTTTCTAAATATTTGGTTGTAAAGTATGTCCAACTGGGTTCAATATATTTTTCCTTTTTTGATGATTTTTTTAGGATAATACATGTAAGAAATTTAGGTATTTTGTTTTCTATAGGTTCTAATATTCATTATAGTTTGAAAAAAATTTTTTTTCTTGCAATGCCTATTTTCATTTTAATATTTGTTTTTTCTCTTTCTTTGAAAGAAAAAAATTGTATTGCTAAGATTTCACTTTTATTAATTTTTTCAGGAGGAGTGGGAAATATTATTGACAGATTGTTTAGACCCTCTGGAGTTGTAGATTTTTTAGATTTCAAATTTTATGGAATTTTTGGACTTGATAGATGGCCTACTTTTAATTTTGCAGATAGCTATGTTGTTATAGGAATGATTTTATTTTTGGTTTATGATTTTTTTATAAAAAGAAAAGTGCTTAATACATGAAGATTTTTGGTTTTATTTTGTGCGTGTTAATGAATTTATCTTTAATGTTTTTGGTTTTCTTTTTAGAGTTTTTTTTAGTTGTTAAGTTTAGCATTATCGTAAAGCCTTATTTGCAATTTATATTGATTTTTATGATGATTGTTTTTGCTGTTTTGGTGGGGTATTTTTTGTCAATTCTTATTGTAAGAGGTTTGCTTATTAAGTTGTTTGAATTAGATTAATAGAAAGAGAGGCTTTGTGTCTTTGAGGGTTTTAATTACTGGTGAGGTTGTCGGCAAAGCCGGGATTATTGCGATAAAATCTTTTTTATCATCCTTTAAGGTTAGAAAAAAGGTTGATTTTGTAATATCTGGCAATAATTTTACTACGGGCTTAAGAGGTCTTGGCAAGAAGCATGCTTTTTTATTGAAAAAGTATGGAATTGATGTATTAACTTTAGGTGAAAATGCTTTTGTAAGGCCTGATTTGTCTAATGATATTGATAAGTATAATTTTATTTTAAAACCTTTAAATTATCCTGCAAAATTAAAAGGATATTCTTATTTTATTTATAATATTAATGATAAAAAATTGGCTGTGATGAGAATTGTAGGCCAAACAGGAACAACCAAGTACAAATTTAATCATCCTTTTTATAGTTTTGATTTTTTTTATAAAAGAATCAAAATGCAAACAAGCAATATTATTGTTCTTTTTGATTCAAATACTACGGCTGAAGTTAATGCTTTGTTTTTTTATCTAAAATCAAGAGTTAGTGCTTGTCTTGGAACCGGGAAAAGGATTTTAACAGCTGATTTGAGAATTTTAGATAATACTGCTATTATAACTGATTTAGGCAGAGTTGGGAGTTTGGATAGCGTTATTGGATATGCTCCTGATTTAGAGGCGGATAAATTTTTGAAAGGATTTTTAAATCAGAGATTTAATGAATCTTGGGAAGGTCTTGGTTTTAACGGCGTTTTAATTGATATCAATGAGAATGGACATTCTTTTTTTGTAGAGACTGTTAGAGAATATATAGATTATAAATCAAGTTTAAATGATATGGATATTGTTTAATATTCATTTTTTCACGTATTTTTTAAATTTAATTGATTTTATGTGTGATTTAATTTTATTAGTTTTCTTATGTATAGTAGTATAGGAGGATTAGTTATGCATAGTTATATTGTAGAGGGTGGTTTTAAGATAGGTGGTCAAATTACAGCTAGTGGCAATAAGAATTCCGCTTTGCCTTGTATTTTAGCTGCTTTGCTTACCGATGAAGATGTTATTTTAGAAAATATTCCCAATATTAATGATGTAAAAGTTGTTTTAGACATTTTAAGCGATATAGGAGCAGATATTGCAAGAGAAGGAAATACTTTAAAAATAAAAGTTTTAAATATTGTAAAAACAGAAATAGATTCCTCTCTTACGGATTTAATTAGGGCTTCTATACTTTTATTAGGTCCTTTTGTTTCTAGATTTGGCAAAATAGATATGGCGCTTCCAGGAGGAGATGTGATTGGAAAAAGGCGGCTTGATACTCATTTTTACGGTCTTTGTAAGCTAGGAGCTAAGTTAAGCAAAAAAGATGGAAGAATTGTTTTAAAGGCTAAAAAGCTTATTGGAGCTGAAATGTTTTTAGATGAAGCTTCTGTTACAGCCACAGAAAATATTATTATGGCTTCAGTTCTTGCTGAAGGAAATACTGTTATTATGAACGCTGCTTGTGAGCCACATGTTCAAGATTTGTGCAATATGCTCAATTCAATGGGTGCTAATATTTTGGGAATCGGTTCAAATGTTTTAGAAATAAAGGGTGTAAAAAAATTAAGTGGAACCATATTTAGAATAGGGGCCGATTTTATGCAAGTTGGCTCTTTGATTAGTCTTGCTGCATTAACAGGCGGAGAGTTGGAAATTAAAAAAGCAGATCCGCAACATTTCAGATTAATTAAGCATATATATTCAAAAGTTGGTATTAATTTTGAATATGACAGGGAAAATATATATGTAAGAGATAAACAAGAATTAAAAGTTAAGCTAGATTTTGGTGGACATATCCCAAAAATTGATGATGGTCCTTGGCCAGCTTTTCCAACAGATCTTATGAGCATTATTATAGTTACCGCAACCCAAGTAGAAGGTACAGTTCTTGTTTTTGAGAAGATGTTTGAATCCAGGATGTTTTTTGTAGACAAGTTAATAAAAATGGGGGCCCGAATTGTACTTTGTGATCCACATCGTGTAGTAGTTACGGGCAGATCTCCTCTTAGGGGTAATGTTTTATCTTCCCCAGATGTAAGGGCAGGAATGTCTCTTCTTATTGCTGCCTTTGTTGCTGAAGGCCGCAGCGAGATTCAAAATGTTTATCAAATTGAAAGAGGATACGAAGATATAGTTAACAAATTAATTAATTTAGGGGCAAAAATCAAGAAAGTTAAAAGTCAGTAGTCAATAGCTTAGTATTAAGCTTTATTATATTATGTTTGATTTATGGAAAATGTTTTTAATAGAGAATAAAGATAAGGTGCTTAAGAGGTTGAAATATGAATAAAAATATATTAAATTAATTTTTATTGTTAGAATTTTTTGTTATTGTATTTAGTTCAGCTGTAATTTAAAGTATTATTGGTTTTTTTGTATTTTTTATCTAATATTATTGAATTTTATTTTATAGTTTAAAGATCTTAATATAGAAATATTATTGCAAGATTAAGAAAATTTGCAGAGGTATTTTTGATTTTGAATTTTTTGTCTTAATAATATTAATTATTATTTTAAATAGGCGTTTGTTGCTCTGCTTTAATTTGTAAAAATGGTTTTAATTTTATTAATTACGACTTATTTATGATTCATATCAGCATTATTAAATTTTTATTATATCTGGTTTTAGTTTTTTGTTATGATTTTTTGGTGTGGCAGCTTTAATAGATTTTATTTGTATCTTGACCATTGTAATATATAAGATGTTAACTGCTAATTGTTTGGATATTACATATTGATTTTTAATGTCAAAAATTAAAAATCAAATACTTTTTTATTATTGATGAATAAATTCGAGTTTAGATTTTTTATAAAAAATATTTTAGATAAGGATAAAATTTTATGTCTACAAATAATAGTAAAGCCAGGGAATTAATATTAAATGGCAATTTATACAAGGCTCTTTTTTTAATAAGTTTTCCTATTGTTATAACCAATATTATTCAAGCTTTTTATGATCTCACTGATATGTTTTATGTTGGTAAGCTTGGAGCCATGCCTTTGTCAGCTCTTTCACTTGCTGGTCCTGTAAATTTTTTTATTATGGCTATTGCTATGGGCATGGCCACAGGAAGCATTTCTTTGATTTCAAGATGTATAGGAGAGGGAAATTTTTCTCGTTTTTCAAAGTATGCGGGGCAGCTTATTGTTTTAAACTTTGTTTTATCCTTATTTGTTACTATTTGTGCTTTTTTTTTAATTGAACATCTTTTAGATTTATTGGGTGTAAAAGGTGAGCTTAAAGAACTTTCAAGAGTTTATTTTTATGTGACAATTTTTGGAATACCTATTATGTTTTTAAGCATTTCAATTACATATATTTTAAATGCCCAAGGAGAAACTATCCTTTCAATGACAATAGTTTTATTTGCTAATATTGTTAATTTTATTCTTGATCCAATTTTAATATTTAGTTTTAATATGGGTATTGTTGGGGCTGCTTGGGCTACTTTATTTTCAAAATTGTTAACCGTTGTTTTTTATTTATTTTTAACTTACAGGTTAAATCGTGGATTAAAAATTTATCCAAAGGACTTAGTGCTAGATATAAAATTTATTAAAGAAATTGTTAATTTGGGATTGCCTTCAACTTTTGGGCAAATAATGGTTTCAGTGTCTTTTTTTATTTTTAATTATATTGTCATTGAGATTAGTCCGAAATTTTTGGCTGCTTATGGACTTACAAATACTATTATTTCTTTTTTATTTCTTCCCGCTATGGGAATTGGTACAGGGATTATTTCAATTGTTGGTCAAAATCTTGGTGCTAAGAAAATCAACAGGGTGGGAGAAGTTTTAAAAAAAGGATTTTTTATTTCTTTAGCAATTTTATTAATAATAAATTCGATTGTTATTATTAATAAGCAATTTATACTAAGGTTGTTTACAGACGATTTAGAAGTTTTAAATTATGCTAATAATTATTTATTGTTAACAACTATTGGTACTTTTGGATATGGATTACAACAAGTATTTTTTGGAGGACTTATTGGATCTGGTAGGACAAAAATCGCAATGATTATTATTTTTATTAGGTTATGGCTTATTCGTTTACCAGTAATTTTTATTTTTCAATATTTTGGCATAATTGAAAATTCTTTAGGTTATGCTTTTATAATTTCAAATTATTTAGCAGTTATAATTTTAGTTGTTTTTACTTGTACTCGTTATTGGAGTAAGCCCATTTTAATTAAAAAATATAAATAGTAATTAAGATTTATTTATATTTGCATTTTAATAAAGGAAATGGTTGATTTTTTTTAATAAATTTAATCTTTTTAGCTTTTAAAATAGATTTTATATTCTTTGTTAATCTATTTTGAATGTAATAGCTTATTTAGAATAAAGTTTATTTTGAGTGAAATTAATTTGAATAATTTTAGTTTTAAATTGTTTTTCTTTGTTATTGTTTTTCAAAAATATATAATATGTTTTTTCTTTTAGTGTTAATTTTAGTTTTCAAATGAAAAGTTTTTGTTTCAAACCCATTAAGTTTCTCTCTAATTAATTCACCCGTTTTGCTGCCTTTTTTAAAAATTGCTAATGAGTTTGCATTTATATTTTCTTCACTTTTGTTTTTAAGTGTAATTATTAGATTGTTTTTGCTGTCTGATTTGTAGTTTACTATTTCTACTTTTTTATTAGTTTTTATAGTACTAATAAGATAGGTAATTTCTTGTGCATATTCTTTTGATTTTATTGTGCTTGTTTTCATGCAAGACATAAAAATAATTGAAATGCTAGGAACTGTAAGGATTGGTAGTAATTTAAGCTTAAATTTTTGAGTTTTCATCACTTTTTATTATATTTTTTTATCAGGCTAGTGTTAACCTTTTTGATAAAATAAAGACGTTTGATCAATTTTAAATGGTGATTAGATTTTACAAATTATTTACTATTGTTTTGAATTTTATGTTTTTAAAGGTATGTCAGCTAAACATTTCTTATTTTAGATAGTTTTTCTTTAGTCTTTTGTGCTTTTCTTTAATTAATATAAGTTTATGTTGATTTTTAATGCTATTTATGTGAGATTAATTGAGTTTAAAAGTTCAAGAATATTGACTATATTTTGTAAAATGTGTAAAATTTTAAAGCTATTAAAATTTTTTAGAAAAACACGCAATGCGGGTCAATTTCTGAAAATAGATTTTTTATTTTTTTTGATTATTTGTAGCTATTTTAGTATTTTGATAAGAACAAATTTGTTAAAAATTTTTTAAAGAGATTAAATGTAAGTAGCTATTTAGAATGTGAAATTTAGGAGGTTAATCATGGCAAAAGAAGTCTTTCAAAGAACAAAACCGCACATGAATGTTGGAACAATAGGTCATGTTGATCATGGTAAAACAACATTAACAGCGGCAATTAGTATTTATTGTTCAAAATTAAATAAAGATGCAAAAGCATTAAAGTATGAAGATATTGATAATGCACCCGAAGAGAAAGCAAGGGGAATAACAATTAATGCTAGGCATATTGAGTACGAAACAGCCAATAGGCATTATGCTCATGTAGATTGTCCAGGGCATGCTGATTATATAAAAAACATGATTACAGGAGCAGCTCAAATGGATGCAGCGATACTTTTAGTTGCTGCTGATAGTGGTGCTGAGCCTCAAACAAAAGAGCATTTACTTCTTGCTCAAAGAATGGGAATAAAGAAAATAATAGTTTTTTTAAATAAATTAGACTTGGCAGATCCTGAGCTTGTTGAACTTGTTGAAGTTGAAGTTTTAGAGCTTGTTGAAAAATATGGTTTTTCAGCCGATACCCCAATAATCAAGGGTTCAGCTTTTGGTGCTATGTCAAATCCAGAAGATCCTGAATCTACAAAATGCGTTAAAGAACTTCTTGAATCTATGGATAATTATTTTGATCTTCCAGAAAGAGATATTGACAAACCATTTTTACTTGCTGTTGAAGATGTATTTTCTATTTCAGGAAGAGGTACTGTTGCTACTGGGCGTATTGAAAGAGGTATTATTAAGGTTGGTCAAGAAGTTGAAATCGTTGGTATTAAAGAAACTAGAAAAACCACTGTTACTGGTGTTGAAATGTTTCAAAAAATTCTTGAGCAAGGTCAAGCAGGAGATAATGTTGGTCTTCTTTTGAGAGGAGTTGATAAAAAAGATATTGAGAGAGGACAAGTTTTGTCAGCTCCAGGTACAATTACTCCGCACAAGAAGTTTAAAGCTTCAATTTATTGTTTAACTAAAGAAGAAGGCGGTAGGCACAAGCCATTTTTTCCAGGGTATAGACCACAATTCTTTTTTAGAACAACCGATGTTACTGGCGTTGTTGCCCTAGAAGGCAAAGAAATGGTTATGCCTGGTGATAATGTTGACATTGTTGTTGAGCTAATCTCTTCAATAGCTATGGATAAAAATGTAGAATTTGCTGTTAGAGAAGGTGGGAGAACTGTTGCTTCAGGAAGAATTCTTGAGATATTGGAATAGTTTAAGACTTTGGGGGATATACTTAATACTCTCTAAAAGTTTAGGAGAATAAATTGATTGCTAAAGATAAGATACGCGTAAGATTATTTAGTTTTGATGTTAAAATATTAGATCAGAGTGCCGAATCTATTGTTAAAGCTGTTCAGAAGGCCAAGGCTCAAATTAAGGGGCCAATCCCTTTGCCGACAAAAATAAAAAAATATACTGTTTTACGTTCTCCTCATGTCAATAAAAAATCAAGAGAGCAATTTGAGATGAGAACTCATAAAAGGCTTATTGATATCTTAGAGCCTACTTCTGCTTTAATGGATTCTTTAATGAAATTAGAGCTTCCAGCAGGTGTTGAGGTAGATATTAAACAGTAAATGATATTTTAAGTATATGAATTTGAGGTGTTTTAATGTTGGGATTGATTGGAAAAAAAGTTGGCATGACTCAGATATTTCAGAAAAATGGCATTGTGGTTCCTGTTACTGTTATAGAGTTTCAGCCCAATTATATTATAGGGAAGAAAACAGTTGGTAGAGATGGGTACAGCGCTCTTATAGCAGGTTCTGTTGATCTTAAGGGCTCTAAAATTTCAAAGCCGATAAAAGGTCAATATAAAAATTTAAAAGATATTGAGCCTAAAAAATATGTAATAGAGCTTAAGGGGCTTGATGGATATGATGCTGGTGATGAGATTAAAGTTGATGTTTTTAAGTCCGTTAAGTATGTAGATGTTACAGGTACTACCAAAGGCAAGGGTTTCCAAGGGGCTATGAAAAGGCATAATTTTAGTGGTGGGCCATCTTCTCATGGATCAAAATTCCATAGACATCTTGGTGGAACAGGACAAGCTACTACTCCCGCAAGAACATTTAAAGGGACTAAAATGGCTGGCAGAATGGGTGGAAATCAACAAACTATTCAAAATCTTGAAGTTGTTTTAATCGATGAAGAAAAGAGAGCTATTCTAGTAAAAGGGGCTGTGCCTGGCGCTAAGGGTTCTTTTGTTGTTGTTAAGAAATCTAAAAAGTAGGTATTTAGTATGGAAAGAAAAGTTTTTTCTAAAGATGGAAAAGAGATTGGAACTATAAATTTGAATGATAGAGTTTTTAATATAGAAATTAGTCATGGATCTATTTATAATGCCATAAAAAATGAGCTGTCTAATCTTAGGGTTGGAACATCTTCAACTAAAACCAGATCAGAGGTCAGGGGTAGTTCTAAAAAGCCTTGGAAGCAAAAAGGAACCGGTAGGGCTAGAGTGGGTACAAAGCGAAATCCAATTTGGATTGGCGGAGGCATAGCATTAGGGCCAAAACCTAGAGATTATAGCTATAAATTACCTAAAAAGGTAAAAAGGCTTGCATTTAAGTCTGTATTAAGTTTGCGCGCTGCTGATGAAAATAGTTTTAAGGTTATTGAGAATTTTAATATTGAATCGGGAAAAACAAAAGAGCTTGCTTTAATAATAAAAAATTTTACAAGTTTTAATGGTAAGGTGGTTATTCTTTTGGGTAATGATGATCAGATGATCAAAAGGGCCGGTAAAAATATAAGAGATTTAAAGATTTTGTCTTTTGATAAACTTAGAGTTGTTGATTTGTTTTATGCCAAGAATTTAATAGCTTTAGAATCTGCTGTTAACAAGCTAAATGAGTTTTACGTTAAATAGAAAAGATATTGAGGATAAGTATGAAAGCTTATGATATAATAGTTTCACCTATGCTTACTGAAAAAACCAATACTCAAAGAGAAAGTATTAATGTTTATGTTTTTAAGGTTAGCAAGAGAGCAAATAAAAAAGAGGTTGGTGCAGCAATAAAAGAACTTTTCAATGTTACTCCAGTGTCGTGTAATTTGCTTAATATTAAAAGTAAAGCCAAAGTTGTGGTGTCTCGAAGAGGATATCCTATAGGCAAGGGGAAAACTTCTTCATGGAAGAAGGCGTATGTTTATCTCAAAAAGGAAGATAAAATAGATATTTTTTAGTGGTTTTGGAGAAAAATAAATATGGGTATTAAGACTTATAAGCCAAAAACTTCTTCTTTGCGATATAAGACGACTTTATCTTTTGATGATTTGAGCAAAGGTAATGATCCTTTGAAATCTTTAACAAAAGGTAAAAAATTTAAATCGGGCAGAGATTCTTCTGGTAGGATTAGTGTTAGAAGAAGAGGTGGTGGGCATAAGAGAAAGTATAGGTTGATTGATTTTAATCGAAGAGATAAATTTAGCATTCCTGCTCGAGTTGCTTCTATTGAGTATGATCCTAATAGAAGTGCTAATATAGCTTTGCTTGTTTATAAAGATGGAGAAAAAAGGTATATTATTTCGCCTAAAGGCATTAAGGTTGGAGATGTTTTGGAAAGTGGTCCAAATGCCCCAATTAAAATTGGCAATGCCTTGCCTCTTGAAAATATTCCTATTGGAAGAACTGTTCACAATATTGAGCTTAATGTAGGAAAAGGTGGACAGCTTGTAAGAAGTGCTGGCGGGTATGCTATGATACTTGCTTCTGATGGGAATTATGTTACTTTAAAATTGTCATCCGGTGAGATGAGGTTAATTTTTAAAAAATGTATTGCAACAATTGGTGAAATTGGAAATGAAGATTATGCCAATGTTTCTATAGGGAAAGCTGGTAAAAGTAGGTGGCTTGGTAGAAGACCTAAGGTTAGAGGTGTTGCTATGAATCCTGTTGATCATCCGCATGGTGGTGGTGAGGGAAAAACTTCTGGAGGTCGTCACCCCGTGTCTCCTTGGGGACAGCCTACTAAAGGCTATAAGACTCGCAAGAAGAAGAGATATTCAGATAAATTTATTATTAAAAGAAGAAATAAGTAGGAGAGTATAGTGGCAAGATCTATTAAAAAAGGACCTTTTATAGAAAAGAGTCTTTATCAAAAAGTTTTATCATCTTTTGGAAGTGAGAAGAGGGTTGTTATTAAAACTTACTCTAGATCTTCAACGATAATTCCTGAAATGGTAAGTCTTACTATATCCGTTTACAATGGGAAGACTTTTATACCTATTTATATTACTGAGGATCTTGTAGGGCATAAGCTTGGTGAGTTTTCACCTACAAGGATTTTTAGAGGGCATGCTAAGTCAGATAAAAAGGGAAGGAAGTAAAATAGTTATGTTGACAAATAGAAGATATACAGCAAAAGGAAAAAATTTACCCTCTTCTCCAAAAAAAGTTAGACCAATAGCTGACAATATACGAGGGAAGTCTTATATTAAAGCTATTGCGGTGCTTTGTTCTATGCCTAATAAAGGAGCTAAGCTTTTAGAAAAAGTTGTTAAATCGGCAGCATCAAATGCAATGTATCACAATAAAAATTTGTCCGAGGATATGATATTTATTAAAATAGTTATGGTTGATGATGGGCGTCGTCGTAAAAAGATTTGGCCTAGAGCTAGAGGTAGAGCTGATAGGCTTGTTAATAGAAATTGTCATATTTTTGTTGAAGTTGATGAAAAAAAGGATATTAAAGGATAAAGCATGGGCCAAAAAGTACATCCATATAGCTTAAGGGTAAAAATTAATAAGGATTGGAAATCAAAATGGTATTTTGATAAAAAATTGTATTCTACAATTCTTCATGAAGACTTTTCAATAAGACGAGAAATTATGAAGTTTCTTAAAGGAATTAAATTTGATATTTCTGATATAGAAATAATTAGAAATAATCCTCAAAAAGTAACAATAGTAATTGTTACTCCAAGGCCTGGTTCTGTGATAGGGCTTAAGGGTTCTAATCTTGAAAAGATTGGTCAGTTGTTAACTAAAAAAATTTCTAAAAAAATTAGCATCAAAATCAAAGAGGTTAAAAGGCCAGAGCTTGATGCTCAAATTATTGCTAATGGAATTGCAAAGCAAGTAGAAAATAGAGTGTCTTACAGAAAAGTTTTAAAATCATCCCTTTCTAACTCTATGTTAAAAGGTGCTCAAGGGCTAAAAATTAAGATTGCTGGTAGACTTGGTGGAGCTGAGATCGCAAGAAGCTTTGAAGTTAAGGAGGGTCGGGTTCCTTTACATACTCTTAGAGCCAATATAGATTATGGGTTTTCTGAGGCTCAAACTACTTATGGCATTATTGGAGTTAAGGTTTGGTTATTTAAAGGTGAAGTTTTAGGCAAACAAACCAATTCTGATGCTGGTCAGGTAATAAATAGAAAGCCTTTTAGAGAAAGAGGCGACACTGTTAAAAATTTTGATAAAATTATAAATAATAGAGATAAGGCCGGTGAAAAGCATACTGGTGTTTCAACTAAAAAAGATGGATTGTCTAAAGATGAAGTGGGCCCTTTAAATAAACTTGGTAAACTTGGTTCGTCTTTTTCTAAAGAAAGAGTCGATTCTAATGAGCAGAATATTGGAGGATAATTAGATGTTAAGTCCAAAAAAGGTTAAATATAGAAAAAAGCAGAGGGGAAGATTGTCCGGAGAGGCTCAGAAGGGTAATAAAATTTCTTTTGGTGAATATGGACTTGTTTCTTTGGAAACAAATTTTATTACTGCTCGCCAAATTGAAGCTGCTCGTATTGCAATGACTCGTAAAATAAAAAGAGGTGGAAGAGTTTGGATAAGGATATTTCCTGATATTCCTTATACTAAAAAACCAGCTGAAACTAGAATGGGTAAGGGCAAAGGGGGTGTTGATCATTGGAATGCTCCTGTTAAGCTTGGCACTGTTATGTTTGAAATGGCTGGAGTTGTGGAGGAGCTTGCTCAAGAGGCTATGTCACTTGCGAGTTCTAAACTCCCAGTAAAAACCATGTTTGTTGTAAGACGAGATTTGAGGTAATTATGTTAAAAAATTTTAAGAATTTTACTCTTGAGGACATGAAGGCTAAAAGGCTAGAATTAAAGAAAGAATATTTAGATTTAAGATTTAAATCTGTTGTTGGTCATGTTGAGAATCCTTTAAAGAAAAGAGAGATTAGGCGTGATATTGCAAGACTTAATACAATGATTTGTGAACATGAGTTGGGTATTAGAAAGGTTTAAATATGGCAAGAGAAAATAAAAAAGAATTAATTGGTATAGTTGTTAGTGACAAGATGTCTAAGACTATAGTAGTAGAAATTGTTCAAAGAAAGATGCATCCAATCTATCGCAAGTATTTAAAGGTTAGTAAGAAAGTTAAAGCACATGATGACAAAGAAGTTTCAAAGATTGGTGATAAGGTAAAAATTATTGAGACTCGACCTATTAGTAAAGATAAAAGATGGTCTCTTGTTGAGGTTTTAGAAAAGTTAAAATAGTTTTGATTTTTCTAAAGGAGGTTGATTATGATTCAGATGCAAACTTATTTAACAATTGCTGATAATACTGGTGGCAAGATGGCTCAATGTATTAAAGTTCTTGGTGGCAGTAAAAGGCGTTATGCTAAAATTGGGGATATAATAACTATTGTAGTAAAACAAGCAATTCCTAATTCTTCTGTTAAAAAAGGAGATGTATGTAAAGCTGTAATCGTTAGGACTTCTAAAGAAGTAAGACGTAAGAACGGAACTTATGTTAGGTTTGATGATAATGCTTGTGTGATACTTGATGCTAATTTAAGCCCTAGGGGCAAAAGGGTGTTTGGGCCTGTTGCAAGAGAACTTAGGGATGCTAATTTTATGAAGGTAGTATCATTGGCTTCAGAGGTGATATAGCAAAAGGGGGTTTTGTGAAGACAAAGTTGAAGATAGGTGATAGTGTAAAAATTCTTTCTGGAAAAGATAAAGGAAGAATAGGTAAGATTGCTAGTATAAATAGAAAAAAAAATAAAGTTATTGTTGAATCTTGTAATATGGTTAAAAAAGTCATTAAAGCTAGGACACCCCAAGAAAAAGGCAGAATAATAGATAAGGAGGCCGCTATAGATATTTCAAATGTGATGATATTTATCAAAGGAACTTCTTCAAGATTAGGTGTTAGATTTGAAAATAATGAAAAAATAAGATATCTTAAAAAAACTGGACAGAGGATATAGAGTTTATGAATTATGTTCCTGAATTGAAGAAATATTATAAAGACAGCGTTATAAAAGAGCTTGTTAAGGAATTTGAATATAAATCTATAATGCAAGTTCCCAAGCTTGAGAAAATAGTAGTTTCTGTAGGTGTTGGTGAGGCTGTTAAAAATAAGAAGTTGTTGGATTCTGCAGTTTTAGAGCTTGCTCAGATTACCGGTCAGAAAGCTGTAAAGACAAAAGCAAAAAAAGCAATAGCCGGGTTTAAAATTAGACAAGGGCAAGAAATAGGTGCTAAAGTTACACTTAGGGGCAATGTAATGTATGAATTTTTATATAAGCTTATCCATTTAGCATTGCCAAGGGTTAAAGATTTTAGGGGAATCAATGGGGATGCTTTTGATGGTAATGGAAATTATTCTTTTGGGATAACGGAGCAAATAATATTTTCCGAGATAGACTATGATAAAATAGAGAGAATATCTGGTTTGAATGTTACAATTGTGACAACAGCTTCAAATGATAAAGAAAGCAAAGCTTTGCTTTTGAAATTTGGAATGCCGTTTAGTAATTAAAGGGATTTGTAAGGTATATGGCTAAAAAATCAATGATTATTAGGGCTTTAAGAAAGCCTAAGTATAAAACAAGGCAGAATAATAGATGCAAGTTATGTGGTCGTCCAAGGGGATATTTGAGAGATTTTTGTATGTGTCGAATATGTTTTAGAAAGTATGCGTCTGAGGGGTTAATTCCCGGCGTTTCAAAATCAAGTTGGTAAGGGGATTTTATGGCGATTACTCATTCAGTAGGAGATATGCTAACTAAATTGAGGAATGCAAGTAGAGTTAAGCATGGATCTGTAGACTTAAAAATGTCTAATATGAATAAATCAATATTAAACATTCTTAAAGAAGAGGGCTATATCAAGGATTTTAATTTTTTAGAAAAAGAAGGAATTGCTTTTATTAGAGTTTTGTTAAAGTATGACAACAAAAGAAATCCTGTTATAAGTAAAATAGATGCCATTTCTACTCCCGGTAGGAAAATTTATTCTTCATATAAAAATATGCCAAGAATAAAGAATGGATATGGAATATTAATCGTATCTTCTTCTCAAGGTATTATTACTGGTAAGGAAGCTAAAGATAAAAAAATAGGCGGTGAGTTGATTTGCTCAGTTTGGTAGTTTAATAGGGGGATATATGTCACGTATTGGAAGACTTCCGATAAAAATTCCAGATGCTGTTAAGATTGATGTTAAAGACAATTCGGTAATAGTTGAAGGTATTAAAGGAAGATTAGTTCAAGATATAAAAGACAGTATTAATGTTAAAGTTGAGAATGGTAGTGTTATTGTTGATCGAGTTTCTAATGATAAAAAATCAAAAGCTTACCATGGTCTTTACAGAAGTTTGATTTTTAACATGATAAAAGGAGTAACTGAAGGATTTTCTAAGTCTCTTACTATAAATGGCATAGGGTATAGGGCAGAGCAACAAGGCAATAGCCTTTTTTTAAATCTTGGTTATTCAACTCAGTTTGAATATGTTATTCCAGATGGTGTTATTGTAAAGCTTGACGGTAATACTAAAATTTCTGTTGAGGGAATAGATAAGTTTAAGGTTGGCCAGGTTGCAGCTGAGATTAGAAGTTTAAAAAAACCAGAGCCATATAAAGGAAAGGGCATTAAGTATGATAATGAAGTTATTAGAAGAAAAGTTGGAAAATCTGGTGTAAAAAAATAAATTTTGGGTGTTAATAGTTATGAAAAAAATAAAAGAAGCAGAACAAAGAAAGCTTAGGCGTAAAAAAAGAATAAAAGATAAAATAGGGCGCGGAATAACAAGCAGGCCACGAATTACTATATTTAAATCTAATAGGTATTTTTATGCGCAAGTTATAGATGATAGCAAGGGACATACTGTTGTAAGTATTTCTACTATTGAAAAAAGTCTTAACTTAAGCAAAAATATTGATGATGTAAAAAAACTTGGAGAAGTTCTTGCTAAAAGGCTTAAGGAGAAAAATATAAATAATCTCATTTTTGACAGAAATGGTTATAAGTATCATGGACTTATTGCAAGTTTTGCAACTTCTTTGAGAGAGTTTGGTATTAATATTTAAGGGAGTATATTTATGGTAGATGTTCAGGCTCAAAGAAAGCAGATAGAAAAATTAATATCACTCAACAGAGTTACTAAAGTTGTTAAGGGCGGGAGAAGGTTCTCTTTTGCTGCTTTCATGGTTGTTGGAGATGGAGAAGGATCTGTTGGTTGGGGATTTGGTAAAGCTAATGACGCTAGTGATGCAATAAAAAAAAGTTTAACAAGTGCTAGGAAAAATTTAAGGTTTGTTCCTATTCGAAAAGGAACATTGCCGCATGAAGTTATTGGTTGTTTTAAAAAAGCTAAAGTTTTAATCAAGCCAGCTACTCATGGTACTGGTGTTATTGCAGGAGGCCCTGTTCGTGCTGTAATGGAGGCTTTAGGAGTGCATGATATTTTGAGTAAATCTCTTGGCTCTAATAATTCTATGAATGTAGTAAAGGCGACTTTTAAGGCATTTGATTTAGTTCTTGATGCTGAAAAAGTGGCAGAGATGCGAGGGAAAACTTTGAAAACTTTATGGGGTTAATGTATGATTAAAAGGAAATTAAGATTACAACTAAAGAAAGCTAGGTTTAATGCTTCAAGGGCTAGGGCTAAAAATAAGTGTTTTATTAGAAGAATGGAAAAGAATAGGGAAATTATTTCTAAAAACAATATTAATGTGCAAGTTCTTCTTGTAAGAAGCCTTATTGGAAAATTAAATAAAAAGGTCAAAGTTTTAAAAGCATTAGGTTTAAATAAAATAGGTGATAAAAAGGTGCATTTTTTAAATGAATCTATTAAAGGTATGCTGAATGAGACTATTAATATGATTTTATTAAGCGAGGTAAGCAATGTTTAACCTATTAAAGCCTAGGGGAGCTAGTAAGCGACGTAAAATTGTTGGCAGAGGTCCAGGTTCAGGACTTGGTAAAACTTCTGGGAGAGGGCAAAAGGGGCAAAAAGCAAGAAATACTTCACCAAGACTTGGATTTGAAGGTGGACAGACTCCTCTTTATAGAAGATTGCCAAGGAGAGGTTTTTCTAATAATGATTATAAATTGGAATATGCAATTGTTAATCTTGGAGATATAGATAAAAAATTTAAAGATGGGCAAGTGGTCAACTACGATACTTTGCTTGAAAATAAACTTATAAGAAAGAAAAATAAAAAAATTAAGATTTTGTCTAATGGTAAGCTTACAAAAAAAGTTTCCTTTGAGGTTTCTAAAATTTCTAAGTCAGCCGAAAGCTTTGTAATAAAAATTGGCGGTAGTATTAAATTAGTTTAAAGTGGAATAAAAATGAAAGAATTGTTTTTAAGTTTATTTACTGTTAAAGATTTGAGAAATAAGTTCTTGTTTACTTTATTTATTCTTTTTCTTTTTAGAGTTGGTTCTTACTTGCCAATACCAGGAATAGATTCTGTGGCGCTTAAAAGTTATTTCAAGTCACAATCAGATTTTTCAATTGCTAATTATTTTGATTTTTTTTCAGGCGGAGCTTTCAGTAATTTTTCTATATTTATGCTTAGTATAGGGCCCTACATTTCGGCATCTATTATTGTTCAGCTTCTTGTTTATTCTTTTCCTTCTTTAAAAAAGATGCAAGAAGGTGATGGTGGCAGACAAAAGACTAAAAAATATACAAAATATTTAACAATAGTTGCAGCTGTAGTTCAAGGATATGCAACAAGTCTTTATGCCAAAGGTATTCCGGGTGCTGTTACTATTCCTTTTTATAGATATATATTTATTGCTATTTTAACAGTTACTACAGGAACATTTATTCTTTTGTGGTTTGGAGAGCAGATTAATCAAAGAGGTGTGGGTAATGGAACGTCTTTGATAATTTTTTCTGGAATAGTGGTTAGACTCCAAGCAGCTTTGTTTAACTTATTTCAAAGCATGCAGGATCCTTCTCAAAATGTTAATCCTGTTTTTGTGATACTTGTTATAAGTATATTTATTTTAGTTGTTATCTTAATCATATATGAATATAAAGCCCAAATGCGAGTTGCTATTCATTATGCTAGGGCAAATTCTAATAGTACGGTTAGTTCATATTTGCCAATCAAGTTGAATCCATCTGGTGTTTTACCTGTTATTTTTGCCTCTGTTTTAATTGCTTTACCTTTACAAATTTTAAGTGGTTTTGCAGAAACTTCTTCTATAGCTAGACAAATTTTATCTTATTTAAGGCCTAATGGGCTTTATTATACTTTGTTGAATGTAATTTTGATAATAGGATTTACGTATTTTTATTCTAAGATTCAGTTAAGCCCCAAAGACATAAGCAATAATATTCGTAAGAATGGGGGTACTATTCCTGGAATAAAGTCTGATGAGATGGAAAAATATTTAGATGAAATTATGAATAAAACTTTATTTTCAGGAGCTATTTTTTTGTCAATTATTGCAATTATTCCATTTTTAGTGCAAAATATTTTTAGATTTCCACACGATGTTTCTAGGATAATGGGGGGGTCTTCTTTGCTTATTATGGTAGGAGTTGCGCTTGATACATTAATTCATATTGATGCTTATTTGAAAACTCAAGGATTTTCTCATAGAAATAAAAGGAATTATGCATTTTTGCAAAAAATTTAGGAGTGTTTGACGATGAAAGTTAGGGCAAGTGTAAAGCCAATTTGTGAAAAATGTAAGGTTATAAAAAGAAAAGGTGTATTAAGAATTATTTGTGATAATTTAAAGCACAAACAAAGACAAAAGTAAAAATTAGAGGAGATAAGATGGCTAGAATATCGGGAATAGATTTACCAAGTAATAAACAATTAAAAATAGCGCTTACTTCTATTTATGGTATAGGTAGAACAAGAGCTTTGCAAGTTTGCAATAGTGCTAGTATTTCTCCAAGTAAAATTGCCAAAGATTTAGATAATGATGAAGTTAATCGACTTAGGAAGGTAATTGAGAGTGATTATGTTGTAGAAGGAAAACTTAGGAGTGAAGTTGCTATGTCTGTTAAAAGACTTATGGATATAGCATGTTATAGGGGTGTTAGGCATAGAAAAGGATTGCCTTTGAGAGGACAGAGAACTAAAACAAATGCAAGAACTAGAAAAGGAAAAAGAAAGACTGTGGCTAATAAGAAAATAGCCAGCAAATAAAATAGTTTTTAAGATTTGGAGGGTAAGTTGAGCGCAAAATCATCAACTAATAGTAAAAAAAAAATTAAAAGAAATATCGGAGAGGGAAACGTTTACATACAAGCTACTTTTAATAATACCATAGTTACTGTATCTGATATAAAGGGGAATGCTTTAGCTTGGGCAAGTGCCGGTGGGATGGGTTTTAAAGGAGCTAAAAAGTCGACCCCATATGCTGCTCAAATAACAGCAGAATCTGCTTTAAATAAAGTGAGAGATTTTGGAATTAATTATGTTCATGTGTATATAAAGGGGCCAGGTATTGGTAGAGAATCTGCAATAAGAGCTATTGGTTCGATTGGGATGACTGTAAAATCAATTTCAGATATTACCCCTATTCCTCATAATGGATGCAGACCGAAAAAAACCAGAAGAGTTTAGCTATAAGGAGTTATGATGCCTGTGGAAAAATTTTTGAAAGATTTTACTATACCTGAAAAAATTGAATTTTTAAAAAGTCAAGATGATGGATCTTACGGTAAGTTTACGATATATCCTTTTGAAAGAGGTTTTGGGGTTACTATAGGTAATACTTTAAGGCGTGTGTTACTTTCTTCTATTGAAGGGTATGCTATTACTGCTATGAGAGTTCAGGCTAACAATAAAGACTCTTCATCAAAGGTTGTTTCAAGTGAGTTTGATTTGATTCCTGGAGTTTCTGAAGATACTCTTGAGGTTATTGCTAATATAAAAAATATTCATTTAAAACTTGGAGAAGGAGAGCAAAGAAAGACAATAAGTTTTAGTGTTAGCGGCAAAGATACTAATGTTTTGAAAGCTTCTCATTTTGAAAGAGATGGAGTTGAAATTTTTAATAAAGATTTAGTTATAGCTACTTTATCACATGATGTGAATTTGGATCTTGAATTTCAAATCAATTATGGTAGAGGATATGTGTCTTCTGAGCAAAATTCTAAGTATTTAGAAGAAGTTAATGTTATTGCTTTAGATTCTATATTTTCGCCTATAGAGAAAGTTTCATATTCTGTAGAAGATACTAGGGTTGGGCAAAGGTCAGATTATGACAAGCTCGTAATGGAAATTTGGACTACGGGTGTGATTTCTGCCAAAGATGCAATAAAAAAGGCCGCATCAATAGTAAGAGAGTTTTTGTTTCCTCTTGTAGATTTTGAAGATAATGTTAATTCATCTTTTGAGAAATCAAAATCAGAAAGTTCTAACTTACTTGATATGAGTATTGAGAAATTGGATTTGTCAGTTAGATCTTTAAATTGTTTAGCCAAAGAAAATGTTAAAACATTGGGAGAACTTATTAGTAAAAATGCAGAAGAGCTTTCTAAGGCGAGAAATTTTGGAAAAAAAAGTTTAGAAGAGATAATCGAAAAACTTGGTTCTTATCGATTGTTTTTAGGAATGTCTAAAGAAGATGCTTTATCTGTATTAAGTAAGAATAATATTAAAATATCTGAATAAAAGGAGAGTTTAGGTTGTTTCATGAAAACAAAATTGGGTTTTAATAGGTTAAGTAGGAAGTCTAGTCACAGGAGAGCACTTTTAAAAAATATGGTAATTTCTTTTTTTAAATATGAAAAAATTTCTTCTACTAAGGCAAAATTGTTTGAAGTTAAAAGATTTGCTGAAAGATTAATTACAAAGGCAAAAGTTGATACTGTGCATAATAGGCGAGAATTATCGAAATTTATACATGATAAATATATTTTAAATAAGCTGTTTACCAAAATTTCTCCTGTTTTTAGACAAAGAAGTGGTGGGTATACTCGGATGATTAAATTGGGGAAAAGATATGGAGATGCAGCTGAAATGGCTATCTTAGAATTAGTTGAAAAGCCTTTAAAAGTTGAATAATTGATAATTTGAGCATACTGTTTTAAAGATTAAAATTTAAATTGCTTTTAAACAGCATAGGAGTTAAATGATATGATATATATTATTTTTTCTTCTATTTTTGCTGGCTTTATATTAGGATTTTTAGTAAGAGTTTTTTTAGGTAGATTGTCTTTATTAGATTTAGAAAAAAATCTGACAAAAGTAAGGGTAGAATCAAAATTAGAGATAGAAAATGAAAGAAAGCAAATTATTGCTAATGCAAAATCTCAAATGCTTAAAGAAAAAAACCAGCAAGATAGGAATATAAGAGATCGGAAAAATGAGATTGTTAATTTGGAAAAAAGATTATTACAAAGAGAAGAAACCTTAGATAAGAGAATATCTGCTCTTGATAAACAGCAGTCTAGAATTGATTTTAAAATTAAAGAATTTGAACAAAAAGAAAAAGTAATAAGAGAAAAAGAGGCTGATCTTGTTAAAAGATTAGAGAATGTTTCTGGCCTTACAAGAGAAGATGCAAGAAAAATTGTAATTGAAAAGGTTGAGCATGAGTCTAGAAGAGATGCTCAGGTTATTATCAATAAAAGTGAACAGGAAGCCCAGTTATTAGCAGATAAAGTCGCAAAAGATATTTTAGTATCTACTATGCAGCGTATTGTTACAGAGGTAAGCTCAGAGTTTACAGTAGCTTCTGTTGAATTGCCTAATGATGAGATGAAAGGCAGGATTATAGGTAAAGAAGGGCGCAATATTAGGGCTCTTGAGACTTTAATAGGAGCTGATATTATTATTGATGATACCCCTGAAGCTGTTGTTATATCTTGCTTTGATCCAATAAGAAAAGAGCTTGCCAAAAGGACTTTAGAAAGACTTGTTACAGATGGTAGAATTCATCCTGCTAGGATTGAAGAAGTTGTTTATAATGTTACAAATGAAATAAATAGCATTATCCAAGAAGAAGGTGAGAAAGCAGTTTTTGATCTTAATATACATGGGCTTGATAAGAGACTTATTAGAGGATTGGGAAGGCTTTATTTTAGAAGTAGTTATGGTCAAAATGTTTTAAACCATTCTAAAGAAACAGCTATAATAGGAGAAATTTTAGCTAAAGAAATGAAATTAGATCCTATTGTAGTAAAAAGAGCATGTCTTTTACATGATATTGGCAAGGGGATGGAAAGTATTTCTGATAATAGCGAGGGACACGCTATTACTGGTGCTGAGCTTGCTCAAAGTTGCGGAGAGAGCGAAATTATTGTTAATGCTATTGCTGCTCATCATAATGAAGTGAAGCCTGAGAGTCTTGAGGCTATTGTTGTTCAAATAGCAGATGCCATTTCGGCATCTCGTCCTGGAGCAAGGCGGGAAAGTTTAAATAACTATATAAATCGACTTAAAAGACTTGAAGACATTGCTTATAGTTTTGAAGGCGTTCAAAAATGTTATGCGATTCAAGCTGGTCGTGAAGTTAGGATTATTGTTGACAATGCCTTGATTAATGATGAAAAATCAATTTTACTTGCAAGAGACATTGCTAAAAAAATAGAAGCTGAAATGAGATATCCTGGAAAAATTAAAGTTACAATTATTCGTGAAACCAGAGTTATTGAATATGCAAGATAGCACTATTAAAACCTTAATAATTGGGGATATAATAGGTGATAGTGGATTAAAAAAAGTTTTTTTTAATCTTAAAAATATTAAGAACAAATATAGAATAGATTTAGTAATTGCTAATGGAGAAAATTCTTCAAATGGTTTTGGAATAACTCCAGAAATAGCAAATAATCTTTTTAGATCGGGCGTTAATGTTATTACTACTGGTAATCATGTGTATTCTAATTATAAAATAAATGACTACCTAAATAAGCAAGCGTATATTTTAAGGCCAAATAATTTTTCAGATTTGTTAGATGGGCATGGTTATTGTTTTTTAACTATTAGAGATGCAAAGATTGCTGTGATTAATGTTCAAGGTGTTTTAAATATGAATTTTATTGTTAAGAATCCTTTTGATAATACAAAAAAATTAGTCAATATGCTTAGAAATAAGGTTAGAACCATTTTTGTGGATTTTCATGCTGAGAGTAATTATGAAAAAGAAAGTTTTGGATATTTTTTAAATGGCTTTGTAACAGGAGTGGTTGGTACTCATACTCATGTTATGACTAAAGATGAAAGAATATTGTCAAAGGGGACAGCTTATATTAGTGATGTTGGAATGACAGGTGTATTAAATTCTGTAATAGGATTTAATCCCGATATTTCTCTTAAAGGTTTGCTTGAATATATCCCTTTGAGAGCCGAAGTTGTAGAAGATGATACAATTTTACAGGGAGTTGTTATTACTTCTAATTTAAAGACAGGCCGTGCTTTAAAAATTGAAAGGATTCAGAAATAATTTATTAAATATACTTTGCAAAAGGTATCCAGAAAAAACACGAAAAGAATTAATGGTCTTAATTCTAACAGGCAATATATATGTGAATTCTCATAAAGAAAAAAATCCCAAAATGTTAATAAACAAAACAAGTAAAATAGATTTGGTAGAGAATCCTTGTCAAGTATTTGTATCAAGGGGAGGTTACAAGCTTTTAGAAGCTCTTAAGGATTTTGAGATTGAAGTTAAAAATAAAATTTGTGTTGATGTTGGCTCTTCAACCGGCGGCTTTACTGATTGTTTGTTGCAGTGTGGTGCCAATTTTGTTTATTCAATTGACGTGGGTATTAATCAACTTTCTTATAAATTGAGAATTGATCCAAGAGTTAAAGTTTTAGAGAGAACCAATATTTTTGATGTTAAAGAATTTAAAATTGTGCCTAATTTTGCCGTTGTAGATGTTTCTTTTAGATCATCAATCAGTATATGTGTGAATTTAATAGATAAACTTTCTGAAAGTTTTATTATAGTTTTGATCAAACCTCAGTTTGAGGTTAAAAGTTTAAATTTAGATATAAAAAATTTTAATGGTGTTGTGAATGATAAATATTTAAAGATAATTTTGCAAAGCGTGATTGAAAAGTTCTATAAAAATAAATTACAAGTTAAAAATATATTAAAGTTAAAAACCAAAGGCAAAAAAGGTAATCAAGAATTTATGTTTTTAGTTGTTAGATCAAGTGTTTTAAATATTGAAAGCTCTATGCGGCTGCTTAACGATATTGAATTTTAATATTTGTCCAAAGTCTTTTTATTTAATATTCCTGAGAAGTTTAAGTTTAATTCTTCAAGTATTATTGGATTATTTTCTATTGTTAAAACTATTCCAGTAATTCCTTTAATTTCAAGACATGTTAAGGTTATTTGAGCGATTTGATTAATTATTCCCTCGATCCCGAAACTATTTTCATAAAATTCTTTAGATAAATTTATTTTGGCAATTCCCTCGATTAGACTTAAGTTTAACAGTTTGGTTTTTATAGGGATTAGGCTTAAAAAATTATTCTTTAGTTCGTATTCATTTGGCCCTTTTATTAAAGATTTTAGTGTTTCTTCAAGAATATTTTTGTCGTAATATATAGCTCTTTTTACAGTTTGTCTTAAAAAATAGCCTTCTGGGGTAACTTTTATAAAATAAAGTTTAATAAATTTTTTATTTTTAATGTTATTATTTCTTTGGCTTTGCTTGAGTTCTTCTTCAAGTTTTTTTATTTCTGGTGGTTGGATTAAAAAACTTTCATTTTTAAGCATTTTTATATTTGTATTTTTGGTGGTGTCTTTTTTGGCTTCAATTAACTTATTATCTTGTGTTTGGCTTGATTCAAATAAACTGTTATCGTAATTTTTTTCCTTAAAAATATGCATAATAAGCGAATTTTTGATTATTAATAGCACACTAATTATTGTTAAAATAATAGCAATTAAAATTAAAAGTATGTCTGATTTGGTTGAGCTTTTTTTTCTTTTCAATATAAACACTCATGTGCAATTGGCATAAATACTAATATTTGATATTATAATGGAAATATCGGAATAAATAAAGAGGTGTATTTGCTTTGCTTAGTTATAAAAAGGTTCTTATTGTTGGTAGACCAAATGTTGGGAAATCTGCTTTATTTAATCGAATTTTAGATACAAAAAGAAGTATCACTGAGAGTACTTACGGTGTTACTAGAGATTTAGTTGAAGAGGTTTGCAGGGTTGGTTCTTTTAATTTTAAATTAATTGATACTGGTGGGTTTACGATCTTAAAAGATGGGATTAACAAAATTGTTGTGCAAAAGGTTTTAAGCTCTTTAGAAAAAGTTGATTTAATTTTATTGGTTTTAGATATTAATGAAATTTTACTTGAAGATTATCAAGTAATTGAAAAACTTAGAAAATATAGTAGTAAGGTAATTTTAGTTTTAAACAAAGCAGATACTAAAGACAAGGAATTTTTAGCTCATAAATTTCATAGTTTAGGGTTCAAGCGTTATTTTCTTGTTAGTGCAGCTCATTGTCGAGGAATTACTAAGCTTAGAGATTTTTTAAAAGTAGAAGTTGGTGAAGCTAATATTGAGGATGAAGTTAACATTAAGGTCGGGATTATAGGCAAGCCTAATTCAGGCAAATCTACTCTTATTAATTATTTATCTGGAAATGAAATTTCAATTGTTTCAGATCAACCCGGTACTACTAGAGATTTTATTAAAACTAAGTTAATTAGAAATGGTAAAGTTTTTGAAATTATTGATACAGCTGGGATAAGGCGAAGGGCTAAGGTAAATGAAATTGTTGAATATTATTCTGTTAGCAGGGCATTAAAAGTAATCGACATGGTGGACATTGTGTTTTTGTTGATTGATGCTAAAGAAGAATTGACTTCCCAGGACAAAAAGATTGCCCATTATGTTACTAAAAAGGGGAAAGGAATTATTATTGTGTTTAGTAAATGGGATCTTGTGAGTGAATCTAAAGGGTATTTTGAATCCTTAAAGAGTCGTGTTAAATTTTTTTTCCCTGTTTTAAATTTTGCTCCTATATTTAGAATTTCTGTTCATAAAAAGATGGGTCTAGATTCTCTTTTTAAAGAAACTTTTAAGTTAAAAGATCAGCTAGAGCTTAAAACTAGTACTCCAGATTTAAATAAAATGTTAAATTTATGGACCAGAGATTATCATTTGAATGTTTCTCATAAAATAAAATATATTACACAAGTTAGTACTAATCCTGTGAAATTTATTCTTTTTGCAAATAAAATAAAGAATTTTCCAAATTCTTACTATAATTATTTAGTAAATAATTTGCGTAAAATTGGATATAAAAATATTCCAATTTTAGTAGAATTGAGAGAGAAAATAAGAGATTTAAAGTGAAATACATATTTTTATTTTTAATAATTAACAGTCTAAACCTTTTTGCGCTTGAGAGTTTTTTTTATGATTTTGATATAAGGACTAAGTATTCAAAATATTTTAATTCAAGCTATATGCAAAAAAAAATAAGTCCAACAAAGCATTTTATTACAAAAGATTATTACATTGAAGTTTCGAGTGCAGTTTCTTCTGATTATATTTACTATTCTTTTTTTAATAAAAAAAAGAATGTTGATTATATTTTTCCAGGGTCTTATGTGATTAAGGTTGGCAAAGAAGGCATTGAACAGATAAAAATATTTTTTATAAACAGAGGGGATACATTTATTAGAATAAAGCCTGCAAAATTTTCTTCTAGTGCTGATTTTTATTTAGTAAATACTTTAATTTATAAAGACGTTAAATTGCCTTTTAAGATTGAAGACGTTGCATTAATTTCTCTTGGCAATATAATAAATTATATTGCCAAGGTTATTGATTTTAGGTATTTTATTCCTGAATATTTTGATATTTATAAAAATATTTCTAATATGGCAATTGGTTTAAGAAAAGCTTTTTTATCTTTCCCCATTGCTGAGGTTGTTGATGGTGCAATGGATCATCATGGCAAAATGGTTTACATAGAAACTGGTTTGCTGCAAAAAGATCCTGTGGGGTTTAATTGTTCAGGATTTGTTAAATGGGTGGCGGATTCAATTTATAAATCAATGACGGGGCAACTTTTAAAAATTGATGATCTCAAGCTTAGACATATTGGTGCTAGAGGCAGTGTTTTTACCAAAACTCAGGAATTTAATAAGGATCCTTTTTTTGGTCTTGATTGGATTCGTAATATTGCCTATAGGATAAATAATATTAATATGGATTTAAATTTATCTAAAATTAAGGAAAATGATGTCAATAATATTAAGTTTTTTGATTATGTTGACAATCGTGGCTATAAAATTGAAAATTTAGAGTTTTTATTATATAGTCTAGCTTTAGATGAGCCTGGATATATTTATTTTGGATCTATTAGTACAGGTGTTAATAATTTATCAGGTATGATGTTTCATAAACATGTTGTTTTGTTTCTTCCATTTCTTGATGAAAATAAGATTTTTAGAGTTTCTGTTAACGAGGTTAATGCTGAAACTTCAATAAAGTCTCTTCAAAAAAGATATCCAAACTCTTATATTCATTTGGTTAGAGTTAAGGTGCCTGAAAATTTACCGATAGTGCCTATACCTATAAAGGCAAATAATCAATCATCATGATTAAAGCTGTAATATTTGATTTAGATGGCACCTTGTATCCTGAGGTGGATAGAAATAAATTAATGTTTTTTGAATTTTTAGCTAATGTCAAGTTTTTTTTAGCTTTTAAAAAAATTAGAAAAAAAATACGAATTTTACAAAACAATCAATTTTCGCCTTCAAATAGGGATAAATTGTTTTCCCTTCAGGTTGAAATGCTTTCTCAGCATTTAAATCTTGATGAGAATCGGTGTGCTTTTTTATTAAATAAAATATATTACAGTCAGATTTTTAGTGATAAGTTTAAAAAACTCAAGCCATATCTTGGAGTTAAAGATCTAATTTATTGGCTTAAGTTTAAAGGAATAAAATTGGGTGTAATGTCAGACTTTCCTATTTTAGGTCGTGTCAAAAATTTATTGGGCATTCAAGACAGTTTTTGGGACATTCTTTATTCCTCAGAAGATACTGGATATTTAAAGCCACATAAAGCGCCTTTTTTAAAAATTATTGAAGATTTGAATTTAAGCAGTAATAATATTTTGTATGTAGGAAATTCTTATGAATATGACATTTTGGGTGCTAAAAATGTTTCAATGAAAGCAGCTTTTTTTTCAAAAAAGAATATAAATTACAAGGGGATAGTTGATTTTATTTTTCATGATTATAAAGACTTAAGAGAATATATACTTTTGAATATATAGAATATGGGTAAAATATTTTATGATAGATTTTGCGACTATTTTAATTAACCTTTTTTTGGTTTCAATAGTTTTGTTTGTTTATAGGCAATATGATAAACGTTCCAGAGCGTTAGATAAAATTAAAAAGTTCATTGATCTTGCAAAGGTTAATCTTGAAGATTTTATTGAGGATAAAACAAAAGAGATTAATGATCTTGCTGTTGATATGGAAGCTTATCAAAGATCTAGTATAGAAATAATAAAAAAGATTGATGAAGCTCAACAAAAGATTAAAAACAAAAGCAATGATTTTGCAGAGGTTGAAAAAAAGATAGCTTATCATGATTCTATGCTTAAAGATCTTGATGAAATGACCTTTAAAGTTCAAGAGAATATACAAAGACTTCAAGTTGATGGCAAAATAGTAGATAAACTTTCAAAAACCTTAAAAGGATTTAATACTCAGATTGATTCAGTTGAATCAAATTTGAATTCAGTCTTAGAAAAATTTGACAAGACTAATAAAGAAAATCTTGAGTCTATTAAAATTGCTAGTTGGGAAAAATTTGATATTAATATTAAAGATCTTGTTTTTAAAATGGATAATTTAAACAAAGAGATCTCTTTTTATGAAAAAGATTTAGCAAATATTGAAGAGAGAAAAAAGGATATTTTAGTTAAGGGTAATGAGAAATTAGATTTAGAATTTAATGATTTTCTTGAGAAAGTTGAATTTAATATTGGCAAATATAATAAAGAGATAGAAAGTTCTTTTGTTGTTTATGAAAACAAATATAAGTTAATAGAAGATTCTATAGAGCTTATTATGGAGAGCGTAAAAAATAAAATTAATGAGAAAGAAGATTTTATTTTAAATAGACTAAATGAAGAATTACAAAATAAATTTAAAGATATCTTTACATACGTTGATGATCGCTCAAAGGAAATTCAAGACAAACTTGAGGATAAATTGATTTTGGTAGACGATGAAATTTCTTCTATGAGTTCTTCTTTCAAGGACAATGTTTATTCAAGAATTAATTCACTTGAGGAGTCAATACGAATAGAGATGGGAAAGTATGAGGAGCAAGTTGATAATGTTTTTGATAAATTTAGATCTCAAGTTGAATTGAATCTTAAAAACATTTACGAGGATTATGAAGATAAAGTAAATAAAGTTAATAATAATATTAAAGAAAAGGTAGAGCTTAGTTTGTTAGATTTGAATTCTAAAATGGAAAGCATTCAGGTAGGTGCTATCTCTTTGATTAAGAGGCTTGAAGATGATTCTAATGGAATATATCTTGAATTTAAAAATAAGTTTAGGTCAGATGTTGAAGTATTTAGTGAAAGCTTTAAAGATGATATTAATCAAATTAAAATGCAATTAGAATCTCAGCTTTTAGATGTTGATTCGAATGTTCAAGACAAGCTTATTAAGCTTAATGATAATTTGATTTCTAATTTTGAAGAAATTGATGCCAGGTTTAATAATAATTATTTAAATTTAAGTGATGATATAAATACTAAGTACAAAGCTTTTTTTGAATCTTTGGATTCAAAAAGCTTTAAATTTGAAGATCAAATGGAATCTAAATATAAAGACTTTAAAGATAAATTAACATCAGAAATGGATGAGTTTTCTTTAACTTATGGTGATAAGTTTAATGCACTCTCTCAAGAAGCGATTAATAATTATCAAGAGTTTCAAGATTTAAACAAAAAATTAGAAAATGAATTTGAATCTTTGTGTAATATGTTTGAAAAAAACCAAGAGATTTTAAAGCAAGATTTTAATACTAGTTTAATTAACATCAAAGATGAAATTGATAAAAATATAGTAGAGTTTAAGGATCGTTATTACGATGATATAAATATTTTTGTTAGTAAATTAGAAGAAAGCAAGCTTCAATATTCAAATTGGCAAGGTGAAATGGATTCTAATTTAAAAAATATTGAATCTCAAATAAATAAAACAAATGAAGAATTTTTAAGTTTAATCCAGATTCAAAAAGACAAAGGAATAGAGCTTAGTGAGAGCATTTTTAATGATCTTTCAGATCATATTCAAAAAAAAGCTATTGATATGCATGGTAATTGGAAAGATGAGCTTATTGCTTTAAATAAATCTTTGCTTGATATTAAGATTTCTAGTGAAGAGTTACTTTCATCTGCTACTTTAAAAATAGAAACTCTAGAAAGAGATGTTAACGATAGAATGGAATATGTTTTATTAAAAACAGGTGATATTGAGAGTTTAGTGATAGAAAAATATAAAGAATTAAAAGATATGTCATATTCACAAAGTGATGGTGCTATATTAGAAATTAAAGAATTTATTAATAGGCAAGCAGAAATAATTAAAGATAAAAATGTATTTGTGCTTGAGGATTTGAATAAAAAATTTGATGATAAGAATAATTTTATTGTAAGCAAGATTGAAGAATGTGATTATAAATTAAAAGATTTCAAGGTTGAATCAGAAGATATTTTAAATAATTTTAAATCTGATCTTAATGAATTTATTGAATCAAAGTTGCAAATTGTCTCTGATATGAAATCGGACAATCAAAAGCAAATTGATGATTTTTTAGATAAAATTTCTAAAGATATTTTAAACAGGAAAGATTCAATTAATAGTGAAGTAGATAGTAAGCTTAATGATTGGCAAGGCAAATTAAATGAAATAACTGTTAAAATTGAAAATTTATTGTCTTCTGGCAAGGTAGATCTGGATTTAATAGATTCTGAGGTAACTACAAAAATTAAAGAGCTTAAATTTTCCATAGAAAGTCTTGAGAGTTATTATCTTGAGAAAATAGATGAGTTTAGAAATCAAGGCACCATATATTCTGATGAGCTTTTGCAAAATATAATGAACCATTTTAATAAAGAGACTAGAGATCTTGAGGAAAATTTGTCAAAAAAGTTTGCTGTAGTTTTAAATAATTCAGAAGAATTTGTTAAAGAGGTTGATAGTTTGTTGCAGGATAAAAGAACCGATATTGCCTCTTTTCAGGCTAATATAGATATTACTATTGATTCTCTTAGCGTAAAGTTTAATGATATAAACAAAAAAATTAATGAAAAATATAATGAGGTGATATCTAATTATAGAGGATATTCGGAAAATATTTCTAGCAAACTTGAAAATGAAATAATGCATGAGATTGAAAATTTAAATAAAAGATTGACAGATAGAATAGATAGTCTTAGCAAAGTTATGGATGAAAATCTTCAAAAACTTAAGGAATCTTTTGATGTATCAAAATATCAAGTTGAAAAATTTGAATTGAAAGTTAAGGATTTAACAGATGACGGAGAGGCAAAAATTAGTGAGTTTGTTAAAGAGATTGAACAGTATTATAAATCTAGATTAGAGGAAGCAATTGATTATAGGAGAACGATTGACAGTGACATTATGCAAGCAAAGGAGAGATTTGGAGAGATAACCAATGATCTTAAAAATAATATTGAGAGTAAGTCTGAGTTTTTAAACGATCTTTATAAGGAAAGATTTAAACTCATTGAGAGTAATTTTGAAGAGAGATATTCTACGTTTTTGATTGAAAGTGAGGGAGCTATTTCAAAAATTAGAGATGAAATTTATAAAACACTTACAATCAACGATGAAAATTTTCAGATTAAGATTTCTGAAATGGATCATAATTTTGAGATAATCGAGCAAAGATCAAAAGATATTTTAGAGTTTGAAAAAGAATTGGGAGATAAAATTAAAGATTGCTATAGTGTTATAGATTCTAAATTTGGAGAGATTAAGGTAAGTGTTGAAGAGAATATGAAAAATCATTTTGAGGTTTGTATAAACAAAGTAAACACTTTAATTAATGATGACATTGTAAATTATGAAAATGAAATTCATAAGAGAATTGATTCTTTAAAATCTATTGAGAATTCTTTTGATAGCATAAAGAAGGATTTAAATGACAAGGTAACTGGGTGTATTGATAAAATAGCTAATGATTTTAATCTTAAGTATATTCAACTTGAAGAAATGTGTAATGAGGGGCAGTCGAATTTAGAGATTAAAATTGACAACAAAATTAAAGCTATTGATAGTTTAGCTTCAAGTCAATATGATAGGCTTGAGAAAAAATATACTGATATGTACGATGAGTTTTTAGAGAGATTAAATTCTTATATTACAACTTTAAGTGAAGAGTTTAAGGATTCAAATAAAGATATGATTTTTGAACTTGAATCTCAACTTAAAAATCTTAAAAATCTTGAATCTGATTTAAATAATGTTGAAAAGGATGTTATTAGATTAAAAGAAGAGTCTTATCATAATGTTTCATCGCATCTTAAACTGTTGGAAGAAGATTTTTTTAAAGATTTGAAAATTAGGGGTGAAGAGCTTAAATATTCTTTAGAAAATTTTATTGCTTCATATAATGATAAAATTCAAAATTTAGAATATGATTTGTCTAAAAATTTGGAAAATAAAACAGAGCTTATTCAAAGTCTACGTTTAGATATTGAACAAAAATTGAAAAATGAAAAAGAAAATTTTTATTTAGATTTTACTAAAGAATTTTCTTCTAAAAAAAAAGATATGGAAAGCGATATAGCTTTAATGGAAAACAATATTACTGGAAGAGTGGATGAATTTATTGATTTTGTAAATAATAGGCAAAATATTATTGATTCTTGGTTTTTAAATATTAAAGATGATGTAAAAAATTGGCAAGAAGAATCTTATAGTGCAATAGAGAAGAAAATAAATCTTGCTGAGCTTGGAATTAAATCATTTGAGAATGATGTTCTCAATGTTAAGATTGGTTTAGAATCTTTTAAAGATGGCTTTGAGATTAAGGCAGAAGAGATTTTTGGCAATTTGCAAAGCGAGGCTAAAAAAATTGAGCAATCAGTTCATCTTGATTTTAAAAATATTGGTGATTCATTAAATCTTAAAGTTTTAGATCTTGAAAAATTTGTTGATTTTAAAGTAGAAAAGATAGACGAAAGGGTTAACAAGAAAACCGAAGACATCTTAATTCAAGCAGAAGTTAAATTTTTAACTCAGCAAAAGAATCTTGAGGATAAGATTTTTGAGCTTAATCAAAGATTAGAGCATGAATTTACAACTTTATCTTCTAGTCTTGATAAAGTAAGGCGGGAAATGGTTGATGTAATTTCTAGTGATAAAGAAAGCTTTGAGAGTCAAATTGAACTAATGCATAAAAATATTTCAGAATTTTCTGAAAAAATTAATTTATACAGAAATAATATTGAGGAATCAATTGAGAATGAATATAATTCGTTTTCTAAATCTATAAGATCAGAGTTTGGTTTGCTTGAGGATGAGCTTAAAAAAAATTTAAAACATTCAACCTTGGAGATTGAAGTCATAAAGAATGACTTGCAAGAACAAATTAATAGATTTGATGTTGAATTCAAAAGAAATCACAAAGAATTGTTAAAAGAAGTTGATACTAATGTTTTAGAACTTGAATCTAAAATATTAAATTGTGATATTAAATTTAATGAATTTATTAGTGATATTAAAGACAATTTAGTTGAATATAAATCTGATTTGAGAAAAGAATTTGAAGATAGTTATAATAAAATAAATTTCCAAATTGAAAATTTTAGAAAACTAGATGTTGAGCTTGAAAAAAATAATTCTATATTTTTAGAGGCTTATTCTCTTAAAGACAAGTTGGAAAAATTATGGAAAACTTTAAAAAACGAGATAGATCTTGCTCAGGAATATAAAAATAATTTTGAAAGTGTTAATAAAGAATTTTATAATATTCAAAAAGAAACATTGGGCATTATTGAAACTTTTAATGAGTTAAAGTTAGAACAGGAATCTATTAAAGCTATTAAGAATGATTTTAATAGGTTTTTTGAATTTTACTCTTCATTTGATAATAGATATAAGAGTTTAATCGAATCTTATGATGAAATGCAAGTTTATAAGGCTAAAATAAAAGAGATAGCTGATGAACAAAGAACTATTCTTGATAATTATGAAAGAATTAGTAATAAAGAGAGTATATTAAAAAGTACTATAGAGTCTGTTGATAAAAACTTTGATTTAATAAATGAAGTGGAGAAAAGATTTAATACTTTAAATAAAGAAAGTGCTAAGTTTCAAGACAATCTTAAAGATATGGAGAATGTTGTTTCGAATCTCTTATTAAACAAAGGGCTTTCAGAAGAAGTATTAATTAATGCTCAGAATTTAAGGGAAATGCTTTTAGATATTGAAAACAAATTGAAAAATACTTTAACTATGAGAGAGAAAGTAGTAAAATCCGAGACAAGGTTAGAGAATTTAAATATTGCAGCAGAAGAGAGAATAAAAACTCTTGGCATTCTTGTTAAAACAGATTCTAAATATCAAGATAATGTTGGTTTTAATAATGAAACTGTTAGGAATTCTGTAATAAAATTAATGAGGCAAGGATGGAGTGCTGAAGAAATTTCTAGAGCTACTAAATTATCTATTGGAGAAGTTGAGCTTATTTTAGAGCTTGGTATAAGCAACAAGGGTGATTAAGGGTTATATTCGTGAAGGTAGATTTAAATTTAATAAAAACATTACATCCTCTTGAGATAAAAGTAATTTTAAATAATAAGCAAGAGGATAATATTTCTGCTTCAATTATTATTGAAAAATTGGGATTTAATGAAGGTCAGGCAAATAAAACAGTTGAATGGTTAAATTCTAAAAGGATTATTGAAGAGATTTATAGGAAATTAAATGTATTTTATAAGGCAACAGAAAGGGGCCTTAGTGCTTTAAGAGCTGGTTTTATTGAGGAAAAAATAATAAATCTGGTATCTCAAAAGGCAGTGTTGGCTTCAAATTTAGCTTTAGAACTTGATCTTGATGTTAAAGAAGTGAGAAAAGCGTTTGGCAATTTATTAAAAGAGGGCATTCTTTCTATTGATTTAAATAAACAGATTATTGTAAATTGTTCAGGTGGCATAGAGGCTAATTATCAAAAAATACGTGTCTTGCTAGAAAGAGCAAAAAGTAGTGATCTTCTTAAAGAAAGCCTGACAACCGAAGAGCTTTTATTAATATCAAATTTTGCTAAGAAAAAAGGAGCAGATTCTGCATTTTTTAAAATAATAGAAAAACTTGATTTAAAGTTTAGATTATCTAGTTTTGGATTGGAAGTGAAAAATTTTTTAATGAAAAGTGAATTAACAGGAGATGAACTTACTAAGCTTACTCCTGAAATTTTAAAAAATAAAACTTATGAGAATAAAAAATTTAGAGCTTATAATATTCATATTCCATCAGCTAAAACTTTTATTGGGCGCTTTAATTCTTATTTAGATTATATTTCTCAAATTAAAGACAAATTAGTAGGGCTTGGTTTTGAAGAGTTTGACGGCCCTTTGGTAGAAACAGAATTTTTTAACAATGATGCTCTTTTTATGCCCCAATTTCATCCTTCTCGAGACATTAAGGATGTTTATTACATTTCAGATCCTAGTATGCAAAAATCTTTACCCGAGCCTTATTTTTCTAATGTAAAATTAGCTCATGAAACAGGATATACAACAGGTTCGAGAGGTTGGAGATATAGTTTTAGTGAAGATCTCTCTAAGAGATTAGTTTTAAGAACTCAAGGCACTGTTCTTTCTGCAAAACAATTAATTAATGCTAAAAACCCAAGTAGATATTTTGGAGTTATTAGATGTTTTCGATATGACCAAGTAGATGCAACTCACGGAGTTGATTTTTATCAAACCGAGGGGATTGTTGTTGAGGATGGTGTTAATATTAAAACTTTGCTGGGTCTTCTTGAAATTTTTGCCAAAGAGCTTGCGGGTGCTACAGAAGTTAAATATGTTCCCGCATATTTTCCTTTTACTGAGCCTTCGATTGAAATACATGTAAAACATCCTGTTCTTGGCTGGTTTGAACTTGGAGGAAGTGGGATTTTTAGGCCAGAAGTTACAAAGCCCTTGGGTATTGATCTTCCTGTTATTGCTTGGGGGATTGGAATAGATCGAATGGCTTTAATGCACTTAGGCCTAAATGATTTGAGAGATCTTTTTACTTATGATATTGGTGATGTTATTTTAAGGCGGGGAAAGACAAAATGCCAAAGGTAGAAATTTACAAAAATCTTTTTTTAGATAAAATAGGAAAAAATTTTACAAATTTAGAGATTTCAGAATTACTTGAGCCATTTAAAGCGGAATTTGATGGGTTTGATGAAAGCTCAGGAAAACTCAAAATAGAATTTAATGATACAAATAGGCCAGATTTATGGTCTTATATTGGACTTGCTCGTCAAATAAAAACGTATCTTTTTGGAGAAATGCCTTATTATGATTTCTTTTCAAAAAAAGGAGATTTTCAAAATTGCCATGGTGAAATCTTAGTTGATAATAAAATGTCTCAAATCAGACCGTTTATTTTTGGCTTTTTAGCAAAAGGATTGATTATTAATGATAGAATGCTTGAAACACTAATTCAATTTCAAGAAAAACTTTGTCAAAATTATGGACAAAAGAGAAAAAGAGTTGCAATGGGGATGTATAATTCTAATTTTATTGAATTTCCAATAAGTTATGTTGCTTCATCTCCTAATCATAAGTTTGTTCCCTTGGGAATGGACTGTGAACTTTCTCTTTTAGAAATAAATGAAAAGCATCCCAAAGGATTGGAATATTCCCATATTATCAAAAATTTTGATAAGTATCCGTTATTGTTAGATAATAATAATAACGTAATCTCTTATCCCCCAATAATTAATTCTAACAATATTGGATCTTTAAAGGTTGGTGATACTGATTTATTTGTTGAGGTTACGGGTATCGATTTTGAAGCAACTTTGTTAGCTTTGTCTGTAGCGGCTTGTGATTTTTATGATATGGGTTTTAAAATTTTGCCTGTAAAAACTGTGTTTAGAAAGCCTTTTGGCTTAGATTTTGAAGAATTAGTATGTCCTTATTATTTTCAAGAAGAAGTAGAGTTTAATGTTAAAAATGTTAATAGTCTTCTTGGAAGCAATTTAACATTAGAACGTATTTGCCTTAGTTTGAAAAAAATGGGAGTAAATTCTTATTCTAGAGATTTGAAAAACTATATTATTCCACCTTTTTATAGAAACGACTTTCTTCATGAGGTTGATGTAATTGAAGATGTAATGATAGGGGAAGGTCTTGCAAGCTTTAATCCAGAGCTTCCTAAGTCCTTTACAGTAGGAAGGCTTAGTGCTTTGGAAGAGTTTTTAAGGAATGTTAGAAATTTAATGGTGGGCATGGGCTTTCAAGAGATGCTTTATAATTATATGGGTTCTAAGAAAGATTTTATTGATAGAATGAATATTGATGATCAAAATTTTTTAAAAGTATCTAATCCAATGACAGAGAATTATGAATATATTAGGGCATCAATAATCCCTAATTTATTAAAATCAGAAAGCGTTAGCTCTAATTTTCCTTATCCACATAAAATTTTTGAGGTTGGTAAGGTAGCTTTAAAGAATTTGGATACTATTGAAGGGACAAGCACTTTTACCAATTTGGCTTTTTTAATGTCTGGTAAAGAAATTTCTTTTAATGAGATTAATTCAATTGTTGCAACGCTTTTTTATTATTTAAATATTGAGATTAATTTAAGAGAATCAAAAGCCCCTTTTTATATTAATGGCAGGGGAGCAGATATTTTGATTGAAGGGTTTAATATAGGTAGTTTTGGCGAAATTTCACCTTATGTTTTAAATAATTTTGGTATTTTTATTCCATGTTCTGTTTTTGAGGTTAATATCAATAAACTTATGAGTCGATCTTAGGTATTTAATATTAATTTTAGCAATGTTAAGATTAATATTAAAATTTTTAAAAAAAAGAGGCTTGAAGTTTAGATATGTTAGAATTTGAAACTATTGATATAAATCTGACCAAAAAAGAAAATTTATCTCAAAAAAGGGTAGAATTTATTGAAGATGTAATAATTTTAGGATCTGGTCCTGCTGGGTTAACAGCTGGGATTTATTCTGTTATGAGCAATTATAAAGTTGCTATTTTAGAAGGCCCAGAACCTGGAGGACAGCTTACTACAACTACAGAAGTTTATAATTATCCTGGCTTTAAAAATGGAATAAGTGGTAGAGATTTGATGTCAAACATGAGAGAGCAAGCAGTAAATCTTGGAGCTAAAATTTTTCCCGAAACTGTTTTTTCTATAAAAAGGGAGGATAGTATTTTTTATCTTTATACAGAAAATTATGTTTATAAAAGTAAAGCTGTTATTATTGCTGTAGGATCAAAACCTAAAAAACTTGAAACTCTTAAAAATTCGGATTTATTTTGGAATAAGGGCATCTCGGTTTGTGCTATTTGTGATGGACATCTTTTTAAAGGGAAAAGGGTTGCAGTAATTGGTGGGGGCAATACTGCTCTTTCAGAATCAATTTATTTAAGTAAATTAGCAGATAAGGTTTATATCGTTGTAAGAAAAGATTATCTTAGAGCTATTGCTATGTTAAAAGACAGTATTGCTAATTTGCCAAATATTGAAATTTTGTATGATTCAGAAGTCATAGAAGTAAATGGTAAATCTTCTGTTTCTTCGGTTAAGCTTTTTAATAAAAAAGATAATATTGTTTATGAATTAGAAGTGAGTGCCTTATTTATGGCTGTTGGCTATAAGCCAAATACAGAATTTTTAAAGGGATTTTTAGATTTGGATGAAGAAGGGTTTATTATAACTAAAGATGTTGTTAAAACAAGTGTTGATGGTGTTTTTTCTTGTGGAGATGTTAGCAATAAACTTTATGCTCAAGCTATTACTGCTGCAGCTGAGGGATTTATTGCTTCTGTGGAATTGGGAAATTTTTTAAAATAGTTTTTATTAAGATGGTTTTTTGTTTTTAAATGAAGTTTGTATTTAGTTTAATGTTTTAGAGTAAATTTAATTGCCTTTTGATTTCAAAGATTAAAATGCCTGTGGAGACAGAAACGTTAAGTGAGTCTATTTTGCCGCTAGTTGGTATTCTTACCAAAAAGTCAGAATTTTCTTTTATTAGTTTGTGTACACCTTTTCCTTCATTTCCTAAAATAAGTGCAATTTTTTTGTCATTTATTTTGATTTTGTTTATATCTTGTCCTTTAACATCACCGGTGTATATCCAAAAGCCATGTTTTTTTAAAAAATTTATTGTACTGTTTATGTTTGTTACTATTATTTTTTTTACATATTGACTTGCACCAGAGCTGGTGCGCAAAACTGTTGCATTGTCTTTTGCGCTACGTTTTTGAGTGGTAATTACAAGATCTATGCTAAACTGTTCTGCTGTTCTAAGGATTGCTCCGAAGTTTTGGGGGTCTTCTATTTCGTCTAGAAGTAAGATGAAAGCATTTTCTTTTTTTTTAAATGTTTCTAGTAAGATTTCAAAATCTTTGGTTTGTGTTTTTACATTTTTATTTTTTTCAAATTTTAATTTTAATGCAAATCCCCTGTGGTCTTTGTTTTTAAGAATTTCGTCAAGTTCATTTATGCTTATTCTTATTATTTTTATATTTTGTGTTTTGGCTAGTTTTTCAATTTCTTTAGTTTTTGAACTTTTTTTTGATATATAAAGTTCAAATCCTTTATTATTTTTTATGCTTTCTATTATTGAATTGGCATGAGTTATATACATATTATACTTTTAGTAAATCTATTTCATCACCATCTCTTAATTCTTTGCTCAAGGTTTCGAAAAGTTGAATAGCATTCGAATTTAAGTTTTTAGGTGTTTTTATTTTGGTGATTAATATTAAGTTTCCAAATTTTTCTGTTTGAAGAATTGGCATTCCTGCGTTTTTAATTAAAATTTGTTCTTCATTTTCTATTCCTTTTGGAATTTGTATTTTAATCTCTTTTGAAGCGATTGTTTTTATTCTTACTTCTTTTCCAAGGGCTGCTTGAGTGAAGCTTATTGGAAGTATTGCGTAGAGATCTTTGCCATTTCTTTTAAATGTTTTATGAGATCTTATTAATATCTTTACATAAAGATCGCCATATTCTTGGCTTTCTGGATTAACATTCCCTTTGCCTTTCATTTTTATTTGTTGGTTATTATCAATTCCTGAAGGAATATTTAATTGAATAGTTTCTTGCTTTGTAATTCGCCCTTTTCCCTTACAAGATTTACAAGGGTTTGATATTATTTTGCCCTCACCATAACATTTAGAACATGTTGTTGTAACTCTGAAAAAACCTCCGCCTTGTACTACTCTTCCGCTGCCGTTACACATGTTACATATTGAAGGACTTGAGCCTTTTTCTGATTTTTTCCCTAAACAAGAATGGCAGAGTATTTGTCTTGTTATGTTTATATCATTTTTGTAACCAAAGTATGCATTTTCAAGAGATATTTCTATGTTATATCCTACGTCTTCACCTTTTGCATGTTTTTTATTTTTTTCTTGTCCTTTGTTTCCGGTGAAAAAAGAATCAAAAATATCGCCAAAATCTTCAAAGATATCTGAAAATCCACTAAATCCACCTGAAAATCCTTCAAATCCTCCTCCTTCAAAAGCGGAATGTCCAAATCTGTCGTATTTGGCTTTTTTATTGTCATCTATTAAAATTTCGTAAGCTTGAGTAGCTTCTTTAAAGATAGAAGCAGCTTCTTCATTACCTTGATTTCTATCGGGGTGATATTTAATTGCTATTTTTCTATAAGCTTTTTTTATTTCATCTTTTGAGGCTCCTTTTGAGAGCCCCAAAATTTCATAATAATCTTTTTTCACTATTTTTTATCCTCGTCAACAACTTCGTAATCAGCTTCTTTGCCTTCTTCGCTTGTATTTTTTTGGGTATCATTTTCTTGTTGGCTGCTTGCATTTTGCTGGGAAGAATCTTTATACATCATCTCAGCTATTTTGTAAGAAGCTTTTTGAAGTTCTTCTGTTTTAGATTTTATAAGTGAAATGTCTTCTTTTTCAAGACTTTCTTTTAATTCTTTTATTTTATTTTCAATAGCTTCTTTGTCTTCGCTTGAAATTTTTTCAGAATATTCTTTTAATGATTTTTCTGTTTGATAAATTAAAGAATTAGCTGTATTTTTTGTTTCAATATTTTCTTTTAATTTTTTATCTTCTTCTGCGTGAGCTTCTGCATCTTTTACCATGCGATCTATTTCTGATTCAGAGAGCCCTGATGATGATTCAATTCTAATTTTTTGTTCTTTGCCTGTTCCCATATCTTTTGCAGATACGTGAACTATTCCATTAGCATCAATGTCAAAGCTAACTTCAATTTGAGGCACTCCTCTTGGTGCTGCTGGTATTCCATCAAGTATAAAGTTACCAAGTATTCTATTTTGTGCTGCCATTTCACGTTCACCTTGAAGTACTTTAATATCAACAGAAGTTTGATTGTCAGCAGCTGTTGAGAATACTTGACTTTTTTTTGTAGGAATTGTAGTGTTTCGTTCAATAAGTTTGGTCATAACGCCACCTAGAGTTTCTATTCCTAGTGAGAGTGGAGTAACATCAAGTAGCACCATGTCTTTAGTTTCTCCTGTTAAAATGCCACCCTGAATAGCAGCTCCAATTGCTACAGCTTCATCTGGATTTATTCCTTTGTTGGGATCTTGTCCAAATATATCTTTTACAATTTTTTGAATAGCAGGAATTCTTGTTGATCCACCTACAAGTATTACTTCATTAATGTCAGAAGCTTTAAGACCAGCATCTTTAATAGCTTTAAGGCATGGTTCTTTTGTTTTTTGAACCAAATTATCTACCATTTGTTCAAATTTTGCTCTTGTTAGAGTATATTGTAAGTGTTTTGGGCCGTTTGCATCTGCTGTAATAAATGGAAGATTTATTGAAGCTTCTTGAGCGCCTGAGAGTTCTATTTTGGCTTTTTCAGCTGCCTCTTTTAGTCTTTGAAGAGCCATTTTGTCGTTTGACAAGTCAATAGCGCTTTCTTTTTTGAATTCTGAGATTAAATGCTTTATTATCTCATCGTCAAAATTGTCACCTCCAAGATGTGTGTCCCCATTGGTTGACTTTACTTCAAAAACACCATCTCCAAGCTCCAATATTGAAATGTCAAATGTTCCTCCGCCAAGATCATAAACAGCAACAATCTCTTCGTGTTTTTTTTCAATTCCATAAGCAAGTGCAGCAGCAGTTGGCTCGTTAACAATTCTTTTTACTTCAAGACCTGCTATTTTGCCAGCATCTTTTGTAGCTTGTCTTTGAGCATCGTTAAAGTAAGCAGGAACTGTAATGACAGCTTCTGTAACTTTTTCACCTAAGTAAGCTTCTGCTGTTTCTTTCATTTTTGTAAGGGTTGCAGCTGAGATCTCAGGGGGTGACATTTGCTTTTTTATATTAGAAATATTTACTCTTGCATCACCATTTAGTCCTTTTTCTATTTTATAAGGAACCATTTTTATTTCGCTTGAAACTTCTTCAAATCTTCTTCCCATAAATCTTTTAATAGAATAAATTGTGTTTTCAGGGTTTGTAACCATTTGGTTTTTTGCAACTTGCCCTACAAGTCTTTCACCTTTATTTGTGTAAGCAACAATAGATGGAGTAGTTCTTCCTCCCTCTGAATTTTGTATTACAACTGGTTTTCCATGCTCCATTATAGCTACGCATGAGTTTGTTGTTCCTAGGTCAATACCTATTATTTTGCCCATATTATAAACCTCCTCTTTTCTAATTAATTTTTACTTTGAGCAACTTTTACTTTAGCTGTTCTTAATATTCTGTCGTTGTAGCAGTACCCTTTTTGGTATACTTCTACTATTTCTGGATTTTTAAGATCTTCTTTTTCTTCAATACTTATTGCTTCATGACGACTTGGATCAAAATTTTCGCCATTTTCTCCAAATTTTTTTAAATTATATTTTTTATCAAAGATTGATAGTATTTCATTTTCAATCATACTGATTCCTGTTAATAGGTTGTCAAAATCTTTAGATTTTTTTGAAGAGTTAATAGCTCTCTCTAGGTTATCAAGAAAATTAACGACATCTTTCATTATGGTTTCGTTTGCAAATTTAGCAAAATTTTCTTTTTCTTTTTCTAATCTTTTTCTGAAGTTTTCAAATTCTGCTTGTTTTCTTAAATATAAATCTTTAAGATTGGAAATTTCATTTTCAAGCTCGGTAATTTTTTTATCAGAATTTGCCAAATTTAAGTTTTCTTTTTTTTGAGATTTTGTATTTTTGTTATCTTGTTTGTTGGCTTTTTCAGGTTCGTTTTTAGTTTCTTTTTTTTCCATTTTTCCTCCTTTGATAAAGCATTTTATCTTTAAAAGAAATATTTTACAAATTTTTTTCTTTCTTAAAATTTACTAAAATTGATTCATTTTGATCATTTGCAAGGTATATATTTTTCTCAAGTCTTTAGTAATGTGTTGTATTGATACATATTGTTATTTAGTAAAATATTGGTGTGTATTTTTTTGTCAAAATAAAAAATTTTAATTTTTTTATTTATCAAAATATTTTGGTATTATTTTTTTGTTTTTAGTGTGTTTATAGATACCTTAATTTTAGGATATTATTAATATATGAATGAGTGTTGGTTTTGCGAGGCTATTAATTTTTTGTTGTAATTTAATGTATTATTGCTTATTATTTTACCTATGAAAATAAGCATTGCTCAAACAAAATACAGAATTTTAGATTTTGATAAATGTATTACTGATTTTAAAATTAATTATAATGAGGCCTTGCGGAGGGGATCAGATGTTTTAGTTTTTCCTTCTATGTTTTTAGGTAAGACTAAGCACAGTGAACTTTTGGAGCGTTCTAAATATTCTCAAAATATATGTAAGTTTATTGAATTTACGAAAGAACAGGTTAATGATAGCATTTTAATTGTTTTTGGTCACAGTGTTTATAAGGATGGCAAATTTTTAGATATTGTTTCTGTAATTACTAATCATAAAGTTATTCTAACTGTATCACAATGCAATTTGCCTGAGTTTTTTAGTTATAAGGGAAATGTATTTGCTGTATTGAATTTTGAAGATGCTTTATTGTTTAAAGAATTAAGTCCTAAATTTGGTGAGAATTTAAAGAAGGCTCAGTACTTAATAATACCTTCCAAATCTTATTTCACTAAAGAAAAGAATAATCTTAGGTTAAAGTTTTTTGAAAGAGTTGCTGTTGAGAATAATTTGGATGTTGTTTATTCAAATTTTTATGGATCTGAAGATTCTGCAGTTTATGATGGGTTTAGTTTTTTTATTAATAGTTTTGGTAAGATAAAACAAGCCAAAGGATTTGAATTTGATTTTATATCTAATGATGCATTTCAAGATTTAAAATTTGATACATGTAATGAGATTTTTGAAAAAATTATTTTAGCAATATCTCTTGTTTTAAGAGAATATGTTTGTTTTTCAGGATTTTCTAAAGTGCATTTGGGATTATCTGGGGGCATTGATTCTGCTCTAGTTGCGTGTCTTGCATGTTTTGCTTTGGGTGCTGAGAATGTTGTTGGAATTTCTATGCCTAGTAAATTTTCATCAGCAGATTCTATTTCTGATGCTAAAGAGCTTTCTAGAAAATTAGGTTTTAAATTGATTGAAATGCCAATAAAAGACTTGTTTGAAGTAAGTAGTAGATTTTTTGAAGGGCATTTTGATGTTAAAGGTGTTACTGGAGAGAACTTGCAAGCTCGCTTAAGGGGGCTTTTATTAATGTCTTATAGCAATTCTCAAAATTCTTTGCTTTTAAATACTGGCAATAAAAGCGAGATTGCAGTTGGTTATTGTACGCTTTATGGGGATACTTGTGGGGGGCTTGCTTTGATAGGAGATCTTTTTAAGACGGAGGTTTATGATCTTTCAAAGTATATTAATTCAAAGTTTGACCAATGTATTATTCCTGTTAATATTCTTTTAAAAGAGCCTTCGGCTGAGTTAAGGTTTAACCAAAAAGATAGTGATTATCTTCCAAAATATGAAGTTCTTGATGTTATTTTAAATAGATATTTGATTGATAATGAATCTGTAGATTCAGTTTATCTTAATTTTGAAAAAGACATAGTCGATAAAGTTTTAAATCTTTATTTTAAAAATGAATACAAAAGAAGACAAGGAGCTCCCATAGTTAAAGTTTCTAAGAAAACCTTTGGTTTTGAACTTTCAATTCCTATTTTAAATAATATGGTTTGAAATGATGGGTATGGTTTGGTTTTTAAATGCTCTTTCTTTTTTAAAATTTTATTAATAATGTTTTTACGAGAAAAATTGAAGATTTAATATTATTTAATGTATTTGAGAATAAAAAAATTACAATTTAAAGAGTAATGGAATTTTAACTTTATATCATGATTTTATTTATAGCGAAAAATTACAAAGTATTTAATTTTTAAAAGATATGGTATTAATATTTCAAATATTTTTAGATTTTTTGAAAAGGCCTTTCAAATGTCTTTATGATCTAATTGTTCTTGATTGAGCTTTTGAAAGTGAAATTAATTTAGCTTTGAATTTATCCAAGTTTTTTAAGGAATAGTTTTTAGAAAAGATGCCCGCTTATTATTTTTTTATTGAAAATAGAGGACAAGAACATTATTAAGGTGTTCTTTGAAGAGTAAGTTAATTATTATTAAAGAATCGGGATTTTTCAATATTGGATGTTAAAACTAAAAATTTTAGTAAAAAAAAGCGAGTTAAAGATTAATAATAAAGGTATTAAAGTTATTACTTGAGATTGAAAAATGTCTTTAAAGCTATTATAAGGTTATTTGATCTTAATATTTCTTCTCATATTCACATTAATGGCTCTTGTGTTTATTCGTTTGCCAAGCTTTTTACAGGTTCTTATAAGGCTCGTTTTTCTTTTGTAGAACTTTGGGATATTGTGGCGTGTTTAGCATTGGGAATAAATTGGGCATGGTTGGTGAATTTTATTGTGGTAATAAAATGACATTAGATATCTTTAGATTTAATCTATATTTTAGAGCCTAATAATCATAAAAGATGGTCTTTGAAAGTTTTTTTTATTTATTTTGATAATAAATCAACAATAGACATTGTAAGAAAAGTTGTAAGTAAAAAATTTAATAAGTAAGATTTTTAAAAGAATTTGAAAATTGTTATTTATGTTTTGCAGTTTTATTGTTATTGGATTCAATGTCGAGTGTTTTGATTAGCTTGTTTAAGGTCCAGCTTGAAAATTTTATGTAAAGCATTTTAATTGGATTTTTTGTATTTTTTTTAAGCACTTTTAATGATTCTATATTCATTAAAGCTATTATTTCTTTTAGTGTTTTTGGCAAATTATTGAAAATTTTGGAACCAACTTTATGCCCTTCTAGAATAAAATTTTGAAGAGTTATTTGATCTTTTTTTTGCAGGCGTCTCATATATAACTTCAAAATACGCTCTTGCGATTTCATAATTTCTGAATTAATTTGTTCTTGTTTTTTAGTAATTTTTTTCTTATTTTCAATAACAGGTTTTTTAGGCAGAGACTTGTAAGGATTTGTTCCTGGAATATAATTTTTAGGAATTTTCATATATTTTGCTCCTACTTAACTAGCTAACCTATAATTTTATTATTTTTTTTGTTTTTATGCAATCAATATTGATATTTTGATTTTTTATGATTAGAATCATCATATGAAGGGGTTTTTAAGAGCAGCAGCTTTTAATTTGTTGCTAGGTGTTTTAGTATTATTTGTTGTTATTTTTTTACAATTTAGGAATTTAAGTTTAAATATATTTTTTTTAAAAGATATAAAGTTAGAAGTAAATAATAAGGTTGAAAATAGTGAATATATTTTAAATGATATTTTTGTTAATGTTAGGGGACTTAGGATACTTTTGTCCAAATTTAATCCACTTGTTGTTTTAGAAACAGGGTTAAATCTTTTTCCCATCTCTTATAAAGTGCAAGATATGGGTATTTATGTTTATTTTGAAAATAATATTTTTCTAGGATTTTTGTTTGATTCTGAAAATAATTTTAGTATTGAGTCAAATCTCTCTAAGAGTTTTTTGTTAAGTTATGAAGTTGAAGATCATTATGAACTTTTGTTAGATAAGTCTACTATTTCAATAAGACAAGGAGAGAATTTCGAATATCAAGTTTTTTTAGGAGAAAATGTAAAGATTAGAGAAAAAGATATTTTAATTTCTCCTCAAGCAACATTTAAAATTGGTAATGCTATTTATCTTGATTCACTAAAGACAAATATTTCCAATTCCATTATAGAAGGCAATCAAAGCAATATATTAGATCATTCTATTATGCATTCAAAAATTAAAGATGTGGATAATAAAATCTTTAATGATACTTTAAATAATTTTAGACAAAGTGCTTATGATTTTTGGAGCAATCCTGTTAATTTTAATGTTTTAAAGGGAGGATGGCTTAAATACGGTACTTATGGCTTTGATGAAAATCTAATGGTTTGTTTTTTAGCAGAATCTTTAATTAGAGGAAATCACGAATCAATATTTTTAAAATTAGATTCTTTATTGGTTAAAAATGAACATAAACTTACTTATTTAAGTTTAAATTATTATGCTAATTCAGATCAAATTGATAAATTCTTTTCTTATTTGTCAAGAAATAAAACTTTTATTGATTCTCTTGGGAAAGGTAGACTTATGGCTTATTTAAAAGAGGATCCCCGTCTTTTAGAAAAAATTTTTTTATCAGAAAACGGTTCTAAATTAAATGATGCTTTAAATCTTCTCAGAGATCCTAAAAAAATATTAAGTTCTAATTTCGATTTTAGCCAAACTTATAATATTCTTTCTAATTATCTTACTTTTCTTAAGATTAGCAGTGATGATTCTCTTTATTCAACTTTGAAAAAGGAACTTTATAAATTTGTATTTACTTTATTTGGTGTTACAGATGAGGGAAGGGTATATATTTTAAATAATAATATTAATTCATCTGATGTTGTTGAGTATGCATTAAAGATTTCTGGAGTTCTTAAAAGAATAGCATCTTATTTGAAGGATAATTTAATATTAAAGCTTTCATTTAATGTGATTTATTATTCTTTAATAAATGATTATGCCAAAGGGATTCCTTATGAAAGCTATTATTCTGATATTATTGATAATCAATATATGCCCCAATTTATCTTTATTTCTAGCAATGGATCTATTAGATGGATATATACTGCTTCCAAAGTTTTAAATCGTGAAATTGCTGGTACTGAGTTTAAGTTTAATTTTGATCAAGAGATTAATTATTCAAATTATATATTTTTTGGAAATATTTTAAATCCAACTTTAGTTAGATTTAGGGAAATTGATTGGTTTACAGATTATAAGTTTTACATATATTCTGATGGTTGGAAGTACTACCCCTTGAATAACATTTTAGTTATTAAAGCAACGCCTAAAAAAAAGAAGATCTTTAATCTTTTATTAAGATTTGACAAAACTCCAAAAAAAATAAATATTTATGAATAAGCTTTTATTATCAGAATTGATAATTGATATTGGAAATACTAGTATTGCTTTTGCCTTATTTAAAAATAATAAAGTTAATTTATTTATTAAAATGAAAACAAATCTTATGTTAAGGCATGATGAGGTTTATAGTTTTTTTGAAAAAAATTTTGATTTTAATGTAAATCAAGTTTTTATAAGTAGTGTTGTCCCTGTTCTTAATGGAATACTTGAAAATGTCATTTTTTCTTTTTTTAAGATAAAGCCCTTGTTTATTAGTTTTGATTTAAATTATAATTTAACATTTAATCCTTACAAAAGTGGTAAATTTTTGTTAGGCTCAGATGTTTTTGCTAATCTTGTTGCTGCTATTGAAAATTATTTACTAGAAAATGTTTTAGTAGCTGATCTTGGAACAGCTTGTACCGTTTTTGCTGTTAGTAGGCAGGACGGAATACTTGGTGGTCTTATTAATTCTGGTCCTTTGATAAATTTTAATTCTTTATTAGACAATGCCTATCTTTTGAAAAAGTTTCCGATTAGCACCCCGAGTAATCTTTTAGAGAAAACTACATCTGGGAGTGTAAACAGCGGTTTGTTTTATCAATATAAGTATTTAATAGAAGGTGTTTATCGTGATATTAAAAAGATGTATAACAAAGAATTTAGTTTGATAATTACTGGTGGTAATGCGAATTTACTTTTGCCATTAATTGAGGTAGAGTTTATTTTTAATATTTATTTAACTGTAGAAGGTATTAGAATTTTAGGAAATTCTAATTGTCTTTAAATTTGTTAATTGAAATATTTATTTTTATGAAGTTTTAAATTTTTTTGTTAAATAAATTTGGGAAATTTTTTGTTTGTTGCTTAAAATTATCTAAAATTGATGTAATCTCTTTGTATACTTCTTCATTAATGTCTGCTTTAAATGAGTTCAAGTTTGATTCTACATGATTTTCTTTGCTAAAACCCACTATAAATCCATTTATTTGTGTTTTTTTAAGCCATGAATATGTTAATTCTAAAATTGTTAAGTTATTTCTCTTTGCTATTTCTTCAAGTTTATTTATGGTTTTTAAGGTATAAGGCCAAATTTCTTTTTTAAAAAGTATCAATTTTTTTGTTATATTATTATTAAATTTGGTTTTGTCTTTTATATTAGCTTTAGATAAAAGTCCTTGAGCAATTGTTGAATATGATATGATGGCAATATCGTTGTCTTCACAGTAAGGAATTACATCTTTTTCTTTATTTCTAAATAAAGGGTTATATCCTATTTGGTTTACGTCAATTTTGCAAACTTTTTTTATGCTTTCCATGTGTGATATTTCAAAATTACTTACACCCACATATTTTATTTTTTCTTTTGCTCTCATTTCTTCAAGAAATGATGCAATTGGTCTTAAGTCAAAATCGTTTTTAGGCCAGTGTATATAGTAAATATCTATATAATCGGTTTTTAAATTTTCAAGACTTTCATTAAAGTTTTTTACATATTCTGAAATTTCTATTGGGTAACATTTACTTGCAATTAAAATATTTTCTCTTATTGTTGGATCCTTTGATATTACTTCGCCAATTATTTTTTCTGAAATTCCATTTCCATAAGCTTTTGCAGTATCAATATTTCTAATTCCTTGACTATATGCTTTTTTTAATATTTTTTTTGCGGTTTCTTTTTTAACCTGTTTAAAATATCCTCCTCCAAATTGCCAAGATCCCAAAATTAGTTTGCTATAAGCATTTATTTTTTCTTTAAGATTATTCATAGATTTTCCTTTTTATGATAAATTGGTTTTTTTTAATGATTTAAGTATTTTCTATTTTAAAGGTTTTTTAAATAATATTTTATAGTTTATCAATATTTTTTAGTAATTTTTCTTTATTAAAATCTCTATTTATTCCAAATCTGGTTAAAGAGAAATCGTATTTTACAGGATCTTGGTTATTTTCTTTTGAAAAATAGCTTGTAATTTTTATTGCTCTTTTTAGATTTACGTTTTTTATTTCTTTGATTTTAAATAGTTTTGCTGCAATGTTTGTCATATGAGTATCCATTGGTACTATAAGTTTATTAGGACTAAATTTGTTCCAAATTCCTAAATCAACGTCATCTTTTCGTATCATCCATCTTAAGAATAAAAAAAGTCTTTTACAAGAACTTCCCCTTGAAGGCTTTGGAAGTAACATCCCAAATTCTCTTCCATTTATTTTTTCCATATGTTTTATTAGTTCATCTATACTTAGTATTAAATTTTGGTTTTTATAATAAATACTGTAAAGAAGATTTTCAAGTGTATGATGCTGTTCTTTTATTATTTTGAGGGTGTAAAGCAGTCTTACAATGTCTTCTTCTTTAAAAAATCTATAAACAAATCCTTTAAACATTTCTTTTAAATCTTTTTCATTTACCAACCTAAGGTTCTCAGAAGGGGATTTGCCAAGTGGTTTGAGTATTTTCTCTATTGCTTCTAAAATTTTTTCTACCCTTCCAAGTGACAATGAAGAACTAATGAGCCCTACAAGTTCAATGTCTTCTTTTTCTTTATACCTGTATAAAAATTCTAAAGGATCGGGATGTATAAATTTTTTTTTATTGTATTTTGAATATATTTCTTCTAGAAAATCATATAGTGAGTTTTTAGCTTTTATTTGCATTATTATATTCTAATAGTTCTAATAATATTTTTTTAAGCTTTTTATCGTAAAATTTGTCTTTTGCCCATTTTCCAGTCAAATCGTATATTGTTGGAGCAGATCCTCTTTTAACAAGATAGAATCTGGGATCAACCATATTTGAGTTGATATTTTGTTTTGATGCATAAGCTTTTAAATGTTGAATATGAGCTTTAATTCCTTCTTTAATATTAGAAAAAGAATTTCCTTTTGTAAAATTATTAGTAGCGCCTATTCCTGAAAAATTGTATTGATCTCTTGAGACTATTCCATTAAATTTGAGAATGCCTGTTTCTAGTAGCATTTGAGCATAGGCAATGTCGTAATTAATTCCTTCAATCAAAGATTCGTCTATGTAGGTTTTAGCAATAGTGTTTACATAGTTTTTGTCAAGTTCTGGATTTATTTCTAGAGTATATCTTACAAGGTCTTCCAGCTTAGTTTTTCCCCTACTTATTAAAAAGGGAATATATTTTTCTTTTTGTATTTCAGTGCTTATTTCGATTACCTCTTCATTACTATGAGCTTTGTTGGCTAGAAATATGTTGATCATTGCAAATAGCAAGAATTTTTTTATCATTGTTATTTTTCCTCTTCAATGAATTTATTAATTTCATTAACTATAGAATTGAATCTTGATAGCATTGATTTTTTGTTATTTAGAAAATTAAAGCTTTTTAAATAATTCCTGCTAAAAATAAGATCAGAAATTTCTGCAATATTACTTATGTCTACTAGTTTTATAGAATTTGTATTAGTAGCTTTTGCATGAGCTTCTTTTTCATTTTCTTTTAGGATTAGTTGTAAGTTTTTTAAATTTCTTATTGTTTGTGGTTTGCCCCCCATATTGATATATTTTGTTATATTTGCATTTTTTGCAAGTATAAAATTGGCAACATTTGCTTGATTTCCTAGTGTAATGAGCGTTAGTTTATTAAGGTTCATTTTTAAATTTAAAAATTTCAAATTTTGACTTGATTTTACTAGTTCAATAATTCTTTGAATTTCATTTTCAGTAGATGCGATATCAGCTTTTTCATTAAGGATATTGGCAGGTTCAATTAAATAGCTAATGCTTTTGTTGATTACATAGCTAAATATACTTTTGTGACTATTTTTAATAAAATCGTAACTTTTCATATTTTTATATTTTGGTGAATATAAATAAACAATTTTTCCCTTATTGACAAGCCTGCTTATTAGGGATTTGAACATTGAATCGTGAGAATAATAAGGAAGTATAAGTAAAATAGAATCATATATTTTTTGGTTATTACTAATAAAGGCTTTTTTGTATATGTTATTCTTTTTTGGTAAATAATTCATTTCGTTTATGAAAAAAGGATTAAATTCGTACAAAAGAAATGGATTTTGTTTTTTTAGACCCAATGTTGAGCTTACAGGATACCAAATTGATAAATTTAAATCATTTTTTTGATCCTTAATTCTTGTGAATCCAATCTGATAGCCATTGTTTTCATCTTTGGGATAATTTACAAAAAGTGCTAAGTATGAAAAAATGGTTGCAATAATAACTGTTAAAATAGCAGGCATTACAAGTATTGTTTTTAGCAAAATTGAAAGAAATATTCCTTTTGATTGTTTTGTAGGTTTGTTATTATTTCCTCTTCTTCTTCTATTTACTATTGTTTTTATGTTTTTAAAGAAGATGATTATCATAAAGATTAAGAATATACTGCCAATTTGTAACATTAATGGGTTGATTTCTGTAAAGTATAAATTTATTACAAAAAATGTACCTGGTAATATTATGAAGTAGTCTTCATAAGTAAATTCTTTTTTAAAGTTAAATAAATTTACTATTAAAAATATGCTAAAGCTTGTTAAGAAAATGAGTTCATAAATTTGCGTATCCATAAAAATAATTTTTCCTTAAATAATTATAAGCATAAAAGCGTTTTTTCCAAAATAGTTTAAAGCATTACTTAATTTAAATAGTGGTAATTTAATTTTTTAGATTTAAAGCAGCTTTGATTAAGCTAGTTTATTTTTGTTTAATATAAAATGTTGTGTTAAAATAGATTATGTTTACAGGCGAAAGGTAGTAACATATGGTTGGAACCTTTTTAGGAACCGGTGCTTCAAGTGGTGTTCCTATGTTAAATTGTAGTTGTAGAGTCTGTACTTCAAGTTTTAGTAAAAATAAAAGATTGAGAAGTTCTTTTTTTCTTAAGTTATCTTCTGGCATCAAATTGTTGATTGATACAGGTCCTGATATTAGACAACAGCTTTTAAGAGAGAATATAGATAAGCTCGACTTAGTGCTATACACCCACGAGCATTATGATCATATTATGGGTTTTGATGATATTAAGTTTTATACACGAGGTGCTCCTTTAAATGTTTATGCTAGAGATACTACTATGGCTCACATAATGAATGCTTTTCCGCATAATTTTTCATCCAAGCCTTCTTTAAGTGGAAAGGCAGACATTATTCCCAATGTAATTAGAGATTTTGAGCCCATTTTTTTTAAAGGTCTAGAGATAATGCCAATTCCTTTGATTCATGGTGAGATAGTTAGTTTAGGTTATAGGGTAGGTAATTTAGCGTATCTTACTGATGTTAAATTTATTCCTGAAGAATCTTATGATTATTTAAAAAATTTAGATCTACTTATAATAGATGCTATGAGAATTAAGCCTCATCCTGCTCATCTAAATTTTTCAGAGGCTATTTGTGAGGTTAAAAAAATTAATCCCAAAATTTCTTATTTTACTCATATTGCACACGATATAATGCATGAAGAATTTGATTATTTAGAAAAAGACAATATCTATTTAGCTTATGATGGATTAAAGATTAATATTTGATTTAAATTTTAGAGAGGATTTATGAAATTAATTTCATGGAATGTAAATGGAATTAGAGCTGTTTTAAAGAAAGGTTTTCTTGATTTTGTAAGAGAATATGTCCCAGATATTTTATGTGTTCAAGAAACCAAAGCTTTAAGAGAACAGTTGCCAAGAGAATTAATTCTTGAAAATTATTATTCTTATTTTTCAAAATCAAAGATTAAAGGTTATAGTGGTGTTTGTATTTACTCCAAAGTTAAGCCTATTGCTGTAAATTTACTTGGAAAAGAAATTTTTGACAATGAAGGTAGAGGTCTTATAGCATACTACGATGATTTTGTATTGATTAATGGTTATTTTCCTAATTCTCAAGCTTTAAGAAGAAGACTTGTTTATAAACTCGATTTTTTATCTTACGTTGAGAATATTATGGATTTTCTTGTAAATGGCGGAAAAAATGTAGTAATTTGTGGGGATTTTAATATTGCTCATACTGAGATTGATCTTATAAATCCTGATTTGAATAGAGATTCTCCTGGATATTATATTGAAGAAACGACTTGGCTAGATAGTTTTTTAAACAAAGGGTATGTGGATACATTTAGGATATTTAATAAGGAGCCTGGTTATTATACTTGGTGGAGCTACAGAACAAAAGCTAGGCAGAGAAATATGGGCTGGAGAATTGATTATTTTATTGTTAATGAATTTTTTAAGAAAAATGTTAAACAATCTCTAATTTTAGACAAAGTAATGGGAAGTGACCATTGTCCTGTTTTTTTAGAGTTGGCTGACATAGCTAGTTAAAAGGGGGAAGCTAGATTGAAAAAAACCATTGCAATTTTTTATTTAATATTTAGCGTTACTTTTGGTTTTGGCATTGATTTGAATGATTTTAATTTTTACCGTAGTCTTGAAAAGGAAGAATTGATGTTTCTTATTAATTTGCTAAAAAGAGAGCAATTTGCTTTATCAAATAGTTTTGCTTTAGAGTATATTGAATTAGCTTATAAGGCGTTAAAAGAAAAAAATATAAATTTATTATTAAAAAATGACAAAGAATTAGCAGTAGGTGGTAATAAGCATTTAAAACAATCTAAGGCCTATAACAATGCAAGGCTTATCTTTAGCGCTACAAAGGATTTAAATACTTTGGTTCATATGAGCAGAGATGGGTTTTTAAAGACTTTAGATGGAAGAAATGTGGGTTTTAAGGATAATAAATTTATTATTTTAGATTCTTTTTTGAATAATGATTTTTATTCTGATGTGCCAAATGAATATACTACTATTGAAATTTATAATAAAAGCATTTTAATGCCTAATTTAAATAAATTTCTTCTAGATAAGCGCTTAAATCCTTTTGTTTATCTTGAAGATTTTAATAAAAATGTTTACTTAAATGATATTCCAAAATTAAGCAAAGAAGAGTTGTTGTTTTTATTTTATGAACTATTTCCAGTCTCTAAGCTAAAGAGTTTAAAAGATTGGAATGATTTTGGATTTTCATCTATTTTAAAAGCATTAAATAAAATTTATTATGAAAAAATAAATTCACGAATAGGAAGTCCAAATGAATTATCAAAGAATTAAAGATTATTGTAAATTTACAAGTATTTTTCTATTTTTTTTGTTTTCCTGTGTTTCTAATGAGTTAAAGTTAGATCAAGGTTTAGTAAAGGGAAACCTTGATAATGGTATGAGATATTACATTTATAAAAATCAAACCCCAAAAAATGCTGTTAATATAGGAATTGTTTTTAATGTAGGGTCTCTTAATGAAGAAGATAATGAGAGGGGCATAGCCCATTATCTTGAACATATGGCTTTTAATGGCACAAAAGATTATCCAGGCAATTCTATTGTTGATGTTCTTAAAAAATTTGGAATGCAATTTGGTGCTGATATTAATGCTGCTACTAGTTTTGATTTCACTTATTATAGACTTGATTTGTCAGATGGTAATAATAAAGATGAAATTGATGAAGCTATAAATATTTTGATAAATTGGGCTTCTCAAATCGATTTCACGAAAGAAGAAATAGATCTAGAGCGCAATATTATTATTGAGGAAAAAAAGCTTGGTGAAACTTATCCTAGTAGGATTTATGAAAAAATGTATAAGTTTTTGGTAAGTGGAAGTATTTATGAAGTTAGAAATCCTATTGGACTTGAAGAGCAGATTTTGTCTTTTCAGTTAGAAGATTTCAAAAAATTTTATAAGCAGTGGTATAGGCCAGAACTTGCAAGTGTTATTGTGGTAGGAGATATTGATCCTAGAGAAATTGAAGAGAAAATAAAGAAACAATTTATTTCTTGGAAAAAGCCAACCGATAAAATTGAAGAGCTAAAAGTAAGTTTAGATGTAGACCTTAAAGATAAGTTTTTACTTTTAGAAGATTTGGAAGCAGGGGATCCCAGTTTAATGTTTTTTAAAAAGGAAATTATCAACCTTGTAAAGACCAAAGATGACGTTTCAGACAGTATTAAAAGGTCTTTATTGTCTGCTCTTTTTGAAAATAGATTTTCTGAATTAAATACCGCTGGGGTAAGGTATTTTAAAGATGTTTCAAATGAAGATTTTTTTTCATTTAAATCATATGACAATATTGTTGTTGCAAGATCGATTTCCTTAAACTTTAATCCAGATTATTTGAAGGAAGGAATAGAAGACTTTTTTTATGAGCTTGAGAGAATAAGAAAATTTGGATTTACTCAAGGTGAGTTTGAAAAAGTTAGATCTCAATTTTTAAAATCTTTAGAGTTGAGTAAAAATAATATAGATAAAACAAATTCATTGGCCATTTTTGAAGATTTAATAGAAATTGCTATTAATGATTCTAATAAATTCGATATGAATGAATATTATGATCTTTCTGTTCAATATTTGGAAAAATTTGATTTAAAGCTAATAAATAGTCTTGTGCCAAGAGAGTTTGATGTAAAAAATTGTGCAATTTTTTATTCTTATTATGGAAAAGTGCATCCTACTTTGTCTTTTGAAGATATTGACAATCTTCAAAAGATAGCTTTAAAAAGAGAGTTTAAATCTTATGAGAATTCTTTAATTGAAGGTAAATTTTTTAATAAGTCTTTAGATAATAAAGATATTGTTAGAGAAAATGAGTTTGAAAATGAAATTTCATCATTTGTTCTTGAAAATGGAGTTGAAGTTTATTTTAAATATAATGATCAAAAAAATGGTGTAATTGATTTTAGTGCAACTTCTTGGGGCGGTTTAATAAATGAGGATTCAAAACTTATTCCTGTTTTATCTTTTGTTCCTGAGATAGTATCTGGTTCGGGGTATGGTGATTATTCTGCATTACAGATTGAAAAATATTTATCAGACAAAGCTGTTTCTTTAAGTGTTAGTGTTGGAACTCAAGAATCATATATTGTTGGAAGTTCAGATAAAAAAGATCTTGAAATTCTTTTTGAGCTTATATATTTTACTTTTAATCAGCCCAAAATAGATGATGTTTTCTTACAAAATGTTGTTAATAATATAAAAGCATTAATAAAGAGCAATGAAAATAGTTCTGATTATCATTTTAAAAAAGCTATTAATAAATTTTTAAACAATAATGATCCTAGATTTGAAGATATAAAAGATAGTGATTTGCAATATTTTACAAAAGAAAATATTTTAGCTCTTTATAAGAAAAGGTTTACTTATGCAAATAATTTTAAGTTTGTCTTTGTTGGAGACTCAGATCTTCAGACAATAAAGGCTTATTCAAAGAAATATTTGGGTAATCTTAACTTTAAAGAAATAAACGAATATAAAGATTTAGATTACTCTTACAGTAAAAATTTTAATAAAATAGTTGTAAGGAAAGGAAAAAATACAACTGGCTTTGCTTATGTAGTTTATCCTTTTAAATTTAATTATTTAGTAGAGACCTCATTAAATTTAAATGCTTTAGCAGATCTTTTAACAGATGGCCTTATAAAAAATATTAGAGAAAAAATGTCTAGTGTTTATGCAATTCAAGCTTTTTTTGACTCCAATTTAAGGAAAAATGCAGATTCCGATGGTATTTTGTCTATTTTTTTCACTACTGAGCCTAAGGAGTTGGATAATGTTTTAAATTCTGTTAATCGTTATATGATTGAAAGGCAAAAAATAGATTTTAATGATGAAGATTTTTCTTATGTTAAGAAAAACTATATTAAAAATACAAGGGTAAATTCAGAGAAGAATAATTATTGGATTTCAAATATATTGTCATCATTATCCTGGTATGGAGTATTTAAAAATAATTTTGGCGTTAAATTTGTAGAGACGAATTTAAGCAAAGATTTGATAAATAAATTTTTTAAGAAAATTAATCTTGACGAAAGAGCAGAGATATTGTTAATACCTGAATAGTTTATTTTGATTGGAAAGGATGTTTTTTTAAATGTAAGTTTCTCTTAAGAAGACATCCTCTAGGGGAATCGAACCCCTCTTGCCAGGATGAAAACCTGGAGTCCTGACCGATAGACGAAGAGGACAAAAGTGAGCTCAGTAGGACTCGAACCTACGACAAACGCCTTAAAAGGGCGCTGCTCTACCATCTGAGCTATGAGCCCGAAAGTCATTTTGTGACCATCAAAAATAATGATATATTTAATTTCTAATAATGTCAAGTTAAATTGTAATAAAATTGGTAATTAATACTAAAAAGGTATTTAACAATTGAGCTGCACAGGAGTCGAACCTGTAACCCGCGGATTAAGAGTCCGCTGCTCTACCATTTGAGCTAGCAGCCCGGGTTTATAATCTTATAACAATAATAAGATTAAGTTTTTATAAATTGAATGTCAAGGTTTGCTGTTGCTTTTTTTTAATTCTTCTAGTAAATTTTTTGCTTCTAGATTATTAGGAGAGATTGTAAGGAGTTTAATTAGTGCTTCTTCTGCTAATATTTTATTTTTTGCATTTATTCTTGATCTTGCTAATTTTATTAATAGATTTTGGTTATTAGGAGTAAATCGCAATGCATGTTCGTATGCAAAATCCGCTTCATTATATCTTTTTAGCTCATAGAAAGAATCTGCAATCAAGTTGTAAACTTTTATTATTCTTGCTCCTTTAGGATCAAGGCTAATATATTCTTGAAAGTATTTTAATGCATTTTCATAATTTTTTTGGAAAAAGTAAGCTTCTCCTAGTGCTTGAATAATTCTTATGTCATATTTTTTAATACCAATACCTATAATGGCCTCTTTTTCAGCTCTTTTGTATTCCCCTATAGCTATTAAGCTCCATATCAATATTGTTCTAGCATCTAAGTTGTTAGGATTTAATCGAATTTCTTCTAATGTGTTTAAAATAGCTTCTTTAAATTTTCCTTCTTTATAGAGAAGAAGAGAGTCTTCTTTTTCTCTAAGCTGTGATTGTCCAAATAATAAGCTTGAATTGGATAGCAGAATTAAAGTTATTTGTAATAGAAGAAAAAATTTCATTCTTCAAAATCCTCCATTTCGCAATTTCCCTTAAATATTGCTCCAGAATCAATAAAAAGCTCTTTGGTTTTAATCTTTCCTATTAATTTGCCTGTTTTGTATATTTTAATTGTTTTCAAAGCTTCAATATTTCCTATTAATTTGCCATGATTTAGCAAATGTTCGCATTTTATTTCAGCTTCAACATTAGCTTTTTCTCTTATATAGATTGAGTTTGATGAGTTTATTAAGCCTTTGAGTTTTCCTTCTATTATTATTGGCTTATTGCTTTCAATATATCCTTCAAATTCAAAATTTTTTTTTATTACATTTTGAGTGTTGCTTTCTTCAAATTCTAAGCTATCTATGCTCATTGAAACCTCTAAAAATGAATGCTTGTTAAGTTAAAGCATTCATTTTTGATTAAATTTTTTATAAAATGTTTATTATTTTAATCGTTTCTTCTTTGGCCCAAAAATCTTAAAAGATATAAGAATAAATTTATAAAATCTAAATAAAGCTTAAGTGAGGCTACAACCGCCATTCTATTTTTTACTTCAGTATCGTCTTGTAGCATTCTGTCCATTTTAGCAATATTTTGAACGTCATAAGCTGTTAATCCTGTGAATATAATTACGCCCAAAATAGATATAAGGAAATTAAGCCCTGAGCTTCTAAAAAATATATTAACAAGAGATGCAATAATGATTCCCCATAAGCCCATTATTAGATAACTTCCTATTTTTGTTAGATCTGTTGTTGTAGTGTATCCATAAACAGACATTCCAAGAAATGTTCCAGCAGTAATTCCAAATGTGAATACTATTGATCCTTGTGTATAAATTATAAATATAGAAGATAATGTTACTCCTGTTAGTGCTGAGTAGAGCAAGAAAAGAGCTGTTGCGGTATTGCTTGATATTTTATTAAGAGCGCCGCTTATTGCATATACAAGTCCAAATTGTATAAGTATTATAGCCATAAATGACATTGAATTTGAGAATATTATTGCTCTGATTGTTTGATTTTCTGAGGTTGCATATGCAAATATTGCTGAAATTAAAAGCCCAATTGACATAAGTCCAAAAACCTTGGCTAAAAATCTATTTTTTATTAATATTTCTTGTTTTTCTTGTGTTAAATCAATCATAATAAACCCTCCTTATTATTTGTTATTAAGATTTGTTTTGATCGTTGAATTTTTTGCGAAGTTCATCAAATATGGCATTTGGAACTTTTCCATATTTTAAAAATTCCATTGAGAATTCTGCTTTTCCTTGGGTAGAGGATCTAAGAACTGTTGAAAATCCAAACATTTCGCTTAAAGGCACTTCAGCTTCAACTTTTGAAAAACTTCCATCTTCTAGCGAGCCTGTTATTATTCCTCTTCTTTGGTTTAAAAGTCCAAACATATTCCCTTGGAATTCAGTAGGCCCTTCCAGGGTAACTTTCATTATTGGCTCAAGGATTGTAGGCTTTGCTTTTTCGTAAGCCTCTCTGAAAGCACCAATTGCTGCTAATTGGAATGCAATATCAGATGAGTCAACAATGTGATATTGGCCATCATTTATTGTAATTTTTATATCAACTATTGGAAAACCAATTAGCTTTCCCTTTTCCATTGCCTTTTGGAATCCTTTGTCACATGATGGAATGTATTCTGTTGGGATTACTCCTCCTTTTATTAGGTTAACAAATTCGTATGTTTCTCCTTCTTTGTTAAGAGGTTCCATAAACCCGGCAACTCGTCCAAACTGGCCAGCTCCCCCAGATTGTTTTTTATGAGTATAGTTGAATTCAGCTTTTCCTGTAATCGTTTCTCTATAGGCTACTTGAGGCATTCCGGTTTCTACTTCTGCTTTAAACTCTCTTTTCATTCTTTCAATGTAAACTTCTAAGTGTAGTTCTCCCATGCCTTGAATTATTGTTTCGTTTGATTCACTATCAATATAAGTTTTAAATGTTGGATCTTCTTTTGTAAATCTTCCAAGAGCTTTAGCCATGTTGTCAGCAGATTTTTTGTCTTTTGGTTTTACAGAAAGAGAAATTACTGGGGCTGGAATAAACATTGATGTCATTGAATAGTTGATCGATGGATCACAAAATGTATCTCCTGATGCACAGTCTATTCCAAATAAAGCAACAATGTCGCCACTTCCTCCAAATTCAATATCTTCTGTATTATTTGCGTGCATTCTGATAAGTCTTCCAACTTTGAATTTTTTAGAAGTTCTTGAGTTGATAAGTTCTTGTCCTTTTTTTAAAGTTCCTTGATAAATTCTGACGTAGGTTAATTGACCGTATTGTCCGTCTTCAAGTTTAAATGCAAGAGCAACAGTTGGAAGGTCGTTGTCAATTTTAAGATCCATTTCTTTTTCATTATTATTGAGGTCAAGAGCAGTATTTTTTATATCATGAGGGGATGGTAAAAATCTGGTTACAGCATCTAAGAGTAATTGTACCCCTTTGTTTTTATAAGCAGATCCCATAAATACAGGGCATAATTTTAAAGCCAATGTTCCTATTCTTATTGCATTATATATTGTTTCAATAGGGACATCTTTTTCTTCCATGTGTAATTCCATAAGTTCATCATTAAAGTCGGCAAGAGTATCAAGCATTATTTCTCGTTTACTTTTTGCTTCTTTTAAGAGATCTGAGGGTATTTCTTTTTCTATGATTTCTGTTCCATCTTTTCCCTCAAAATAGTAGGCTTTCATTAATACAAGGTCCACAACTCCAATATGTTTGTCTTCTAATCCAATTGGTATTTGCATTAAAACGGAGTTTAGGTCAAGTTTTGACCTCAGTTGATCTTTTACGTTGTATGGGTTTGCTCCGGTTTTATCGCATTTGTTTACAAATGCAAGGCGAGGTACGCTATATCTTTTAAGTTGTCGATCAACAGTTATTGATTGGGATTGAACTCCAGCAACAGAGTCAAGGACTAATATTGCTCCGTCAAGCACTCTAAGAGATCTTTCAACCTCAATGGTAAAATCTACGTGGCCGGGTGTATCAATAATATTTATTGGAAAATCTTTCCAGTCAACGTGAGTTGCAGCTGATGCTATTGTGATTCCCCTTTCTCTTTCAAGTTCCATTGAGTCCATTGTTGCGCCAACCCCATCTTTGCCTTTTACTTCATGAATTGCATGAATCTTATTGCAATAAAAAAGAATGCGTTCTGTAAGGGTAGTTTTTCCTGAGTCGATGTGAGCGCTAATACCTATGTTTCGTAATTTATTGTAGTCCATTAGACATTGTACCTCCTGATGATATATGAGTAAAAGATTAACTATCTTAGTAATTTTACAAAATTTTTTTTTAAAAATCTATCTTATAGTATCTTATGTTATAAGATATTTTGAAGTTTAAAGTACTCAAAATGATGTTTGCAGTTTACTTGATTAAAATTGAATTAATGTATATCCTTATCTTAGGGAATATATCATTTAGTAGATTTTATTGATTAATATTTTTTATTTAGTGAATTAACTCTTACTTTATTATTATACTCCTAAGATAATTAATTTGGAGGAATTTGAGTTGGAAACTTTAACAATATCTAATGAATTGAGCAAAATATCACAGGTAGGTTATGATTCTTCTGTGTCTGAGCTTTCTGTATTTTTCAAGGATGGAAGAGCTTATAAATATTTTAAGATTGAACCAAGGCATTTTAGTGTAATATCTAAACTTGTTGAGGACAAAAGATCAGTTGGTAAATATTTAACAGAAAATATATTTAACAAATATGATCAAGAAAAGCTTTAATTTATTTTTTAGATAATCTTATTAAAAGCCCTTTTGTTTTCAAGCAGAAGGGCTTATTTATGCTTGGCTTTTAGTGTGATAAATTTTATTTTATAATCATCAATATGGTTTGTTTGATTTTAAAATTTAATAGCATTGAAGTTTTGTATTTTGATTATTATTAAATTTAGTACTATTTTACTGCTTTGAATAATTTAAATGTTATTAAGGATTCAAGTAAGTTTTTTATGTATAAATTGCCATTTATTATTTTTTTTATTTTGTCTTGCAGCTCTATTGTTGGGGAATATCAAAACATATCAGGTGAATACTATAAGCTTGCTCAATTAAATGAAGAGCTTGGTAATGACGAGACTTCTGTTTTACTTTATGAAAAATCTATTAAATTTAATATTAATGCTGGCGATGATTCAACTTATAACTTTATTTTAGCTTACATTAATTTAAAAAAATATGTAGAGGCTGAGTTAAAACTTAATTCTATTATAAAAAAAGATCCAGAAAATATTTTGTTAATCAATTTGAAGGGGTATTTACTCTTCAAGCAAAATGATTTAGATAATGCTTTGATTTATTATTTGAAAACTTTAGAATTTGCGCCTGCAAATAAAGAGGCTTTATTTAATATTTTTTACATTTATCATTTGAAAAATGACAAAAAAAATGCAAAAAAATATATTTTAAGATATAAAGAGCTAAACCATCTTATACCAAGTGGTGCAGAAGAAATAGTTTCTTCTGTTATTAAGAGTTAAATTTTTAATTTTTGTTTACTGTTTACTTTTTTACTTTGTGGTAATTATTATATAATAGGGATTATATAATAGGGTATGCAATATAAACCCTGTTTTATTTTTCATAAATTTTTGTAGGAGAGTTTGTATATGATGAAGCTTAAAGTTTTAATTTTATGTTTGTTTGGGATTCTTGGGGCAAATAGCTTTGCAGACACCAATTTTGAATTCAATTTTGGTGGTGGTGTTTCTTTTCCCGTTAGTCCCTTTTCAAGCTTTTACAATGAGGCTTTAGATATTAATTCAAAGCTTAAGCAAAATTTATCCCCAATAGAAAAAGAAGAAATAGTTCAAAACTTTGCCGATTTAGCCAATATTGCTAAAGCTGGAATGAGATATGGGACTTATGCTCAATTTGGTGCTAAATTCGATGATTTTATTTCGGTTGGATTTGAGCTTTTGTTTGATATGAACCTTTTTAAAGCAATAAAGCGTTCAGATGGAACCGCAAATGAAAATTTCTCGTTTATTATGGCAATAGCGCCGAGATTTTATACAAAATTAGATTTTTTTGTTTTGGCTTTGGCGTTTTTCACAGGTCCTAAGATTAATATAGTTACTTCTTCTCTAGATTCTGTTTTAGCAGAATTGGGAACAATGGGTTGGGATATTGGTGCTAGACTTTCATTCTCGTTTTTAATTCTTGAAGGTTATTATGTTTGGAATATTCAAAATGCTAAATTTTCTGATTTCAAGTTTGGAATAGGGTTTGAATTTGGAATTGTGTAGTTTAAGTCAATTTTGTTTTTAGGATTATGCATAGTTTTTATTTTTGCTATTAATAGGATTTTTTGATTTTTTTTATTGTTAAAGTTAAAACATTTTAATGATCTTGCTTTAAAAATTTTTACTTATCTTTGTGTGTATAAGTTATATTAATTATCAAATCAAGATTGTTAAGATATTGTTTAAAAAAACGAGGAATTAGGTGAATTTACTTAAAAAAAAATCAATAGGAATTATTGCTTGTCCTGGGGGTAGAGTTTTTGCTAGTAAGGTAATAGAAGAGCTTGAGAGAATATTTGTAAATGTTGAAAATGATATTTTAGATAGCATATGTCAAGATTTTAAAGTCTCAAAGGAAGAAATTTTTAAGCTTGAAAAAATTTTATCTCCTTTTTTAGAAGGTCTTAGTTTATCTACTCTTAAAAGCAAAGAGCCTTTAGAAATTCCTGTGAAATTTGTTAAATTTGCCAATGGCGAATTTAAAACTGAAATCTTAAAAACAATTAGGAATAAGGATATTTTTATTGTTCAAGATGTTGCCAATACTTATGAAGTTGAGATAAATGGTAATGAAAAAATCATTATGACAGTTAATGATCATATAATGAATTTAATGACAACAATAGATGCTTGTATACAGGCTAAAGCCAGCTCTGTTAGTGTTATTATTCCATCTTATCCTTATTCAAGGCAAGATAAAAAACATTCAAGAGAATGTTTAACGGCAAGTCTTATTGGGAGATTTTTAGAAGAGTTGGGCATTAGGCATATTTTAACCTTGGACATTCACTCAAAGGCTATTGAGAATGTATTTAGAAAAGTTTATTTTGAAAATTTAAACGTTTCTTATGAAATCTTTGAGTCTCTTAAGGATTTGATCGACATTAGAGATTCTAATTTAGTTATTGTTTCACCTGATACAGGTGCTGTAAGTAGGAATAAATTTTTTGCATCAAGTCTTAAGAGCCCCCTTGCTTTGCTTTATAAAGAGAGGGATTATTCAAGAGTTTCAAATGATGTTGGTGATTCAAATATTTCTGTAACCAAGCTTTTAGGAGATGTTGAAGGTAAGAATGTTTTTATGAGCGATGATATGTTGGCTACTGGGGGCACTCTGATTAAGGCAATGAAATTGCTTAAAAGCATGGGTGCTAAAAAGATTATATGTGGGATTAGTTTACCGTTTTTTAATGGAGATGCTATTAAATATTTTGACAAAGCTTATGAGGAAGGGTATTTTTATAAAATAATTGGAACGAATGCTGTTTGTCATAATGATGAATTAATAAATAAGCCTTGGTATCATGAAACTAATGTTGCACATCTTTTTGCTAATGCAATATTTGCAATTTATAATAAAGTTGGTTTACAAAAAATTCTTGATAGAAGGGATGATATTCAAAATTTGATTACCAAAGGTTAGTTTATGAATGCTCTTAGTATTGATATTGGCACTAGTGTTTTAAAGGCAGCATTAATTAGTTCTGAAAATGGAGTTTTAAGTTATATTGATATTAGTTATTCAGATTATTTTGATGTTGATTTCGAAAATTTTGACTTCAATATATGGCTTTTTTCTTTTAAAAAAGCCATATCCAATTTTCAGCCTAGCAAAATAGATTGCATTTCTGTTAGTGGTATTTCACCATGTTTGATTGCTTTAAATTCAAATTTAATTCCTTTGGAAGTTTTACATTGGAATTCTCTTAAAATTAAACCTGATTTTAGAGGTAGGTCTGTATTTTTGCCCTATGTACTTAGTACTGTTGAAAAAGGAACATATTCTAAAATAAGCTATTTTGTTTCTTGTTTTGAATATTTTATTTATTTGCTTACAGGAAAACTTTTTACAAGCTTGCCAAGCATAGAGTATATTCCTTTTATTTGGGATGATTTAGAGATAAAAAAATATGGGCTTGATAAAAACAAATTCCCCCCGTTTATAAAAATGGGGGAAAATGTTGGTGTTGTAACTAATAAAGCAGGAGTTGAATTTGGGCTAAATAGCGGAATTAGTGTAGTTAATGCGGGATCAGACTATTTGAGTGTTTTGGTGGGAAGCGGTGCTTTTCAAGAGGGAATTGTGTCAGATAGGATGGGCACAAGTGAAGGGTTTAATTTTGTATCAAGCGCATATTTACCCGGATTTTTTTTGCAATATCCTTATTTTTTAGAAGGATATTTTATTATTGGAAGAGTTGTTCCTTTTGGATATTTGATTCAATTATTAAAAGACAGTTTTTATAAAAAAAGCTTGACTTTTGAATTACTTCTAAAAAAGATTATTAAAAGTGCTACTTTAAATAATGTGTACTTTTATCCAAGCAAAATTAAACTTTTTAATGATTTATTTATTTTAGATCCTTATCTTTGCAAAGATTTAAGTAAAGGAATTTTTGGTAGCATTAAAAACCCATTAGAGATTGGTTTAGCAATAATTGAGTTTGTATGCTTTGCTTTTTATAACAGATTGGTAGAGTTAAAAGCTTATAAAAAAGAAATTTTAAGCATTTTTGTTAGTGGGTCTAATTCTGATAATTTGCTTTTAAATCAAATAAAAGCAAATATTCTTGGCAAAGATTTAAAGATTTTTGATTTCAAGCATTCAGAGATTATTGGGGGAGCGATTCAAGCATTCTGTGCTTTAAGAGAATTTGGCAGTTTAAATGATTCTTTTTTAAAGCTTATAAAGATTAAGCACATTGTTTCACCTATTATCGAGGTTCATGAAGAATATTTAGAAAAATATCAAAAATATATTAATAATTACAGTCTATTTGTTAACGGGTAATATATAAGTTTCTTTAAATTCGCTTATTCCTATTATTTTTTTAAAATCCGCTTTTGCTTCTGATTTTGTTTTATAAGGACCAGATCTTACCCTATAAATATCTTTATTATCTACTGTTGCAGAATATATTTTGGCAACTATATTGTATTTGAGTAAATTTTGAATGTAGTTGTCTGCATTGATTGGGTCTGAGAGTGATACAAATTGTATGTAATATTCTGTTTTGGGGTCGTATATGTTGTCAAGATTTAAAGCTTTTTCTGCTACGGGTTGAGGTTTTTCAACAACTTTTGATTTCTGAGAGGTATTAGGTGCTTTTTGAGCTGTAGGTTGAGATTTTTCAACAACTTTTGATTTCTGAGAGGTATTAGGTGCTTTTTGAGCTGTAGGTTGAGATTTTTCAACAACTTTTGATTTCTGAGAGGTATTAGGTGCTTTTTGAGCTGTAGGTTGAGATTTTTCAACAACTTTTGATTTCTGAGAGGTATTAGGTGCTTTTTGAGCTGCAGGTTTTTTTTCTTTATTTAAATCTTGTGTTAAATCTATGATTATTTCATTTGGAGTTTCAGATACCTTTAAAGATTGTTCATTTTGGTCAATGTTTTCTAAGGCGCTTTGATCTTTATTTTCTTCTTCTAAAACAATATTCTTCTCTGCAAGTTCTGAGGCCAAATTTTTGTTTGGAAAGAAAATAATTGTCCCAAGAAATATTATGATACAAACCGTTGCAATCGAAGTTAATGCTACAAAAAATCCTTTGTTATTGTCATTGTTTTCATTTAAATCTTTCATAGTTAATTATCCCCTGCATTTTTTTTTCTATTTCTTTTTCTAGGTATTTATAATTCTTGTTATTAATTATATTAATTATTCTTAAGTTTATAATGTTTTTTTTAAAAAAAATATCTTTTTGAATTTTGAGTATTTTATTAATTATATTTGAGTCAATGCTTGGCAGAGAATTTGATAATCTATTTTTTATTATAGGGGTCTTTGCTTTGACTACAATTATATAGTCGCAAAGCTTTTCTAAATTTATTTTAAAAAGTAAAGCAGCGTTGATTATTATCTTTGAAGATTGATTTTCAAGTAGAATTTTTTTTATTTTATTGAGTATGATTGGATGAGATATGCTCTCAAGCTTTTTTAATTCTTCATTGTCATTAAATACAAGATTTCTTATCAAGAGTTTGTCTATTTCGTTTTTAGCATTTAATATTTTTTTACCAAATATTTTAACTATTTCTTCTTTTTTTTCATATAAAACTAAATGTCCAAGTTTGTCTGCATTTATTTCGTAAAATCCATATTTATTGCTAATTATTTTAGAAGCAGTATCTTTGCCAGATGCAATTCTTCCTGTTATTCCAATGATTAATGGATTTCTCCCCATGATTTGCCCGTTTCAATATTTGCTCTTAAAGGTAGATTTAATGTGTAAGCGGTTTCCATCATAATTTTTAATATTTTTCTCACTTCATTTTCTTCTTGAATGGGAGATTCAATGAGCATTTCATCGTGTACCTGTAGTAATATTTTTGATTTCATTTTTTTACTTTTAAATTCATTAAATACTTTGATCATTGCAATTTTCATGATATCAGCTGCACTCCCCTGAATTATGCTATTTATTGCTATTCTTTCTGCGGCAGATCTTTCTAGATAATTATTGCTATTGATTTCTTTTATATATCTTCTTCGTTTTAAGATGGTTTCGCTATATCCAGTATTTCTTACGAAGTTTATTTGATTTATTATAAACTCTTTGATTTTTGGATAAGATTCAAAGTAAGAGTTTATAAATCCTTTTGCTTCTTCTTTTTTAATTCCTAGTTCTTTTGCAAGTCTAAAATCCGACATTCTATAAATTATTCCAAAATTAATAGATTTTGCTATTCTTCTCAAGTTAGGAGTAATTTCTTTTTCTTCCAACTTGAAAAGAATAGAAGCAGTTTCTGTATGAATGTCTTTATTGTTTTCAAATGCTTTAATAAGGGCTTCATCTTGTGATAAATGAGCAAGTATGGCAAGCTCAATCTGAGAATAATCAGCTGAAATGAAAATATTTCCATTTTCAGGTTTAAATGCTTTTCTTATTTTTCTTCCTTTCTCATCTTTTATTGGTATGTTTTGTAAGTTGGGATTTATGCTAGTTATTCTACCAGTTGCTGTTTTTGTTTGTATGAAGCTTGTGTGCAGTCTGTTTGTTTTATAGTTTATTAGTTCTGCCAAATTATCTGTGTAAGTGCTCTTAAGTTTTGCAATTTGTCTGTGTTTTATTAGGTTTTTAATTGATTCATGTTGTCCTATGAGAGATTCAAGCACTTTGATATCAGTTGAATCCTTTTTCATTTTTTCTGGTAATTTTAGATTTAATTTTTCAAATAAAATTTCATGCATTTGTTTTGGAGAATTTAGATTAAAATCAATTCCTATGCTTTTTATTATTTCGTTTTCAATTATTTCTAATTCTTTTCTAAGTTCTTTTCCATATTCTTTTAAATATTCTTTATCAAGGTAAATGCCATTTTCTTCCATTTCTATAATTACATTATTAAAAGGCATTTCTATTTCGTGCATCAACTGATCAAGCCCGTCTTTTTTTAATTTTTCAGTAAATATATTAAATAATCTAAATGTAATATCAGCATCTTCAGATGAATAATCTTTTGCCATTTCTAGAGATATATTTGCGAAGTTGTCATTTTTTTGTATTATATCTTCATATTTAATGTTTTTATGCATTAAATATTTTTCTGCAAGAAAATCAAGCGATACTTTTGAGTTTGTGTCAATAAGATATGCTGCAATCATTGTATCAAAATACGGTGGTATAGGGCTAAACCCATTATTTTTTAGTATTTTATAATCAAATTTATAATTTTGACCAATTATTTTTGGGTTTGCTTCAAAGAGATTGTTAAATTTTTGTATTATATAATGTTTTTCTATGTAAATTTTTCCTTTGGCTTCGATTGGAATATAGTAACCTTCAAATTCTTTAAATGAAATGGAAATCCCAATTAATTTTGCTGTGTAGGTGTCAAGCGAAGATGTCTCTGTGTCTATTGATATGTATTTAGCTTTTTTAAGACTTTCTATTAAATTGTCAAGCTCTTTTTTTGTTGTTATTGAATGGTATTTAACATTTTCCGTTTCAATTGTATTTAGGGTGTCTAGGCTGTTAGTAGTAGGTTCTGGCTTAAATAGGTTTTTTTGACCTAAATTTTCATTTTCTTGTTTTAAGATATCTTTTTTATAAGTTTTTATTAGGTTAATTGCTGAATGCTTTTCAAACAAAGATATTAGCTCTTCGCTAAAATTTTTCAATTCAAATTTTTCAATTTCTGGAATCTTTAAATTTTCTTCAAGACTTACTAGGTCATAGCTTAAAAAAGCATTTTCTTTTTCTTTGATTAAAATTTCTTGATGTTTTTTATTTATTAGCTTTAAATTTGAATATATCCCTTCTAAGGTTTTAAACTCTTTTAGTAAATTTGCTGCTCCTTTTGGTCCAATACCTTTTATTCCAGGTATATTATCAGATCTGTCTCCAACAATAGCCAAATAATCTTTTATTTGAAAGCTATTTATTCCAAATTTTTTTATTACGTACTCATTGTTCATTTCAACAAAGTCGTTGTTTTCAATTTTAAGTATCTTTACGCACTCTGACATTGTTTGCAGTAAGTCTTTATCAGGAGAAATAATGTAAGTTAAATAGTTATTTTGTGCAGCTTTTTTTGCAAAACTAGCTAAAAGATCATCAGCTTCGTAGCCTTCGATCTCAAAGATTGGTATTTTTGCTTTTAAAAGGCCTTCTTTTATCCATCCGATTTGAGGTATTAAATCATTCGGAGGCGCATCTCTTGTTGCTTTGTAGTTTGGATATTTTTGTTTTCTAAAAGTTGGTATTTCTGAGTCAAAAATAATAATCAAATTTTCGGGATTTTTTTCTTTTATTATGAAAAATAATGTTTTAAAAAAGCCAATAAATGCGTTTACATTTTCTCCTTGTGTGTTTAACAGTGGATAGTTTTTCATTACGTGATAATTTCTAAATATTATGTTTAGTGCGTCAATTAGGTAAAGTTCTCTCATATTTTAATATCTAACATTATAGGTAAACTGCTTACCGTAATACGATTTTGATGTTTTTTAAATTTTGGAATTTTTCTTTTTGTATTTGCAATTTGTTGTAATAGTTTATAACAAATTTGATATTTAATATATATTTCTTCTTTTAGCAGGTTAATTTCTTTAATCAAATAGTTGAAATTATCCAATTTTTGATTTTGGGTTTTTAACCATGCATTTATTGTTTTATAATAGTTATTTATTGATTCTAAGATTAAATCTTTTTTAGGATTAGTTACATTTAATATTCTTATATCTTCTCTTTGCAATTCATTACTTTCTATTATTAATATTGATTTTAATTCTTTTAATTCTAATAATAAATTGCTAAAATATTTTTTTAAAATTTCATTAGCCGACAATATTGATTCCCAATTTATGGTTACTAGCATTATTTTCTTTTTTGCTTAACTTTTTCCAGGTAAAGTTTAATATTTGCAATTGTTTTATAACATTGTCAATTTTATGTATTTCTTTTTTTAAAAGAACATTGTCTAGTTCTTTATTTAGAAACGAGTATATTGAGAGTAAGTTTGCAGAGATGTTTCCACCTTGTTCAAAATTTAAGGTTGACATTAATTCAGTAATGATTTCTTGTGCATGAAAAATTTTTTCATTACTTTTAATTGTATTTTGCCAATCCCCATCTTTTATAAGTTCTTTGGCAACTTTTAAATCCTGTATTGCTTTCTCATAAAGCATTATCAATATTGAAAGGGGGCTTGATGTGTTTATTTGTGTTTGTTTATATATTTTTTCTTTTCCTATCAAAATTTCCTCTAATCTAAAAGTTTAATTTGTTCTATTATTTGGTCTTTTGTAAAAGGCTTTGTAATGTATCCCCTAGCTCCAAGAGATAAAGCTTTTTGTATTAATTCTTGCTTTCCAATGGCTGTAACCATTAATATATTAACTTTTTTAAGCAATTTTTTATTAATTTCACACATTCTCTCAAGAGCTGTAATTCCATCCATTCCCATCATTGTTATATCGAGTGTTATTAAATCAATATTATTTTGTTTTTCAAATTCTTTAACAGCTTGAATTCCATCTTCGGCTTCTAAAAATTCTTCAAATCCTAACTGCTTTAAGATTTTTATTAGGTTTTTTCTCATAAAAAGTGAGTCATCAGCTATTAAAGCTTTTTTGCTTTCTTTCAAACGAACACTCCTTTATTCATTTTAGCATATTAAAATATCTTTAACGACAATTAAAATATAATTCACATTTTTATAATATTGTTGTTTTTTTGATTGATATTTTTATTTAAAGATTATTGTAATTTAAGCATAAGTAGAAATACTATGTTTTTTTGGTGTTCTTTTATGGTTTATATAATAAAAAGGATGGTTTTTTTGAATTTAGATTATTTGATAAAATAATAAATAATATGTTAAATTTTACCCTATGAGCAGTAAAATACAGCAAGAAATTGCAGACTTGAAGAAGTTGATCAGAAAGTGGGACAAAGAGTACTATGCCGATTCATTGCCCAGTGTTGAAGATTTTGTATATGATAAGCATATTTTAAGGCTTCAAGAGTTAGAAAGTAAGTATCCTGAGTATAAGACCTTAGATTCTCCCACTTTTAAATTTGGCAGCGATCTTTTGAATGACTTTAAAGAGATTGAACATTCTGTTCCTATATTAAGTCTTGACAAGGTTTACGATCTTGATTTGCTAAAATCTTGGATAGATAGGATTGATTTTGACAATTCTTTTAATATTTCTGTTGAGCCAAAAATTGATGGATGCTCTATTGTTCTTTATTATAAAGATGGCATTCTTGAAAAAGCTCTCACTAGGGGCAATGGAAAATTTGGCAATGATGTTACTGCAAACGTTAAAACCATTAGGCATATTCCTTTATTTCTTGATGAAAAGGTTGATTTAGTATTAAGAGGCGAGGTTTATATTGCTAAAGAAAATTTTTTGAAAATAAATAAATTTTTAGAAAAGCCTTATACTAATTCTAGAAATTTAGCTTCGGGAATACTTAGAAGGGTTAATAGTAAAGAGGTTGCTAATTTTCCTTTAAACATTTTTATTTATGATTTTTTGAATGCTGGATTGGAGTTTAAAACCAATAATTTGGCTATTGCAAGGCTTAAGAAACTGGGCTTTAGAGTCAATCCTTTGATTAGATTTTTTGATCAAAAAAGTTCAATTAGAGAAGTTTTAAATTACATAGCAGATTTAACAAAAAAAAGAAATTCTTTTGAGTATGAAATAGATGGAGTTGTTCTCAAAGTTAGTGATTTTTCCTTAAGAGAAAGATTAGGGTATACTTCGCACCATCCTAAATGGGCAATGGCTTACAAATTTGAAGCGCTTTCAGGTGTTAGTAGGGTAAATAGTATTGTTGTTCAGGTTGGACGTAGTGGTAAAATTACTCCAGTTGCCAATATTGATAAAGTTTTTGTTTCAGGGGCTTTTATTACTAATGCAACATTGCACAATCAAGATTATATAATATCTATTGATCTTAATGTTGGTGATGTTGTTAAAGTTTCAAGAAGAGGAGATGTAATTCCTGCTGTTGAAATGGTAATAAATAAATTGTCAAAAGGATTTTTTAAGATTCCTGATAATTGTCCAGCTTGCAAAACGTTTTTAGTAAAAGAAGGGGCACATTTTTTTTGCATAAATAATAATTGTCCTTCAGTAGTAGTTGAGAAAATAAAATATTTTTGTAGTAAAAATTGTATGAATATTGAAGGGCTTTCTGATAAGACTATTTCTTTTCTCTTTGAGAATAAATTTATTTCTTCAGAAATCGATCTTTATAAATTTGATTTTTATAAACTTATTAAATTTCAAGGATTTAAAGGTAAAAAGGTAGATAATTTGATAAGTTCAATTGAAGCTAGCAAAAAAAAACCATTTAGTAAATTGCTTCTTAGCATGGGAATTAAAGATTTGGGAGAAAACACAATAAGGTTATTATTTCTTAATAATTTAAATTCATTTTCAAAGCTTTTTAGGCTTTGTCAAGATAGGTATTTTGCTTTTTCAACATTGTTGAAAATTAAAGGTATAGGAGAAAAAATTGCTTCAAATATTATTGAAGCTTTTAATGATTCAATAATGCTTAATAAGTTTAAATTTTTTGAAAATTTAGAATTTAAAATGGAAGAGTCTATTTTGATTGATGATGAAAACAGGTTATTAGTTGGTAAAAAGTTTTGCATTACTGGAAATTTTAATGGTTATTCCAGGCCTATTGTTATTGACAAGCTAAAAAATAAAGGGGCAATTTTCAAAACTTGCGTGACTAGAGATTTAGATTTTCTTGTTGTAGGAGAAAAAGCTGGATCAAAGCTTGAAAAGGCTTTGAATTTGAATATAAAAATCATTTCTTTTGAAGAGATTAAGAGCTATTTAGATTAAGTATTTAAAAGGGTTTAAATTTTATTTAATTATTTTTATTTGCTTAAATTCAGGCTTTAGATTTTTGTACATAATCCCCAGTTCATGGATATTTTTGACTTCTATTAGGTTTCTAAAAAATTCTTCTTTATTTTTTAAAGCAGGGTTAATGAAATAATTTTCAAATTTATATTTTGAGATTATTTCATGATTTTTTAAAGCCTCATTTAAATTATTAGTTGGATTTATTTCAATATAGTATGTGTTTTCTTTTTTAAGTGCAAATTGATTCCCTTTTTCTTTAAATTTATAGTTATTAAGGTATGTGTCAGGGTAGATTTGAAAATCCGCTGTTTTGATCATAGTGATTTTTGGGGTGCTTTTAGCACTTTCTTCTAGGTTTTGGCTTTCATTTTTTTCTATAGGGCTTACGAATTTCTTTTCTAATTTGTCACTTTCTTTTAAGTCGTCATTTTTGTTTGTAATACTTGGAATTAAACTTTCTTCGTTTAAAGATTTTTGAGAAATTTCTTTTTTTTTAAAATTGTTTAATTCTTTTTGAAGTTTTAAAATAGTTTCTTCATTTTCCTCTATTTTATCTTCTAATTTTTTGAGTTTGTTTTTATCAGTTCTTATTTTTTTTTCATTTTCTTTGTTTGTTGTTTCGTTTGTGATAATTTTGTCTTTTAGGTCATTTATTATTTTTCCTATTGAATATAGATTTTCTTTTATTTCTTCTAAGTTTTTATCTGAGTCATCTTTTTTTCTAAACTTTCTTAATTCTTTTTGCAAGTCTAAGATAGTATTTTCATTATCATTGATCCTGTCTTCAAGTTCATCAAATTTTTTTTCATTAATAGCATAAGATTTTTCGTTTCTATTACGATTTTCTTTTAGACTATTTATTATTCCTTCATTAGAAGGGTAGTTTTCTTCATTTATTTCTTCAATTTCATCATCATATTCATAATTTTCTTCGAAATCGTCATCATCATCAATGTTTTTAATGTTTATTTTGTCGTAATTTTCATCTTTTTTAGATCTAGGTTTCTTGTTAAGGAGCTTTTTTATTTCCGCTATTTCATTTTTTAATTTGTTGGTTAACATTTCATATTTTTGTGCTTTTCTTTCGATCGATTCCATTTTTTTATTTTTATTTGCTGATTCTTTTTGATTTTTGGTTTTTAAAAGCTTTTCTATATTTTTAATTTTATTTTCATAACTTTCAATAATAGATTTTAGATCATTTTCATCCATTCTTTTTTCAAGTAGATTTTTGCCTCTTATATTTTCTGGCAACTTTAGATCTTTACCCTTTTTGGGGTCATTATAAGAAACTATGTTTTTATTTAAATTGTTTGAGGTATTTATTTGATCGTTTTTATTCTCAATATTTTTAAATTCCTCACTTAAGTCTTCTAAGGGAATTTCAATGCTAGAGTAGCTTATTGTATTATTATTAGCTCCAAATAATGATATGCAAGAAAGTATTATAAAATACCTAAAGCTTCGATTTTTTGTTTTATTCATAAGGTCCTTGTTTTTATTTAGAAAACATCTATAATTTATAATGTTATCATAGTTTGTCCATTTATCAAAAAAGTGATAAGAAATCACCGGAGGTGTTATTTCTGTTAGCAGGTGTTACTAATTTCAAGTTAGTTTTTAAGTGAATTTCTTATTAAGTTGCTTTAAGATTGTTTCATATGTTAGTAAGGTCACCTGTTTTTGAAGTTTTATTTTTCAATCCTTTTTATTTATACAATGATAGATTCTTACTGATTTAATTTTTTTTGTTTGGTTGGAGTTTGTGAGTTTGACAAATGTGGATGCACATGAATTTTGGGCTTTGCCAGTTTGCTGCAATGTTAAAGATTCTTTTATTGAAGATTTTAGCCTTGCAGATGAACATGTAAGTTCAATTTTTAGTATCAGTTATAAAGACAATATAACTTTAAAGTTTAGAGATTTTGTTGATTCTAATGAATTTAATTTAAAGCTTTTTGATAATAAAGTAAGTTTTGAAGGTCAAATTCCCTTAGTTTTGTATTCAGATAATTTGGATTATTTGCTAAAAGCAGAAAAAAGTGTTCTTTTCAATCTAAGAATTGGTGATGAGAATAATAATTACTCTTCTGGATTTGAAAATAAAAAATCTGGAACTTGCAATTTGCTTAATGCTTGTTATAAGTTTAGTGATTATAACAGTTTTCCAGACGACTTTATTTTAGTTAAAATATTTTTTGATTCTGAAAATTTAATTATTGATGCTAATGTAGATAATATTTCTTTTTTGAAATTTTTTATTAGTGAAAATTTTGGTGTGGATAAAGACAAAATAAAAATTAATTCTCTTAATAGTTACTGGTCTAGTTATATTTTTCCTATTTCTTTTAATGCAATTTTGCAAGGCATTGTAATTTCAAAAAAAATTAATAAAAGGGTTAATGTTGTTTACTACAAAAGGCATTTTAGAATTTTAGATAATTTAAATTTAACTTTTTCAGTTTCTAATTGTTTATTGGCAGATAACAAACTTTCAAAGATTATTTTGGAAATTGTAATAAATAGACCTTTACATTTTTTGTATAAATTTTATTTTAAATTTATTAATAATATTTTTAAAAATTTGTTTTTTGATGGGTTTTTAGAAATTTTTTTTGTTGAGAATAAAAGTGATTTCATATTTTTTTATGACAATCTTTTAGCATTTGAAACTTCTATTTATAATTTTATTTATTCCAATTTTTATAATCTTGCTTTATCAATGTCTTGTGAGCCAATAGGCTATTTGCTTACGCAGATTAAAGGTGACCACAATAGTTTTTTTAAAATTTTTAAAAAATTGGATTTAAAGAATTCCTTGATAAAAAAATCTTCTGTTTTAAGTGTTAATAAGAATTATGATATTTTTAATACTAGTCGCAGGGGAGTTGGTTTTGCTTATTTGAATTCAAACACTTATTTTTTAAGTGGAGAGCAATATGTTGTTGCTCTCTTATATAAGGATGAATTAAATATATTTTTGCCCTACAGTATTGTTGACAACAATTTAAGTAACTATTTGAAAAATAGTTTGGCCAAAACATTAGGTCTAGCTTATGACAGTATAAATTTTTTAATAGATGAGAGTGTATTAGATTTTACTAATTTTTATAGTCTTCTTTTTAAAGATCCTTATTTGATTGAAAAAGCAATTTTAAACATTAAGGACAATTTTTCTTCTCTGATAAGTACAGATTTTATAAATGAATATCCCGTTGTTTTTAAAGAAAAAATAGCTACTGACTATGTTAATGACTGTATACTTGGATGTTCTGTTGAGCTTAAATTTGAATTTTATTCTCTTAGCGCTGTTTTTAGCAATGTAAGCTTTTTTGTAGAGCAAGGCAAATTTGCCAAGCTTAAGTTAAATAACAAAAGAATTCATACAATATTTGGGTTAGCAGTTGATTATGTATTTTGCAGTGCTAATGTAAATTGCGATATTAAAGATTGTTTAAGCTTAGAGTTTATTGAAGATGGCGAGTTTGTTTTTTCTTTTAGAAGTTTTTTTATCGTTTCTGTTTCTGCAATTCGAACTGCTTTGATTCAGATATTTGATTTTAATGCAAGCAGTACGCCTCTTGATTTTGAAGAAATTTTAAATAGTTGGAGTGTCAAAATTGATATTAATTAATTTTAATCTAAACGGAGAGAGTATTTCAAAAAAGGTTAGTCTCTCTTTAGCTACTAGAAGTCTTTTAGATTCTATTTTTTTTGCCAAGAGTAATAGTTTGGAGTACATTGTTAATAACAGATTTTTTCTAATTTTATTGGATTTTAGACTTGTTTATTCTAATATAATTCCTGCTTTTATTTTAAATGGTCGCAGTGTAGTTACTCTTGAAGGGCTAAAGAAAAAAAGTTTTTATCAATACATGCAAAAAATTTTATTAGAAGACGATTTTAATTTTTGTAGTAATTGTTTTGAAGCTAATTTTTTGTTGTTTTATTACTTTTTGGAAAACAAGATTGTAAGCAAATCAGATATTTTAGGTTATAGAAATTCATTAAAATGTAATTGTATGGATATTAATACTTTTTTATCTCTCTATTTGAAAGCTGAAGAATTGTACAGAAAAAATGGTTAATGTTAAGGTTTATTATCCTGAAAGTTTTAATACACTATCTAATTTATTTAACAATAATTTAAATAATTATATTATTTATAATGAGCTAGATTTTAAAAAAAATCCTAATTTGTTTAATAGAGAAACGCCTGTTGACAATTTTTTTATTGTTGGTAATTTTGAAAAATTTAATAAGGTGTCTTTAAGGGGTAATTTTCTTGAGATGGGACCTTGTGTTACTTACAATGAGATACTCCAGATTGGCAAAAAAAATATTCCAAGTCTGCTTTATGAGTTTATTTCACAATTTAATGATAAAATATATTTAAATAGCATTAACCTTGCAAATGGGTTTTATTATAAAAACACTGTTTTTGATATTTATCCTTTATTGTTAAGTCTTGATGCGCAAATTGAGTTTAAAAATGTTTTGACCAAAAAAACTTATGTTTTTAGTGCTTATAATTTAAATAGAGCCGAGTATATTGCAAACCGAAATACTTTTCTTGTTACTAAATTTAAATTTCCAATGATGAATCTATGGAATAGAAGCTTTTATCATAAAGTATTTTTCAATACCTTGTCTTTTGACATTTTAGAAGAAACAGATATTATCTTTATATGCATTCTTTTAAACATAAAAAGAGATATTATAAATGATTTTTTGTTGAAAATATTTTATGATGATAAGGCGATCGTAATAAAGGATTTTCAGATTTTGCTTTTGAATAAATCTTTGCCGCTTTCATTTTTTGAGATAGAAAATTCTCTTAAAATGTTGGATAAAAATATAAGAGATTCTAAAAATTTTAAAATAGGGGAGAGAAATTTAAAGCTCATAAAGAATTTTTATTTAGATATATTAATGAGTTTTTAATTTTTAATGGTTGAAATAAGTTTAATTACTGTTTTTATTATGCTATATTTCTTATATAAAGGGAATATATAATTTATTTTTATGTATTATAATGTAAAAAGTTAATCAAAAAAAAATAATATTTATAATGAGGGGTTTCTGTACTTATGGTAAAAAAAGAAGCAATTATTAAGGCTGTAAATGGTTTACATGTTAGACCTGCGTCAACTTTTGTAAAAAAGGCTAAAGAATATTCTAGTGAGATAACAATAGAATCTGATGGAAAGTCTGTTAGCGGGAAGAGTTTATTCAGGCTTCAAACTTTGGAATTGTCATCAGGTAAAAAGCTTTTGATATGTGCTGAAGGTGAAGATGAGGAGATTGCTGCTTCAGAGCTTGCAGAGCTTATCGAATCTTTTAAGGAATGAGTTTTGGAAGGATTTAAGTTATGACTTTATCGGGCAAAAGAATATCCAAAGGAATAGGCATTGGAGAAGTTTTTTGTATTAGAAAAAATTTTGATAAAATTGTAAGTAGAGAAAAAATTGACTTTTCTCAAGTTAATAGCGAGATATCAAAATTCAATAAAGCTAAAGCAAAATCAATTAAATCTCTTAATGATCTTGAAAGAAAAGCCGTGCTTCAATTTGGAGATGATAAGAGGGGTATTTTTGAAGGTCAAGTGTTGATTGTTGAAGACGATGAACTTTCTGAGCTTGTTATTGATTTTATTACAAAGGAAAATTATAGTGCTGCTTATTCTATTTATTTAGCGTTTGAAAATTTGATTAAAAGCGTAGAAGACTATAAAGATCCTTATTTAAAAGAAAGAGCGTCTGATTATAAAGACATTAGGAATAGATTAATTTCTACCATTTTAGGTCAAGTAACTGATTTTTCTGAGATTAATAAAGATATTATTCTTGTTACCGAGGAATTAACCCCATCTGATACCATGCAATTTGACTTAAATTATGTTAAAGGGTTTTTAACCGCAGTTGGAGGAGAAACTTCTCATGCTGCTATTTTGGCAAGAACAATGGGGCTTCCAGCGCTTGTTATGACTTTGTTAGATATTGATGCGCTAAAAGATGGCGACAAGATAGTCATTGATGCAATATCTTCTATTGTTATTAAAAATCCTTCTTCTGATGAGCTTGATCTTTATAAAGGTAAGATTTTGCGTCAAGCAGAGATGGAAAAAGAGCTTTTTTCTTTAAAAGACAAAGATGCTGAAACAAAAGATGGCGTAAAGGTTTTTTTAAAGGCAAATATTGGAACACCTGTTGATATTACTTATGTTAATAAGTATGGAGTTGCAGGAATAGGTCTTTTTAGAACAGAATTCTTATATATGAGATCTTTACAACCTCCAACAGAAGATGAGCAGTTTGAAACTTATAAAAAAGTTATAGATACAATGGAAAAAAAAGGGATTGTTACGATTCGTACTCTTGATGTTGGTGGTGATAAAGAAATTCCTTATCTTAATTTTAAAAAAGAGGAGAATCCTTTTTTAGGGTTTAGAGCACTTAGGATGTATAAGGAATATGAGCAATTAATTCAAGCACAGTTTAATGCTATTTTTAGGGCTAGTCATTATGGAAAGATAAGGTTAATGGTGCCTATGCTTACCAGATATGAAGAGGTTGAAACGATTGAATATTTTGTGAATAATGCAAAAACTAATTTGAAATCTAGAAATTTACCTTTTGATGAAAATTTGGAAGTGGGTTGCATGATAGAAGTTCCTTCTGCAGCTTTAATTTCTTCTAAACTTGCCAATAAATTGAATTTTTTTAGCATAGGAACTAACGATTTAACCCAATATGTTTTAGCTGTTGATCGTGGTAATCAAAAAATATCAAATTTATATGACAAGTATAATCCTGCTGTGTTGAAATTAATCAAAAAGGTTCTTGATGATGGAGTTAGTTCTGGAATTGATGTGTCTGTTTGTGGTGAGCTTGGGGGAGATGATGCTGGGGCGTTAATCCTTGTAGGTCTTGGATTTAGGTCTTTGAGCATGATTCCTAGTGCTACACTTAGAATTAAATATTTGCTTAAAAAATACACAATAATGGAATTGGAAGAATTGGCAAATAGGGTTTTAAATAGTTATTCTGAGCAAGAAACTTTAAGTTATTTTGATAAATTTATAGGAGATTAGTTATGGGGTTTTTAGATTTTTTTAAAAAAACCGCTACATTGGATTTGATTGCTCCGATTAGTGGAAAAGTTATGTCAATCGATAAGGTTCCCGATGAAGCGTTTGCTGAAAAAATAGTTGGTGATGGAATTGCAATTCTTCCAACAAGTAATGAGTTGCTAGCGCCTTGTGACGGGAAAATAGGTAAAATTTTTAAAACTAATCATGCCTTTAGTCTTGAAACTAAAGAGGGCGTTGAAATTTTTGTCCATTTTGGAATTAATACTCTTAATTTAAATGGTAAGGGTTTTACAAGAGTTGCTGAGGAAGGCATTAATGTTAAGCAAGGCGAAGTTATTATTAGGCTTGATCTTGAATATTTAAAGGAGCATTCAGAATCTGTTATTACTCCAGTTGTTATTGCAAATTCTGATGAGGTTTCAAGCATAGAATATTCTTTTGGAAGGCTTGAAAATGATAACGAATATATTTTGTTGTCGTCAACTGTTTTGACAGAAGAGATTAGACATAAAATATCTCAAACAAAACCTGTTACAGCAGGCAAAGATTTAGTGTTGCGAGTTAAAAAGTAAAAAGAGAGAGTTTAAAACTCTCTCTTTTTTTAATTATAACAAGTTTTTTTCTAGAAATTCATTTATTATGTTTATGAATTTTCCTGGGTTTTTGCTAGGCATTCCCGAAGTTAGTAGAGCTTCTTCGAAAAGAAGAATGCTTATTTTTTCTAATTTTTCATGTTCTAAATTTTTTAAATTTTGGACTATTTTATTATTAGGGTTTAATTCAAGTATTGGTTTAATTTCTTTTACTTCTTGTCCCATTGAGAGCATGATTTTTTGCATTTGGTAAGTTGGATCATTACTATCAATTATTATTGCTGAAGGCTCTTTTATTAATGTTGCCGAGAGATTGACTTCTTTTATATGATCCTTAAGAACTTCTTTTATTTTTGCAAGGGTATCTTTAAACTCCTCTTCAATTTTTTTGAAATTTTCATCTTTTAATTCATTGCTAGTTTCATTTTTGTTTATTGCTTTTAGTTTTAATCCTTCGTATTCTGGAATTAGATTTAAAATAGCCTCATCAAGTTCGTCGTCCATGATTAGAATTTCAAATCCTTTTTCTTTATAAGCGGCTACTATTGGGTTTTCTTTTAATATATTTTCTTTACCACCTGTTATATAATAAATGCTTTTTTGGTCTTCATTCATTCTTTCTTTGTAATCTTTAAAAGACACAAATCCATCTACATTTGAAGATTTGAATCTTATTAATGATATAAGCTTTTCTCTGTTTTCAAAGTCAGAATAAACACCTTCTTTAATACATCTTCCAAATTCTTTAGAAAACTCTGAAAATTTTTCAGGATTTTTTTTGCTTAGCTTTTCAAGCTCGCTTAGTATTTTTTTTACAGAAGATGATTTTATTTTAGATAAAATTTTATTTTGTTGTAAAATTTCTCTACTTACATTGAGTGGTAAATCTTGACAGTCTATAATTCCTTTTATAAATCTTAGATAGTTTGGAAGCAAGCTGCCTTCAGAATCCGTAATAAAGATTCTATTTATAAATAGCTTTACCCCAGGTTTAGTATTTGGGTAATATAAATCATAAGGGGCTTTGCTTGGGATATAAAATAAATTGATATATTCTAAATTTCCTTCAGCTTTTGTATGAATATGCATCAATGGATTTTCATAATCAAAGGTTGTATTTTTATAAAATTCATTGTATTCTTCTGCTTTAATTTCGCTTTTATTTTTTGTCCAAAGAGCGGTGGTTTCATTTAATTTTTCTTCTTTTTCTTCTATTCCCTCTTGTTTCCCATCCTTCATGATAGGTTCGTTGTATTTTATATAAATTGGATAATTTATGTGATTTGAATATTTTTTAATAATTTCTTGAATTTTCCATTTATTGGCATATTCAAGCCCTTCTTTATTAAGGTGAAGCTTTATTTCTGTGCCCCAATCTTCTTTTTTTGCTTTTTCTATTGTATATCCTGTTTTACCGTCGCTAGACCAAACATAAGCATCGCTTTCTAGTGCTTTTTTTGATATAACTTCTACTTTTTCTGATACTATGAATGCACTGTAAAATCCAACTCCAAATTGGCCAATCAAACTTGCAGATTTTTTTTCATCTTGTTTTAAATTGTTAATAAATTCTTTAGTTCCTGATTTTGCAATTACACCAAGATGATTAGTTAAATCTTCTTCATTCATCCCTATTCCATTATCCTTAATTAGGATACTTTTATCATCAAATGATATTTCTATTTTTGGTTCTAGAGCAATGTTTTTGAATTTTTCATTTGTCAAACTTAAAAACTTGAGTTTATCAATCGCGTCAGATGCATTTGATATTAATTCTCTTAAAAATATTTCCTTATGGGAGTAAAGAGAGTGAATGATTAAATAAAGCAAATCGTTTACTTCTGTATCAAATTGTTTTTTCATTCAAATTTTCCTTTTCAATTTAATCTTTACTTTTTTTATAATATAACATAATCTAAAAATAATAAATAAAGCAATTTGTTTAAAATAGAAAATTAGAATCAAGGAGAATGCAATGGATGTAGGAATTTATGGTCTTGGCGTTATGGGTGGTAATTTGGCTCTAAATATTGCTGATAACGGTTTTAATGTTTCTGTTTACAATAGAGATAGTGAAAAAACTGAAATTTTTATTAAACAAAATTCTCATAAAAAGATAAATAGTTTTAAAGATGTTGAATCTTTTGTTAAAAGCTTGAAAATTCCAAGAAAAATCATCTTAATGGTAACAAGTTCGGCTGTAGAAAAGGTTGTTGAACAAATTTTACCTCTTATGGATAAATCAGACATAATTATTGATGGTGGAAATTCTCATTATAAGAGTACAATGAGATTGGAAAAAGAATTATTTGCTAAGGATATTTATTTTGTAGGGCTTGGAATTTCTGGAGGGGAGAGAGGAGCAAGATTTGGTCCTGCGCTAATGTATGGAGGAAGTAAATCGGCTTATGAAATTCTTGAGCCTATGTTAAATAAAATTGCAGCTAAAACTAAAAACAATGATGTTTGTTCGACTTATATTGGAGAGAATGGTTCTGGACACTATGTTAAAATGATACACAATGGAGTGGAATACGCTGATATGCAACTTATCAGCGAGGTTTATTTTTTCATGAAAAAAGCTTTCAATTTAGATAATTTACAAATTTCTGAAGTTTTTGAAAAGTGGAATGAAGGCGATCTTTCAGGGTATTTGTTAGAAATAACTTCTAAGATTCTTAGGTATAAAGAAAATAATGAATATTTAGTTGATAAGATTTTAGATGTTGCAAATCAAAAAGGCACTGGTGTTTGGACATCCATTGATGCTCTTGAATCCGGTATGCCTGTAAATTTAATTGTTGAATCCGTTTTTTCAAGATTTATGTCGGGGTTAAAACACGAAAGGATTATTGCTAGTGATTTGCTTAAGATGGATACCGCTTCTTTTGAGTTTGAGCTTAGTGACTGGATTTTAGATCTTTATTATGCTCTTTTAGTTTCAAAAATAGTAGCTTATGCTCAAGGTTTTATGATGCTTAAGAGTGCATCTTTGAATTATAGTTGGGATTTGAATTTGGGTAAAATTTCTTTAATTTGGAGAGAAGGTTGCATTATTCGCAGCAGTTTTTTAGATAAAATTAAATTAGCTTATGATAAAAATCCCCATCTTATTAATTTGCTTTTTGATGATTATTTTTTAGATGTATTAAAAAATAATCACAAATCTTTGAGAAGAATAATTTCAAAGGCTAGTGAAATTGGGATTCCATTGCCGGCATTTTATGCAAGCCTTTCGTTTTTAGATTCTTATTCCACTAATTATTTGCCTTCGAACTTAATTCAAGCACAAAGAGACTTTTTTGGTGCTCATTCTTTTGAAAGATTAGACTCAAAACGAGGTGAATTTTTTCACAGTGCTTGGCAGTAAATTTAATATTTTAGCATTGGGATTTAGATATAGTACTTAGCAAATATTCCCCCAGCAAAGTTTGACTTTATGCCCGCGTAGGTTTTGTGATTTGCAAGAGATCTTGTGTTTGAGATGAATTCTATTGAAGGTGCTATTTTTATACCTATTTCTAAATTTTCTGTAATGTCGTAAAAAATAGCCAATGGAATTCTCATTCCAAATCCTAATTCTATATTTATTAATTTAGATGTGTGAGAAGATAAGCTTAGATTTCCTCCTATTCCAATTCCTAAATTTAATTTTTCAATCAAAGATATTGTAAAAATGAAATCAAGTGCTGCTATTGCTAGTAGATGTAAATCATAAGTTTTTGATTCAAGTTTAAGGCCTGATAAATTTATTCCATTGCTACCACCGTAGCCTATTTCAAAGTCAATGAAAGGAAATGAGACTATTAAGTTAATAATTGGATTTCCAACACTTGCTCCAAAACCAATACCTCTATTTAAATATGAATCTCTTGCAAAGCTATTTGTAGATATACTTGCAATCATGATGAATAATATGAAAATTTTTTTCATCATTGTCTCCTAAATTTTGTTTTTTTGTCATACTTTATTCTTAAATTTTAAAACAATAAAAACAAGTCTTTTGCTATTTAGTTTTTGATATTTTGAAGTGGTTTGATTTTTTAACAATTATTCTTTAAAAAAGAATAATTGTTAAAAAATCCAGAATCTCATTCCTAGTCCTGCGAATATTTCCCATCTAAATCCAACGCCATTGCTCCAAATATTCATTCCAAGTCCCGGTGCTATTCGTAAAAATATGTCGAATTTTTTTCTAAATACTGCAAGGTTTAAAGCCAAAGGCAATCTTGCTCCAATGCTCATTGGTCCAGAGCCTGATTTACTGCCGCCAAATCTTGAAAACCATATTGTTCCATAACCCCCAGCTCCAACTGAAAAATCCAAAATGTTAGCAGTTCCCAGGAATACATATGTGTAGAAAATATAATCCAATGCTATAAACAGCGTTTTCCAATCTAAAAATAAATTATTTACTCCGCTGTAAAGACCAATGTCAAGATCAAAGTTGCCCATACTAATTTCTAAAGCAATTGGTAATGGGAGTATAATTCCTACTCCAAATGTACCCCTTGCAGAGTCTTTTGAATTAGCAAATCCTGATATTGGGGCTAATAAAATAATAATTAACATAACAATTATTTTTGTTTGCATTATTTTGCTATCTCCTAAGTGCAATAATCTAGCTTTTAAAACATTTTTATCCAATTTTAGTTCAATAATTTTTTTTATCTAAAAAGTGAAAACTATATCTTAAGAGAGCATTTTATGCCAATAGAGAAGTTGCCTTTTATTGGGAATATTAAATTTCCATTAGGTAACTGGCCAATAAAAATTGATGGCGTTGTTTTTATTATTAATTCAATAAAGTCATAATAAGCTTCATATGCTATTCCTAAGGGCAAACCCACTCCGATTTTATAGGTAATCCCAGAAAAAACATTTGTTAAATTTGGGTTTGTAATTTTTCCTATTTCAAAAAATAGGCCAGATCCTAAGAAAAAGATAAAATTTGAATTTTTAATTCTTAAGTTTAAGAAAATATAGTCAAAATATGTTTTAAATAGCAGTATTATTGGTGATTTTGGGAAAAATTCTGAGACACTAAATATTGTTACTCCTACCCCAATATCAAAGTTATTAATACTGAATTCTATTGCAGTAGGATAGGGCAAAATAAAGCCAAATTTAATTTTTGTTTTTAAGCTGTCTATTTCTGGACTAGCTATATTGTTTTTAGATTTTTCGTTTGTGAAAATATTTTCAACATTGAAAAATAATATAACAATTATTAATAATTTGATTAGTTTGTTTTTACTTTGCACTGTTAACTTTTTTATGTGAAATTTAAATTAAATCACAACTTTATGTCTAAATTATAAGATAGAATTCTGCTAACATTGTTTATTTTACTGTTTATTAGAAATTAAATTTTATTAATTTCTAATTTGTATTTATTAATATATGAGGTAATATTAATTTTGATATTAGTATTCTATTTGCGATTTAAATTGCATTTAAAGGGGCGTTTATGGGTATAGATCCAGATATACAAGATTCTTTAAGTCAGTATCTTTTATTTAGTTTGGACGAGCTTTATGCTATTGAGGTTAAATATGTTGTTGAGGTTTTGGAATATACTAAGATATCAAAAATCCCAAGGACCCCCAATTATATGGCAGGAATAATAAACAATAGGGGTAAAATCGTTCCAATAATTGATATTAGAAAACAATTTGGAATGAGTGATCGTGTAGTTGATGAGGATGATAAAAATAAAAATAAAGGTGTTAATATTTCAAATATTATTATATTGACTTTAGTTTACGAGGGAGATGAGTTTAATCTTGGAATTTTGGTAGATTATGTTAATGAAGTTCTTGAATTAGATCCACTTAGTATTGATGATGCTCCCAAGATTGGATCAGGGTTTAATTCAAAATTTATTTCAGGAATTGGCAAGAGTAATAATAAGTTTATTATTATTTTAGATGTAGAAAATTTATTTGACGTTAGAGAGCTTTCTAGATTCAAAAATACAACAATATATGATCCCGAATATCAGCAGCAGTAGGAGTTTTAATAATGATTTATAGGCCAGAAGGAGAGCTTGTAGTAAATAGTATTTTCAAGGTAAAAGAAGATTTGTTGCATATTTTTAAAAAAATGAAAGAAGGAGATACTCTTACCATTGATCTTTCAAACGTTGAAAAAATAGATATTACTTTTATCCAAATTTTGTATGCATCTAATAAATATGCTAAAAATAGAAATTTATTTGTAAAAATTGAGTATCCATCCGATGAAGTTTTGAGTTCATTAATATATGGCGGATTTTTGATAGATATTGAAGATGTTGACAGCTTTGATTTAGGGCTTAATTTAATTGGATTTTAGAGTTTAAGGAAAGCTTATGGATAGTAGTGATGTGATTGATAAATTTAAGAATTCCTTTAAGGAAGAATCAATAGAAAATATTTCAGATATTGAACAAGCACTTCTCAATCTTGAGGTAAGCTCAGATCAAGACATTGTTAATTCTATTTTTAGGAATTTACATACCATAAAGGGAAGTTCTGGTATGTTTGGCTTTAATTTTACAGCATCGCTTGTTCATGAAATAGAAACAGTTCTTGATGTTGTAAAAGATGGTAGGGCTTCTTTTAATCAAGCCGCTATTGATGCTACCTTAATGTCGGTTGATTTTATTAGGGAGCTTATTGAAGGCGATGAAGTAATTTCTGAGGTTGACTTTTCCAAGCGCAAGCAGTTTTTGGTAAATGAAATTAAAAAGGTTTTTGAGACTTCTGATCTTAAGGTTGCTTTTCAAGAAGCTTTAGAAAATGATTTTTCAAAGTCTGACAACAGTTCTGTTTTAGAAGAGTCTGTTAAAGCAACTTCAGACAATAAATTTGATGATGAGGCTTTGCGATCTGAATTTAAGAGTTACAAAATTCTTTTTTCTCCTGCTAAAGGAATTTTGTTTCATGGGCACAAGCCTATAAATTTATTAAGCAAGTTGATTGATTTGGGCAGTGGCCATGTTAGAGCTAAAGTAGATAATATTCCCGACTTAGAGCTTATTTCCCCTGATAATGTTTATGTTTATTGGGAAATAAGGCTAGATACAGAAGAGAGTAGAGAAAACATTAAAGATGTTTTTATATTTTTGGATTCTCAATCAAAAATTGATATTCAAGAATTGGATAAAGGTTTGGATTCAGATAAAGACGATAATGTAGGTCTTAAAAATTTTAATTTATTGCGACCGGACAAAAGCACTAAAGATCTTGCCAATTCTTCATTTAAAAAATCGGAAGTTGTTGGGAAATCCTTTTTCAATGGAGATAAAAATAGATTTAATGTTCAAGATGATAGTGCTAGAAGTAAGGTTAATATTGCTAGTATTAAGGTAGATTCTAAAAAGCTTGACCATTTGGTAAATCTTGTTGGAGAACTTGTCACAATACAATCAAAGCTTTCAAAAGAAGCTGAAAATAGGAATAGTAATATTTTAAACTCAATCTCAGCAGAATTTTCTTTACTGATAAATGAGCTTAGGGATTACACAACAGGGCTTAGAACAGTTCCTATTGAGATTTTGTTTGTAAAATTTCAAAGAATAGTAAAAGATTTGTCTACTAACCTTGGCAAGTCAATTCTTTATCGTGCTTCTGGAGGCGATACTGTTCTTGATAAAAGTATTATTGAAAAGCTTAATGAACCTTTGGTTCATTTAATTCGAAATTCAATAGATCATGGAATTGAATCCTCTGAAGAGAGAGAAAAATTAGGAAAAGATCCCCAAGGGACTATAAAGCTTTCAGCTTGTCAATCCGGGGATTCTGTTATTGTTATTATTGAAGATGATGGAAGAGGTCTTGATAAGAATAAAATACTTAAAAAGGCCGTAGAGCGTAATATAATTTCTGACTCAGTTGCCAAAACTTTATCAAATATTGATGCTTATAATTTGATTTTTGAGCCCGGATTTTCAACTGCAAGTTCTGTTACTGATATATCAGGTCGTGGAGTTGGTATGGATGTTGTTAAAAAGCAGGTTGAATCCTTAAGAGGACATGTTGTACTAGAAAGTGAGCTTGGCAAATATACTAGAACTAAATTAATTTTTCCATTAACCTTGGCTATTATTGAGGGTTGGCTTGTCAGAGTAAAAGATGAGCACTTTATTATTCCCCTTTCTAATGTTGAGTCTTGTTTAGAATCTAATAAGTCAATTTCTCAAATAGATGGGGTTGAGACTAAAGGCAATGTAATGAATTATAGGGGTAGTATGATTAGTTTTATTAGGCTTAGAGAGTTTTTTCAGATTTCTGATGTGAAGAGTTTTAGTGAGCAAGTTGTTGTTGTAAACACAAATAGTGGGAAAATGGGTATTGTGGTTGACGAAGTTTTAGGGCAACATCAAACTGTTATAAAAGCTTTGGGTAAAATTTATTCTCGAGTGGAAGGGGTTTCTGGAGCTACTATACTTGGTGATGGAAGTTTGGCTTTAGTTGTTGATATAGATGCAATAACTAAGCTTATAAGATAAAAAAATCTAAAATACAGATTTTTGGTTTTAAAGGTTAAAAATATTAAAATATAACAATGAAGATATTAGTAATTGATATTCAAGGTCTTATAAAGCAGGTTTTCGTTAGGGCTTTTTCTAAAGATAATGATGTTGAAATATTAAATGCTGGCTTTAATTCCTTGAATCTTATTAATGTATTTTTACAAAAGTTTCCAGATTTAGTTATTATTGATGAGAATACGGCAAAATCTAATTTTGGAAATTCTTTGAATAATGTTCTCAATAATATATCTCTGCCAGTTGTATTTATTGCACAAAATGAAATGTTTCCAAATTTTGGATGTCTTGAGCAAAGTAAAGAAAAGATTAAATTAATAATAAATAAGCTTAATTTTAAGCTTACAGTTGATTTATTTCGTAGTAAGTATTTATCTTTAATAAAGCTGGAGTTGAAAAATCTAGGCAAAAATAAATTAATATCTTCTTATGAGGTTAAAAGGATTCATGCACCTGATTTTTCTAGTCATTCTAAAGAAGAGTCTAGAGAAAATAGCTTAGATGATTCAAGCATAAGGAAAAGTTATAGAGTTTCTGATGTTATTAATTTTGCTCCCAAAAATGATCCGGATGTTATTATTAAATATCAAGGTCTTCTAAATAAGCATAAAACTGGAAAAATTATTGTTGTAGGCTCTTCAACAGGTGGTACAGAGGCGTTAAGAATTTTTTTAAGCTCTTTTAAAAAAGATTCTCCACCAATAATTATTGTTCAGCATATGCCAGGAGGATTTACAAGATCTTTTGCAAAAAGCTTAAACAATGAGTTTAATATTGATATTAAAGAAGCCGAAGATGGAGACATTCTTCGTCCAGGTCTTGTAATAATTGCTAATGGAAGTTATCATTTGATTGTCAAATATGGTAGTGGCAATTATTTTGTAAACTTATTAGATGGACCCCTTGTTAGTAGGCATAAGCCTTCTGTAAATGTACTTTTTAGGTCTGCTGCAATGTATGCAGGTTCTAATGCCATTGGTGTTATTCTTACAGGCATGGGAGATGACGGGGCTATTTGTATGCTTGAAATGAAAAAAAATGGCGCTTATACTATTGCCCAAGATCAAGAAACCTCTGTTGTTTTTGGCATGCCAATGGAAGCTATAAAGATAGGAGCTGTAGACAAAATCCTTCCTTTAAGCAAAATAGCTGATCATGTTTTGAGGAGATCTTAATAATGGATAATGACAATAATGATTTTTTTGTCAATGATTGTTTGGCAACCTTGTTTTATAAACTTGAAGCTTTTGATGAGAGTGCAAGGCATATTTATTCAAATTTAAGCAAGTCTATTCCTAAATTAATAGAAAAAATTTCTAAGGATTCTAAGGATCTATCTTTTAGTATTGACTTAATTTCTAATCTTGATATTGATAATGATAATTCTTTGAATAATTTCATAGCTAAGATTATAGGAGCATTAGATGATTTTGTTGCTTATTTCAATTCTTCAACAACTTCTCTTGAATCTCAATTTAGTATAATACGAAGCAAAGTTAAAGATATAGAAATACTTGAAGATGTGATTGAAAGAATGAAAAAAAGCTCTCTTGATATGGAAATAATGTCTATTAATACGCTAACAGTTGCTATGAGAGCTGGTAAGGCTGGGGGAGCCTTTTCTTATATTACTAGTGAAATTAAGGTTTTAACTCAATCTATGATTAAACAGGCAGATCAACTAACTAGCAAGGGGCGTGAAGTTAAAATTGGTTTAGATAGAGCTAAAAATCAAGTATATGAAAGCAATACCGCTGAAAATAAAATTCTTGAAGAATTTAGAGATAATTTAATGAAAAAAATAGATGCCTTTTCAGATGGAATAGGAAGTGTTATTGCTCTCTACGATGATATTTTAAAAGTTTTATTAGAATTTAAATTTAGACTTGTAAATTCTATTTCTTATCTGCAGTTTCAAGACAGGTTAACTCAATCTTTGCAACATCTAAATATTATGTATTCTAATATTGATGTTTTTAAATTTAGAGATATAAGCGAGATTCAAAAATTAAAAATTTTATCAGTTTTTACTGATACATCAAAAGTTATAGTAAAAGATGTTCTCGAAAAGCTTGAAAAAAATTATACTGTTTTTGAAAAATTTATTGATTCTTCTCTTGGTTTTATTCAGACTATTAATGATTTAAGGTCTGATAATTCCTTATACATAGATATTCCTAAAATAATAGAACAATTTTCTAGCATTTTATCTGATCTGCTTAGAAGAATTGATGATGTTGAGAAGAATAATTCTAATTTTTTGAATTTGTATTATGAGCAGGTTAAGCTTATAAAATCATTAGAGTTAATGTTTTCAAATATTTCAGCTATTTCTGCTAGGTTTCAAAATATTAATATAGCCTCAAAGATAGAAGTTGTCAAAAGATCGGAACTTAAAGCTATGGAAGGAAATATTTCAGAAATGTCGAAAATTATTAAAGAAATTGATTCTAATATTACTAAAGGAATAGAATTTTTAGATCAAATAATTTTTTTTCTTGAAAAAGTTGTTAAGGATTATGATAATAGATTTTATCTTGAAAAAAACTATTTTAATAAATTTAAAAAATTATTTATGGAAATTAAAAATGATATTCTAGATATTAAAAACATTGCTATTGACAATATTTTGTCTTATGAAGTTTTTTCAATTGAATTTATGGAAATATTTGAAGAAATGAAATTAGAAGTCTACAATGTTAGAAATTTAAAAAATTCTCTTTTGGATATAGACAACTTTTTAAGCAATATGGAAAGTAAAATAAATTTTAATCTTAATTTAGAATTATCTAAAGCCGGAATTCAATCTGTTGAAATTGAAGATAAAGAATTTGTTAATAGAATTGCTAATCGATTTACTTTATTTGTTCACAAAAAACACTTATTATCTTTAATAGAGGAAGCTAAAGATGTTCATTCCTTTGATGAGGGTAGTGTAATTTTGTTTTAATTTTTATATACTTTTTAGGAGGGTTTTAGGAGAAAATTAGATGAAAAAAAGAATTTTGGTTATAGACGACAATAGGGCAATAAGGCAAAGCGTTGCTTATATTTTGGAACAAAATGGTTTTGGAGTTTCAGAAGCAAAAGATGGTTTAGAGGGAGTTTTAAAGTTTAAAGAAGCAGTTGGGCAAGGAGATAAAGATTTTGATCTTGTTATTACAGATATTAACATGCCTAATTTAGACGGGATTGGCGTTATTAAGCAGATAAGAGAGTTTGGCAGCTTTGTTCCCATACTAGTTCTTACCACTGAATCTGAGCAATCTAAAGTTGATGAGGGGCGCAAAGCGGGTGCTACTGGTTGGCTTGTTAAGCCTTTTAATCCTGAAGCTTTAATGAAAACAATCTCAAAAATATTTTGATTTTTTATTTGCAATGAATTTGTAGATTTTAAAGTTTTTATTATAAATTAAAATGATTTTTGGTATGTTATTTTGTAATAAAGATAACATACTGAAGATAATATTTTATTTCTATTGTAATGATTTTGAATTTTATTAGTCTTAAACATTAGCTAATTTTTATTAACATAAATAATTCATGAAATTAAATCTTGTTTAAAATAATTATTGTGTATGAATGCTTGGTAATTTTTAAGCTTTTAAAATTTATTATAATACCGGTAGTCGGAGTCGAACCGACACGAAGTTGCCCTCATCAGATTTTGAGTCTGACGCGTCTACCAATTCCGCCATACCGGCATTAATTTTTATTTTACTATAACAGTGCCAAAAAAATCATTATTTTTGTTAAAAACTTTTTCTAAGTTTTGAATATTATTTCCATTTACTATGTAAAGGGTAAGTCCAAGCTTTGAAGAGAGCTTTGTTGCTATTGGGTCAAAAGGTAGATTTAAGCCTGGATTCCATTTTTGACCTACAATCTTTTGTAATTGTTCCCAATTTAATTTTTTAAAAGCTGTTGCGTTTTTAAATTTTTTTGGATCTTTATCATAAACTTGATTTACGTTTGTTATATTTATGATATCTTTTTTATTAAATTTTTCTGCAAATTTTACGGCAATGTAATCTGTTGAAAATCCTGATTTCCAACCGGAAGCAATTAGTATTTTTCCCTTAAAAGAAAAATTTTTTAAAGGATTGGTGACAATTTTGTCTTTACAAAGGGGATTCATTACTTTACACAGAAATTCTGCGTTTAATTTTGTTGACATTATTCCAATCTCATCAAGCTCACGAGCATTAAAATCAGGGTTAATTTTTTTATAGGCGTCTTGGTATTCTCTTGCAACTTTTCCTCCACCAGCTATTAAAATGATTTTTCTTTTTTCATTTTCTAGTAACCATTTAAAAACAAAGTTTTTAAAATTTTTAATGAATTCTACGTTGATTTGATTTGAATTTATTATTCCTCCCCCAAGACTTATTATTTCAAGCATTCAAGCTCCTTGTTTAGGTTATTGTTTTTTAAATTTTTTACTTTTAATAATATAGCAATTTCTGTTAAACTTTTCATTAAAAATAGATTTAAAACAATACAAACTTGTTAATTATATATTACAATTTAATTATTATGCAAAAAAATTAAAAGAATTTGTTGTTAAGTGGTTTAGCTTTGATTTTACTTAGCAGTTTTTATTTTGGAGGATATTGTGCATAAGTATAAAGTTTCTGTTATTATTTGTTTTTTTAATTCGGCTGAAACTCTTAATGCAATAATAAAGGACGCTGTTAATCAAACATTAAAAGATAAAGAAATTATATTAATTAATGATGGCTCTTATGATAATAGTTTAGAAATAGCAGAAAAATATGCTAATAAGTACAGCTTTATTAAGATTTTTAGTCAAAAAAATATGGGGCTTCCTGCTTCTAGAGACAAGGGACTCTCTGAGGCTCAAGGGGAGTATGTTATTTATTGGGATGGCGATGACTCTGTAGAGAGTACTATGCTTGAAGTTTTATACAATAGAGCAAAGGCAGATAATTCTGATATTGTTTGTTCCCAATTTTATGTTTATTTTCTTGCAGTAAATGTAAAAAGAAAGTCTCTTCTACCTTTTCCCAATTACCCATTAACAGGCAAGGAAGCATTTAAAAATTTGCTTTTTACTGTTTATGCAACTTTTGGAAGAAGAAATTTTGTTGTTGGAACGTTGTGGGATAAATTGATTAGACGAGAATTAATTTTAAAGAATAATATTCGCCAGCAAAATGTAGTATTTGAAGATATAGTCTTTGTTATGCAAATTTTTTTAAAAGCCTCTAAGGTTTCTTTTGTAAATAATTACTTTTATACTAATTTCCAAAGAATGGGAAGCATGAGCTCTTCTATTAGTGTTTTGCATAAAGCTAAATTATCTCTTAATACAATAGAAACTTTATTAAAAAGAGAAAATGTTTTTAACGAATATCAACATTTGTATAAAAGATTTTTATTGCAATTTTATTATTTTATTTCTTTTAAGCAGATTTATATTATTAGTTGGAATATTTCTGATAAGCTTGTTTATAGGGCTTACAAAGAAAAGCTTATTTCTGTCCTTAACGAAATTAAAGGATTGCCTGAATTTCAAGATTGCTATGAATATGCAAAAAATTTTGGATTTAACGAAATTCAAATTTTGCCTAGAATTATGCTAAAAATTTGGAATTTTAGTTCAAGGCTTTATGTAAATTTTTCTATATTTATTTATAAATTGTTCATAAAAAACTGAATTTATATTTTTAGTTTAATTAATTTTTTCATATTTTGACCCTTAATATTAAGGAGTATTTATGGCTATTGAAGCCTTTAATGTAGAATTTTCCTATAGGGGAAAAGAAGTTTATTCAGATTTAAATTTAAGCATTAAGACCCCCCAAACCTATTTGCTTCTTGGTAAAAATGGAGTTGGGAAAACAACTTTGCTTAAACTTGTAAGCGGACTTTTGGAGCCACTAAAAGGAAAGATTTTATTCAACTCTTTAGCAGCTTTTCCAAGAGATCCCTTAAATTTAGTGAATTTATTCTTTATTCCTGAAGAATTTTCACTTCCTAGATTGTCTTTGGCTGAATACAGTAAGGCTTTATCTAGATTTTATCCAAATTTTAATAAGGCAGATTTTGAAAAATATTTATTGAATTTTAATCTTGATATTTCTCTTGATCTCTCTTCTGCTTCTTTTGGGGAAAAGAAAAAAAGTATTATTGCATTTTCTCTAGCTACAAATGTTTCTTGCTTATTGTTTGATGAGCCAACAAATAGTCTTGATATTGTGTCAAAAAATGTTTTTAGAAATGTGCTTTCTAATTTGAATGATAGATTCATTTTTATTACAGGTCACAATGTAAGGGATTTGACAGGGGCTGTGGATTATTTAATTATTATTGGGGAAAAGTCAATTCTTTTTTCTAATTCAGTATCTTATATTAACAAAAATTATAAGATTAAAATTATTAAAGAACTTAATGGAAATGAATTGTATTATGAAAAAAATAAAGATGGTTTTAAGGCGCTTTATTTTGAGAGTAGCAATGGAGATGAAGTTGTTGATATTGAATTTTTCTTTTTGTATGTTACTGAAAATAAAAAGGAGAAAGTAATAAAAGGTGTTTAGCTTAAAAAGATTTTTAAATTTATTTTATTTTGATTTTATTTATAATAAGAAATTCTACATTCTATTAATAGTTAAAATTTTAGGAATGATATTTATATCTTATTTGCTTGTTAGATTTTATTTTAATTTTTCTCCAACTAATTTTTTAAGATTTTTTATTCCTAAAATTTTTATTTTAACCTTGATTATGTCGATGTTTGCTATGTGTGATTATTACAAAGTAATTCATGATCCGTTTAGGAATATTTTTTATTTCTCTTTGCCTGTTTCAACTTTTGAGCATTATTTTTTCAATTTAATTAAATATTTATTTGCTTTACCTTTGATTTTAATATTTTTTTATTATTTGGGGTTTAATATTTTTTTATTTTTAGATAATGCATTCTTTTTAAGAAATGAGGGTGTTGTATTCTTAGAACTGAGATATCTTTCTGATTTTTTCTTTTTTCGTTATTTTAATTTTTTATCTATTGTTCCAATCTTCATGTTTTTTAGAATAGCTTTTAAAACACATCCTTTTGTTAAGGTTTTAATATTCTCTTTAGGGACTATTGTTTTATTGTTTTTTTTCATGTCTTTTCTTTATTTAGTTTTTAAATATTTACCATGTTCTTCAGATTCAATTTTTTCTTTTGATAGATTTTTAGGTGACCCTTTTTTAAAAAAAGTTTATAGTTTGGGATTTTTTTTATATTTAGCTTCATATTTTAAAATAGTAGAGTTTGGAAGTGTTAGAAAAAGGGCCAATTTGTTTGCTATTGGAGGATTTTTAGTTTTTTTGGTAATGTTTAATTATTATTATTTAACCAAAGGCTCATTATATTGTTTTGTTAAATTATAATTAAAATAGTTTAAAAAATTTAGAACAATGGCTTAGAAATAGTTTTTTAGTTAAATATTAATAATTTTTATTTTTGTTTAATATTATTGTTTATTTTAATTCAATTAAGCATGTTTTGTATGTGATTTATGTGTTCTTTTTAAGTTCAAGCTTAATTGGTTTGAAATTTAAAGGTTTAATTTGGGGTATACATGAAAAAAAACTTAAAGATTTTAGTAATAACAGGAGGCGTGATCTCTGGGATTGGTAAGGGAGTTACATCAGCAAGTATTGCAAGGTTGTTTAGATATGATTTTAGGGTTACTCCAATCAAATGTGATGGATATTTAAATACTGATCCTGGGACTATTAATCCTGTTGAGCACGGAGAAGTTTTTGTGCTTGATGATGGAGGAGAGGTTGATATGGACTTTGGTCATTATGAGAGGTTTTTAAATCTTAATGCCAAGTCTAGTTGGAACATTACAATGGGCAAAATATATAAAAATATACTTGAAAATGAGCGAAAGGGTAAATATTTGGGAAGAACGGTTCAACTTATTCCTCATGTTACTGATGAGATCAAGTCTACAATTTTTCAGATTGCAAATTCTGAGAATAGTGAGATGTTAATAATTGAAATTGGTGGAACTGTAGGAGACATGGAAAATATTTTATTTATTGAGACAGTAAGGCAAATAAGACATGAGATTGGAAGTGGCAATATTGCTTTTATTCATTTAACCTATGTGCCAAGCCCGGCTGGAATAAATGAGCAAAAATCTAAACCCACTCAACAGAGTGTTAAAACTTTAAATAAAGCAGGCATTTTTCCCGATTTGATTATTGCTAGAAGCTCTCAAGTATTGACAGATCAAATCAGAAAAAAAGTGGCAATGTTTTGTAATGTTGAGAGCACTTCTATTATTGATAATGTTGATGTTTCTACTATTTATGAAATTCCTATATCTTTTTACAATCAAGGCGTACATAAGATTTTAAGCTCTAAGTTGAATATTAAGGTTGATCCAAAAATAGAAGAGCTTTCAAAGCTTGTAGGAGTTATAAAATCTAATTTTTCTGTGCCCAAAAAAATTATTAATATTGCTATTTGTGGTAAATATGCTGAATTAGATGATTCATATGCGTCAATTAGAGAATCTTTGATTCATGTTGCAGCTCATTTGGATTTACTTATTAAAATCACCCTAATTGATTCTAATGATTTAAATGAGGATTGTTTAAAAGAGTTTGATGGCATTATTGTTCCTGGTGGCTTTGGAAGCAAAGGATATGAGGGTAAAATGATTGCTATTAAATATGCTCGCGAGAATAATATTCCCTTTCTTGGAATTTGTCTTGGTTTGCAACTTGCTGTAATAGAATTTGCTCGTAATGTTTGTAAGATATTTGATGCTGATACGGAGGAAAATTCAGTAAAAGACAAACCCTTAAAAAGTCCTGTTATTCATTTACTTCCCGAGCAAAAAGGAGTTAAAGATAAAGGTGCTACGATGAGGCTTGGAGGATATCCTGTGATTCTTAAAAAGAATACAATAGCTTTTAAGCTTTATGGCCAAGAAAGGATAATTGAAAGATTTAGACATAGGTATGAAGTTAATAATGATTATATAGATTTATTTGAAAAAAACGGACTTATAGTATCTGGATTTTCAAGTGATTTTAAGATGGCAAAATTAATAGAAATACCTAAAAATAAATTTTTTATAGCTTGCCAATTTCATCCAGAACTTATTACAAGAATAGAAAATCCAGCCAAGCTTTTTTTAGGGCTAATTAAAGCTTGTCTTTGAGCCCCTGTTGTATTTATACCTAGTGAGTAGGAAGGTTTTCAAAATTAATGTTTGTAGTGTTTTCAAATTGAAATATTTTATAGATTAAAAACAATTTAGAAACTATAGTTAGCAATATTATTATTAAAAGGTCAAAAAAAGCATTAGCTATTGTCAAATTAAACGGTCTTTTTTCATAGATTATATCGTTTATTACTTTTGGCAAGCTAAATGCAAGCCAAGTTATGCTAGATATTAGTATTGCAGATAATATATTGTAATTTAAGCTTATTAAGTCCCCAAGAGAGTTGTTAGTTAAGGTTACTAAATTGTTAAATAAATTGATAAGAGCGTTGATTAAAAAACTTTGTAATAAGTGATTGAAAGTTAAAACAACGGTAACAATTATTTTGTATTGTTCTTTTTGAGCATTTAATGCGTTTACATTGCCAATTATTTTTTTTAATAATATTTTTCTGTATATGATTTCTAATAATATTTTAAATAAAGTCATACTAACTATTAACATTAAATTAATATTTGAGAACATAAATTTGATTAACATAATTTTCCCCTTCATTTTAGGCAATGATTTAATTATAATTAGTATATAATAAAATGTTTTGATTTCTCTTAAGACGATTCGAATTTTATTTGTATAATAGTTTTAATTTTTGGCAATTTTTATTGGGAGGATTGGATGAAAGAAGAAGAAATTAGAAAAACAATTTTAATAAAAAGACTAGTTAAATATTTTTTTGATGAGCTTAAGTATAGAATGAAGCTTCCTTGTCTTAAGATAAACAATAAAGAGATAAACACTAAGTACATACTTCTCAATCTTTTCAGAAAAATTGCAAATCTTTCTTTTAATAAGCAATATGAGATAGAAGAGCATTTTGCTCTTGAGGTTGGTGAGAGAGTTGTGCTTGTGGATGCTGTTTTGATTAAAAGAATTGATCATGAAAGATGTGTTATTGCTGGAATTGTTGAATTAAAAACTGATCAAGTTGATCTTGATTATGAGTTTAATAGATTTTTTCTTCAAGACAAACAAACCAACGTTCTTTTTTGGCAACCCAAAAAAGTTATTCTTAAGCAAAATGATAAATTATTTACAACAGAATCAGACGATATTTTTAATTTTGACAACGATTTTAACTTGCCAAAAGTTAAGGCTAAATTAGAAGAATTTATCAATATTTTCTTATGTTTTTTTTCTTACAGAGATGCTCTTTTTGAGTATAATAAGGTTAGTGGGCGTTACTCTTGGGTTAAAAAGAAGTAAATAAATTTAATATTAGTTGTAAATTTAATTAAATTAGGAGAATGATTTGTATCTTTAGATGGTTTTATGGTTTAAGGTGAAAGCTTAAATTTATTTTAAAGTGTTAGTTTTTGCCATTTAAATTTATTAAATATTTTTTTGTTTATCGATGTATTTAATTTGATATTAAATTTGGAATAATGTGTCAAATTAAATACCTGTGGCTCTATTCAAAAAAAAAAAATATGGTAGAATCCCTTTATGAAAAAATTTAAGTTTTTTAAAAAAAAGAAAGAAGAAGCTTTTGATTCAAGTCTTTTAAATGCTGTCGGTAATGACAAAAAAGATTTGAGTACGTATGAATATAAAGCTCCTGTTAAGGAAATGTTAAAGGGATTTTATCATACCAAAGCTTCGATTGCTACTTTAAAAGTAGGATTTGAATCGTTACAAAGAGTTTTGTTTTCTGGAATAGAAGATTTTGATCATCTATTTTCCGTTCTTGTTAAGACGACAAATAATGCTCGCGACCAGATAAGTGTTATTTTTAGTGATCTTGGTAAAAATAGTAAGGAAAAACTAAATCAAATCTCTTCTGTTATTGTTGGAATTCAGGGAAGCTTAGAGACAATAAGTAGTTTTCTGGGTGCTACCAATATGATTTCTCTTAACGCAAAACTTGAGGCTGCAAGAGCTAAAGAATATGGCAAAGGATTTTCTGTTGTTGCAGACGAGATTAAGCGACTTTCTGATCAGGCCAAAGGTGTTATGAATATGATTTCTGTAAAGGAAATTGAGGAGGTTTCTAAAGATTTGATTTCTCATAACCTTAAGGATTTGCAGATTGATATTGATAAGTTCTTTGCCGAGATTCTTGAGCAGCTTGATTATCTTGAGAGCATATTTAAACGATTTTCAAGAAGTCAAGAGGAATTTTCTTCTTTGGTTGAAAATCTTGAGAGCATAGATGCTAATATAGCTTTTTATTCAAGAAACTGTGATTCTTTGATTAGTTCTGATACTTTTGTGCTTTCTAATGATGAATTCTTAAAAGAGCTAGAATTTATTCTCTCAGCGCAATTTTCTTGGATTAATAATTTGAGATTAATTGTTGAAGGACAAAGAGGAGTGTTTATTCAAACGGATGCTTCCAAGCATGGGTTTGGATTGTTTTATAAAGGATTGTCTCCCAAAAATGATGCTGTTAAACAGTTGTGGGAAGAAGTATATATTCCTTATTTAAATATTAATAAGTTTGCAGCTGAGATTTTGATTATATTTAGAGTAGAGAATCGCAATGATAGTGGTTTAAGGCAAGCTAAAGATTTTTTATCTCAAGCTGAGAGCTTATCTGAAGAAATTGTCAGAAAACTTGAGCAAATTAAAAAAATGGTAATCGAATTGGATAATCAAGGAATTAGTATTTTTTCTTGATTCTTTTGATAAGATTTTTTGCAATGATTTAAATTAGAGATTTAAAATTATTATGGCTTTATTATGACTTTTTAAATTTTTATTTATTTGACTAAGGTTTGTTAAAAATCAAGTTTTATTTTGATAAAATAATTTTAGGTATGAGTTTTAGGGCTAAGTTTATTCATCTTCATGTTCATTCAGATTATTCTCTTTTGGATGGTGCTGCAAAAATACCAGATATTATATCAAAAGCAAAAAAATGCAATATGTCACATATTGCATTAACAGATCATGGCAATCTTTTTGGAGCTATTAAATTTTATAAAGAAGCTAAAAAAGCAGGAGTTAAGCCAATAATTGGCATTGAAGCCTATATGGCTAAAACTTCTAAGTTTTTAAAAAAACAAGATGATCTTGGTAGAATGTCTTATCATTTAATTTTGCTTGCCAAAAATGAGCTTGGTTACAAAAACTTATTAAAGTTAACAAGCATTTCTTATCTTGAAGGGTTTTATTATCGTCCAAGGATAGATAAAAATGATCTTGAACAATATTCAGAAGGTTTGATTTGTACTTCAGCTTGCATTGGGGGTCTAATTCCAAGACTTATTTTGGCCAATAGATTTGAAGATGCTAAAAATGAAATTCTTTGGTTTAAAAAAGTTTTTGGTAATGATTTTTATCTAGAGCTTCAAAGACATGGCATTAAGGATCAAGACATTGTGAATGAAAGGCTAGTTGAGTATTCTAGAGAACTTGGAGTTCCTCTAACAGCAGCTAATGATTCTCATTATGTTAATAGAGAAGATGCAATTGCTCAAGACATCATTGTTTGTATTGGTACTGGTGCTAAGAAAAGTGATGAGAATAGATTAAAAATGGAAACCAATGAATTTTATATTAAATCTCAAGAGGAAATGTGTGAACTTTTTAATGATTTGCCTGAAGCTTTAGAAAATACTGTAGGGATTGCAGAAAAGTGTGATGATTTTAAAATAACTTTTCCAGGTCCTATTTTGCCTGATTATCAAATTCCTATTGAATTTAATACTCTTGGGGAATATTTAGAATATCTCACTCTTGAGGGATTAAAATTTAGATATAAAACTTTGACAAACGAAATAAAAGATAGAGCTTTTTATGAATTGAGTGTAATAATTGGAATGGGCTTTGAAGGCTATTTTTTGATTGTTTGGGATTTTATTAAATTTGCTCACGATCACGATATTCCTGTTGGAGCTGGGCGTGGTTCTGGTGCTGGTTCAATTGTAGCCTATGCTCTTAGAATTACTGATATTGATCCTTTAAAGTATAATTTGCTTTTTGAGAGATTTTTAAATCCTGAGCGTATTTCTATGCCTGATTTTGATATTGATTTTTGCTTTGAAGGTAGAGATGAGATTATAAAATATGTTACCAATAAATATGGAGAAGATAAGGTAGCTCAAATAATTACTTTTGGAACCTTAAAGCCTAAGGCTGTAGTTAAAGACGTAGCTAGAGTTTTAGATATTCCATTTTCTGAATCAAATGAGCTTACTAAGCTTATTCCTGATGGTCCCAAAGTTTCTTTAAAAGAGGTTTTAGATGACAATTCTTTGAAAAAATATTTTACTAGCAAGCCTGTTTATAAAGAATTAATGGATGCTGCATTAGTTCTTGAAGGAATGAATAGGCATGCTTCAACTCATGCCGCAGGAATTGTAATTTCTAAAACCCCTTTAACCGATTATGTGCCTCTTTATAAGGATTATAAGCAAGGCTCTGTTTCTACTCAATATACAATGGATTTGCTTGAAGAATGTGGACTTGTTAAGATGGATTTTCTAGGCTTGAAAACATTAACTTTAATAAAAAATGCAGAAAATCTCATTAGAAGTGTAAATTCAGATTTTAAAATAAAAAATATTCCAGATAATGATGTTAAGACTTTCAAGATGCTAGGAGAAGGAAGAAGCGCATCTGTTTTTCAGTTTGAATCTGAGGGAATGCAGCAAATTCTAAAAGACGCAAAACCTGACAATATTGAAGATTTGATAGCTTTAAATGCTCTTTATAGACCAGGCCCTATGCAATTTATTCCTCAATTTATTGCTGCTAAAAAAGGTGTTAAGAGAATTAAGTATCCCCATCCAGATTTAAAGGAAGTTTTAAGGTCAACTTATGGAGTTATTGTTTATCAAGAACAAGTAATGGAAGTTGCAAAAATAATTGGGGGTTTTTCTCTTGGCAAAGCTGATATTTTAAGACGTGCTATGGGGAAAAAGAAAGAAGACGAAATGAATGAAATGAAGGTCGACTTTTTAAGGGGTGCTATTGAGAAAGGATATGACAAAGAGATTGCTAGTGAAATTTTTGAGCTTTTAAAGCCTTTTTCGGGGTATGGATTTAATAAATCGCACGCAGCAGCTTATTCTTTGATAGCATATCAAACTGCTTATCTTAAGGCTAATTACCCTGAGTATTTTATGGCTGCCAACTTGACAAATGAAATTAATAATAATGATAAGCTTTCTTATTACATTGAAGAATCAAAAGCTATGGGTATAAACGTGCTTAAGCCTGACATAAATCGATCATTTAGAGAATTTCGTGTAACTGATTCTGGAATTTCTTATGGGCTTAATGGGATTAAAAATCTTGGAGGAATTGTTGTTGATTTAATAATCGACGAGAGAGAAAAAAACGGCAAATACAGTTCTTTTGAGGATTTTATAAAACGTGTGGATGATAAAGTCATTAATAAGAAATTTTTAGAATCTGCAATAAAATCTGGACTTTTTGATAGTTTGGATCAAAATAGAAAAACTTTATTTGAAAATCTTGATCGTTTGATTGAAGTTGTTTCAGAAGATAAAAATAATAAAAAACTTGGTCAAAACAGTTTGTTTGGTGCTCTTGAAGGTCAAGACCCAATTCAGCAAAGTTTTAATTATCAAGTTTTTAACGAATATTCTTATTCTGAGCTTTTAGGATTTGAAAAAGAGCTTTTAGGATTTTATGTGTCGGGACATCCTCTTGACCCTTATAAAAAGGCAATTGATAGTTTTTCTAGTTTAAATGTTTTAAGAGATCTTGCTATCAAAAAAGATAGCATTGTTCAATTTTCTGGCATTTTAAATTTAGTAAAAGTTATTCAAACCAAAAGAAATAATGCAAAAATGGCTTTTGGTGTTATTGAAGATTTTAAAGGCGCAATAGATATTGTGGTTTTTACAGAAAGCTATGAAAAGTATAAGAATTTTTTACTTGAAGGCAATGTTATTGGGGTTATGGGTAGGCTTACTTTTAACAGAGACAAATTTTCGATTGTAGTTGAAAAAGTTGTAAATATTGAGAGTCTCTTTGAAGATAAAGTAAATAATATTCATATTAAATTTATAAATAATAAATTAAATGACTTACAATTACTTAATTCTTTAAAAGAAAGTATAAGTAATTTTGAGGACAATTCTGGATTTTCAAATGTTTATTTTTATTTAAGGGAAAATGGTAAAGATTTAAAATTAAAAATGAATTCAATTTTAAATTTTAGGCCAGATGAAGACAAACTTGATAAGTTGAGAAAGTGTGTAGTAGTTGAAGATGTTTGGGTTGATTAGGAGGTGCTAATTTGGTTGTTTTAATAGAAACTTTAATAGTATGTTTGCAAATTTATAGGATTTTAATTTTAATTAGGATCATTCTTAGTTGGCTTGTGTCTTCAGGAATTAATACCAATGCGTTTTTCCAATTTATACATATTATTACAGAACCATTTTTATCTTTGTTTAGAAAAATTCCTTTTTTTAGATTTGGTGTGTTTGATTTTTCTCCAATTGCAGCGTTAATAACCTTAACTATTTTTGAAAGAATGTTGCTTTTTGGGAATTATAAGCTTTCTACATTTATTATTTTATTTATTGTTGAAATTTGGGGGATATTTAGAAGCATTTTTATTGCTATAGTTTTCTTTTTATTATTGAGATTATTATTATTGCTTTTGAATTTGTTCCAAGGTTCAAACTTTCTTAAAACAGTCGATTCATTTTTACTTCCTTTATCTACTAGGATAAGTGGTGTAATTACTGACAAACATATGTCTTATACTTTGCGTTTGATTGTTGGTAGTGCTTTAATGACAGCATTTATAATTATTATTGAACAAGTTGTATTTGCTATTAGAGTTTTGGGAACATATTTGCCTTTTTAGGAGATTAAAATGTTTTTACATGAGTTTGAATATGAGCTTAAAGGTATAGGTGGTCTTGGTGAGAAAGGGGTTGAAAGATTAAAAAATCTGCAAATTTTAAATGTTAAAGATCTTATTGAGTTTTTTCCTGTAAAATATGAGGATCGTCAAAATATACAAACTTTTCCAGATTTTTCTAAGGTTAAAAGTTGTGATATGATGACGGTGTTTACTGTTGTTGGGCATAAAAAATTTGGGGATAGTTCTAAAAAAAATTTAAAGTTAACGGCTAGAAGTGTAAATGATGAGCCTTTTGAAATTCTACTTTTCAATAGGGCTTTTTTAGAGAATGTTTTTAAAATAGACAAAAAATTCTATATTTATTCTAAATTTACTTATAACGATTATAGTGGTTTATGGAGTTGTTCTAATTTTGACAGTGAAGCTTTTAGTGATAATCCTGAAAGGTTTAAAAAGATTCTTCCAGTTTATTCTTTGACAGAAGGATTGACATCAAAAAAGATTTCATCATATGTAAGAGAAGCTCTTGAATATTTTTTTAAGTTTGGTCAAACAGATGTTCCTAAATTTTTAATAGAAAAGTATTCTTTGTTATCTTTAAGTGAAGCTTTAAAAGAGATTCACTTCCCAAGTTCATTAGAAATTCTTGAAAAGGCAAAAAAAACTTTAATTTACAGAGAAATTTTCTTGCTTCAGTTTTTTTCAAGGTATAGATCCTCTAAGATTCTTTTTCGAGAAAAAAAACATTTATCAAGAGATTTGCTTGAAAAAGTTATCTCAAGCTTGCCTTTTGAGCTTACAGAAGATCAAATAATTTCTGTTGATGAGATATTCTCAGATCTTAGCTCTTCTAAGCCAATGAATAGATTGCTTCAAGGTGATGTTGGAAGTGGTAAAACTCTTGTTGCCTTGCTTTCAGGGATTCCTTTAATTGAAGCTGGATATCAGGTGGCATTTATGGCTCCTACTGATCTTTTGGCTCGTCAACATTATGATAATTTATCTAATATATTGTCGTCTTTTAACATTTCGGTGACTCTTTTGACTGGTAGTTTAAAAAAGAAGGATAAGGAGCAAGCGTTGGAAAGCATTAGAAGTGGAGTTTCTGGTTTAATAGTTGGAACACATTCTATGTTTAACGAAAGTACAGAATTTAAAAGATTAGCATATGTTATAATTGACGAGCAGCATAAATTTGGAGTTATTCAAAGAGAAGAGCTTAAAAACAAAGGAGAAGGGGTAGATATACTTTTAATGTCTGCAACACCTATTCCTAGAAGTTTTGCGTTAACACTTTTTGGTGATCTTGAAGTCTCACTTATTAAAACCTTGCCTAAGGGGCGCTTGCCTATTACTACTTATTTAGCAAAGCATGGCAATGAAGATAAAGTTTATGAGTTTTTAAGAAAAGAGCTCTTAAAAGGTCATCAGGTTTATTTTGTTTATCCATTAATTTCATCTTCAGAAAAATTTGAATTAAAAGACGTTAATAATATGTATTTAAAATTGAAGGAAGTTTTTAGCGAATATGTTGTTGACATGCTTCATTCTAAGTTGCCATCTGATTTAAAAGAAGAAATTATGAAAAATTTTTATTCTAAAAAGGTGGATATTTTAGTTGCTACTAGTGTTATTGAGGTTGGAATTGATTGTCCGAATGCAACTTGTATGGTGGTAGAGCATGCTGAGCGTTTTGGACTTTCTACTTTACACCAAATCAGAGGTCGAGTTGGTAGAAGCAATTTACAATCTTTTTTCTTCTTGCTTTATAAAGAACCTTTGACAAATGCTGGAAAATTTCGATTGAAAACCATAAAAGAAAATTTGGATGGATTTAAAATAGCAGAGGAAGATTTAAGGTTAAGAGGGCCTGGCAATTTATTTGGGCTTGAGCAGGCAGGATATTTAAAATTAAAAATAACTAATTTTGTTGATGATAGAGAGATCATAGTCTTGATTCGAGAAGAACTTGACTTGTTTTTTTATGATAATTCTGCTTACGATAAGCTTGATATTGATTTATTAGACAATCTTTTTTGTTCTTATTTAAATGTTGGAAGAAGTATTTAATTTGTGTATTTTTCAATTAGGTTAATAAGATTTGTTTTGTTATGATGCCAGAATTCAAGAAGCTTATGTTGTAAATTATTAAAGTATTTTTTCTGAATAAAGCATGGCTTAGTGCCTATGTATAAGTAGTGCCAAGGCTCTGCTTTATATCCAGTTTCTATTTCGTATCCTTTTTGGTATGAAATAGAGAATCCATATTTTGAAGAATTTTCGTAAAGCCATTTTCCTTCTTTTGTATTTAGTAAATTATCATCTAGATTTATAAAATCTATTGCTATTCCCATATGATGTTGAGAATGGCCTGGAATAGCTGATTGAGTTTCTGCAACTTTTCTGCCGTAAGTTTTTACATTATAATCAAATAAAAATTTTTGGTATTCTTGCGTTCTGTAAGCGGACTTGATTTTAATTTCTATTCCATTTTTTTTTGCATCTTTTATTAGCCGAATTAAATCTTTGATTAATATTTGTCTTACTTTAAGATTTTTTGCTCCAAGATTTTTAAGATCTTTAAACTCACCAACATTTACCAGATCAGGTACTTTGTAATCTACAGGAATTGGTATTTTTTTATTTATTAAGGTTAAGAGGTTGTTTTTTTCTGCATCTACTAAAGGCTTTATTTCTTTTAAAAACTGAATAGGATTTTTTTCAATAAAATTTTTGCACTGTTTATTCATTGTTTTAGTAATAGTTAGTAGTATTTTTAAATCTTTTTTTGAAATATTGTTGGCTAACAAAGATAGACTAATAAATAGAAGCAGTAGAGCATAGATTGATTTCATATTATTTAATTATAATATACTTTAGTATAATAAATAGTTAATTCTAATTATATATGTGTATGTGTAATACATGTCTATTTTAGATTGGGTTAAATTTAGTTAAAAGTAATAAATAGAGGAGAGTGTATATAAGCAATATGATCAAAAAGTTTAAAAATTATGATCAGATAATAAAAGAGCTATTTATTATAGCTATTCCTACAGCTTTTGAATCGCTTTTATTTCAAATGGTAACTTTTTTTGATAATTTTATGATCTCCTATTTGGGTTCTTTTCACGTTACAGGAGTTTCTTTAGCAAATAGAGTAACTTTTCTTTTTTTTATTATTGTTTTTGGGCTTGGTACAGCTTTAAGCGTTTATGTGTCCCAAGCAATTGCAAAAAAGAAGTTTCTTCAAATAAGACAATCTTTTGCTTATATATTATCAATTGGAACTACAATAGGAATAATTTTTTTTATATTTTCATTTTTTTTCCCACAAAACATTATCAGACTATTTACATCTAATCAGGATTCTTTAAATTTTGGATCAGAGTATTTAAAAATTATTTCATGGTCTTATGTGTTAATGGCATATTCTTTTTTATCGGCTATGGGGTTTAAGAGTGCTAAAGAAGTAAAAATACCTTTATATGTTACTTCTATTGTTGTTTTAATAAATATTGTTTTTAATTATATTTTTATTTTTGGTTTTGGGATGGGAATAAAAGGTGCTGCATATGCCACTGTGCTTGCTAGAATTGTTGAGTTTGTTTTTTACTTTTCATATAACCTAATAAATAATAATTCATATTATAGGATTAAGTTTAGCGATTTTTTTGCTTCAAAAATAGTTACTAGAGCCAATTTGAAATTGATTATACCTGTTTTATCCCATGAGATTTTTTGGGTCTTAGGTATAACTATTTTGCATGCATTTTATGCTCGTGTTGGGAGTATTGAATATGCTTCATTTGCCGTTGCATCAAATCTTTTTGATATTTGTTTTGTATTGCTTCATGGTATGGGGCTTGCAACAGGCGTTGTTATTGGGCATTTAATGATTTATGATAAGAAACATGTTAGGTCGGTTGGATTTTTTTTATCTTTTTTAGGATTTCTTTTAGGCATTTTTGTAGCTATTTTACTTATTGGGATATCAGGCTTTGCGCCTTATATTTTTAGTAATTTAAATTCTCCTGAACTTGTTAGTGTTTTTATTTATGTTTTTGCAAGTATTGTAGTTTTTAAAGCTTTTACAATGCAAGTTCTTGTTGGGGTTTTTAGGGCTAGTGGTATACCAAATGTTTGTTTTTTTATTGAATCGGGAGCAATTGTTTTTTATACGCTTCCGGTTGCTTATTTATTAGTGTTTTATACAAATTTAAGTTTGCCAATAGTGGTTTTTATAGTAAATGCAGAAGAGATCATTAAAAATATATTTATCATAATTGAATTTTTTCACGATGATTGGATACGAGAGATTAATTATGAAGAACTTGATTGAGTATAGGATAGCGTGATATATTTAATATTAATAAAAATTTAATGATCTTAGTGAATCTAAAATTCATTCTGACTTTGCTAATTTAAAAGCAATTTCTTTTTTTTATTGTATTGTTTTAGTGTTGTTTTTACAAAAATCTTGATTTTTTATTTGGAGAATTTCATGTATTCGATAAGTGCTTCAAAAAAAGATAAAATTTATAAAGATCTTTTAAAAATTGCAATTCCAACAGCTATTGAGTTTTTTTTATTTAATTTTATTTCCCTTACAGATAATGCTATGGTTGCATATCTTGGTGATTATCCTGTTGCAGGGGTTTCTCTTGCAAATAAATTCTTTGAACTGTTTGTTACTATTGGGTTTGCTATGGCAGGAGCTTTCAATATAATTGCCACGAGGCAATACAATCAAGGCGATTTTAAGAGTTTTAAAAATACATTTTTTATTAGCATATTAACTATTATTTTATTTTCTTTTCCATTTATATTGATTTCTAGAGCCAGTCCTTTTTTTCTACTTAGATTGATTTCTAATGATGTTCAGGCAGTTTATTATGGAGCTATTTATTTAAACATAGCTATTTTTTCTTTCGTATTTGCAATAGTAAAGGGACTTGTTGCCAATGCTCTTAAAGTTGTTGAAATTGTTAAATTTCAAGTTTACATTTCTGTTTTTTCAGTGCTTTTGAATCTAATATTAAATTATATTTTTATTTTTGTTTTTAATATGGGAGTAGTTGGAGCTGCTATTGCAACAACAGTTATTCGTACTCTAGAGCTTATTATTTATCTTATTTATACAGTGTTTAACAAGAATTCTATTTTGCATCTTAAGCTTAATGATTTAAATATTAATGCTAAGCTTTTTGTTCAGTTAATTAAATTTTTTATTCCAATCCTTTTAAATGATTTTATTTGGTTTTTTGGTTATCTTGTATTGACGTCAATTTTTATAGGAATTGATACCCATAGATATGCTGCTTACAGCATATCTTTTTCTGTTTATTTTATTATCTTTAATATAATTAATTCCTTTTGCATTTCTTTAAATATTATGATGGGCTATGAAATGCATAAGAGTAAAAAAGAAGTCATGAAGGTTGCAATCTATTTGGGTAAAATTGGTTTCAAGCTTGCTTTTTTAACATCTTTTGCATTGTTTGTGTTTTCATTTTTTGCTCCTTATATTTTTTATACATTAAAATATTCACATCTTACAGGAATTATTTTGAGGTATTCTTCCGTTACTGCCTTTTTTATGGCTCTTGCCTTTCAGTATCTTTTTGGATTTTTTCGTGCGGGTGCATCTCCAAGTTTTGGTGCTATTATGGAAGGCTCTGTAACACTTGTTTATACCATTCCTATTGCTTTTGTTTTAGCAAATTATACAAATTTACCTTTTGAGCTTATTGTTTTTATTCCAGCTCTTGAGGATGCAATAAAGCTTGCTATTTCACTTCCTTATTTTTATAGTGAAAGGTGGATTAAATCTGTTAAAACAGGTTGGTAGGTTTGATATAATCTTATTGTGCATTTAGACGAAATTAAAAATTTAAATTTTTTAGTTATGGGGTTAGGTCTTAATGGAGGAGGAGTAGCTCTTTCTAGATTTTTATTAAAGCATGGGGCAAAGTTAGTAATTACTGATCTTAAAAGTGAAGCAGAATTAGCTTTAAGTATTGATTCTTTAAAAGATTTTGATGATCAAATTAGGTACGTTTTAGGCAGGCACGATATAAATGATTTTAAAAAAGCTGACATTATTGTGAAAAATCCTAGCGTGAAACCCGATAATAAATATTTAAAGTTTGCAAAACGAATTGAAACAGATATTAGCTTATTTTTGATATTCAATAAGAACCCTATAATCGCAGTAACAGGCACCAAGGGCAAATCTACTCTTGTATCTCTTTTGTATCAGGTTTTGAAAAAAAAATATCCAAGGGTGAAACTTGGAGGAAATATTGGTGTATCTCCTTTAAATTTTTTTGACCAACTTGATGGAAGATCTCCTTTGATTTTAGAGCTTTCTTCTTGGCAGTTGCAATCTTTAAAGAATTTTAATCCTATTCTTAGTATTATTACAAATGTTTACAACGATCACCAAAACTATTATTTAAATTTTGATGACTATATTATCGATAAGTCAAAAATTTTTGTAAATCAAGCTTCAGGAATTGTGATTATTCAAGATAAGGCTTATTACAAATATTTTTCAAAATTTGAGTCAAAAGCCAAAGTTATTTTGTTTTCCGAATTTAATCCTTGTGATTTTGATCAAGATCTTTTTTATTATAATAAAGGAAAAGTATATTTTAATGACAAATTAATTGGAAGTTTTTCTGAGTCACGAGTCGCTTTTATGATTCCCAAGCTTATTGCGTTTTTTATTTCGTATTATTTAAATATAGATCTCAATCATACGTTTCAGATTTTAAATAATTTTAAAGGCATTGAGCATAGATTAGAGTTTGTTAAATTAGTTCAAAATGTAGCGTTTTACAATGATACAGCTTCAACAATTCCTGATTCTACGGTTTTATCTGTTAAAAGTTTAAAAACAAATGATAATTGTATTAACTTAATTGTTGGAGGAACTGATAAAAAGCTTGATTTTTCAAGTTTTTACAAGATTATAAATCTTGTAAAAACTTGGATCTTGATAAAAGGTAGTGCAACTGTAAAAATTATTAAGATTTTAGAAAAAAGTAGCATACAATATTTTGTATTTGATTCTTTAAAAGATGCAGTAAATTATGCTTTCAAGATTTCAATCCCAGGTGAGATTGTGTTATTTTCCCCCGCTAGTGCTTCTTTTGAGCTTTTTAAGAATGAGTTTGATAGAGGTTTGCAATTTAAAAATTTAGTTAATACGATTGGTTAAATTTTTTTTCTTATTATTTTGTAATAAAAGTATCTTAGTTTTTCAAGATTTGCATAAATCTTATAAATAAAATTTTTGTAAATAAAATCATAACAGCCAATTCTGTGAATAATATTTCCTCCAAATCCTGTTTTAAAACCAAAAAGACCAGATAAGGGGTGTTTTTTATTTGCAATCGGTGGGATTCCTAATAAATCATATTCTTGTATTCCTAATTTTTTTAAAATTTGTATTGCTTTAAATTGTACTGCGTAATTGGGCATTAAATTTCTATATTCTTTGCTGGAAGCCCCATAAAGATAGACCGCTTTTTTCTTATAAATTCCTACTATTATGCCAGAAATAATTGTGTTGTTGTAAAATGCAATTATTAATTTTATTTGAGCATTTTTGTCTTGTTTGAATATTTCAATGAGGTTTTGAATATATTCTTCTGAGTGGATGACAAATTTATCTCTTTTGCTAGTTTCTTTGTGAAGTTTGTAAAATTCATTTAAATGCTTGAATTTATCATCTATTATTATATTCAGATTTTTTTTTGTGCTGAGCTTTATGTTGTACCTTGTTTTTTTTTTCATATTAAGCAAAATATTCTCAAGAGAATTATCTAAGTTTAATATTGTTGTGTTTGAAGGCTGTATGTCATCAAATGATTTTTTTAGATATTTGATTTTAATGTTAAGGGGAGAGTATTTCTCATTTAGCGTTCTTTGATAGTAATACATTAAATCAAATCTTAGAAAAATTGTATTTTTATGTAAGTAGGGTTTTATTTTTGTGCTAAATTCTTTAATATTTTCTGCTATTTTGTCAATATTAATGTCTTTTAGAGTTTTGTTTGAGAATTCTGGATGTGGAATGTATGCTAAGTAAAAATTTTTAAACAGTTTTCTTTGCATCACAATAATTTTACCAAAAACATCACTTTTAAATGCCAAGGCTTTCCAATTGCTGTTTTTTGTTGTTTTTATTAATGCCCACAGTTCGCTTTGAAGATAATTTTCTTCCATTTCTTTTGTTTTTATTTTTTTAATAGTCATTAATAGCTCTTAGCAAACTATTCCGTTTGGAATATCTTTAGACAATATTTTGTTTTTAGAATGTTTTAATATTAAGTTTATTCCGTTTATTTTAAGCTCTCCGTTTTCTGCTACTATATTAGCTTTCAAAAATTTATTTATGTCAATTTTAGGTGGGCAGATTAGATCTTTGTCTATATCGTTTTCAAGTATTATTCTCTCTCCAGCAATAGGATTTTCGATTGAATCTTCTACAATTATAACTTTAAAATTTTTATTTTTGTCCTCAGCAGCTATTAGCATTCCTTCAGATTTTATTCCTCTAAACTTTGCGGGCTTTAAATTATCTACTATTATTATATGTTTTCCTAAAAGCTCTTCTTCTCTATAATACCCTTCAAGACTGCTTACTATTTGTTTGTCTTCATCTGTTCCGTCATTTAGTTTTAATATGAATAAGTTTTTAGCCTCGGGATTTCTTTCTATTTTATTTATTTTAACAACCCTTAAGAGCACTTTTTCTCGAAATAAGTTTTCTGCTTCTTCTTTTCCTTCCATGTTTTTTTCTCCTAAATATTTTAGCTTTAAATTATTGATTTTTTTTTGCTCTAGCTTATTGAATAATATTTCTGTGAATTCAATTTTTTTAATTCCCGATTTAGTTCCAAGAATTTTGGTAGAAAATTGATAGCTGTTGCCAAAGAATTGTTGTATTTTTTTGCTTGCTTCTGGAATAAATGGCATCATTAAAATAGATAAGTCTCTGATTAAGTATATTAAGTTTGAGATTAGTTCTTTTGTTTCTTGTGGAGAGTTGTCTTTTCTTTTCCAAGGTTCGTTATCTTGAAATATTTTGTTTCCAAGAGCTGAAATATTAAGTATTTCTTTGAGTGCGGATTTTAGCTCTGTATTTTGAAAAAGATTTAGTATTTTATTATATTTTGGTGTTATTTGTTCCCAAAATTTATTTTGAATTTCTATTTTTTCTACCACATCTCCAAAAAATTTTTTTTGAAATGTTAATACTCTGTTGACAAGGTTTGAAAAATTATCAATAAGCTCTGTGTTTACTCTTTCCATAAAATCTTGCCACATAAATTGAAAATCAGATTTTTCGGGTCTATTGTAATAGATATAAAATCTCCAAACATCAGAAGGGATTTCTGTAGTAATAGCATCGTTTCCAAAAATTCCTGTTCCTTCTGATTTGGAAAATTTAAGATTTTCATAATTTAAGTACTCGCTTGATGAGAGTTGATTTAATAGTGTCCAATTTTCTTCACTTCCAATTGCTATGCAAGGGAACATAATTGTATGAAACAATATATTGTCTTTTCCAATAAATTGTACAAGATTTACTTGCTTATTGTTTTTCCACCAATATTGCCAATTTTTGAGAATGTTTTTGGTAATTGAAATATATCCTATTGGGGCATCAAACCAGACATAAAATACTTTATTTTCATAACCTTTTTTAGGCACAGGAATTCCCCATTTTAGGTCTCTTGTAATTGCCCTTTCTTTAAGACCATCTCTTAGAAAAGCGTTTGTCAGTTTAAGGGCATTGGTATTCCAATTGTTGCTAGTAGTTGGATTTTTTATCCATTTTTCAAGTTTTGTTTTTATTTTAGGAAGATCTAAGTAAAGATGATTTGTTTTTTTCAAAATAGGTTTGTTTTTACAAATTATGCATTTTGGATTTATTAAGTCTGTTGGATTTAAAAGCTTAGAACAGTGTTCGCATTGATCTCCTTTTGCCATGTTTTTGCATTCTGGGCATTCTCCTATTACATATCTATCAGCTAAGAATATTGAATCTGTATTGCAAAAAAACTGTTCAGTTTCTCGTTCTTTTATATAACCATTTTTTTCTAATTTTAGAAAAAAATTTTGTACAATTTCTTGATGGTGCTTGTTTGTTGTGCGACCAAAGATATCAAATTCAATATTGAACCATTTGTAAATTGATTTATGTATTTCATAATATTTGTTGCAAAGTTCTAAAGGGGTAGTTTTTTCAATTAATGCTTTCGTTTCTGTGGCTGTTCCGTATTCATCTGTTCCGCAAACATAAAGAGTTTCAATTCCTGCCATTTTCGAATATCTTGCAAAAGCATCAGCTGATAATACTTGCACTAAATTTCCAAGATGAGGAATGTTGTTAACATAGGGTAGAGCAGCTGTAACTAGATTTATTTTTTTCATTCAGTTTCCCCTTTTTTGTTTTAAGCTATTAATATTGTAATACGGATAAGATATTTTTTTTCAATACCTTTTATAAAAATTCTTTCAAAAGAAACTTAGTTTTTATTTTTTCCTGTATTTGCTTTTTTTCTTTAAAAAATGATATAAGTATTCTTTTACTATTAAGGAGTGTGAGTTTATGAATAATTATTTAGTAAAATTATTTCTTTTTTTATTAGTTTTTTTAAACGGCTATGTTGCTTTTTCTAAAAATATCAATGTTTTAATAGTAGCTGCCATGGATTCTGAGCTTGAGCAGATAAATAAGCTTATGTCTAATAAGGAAGAAATAGTTCTAAAAGAGTATGGTCTTAATAAAAAAATTCTAAAGGGCAAGTTGTCTGGTCGCAATGTTATGGCTATTGTTTGTGGAGTTGGAAAAGTTAATGCAGGTATGTGGACTAGCTATATTTTGTCAAAATATAGTATAAGTCATGTAATTAATTCCGGGATTGCTGGTGGTGTTGTTAGTGATAAATACAAAGATATTAAAGTGGGAGATGTGGTAGTGTCCTCAGAGGTTGCATATCATGATGTTGATTTAACTAAATTTGGATACAAAGTGGGACAGCTCGGGGGAGGATTGCCTCAAAGATTTAGTGCCAATAAGAATTTGATTGATAAAGCTAAAGAAGCCGTTAAATCAAAGGTTAAAGACTCTAATACGTATTCAGGATTAATACTAACAGGAGATCAGTTTATTGATCCAGCTTATATTAAGCAAATCATAAAAAACTTTAAAGATGTAATAGCTGTTGAAATGGAAGGTGCAGCAATAGGGCAAGTTTCTCATATGTTTAACATACCTTTTATAGTTATTAGGTCCATATCTGATATTGTAAATAAAGAAGGAAATGAAGTTGAATATAGTAAATTTTCTAAATTAGCTGCTTTTAATTCAGCTAAAGTTGTGCAAGAAATTTTAAGAATGCTTTAATAAGTGTTTAATTTTTATGCGTTTATAAATTTATATTGTAGTATTCTTATAAAATGTTTTGCTTAAAGAGTTATATTTTTAATAAGGCAAAAATATTTGTAAAAGAGAATAAACTTAAGGCCAGCTTAGTTTTTCCAGAAAGTAGTGATTCTAGAGTCTTGAAGGCAGCCGTTGTTGTTTTGCAAGAAAATCTTGCAAGTTCAATTATTTTGATAGGTAAAAAAGATCGTGTTTTTAATTCTTTAAAAGAATTTTCTAACTGTAAGAATATTTTAGAAAGAATAGAAGTTGTTGATCCTAATTTTTTTCCAGATATTGAAATGTATTTGGATGAATATTGGAACTTGCTAAAGTTCAAAGGAGTTACAAAGCAAGATTTAAAGGCTCAAGTTTTAGATGAAATTACTTTTGCTATGCTTATGGTAAGACTTGGCTATGTCAAATCTTGTGTTTGTGGTGCTATTTCAACTTCTGCTAAGGTTTTATCTAATGCTTTAAGAATAATTCCTAAGTTGGATAGTGTTAAGGTTATATCATCTTTTATGATTATGGATACTTTAAATATTGCTTGCAATGTTGATTTTTGTTTTGGGCATAATGGAATTTTGTTTTTTGCAGATTGTTCTGTAGTAGTCAATCCTAATTCTTTAGAGCTTGCAGAAATTGCATTGCAAAGTGCTAAATCTTTTAAAGACATTTTAAATGCAAAGCCCAAAGTTGCTCTTTTAAGCTTTTCAACAAAAGGATCTTCGAATGCTAGAGAAACTGAAAAAGTAAAAAATGCTTTAAATATTATTAAAAATAAAGATAGTGATTTGCTTATTGATGGGGAACTTCAGCTTGATTCAGCTATCATTAAAAGTGTTGCAGAGAAAAAATGCAGAGAATCTCCAGTAGCGGGTTTGGCTAATGTTTTAATATTTCCTAATTTAGATGCTGGCAATATTGGTTATAAATTGGTAGAGAGATTTGCTTTTGCCAAGGCTTACGGACCCTTTTTACAAGGGTTTTCTAAGTCCATTAGTGATCTTTCAAGGGGTTGTTCTGTTGATGACATTGTATTTGCAAGTGCTTTAATGATTAGTATTTAAAGTGTTGGAAATTTGTATAAATTCTTCAACAGAAATGTTTTCAGGTCTTTTGTCTAAATATTCTTTTAAAAAATTTTCTCTTAGAGTATCTTTATTTAGAATGAAATTAATAATAGTGTTTTTTAATTTCTTTCTTCTGTTTGAGAATACAGTTCTAATCAATTTGTTAAATTCTTTGAAGTCTTTTATGTTGTTTTTTTTAGGAATTAATTTTAGTGTTGTAGACTTGACTTTAGGTGCAGGATAAAAATTGTTTTCTCCTATATCTATTATTTTAATTACTGTGAAGTGTGATTGTACCAAGACTGTAAATGAAGAATAGTTTTTGCTATTTATTTTTGCAGTCATTCTGTCGGCCAATTCTTTTTGTACTGTAAATACCATTTCTTTTAAAAAATTTTCTTCAATTAATTTAGATATTACTTTTGATGCAATATTGTATGGTAAATTTGAAAATATTTTATCAATGTTTTTATTTTCGTTTGTATATTTTTTTAAAAAATCTCCTTTTATCAATTTAAAGTTTTTTAATTTTCCAAATTTTTCATTTAATATTTCTGAATATTTTAAGTCAATTTCAAATACGGTTAAAAGATTAGCTTTTTTTAATAAAATATCAGTCATTGCTCCAAGGCCTGGGCCAATTTCCCAGATTTTTTCATTTTCTTTTATATCTAAGCTTTCTATTATTTTTTGCCTTATGCTTTCGTTTATTAGATAGTTTTGTCCCCACAATTTTCTTGGAGCTATTTTTCTTTCTTTTAATATTTGTTTTATGCTATTTATGCTGTTATAGTTGATATCCATAGATAAAAGAGATAGTAGCATATTATTCTTTATATTGGCAGTTATTTTTTTAATTATTTTGATTTTTTTTAGTTTCGTTATTATAAATAATGTAAATTATAAGCAGAATACTTAATATTAAAAATATAGGTATTTGGTGGTGCTTGACTATAAAGAATTTGCTAAAAAATGTTGCTGTAATTTTTATTATTTGGAATGTGTAGGCATTTATGAGGTCAAATAGAAAAAATAAATTCAAGTTTGAAAAGTAAGTTATTAAGCTTAATATTGTTATTGCTAAGAAAATTAATGTTAATGGAATAATTATTAAGTTTGATAATACTGAGATTGGTGTTAGATCAAAGTTGTTAACATAAATTACTGGTGAAGTTAATATTTGAATAAAAAATGTTGCAAGCATTGATGATGTTATTTTGTTTAGATTGTATCTATTTTTTAGATGAACCGATGCTGATATTCCTATTGTTGCAAGATAGGAGAGCTTAAATCCTATTGAATTTAGTGTTTCGGGAAATACAATGGCATTTATTATAAAGCTAATAGATATACAGCTTATTAAATTAATCTTGCCGTAAATTAGTTTGTATATTATTAGAGATTCTGTCATTAGAAATGCTCTTAGTGTTGAAGGTGTAAATCCAGTTAATATTAGATAATTTAATAGAATTATGCTTAGTATTAAGCATTTTAATTTTTCATTTGTGATTATTAAGAGTAAATAGTAACTTATTAAACTTATTAGATAAAAATGTAATCCAGAGACTACCAAAATATGGGCAATTCCTGCATTTTGAAATAATGTTTTTTCATATTTTGTTATTTCTGATTTGATATTCAAAATTATTGTTTTTGAAAAATGGGAATAACTAGGATTTAATGCGGTAAAAAAATTATTTAAAGTGTTTGTATATTTTTCTCTAAGCTTGGCAAAAAAGGACCTTTTAATAAGTTTTATTTTTTGGTTTTCAATTTCAATGGTATCTCCGATTTTGTAAATGTTTTTAATATTTTTGAAGTTGAATTTGTGTGTATTTGCTTTATTGTCAATTGCTTCGATAATGGTTTTTGATTTTTTTTTTAAATTTTTAATGTTTGTTATTTGATAAATATTGTTTTTTAATGTTTTTAAATTTAATATAGATTGAAAGCTTAATAACAATATTGTGCAGAAAATGAAACTAAGTGCTAAATGTTTGTTGTTTTTTATTGTAAAAAATAATGTTAATATTGTATTAAAATAAATCAAATTGAGTTTCAAATAGTATTGAACTGATAAATTAAGTGAAATGAGGACAAATATTAAAATCATTTATAATATTCTCATTTTTTATTTAAAAATAATTATTCTTTGAATTTTAATTTGTTTTGATTAATCAATCAATAATCATTCATTGACAATTAATAATTATTTAATTACAATGCTTTATGCAATTGTTAAAAAATAAATATCCATTCAAGCTAGCCTTGCTTGATCTTTTTTTGGTCTGCGTAGTTATTTATCTTGCATCTCCTTTTGAAAATGTTAATTCAGAATTTTGGAATGTTTATGAAAACCATTTTTATTTTTGGATTTCAAGATCTTTTTTAATTATTTTTATAATTTATTTTTTTAAACTTACTAGTTCTCATGATGATTTTAGAGTAGAGTTTTTTATCCCTAAATTTAAATTTATTTTTTTTTGGGAATCTATTTTAATTTTTATTAAAACAATATTTATTGCAATGATATTTATTTTTTTAATAGCTTTTTTACTTGAATATTTGTTGCCAGAATCAGTATTGGTCCATTATTTTCAAAAAAATGTTGAATTTAATTGGAAAATTAGCAGTAAAACAGCATTGTTGTTAATGATTTTTACCTCTTTTTTTACAGGAGCTTTTGAAGAGTTGTTTTACAGGGCTTTTGTTATTACCAAGTTTACACAAATGGGATTTCCTGTTTTAGTTACTGTTTTTCTAAGTAGCATGTTTTTTGCTTATGGACATTTATATTATGGAATTTTAGGATTTTTGGTTGCATTTATATTAGGTATATTTTTTGCTTTTATCTATTTAAGGTATAAAAATGTATATTATATGATTTTTATACATAGTTTTTATAATATTATTGTTAGTAGTCTGTTGCTTTTTTTAAATTAATTTTAAATTGATTTGAGGGGGATTTATGAGAGATACTGTGCCCAAGCGTTTTAAAGAGGTGGTGCCTCTTTATAGTGAGCTTGATATTTTTATATATAAAGAAGGGGAGTCTAAAAGTTTTAAGAAGCAAATATACTTAGATTTTTGGAATGAAGCAAAAAGAGTAGCTTCTGGGCTTTTGCATTATGGCATTAAAAGGGGAGAAAAGGTTGTAATTGTTTCTGATTCTAGAAGGGAGTGGATAATAATTGATGTTGCTACTTTAGGGTTAGGTTGTGTTGATGTTCCTAGGGGAAATGATTCTTCTGAGGATGAATTAGCTTATATTATTAACCATTCTGAATCTACTTTTATTTTTGTTGAAAACAATAAACAGCTTCAAAAAGTTTTATCCAAAAAACACGATCTTAGATTGATAAGGTGTATTGTTGTTATTGATGATGATAAATCTTATGAAGAAAAAATGGGAAATATTATTGTATTTTCTTATAAAAAATTATTAGAACTTGGAACTGAGTATTTAAGAGCTAATCCAAAATCATTTGATATGGAGATTGAAAAAGGTTCTTCAAAAGATATTGCAACCATAATTTATACTTCTGGTACAACAGGCATGCCAAAAGGAGTAATGCTGAGGCACGAGTCTTTTATTTTTCAATTAGACAGGCTTTATGATTATCTTCCAACTCTTAAACCCGGCAAAATAATGATTTCTATTCTTCCTCTTTGGCATTCTTTTGAGAGAGCTTGTGAATATATAGTTGCTTTAAAGGGTATAGCAATTGCATATTCAAAGCCCATAGGTCCTGTTTTGTTAAAAGATTTTTTACTTTTAAATCCCCAAATGATTATCTCTGTGCCTAGAATTTGGGAAGGCATAAGAATGGGCATTATTAAAAAGGTGTCAGAATCTTTGATTAAAAAGCTTGTGTTTTCAGGTTTTTTAAAAATTGGAATTGTTTATGCAAAGCTTAAGGAAAAATTTTTAGGTTTTTCACCTGTTTATAAAAAAACCAATTTTTTTATTTCGATTTTTTCAAAATTATTTTTATTTGTTGGTATTATTTTAATTTTTCCTGTTAAATTATTAGGTGATATTTTGGTATTTAAAAAAATAAAAAATGCCCTTGGGAAAAATTTTGAATTTGGGGTTTCTGGTGGTGGGGCTTTGGTTGATTATGTTGATTATTTTTTCAAGGCTGTAGGGATTAAAGTTCTTGAAGGTTATGGCCTTACTGAAACGGGTCCTATTTTGAGTGTTAGGCGTCTTAACGGGCCTGTAGCAAGAACTGTAGGGCCTATTTTGCCAGATGTTGAATATAAAGTAGTTGGAATTGATGGAAAAGTTTTGCCTTATGGAGAAAAAGGCGAGCTTTGGATAAAGTCACCACAAATAATGAGCGGTTACTTTAAGGATAAGACCAAGACTAGTGAAGTTTTAACAGAAGATGGTTGGTTTAATACTGGAGACTTAGTTAGATTGACAATTAATAATGAAATTTCAATTGTTGGTAGAAGTAAAGATACAATTGTTCTAAGAGGGGGAGAAAATATTGAGCCTGAGCCCCTTGAGAGAGTTTTGGGCAAATCTTTATTTATTGAAAATATTATGATCGTTGGTCAAGATCAAAAATTTTTGGGAGCTGTTATTGTGCCTAATTTTGAAAATCTTGAAAAGTGGGCAAATTCTAGTGGAGTGTCTTTTTCTTCTAGAAGTGATTTATTGCTTAATGAGGATGTTAACAAGCTTTATTCTAAGCATATCTCAGATACTATTAATACTAAATTAGGTTTTAAAAATTTTGAAAAAATAGTAGGTTTTGTGTTGCTTCAGGATTCTTTTTCAATTGGGGAAGAGCTTACCAATACTCTTAAGTTAAAAAGATATTATATATCCCAAAAGTATGAAGATAAAATAAGATTAATTTTTAGTAAAAGTGATCTAGATTTAAACGGATATTAGACAAGAAAATTCTTCAAAATTTTCTTGTCTACATTTTTAACATATAAGGAATATTGAGCAGGTACATGCAATTTTTTATTGTTTGTAACACAGCTTTTAGAAATTCGATTCTTGCGGCTGTTAAGTCAATATTTTTTATATCTATTACTTTAACTTCTTGGTAGTATGCGCTAAAATGCTTTGCAAGCGAGTATGAATAATTGGTAAGTATTGAAGGATTTAAATCTTTTGCTGCCTTGATTATGTTTTCTTCTAATTCCGATATAATCTTAATAATTTCCCATTCTTTTTCATGTTTTAAAAGTTCAAAATTAATTTTTTCTAGTGTGGGAATAGAAAGTGCATTATATTTTTCAAGGATACTGTTAATTCTTGCTCCAACGTATTGGATATATGGTCCAGAATTGCCTGTAAAAGATAGGCTTTCTTTTTTATTAAATACAATATCTTTATGTATAGCTGATTTTAGCAGATAATAGTGAATTGCTCCCAGCGCAATATTTAAAGCATTTTTTTCAGCATTCTCTTTATTGTCAATTTTTTCTAAAATTCCAGGCATTATTGATTCTATTAGTTCTGAGATTAAATGATCTGCGTCAATTACATTGCCTTCTCTTGACTTCATTTTGCCATCAATAAGATTGACCATTCCGTGTGACAAATGAATAAGCTTTTTGTTTTTAGAAATTCCCAATTTTTCTGATACAAAAAATAAACTTTTGAAGTGCTGAATTTGTTCACTTCCAACTACATAAATCATTTCTTCAAAATTAAATTCTTTTATTCTAACTGCTATATTTCCTAAATCTTGGGTAAGATAGATAGATGTTCCATTTGATCTTATGAGTACTTTTTGTTTTACTTCTGTTTCTGCTTTTTCATCCGAATCTAAGGGTAAATCAATGCATATTGCACCGTCTTCTCGCTTGTAACAAAGTCCTTTTTCAAGTCCTTTTAACACGACATTTTTTCCAATTTCAAAAATTTCACTTTCAAGGTAAATTTTATCAAATGAGATATTTGTAATTTTGTATGTTTCCTTTATTCCTTCAATTGCCCATTTATTTAGCTTTTTCCAAAGTTCAATTGTGTTTGCATCTTTTTTTTCCCATTTTAAAAGTAGGTCTTGAATTTCTTCTTCAGCATTTTCATTTTCTTGAGAGTATTTGTTGTATTTAATATAAAAATCGCCAATTAAATGGTCTCCTTTTTTAAAAGCTTTTTCAGGGGTAATATCATTTCCAAATTTTTTATATGCAAGCATTGATTTGCAGATATGAACTCCCCGGTCGTTTATTAAGTTTATTTTTGTAATTTTTGCGCCCACAGCTTTTAATATTCTTGACAGACTTTCTCCTATTGCGTCATTTCTAAGATGTCCCACATGCAGCGGTTTGTTTGTATTTGGTGATGAAAATTCTAATATTATTTTTTTATTGTCTAGATATTTACTTGTTCCATAGGCATCTTTTTGGGCATTGACCATTTGTATTGTATTTTTTATACATTCTTTTCTAGGAATTTTAATGTTTAAGTAAGGCCCCATAGCTTTAATTTCGTATTTAGCTTTAAGAGTTTTTATTATTTCCTCAGAGATAGTTGCAATAGGAAGTTTCAAGATTTTGCTAAGTTCAAATATTAGTATAGAAATATCTCCTAGGTCACTTTTGGGAGGTTTTTGAATATTTATATTGATTTTGTCTAGCTTTATATTTTTTGACAATGCCAGATTGGCAACTATGATACTAATTTCATCTTTAATATTTTTTTTAACACTTTTAATCATTTTTTTCCTCTTTAACACTTTTAGTTATTTTTTCTTTTTTAAAACTTATTATATTAATTAATAGTAAAATTAAAGACGCCGCAATAAAAATGTTTGAGCTATGAGCTGACATTTTTATATTTATAAGCTCTTTTATTATAGGTATCTCTTTGTTAAAAAATTTTAAATTACCCGTATTTAATATTTCTCTAATAAGTGAAATTGTTGAGCTTAAAGCAATGAAAATTAAAATTGGAATTTTAGAATATTTAATTATCATTGATGGATTTTTTAGGATTTTAAAAGGCTCGTTTTTATGAAATGATATTATTATGGCTATTAAAATAGGTATTGAAAATTTGAATTCTTTGTATAAGGTTGGTGTTAAATAGAGCATGAATAAGTAAGTCAGACTAGTAAAAATTCCTATTATTAATAGATATATTGCTAATATATGACTTTTATGTTTTTTAAGTTCTATTTGATTTATTATTAAGGCAGGAAATATGATGCAGAGTGAAATCCAAATAGATACAATGCTAGCATCTAAAAAGTTTTTTGTATAAGCAAAAATAGGAAATAACATTAAGTGACTTTTAAGATATTTTTCAGTGTTATAAAATGTCTTTTTTTGCATATTATTTCTTTTTATCTATTTTATTTGGTTTTAAATTGATTTGTACTTTCACTAATTCCAGAAATATGACTTGAATTTGTAGTTCCTAAAACCTTAATACGTTCAATTGCTTCTACTAGTTTATTAATCTCTTCTTTTAAGCCTTTCATTGAGCTTGAAACCGTAATATTAATTTCTCCTAACAGTTTAACAGTGCTAATGATTTCTTTGTTGCCCCTAAACATGTCATTTGAGCCAATCTTTACTTCATATGTTATTTCCCTCATTGTATTTAAAGCTTTTAAAATTTCTTGGCTACCTATTGATTGCTCTTGCATTGTATGATTTATTTCCTCTATTACTTGAACAACTAAATTTATTGAATCGAATATTTGGTTGAAAGCTTTATTTGTTAATTCGGAGGTGTTTACGGTTTTGGTTATTGAATCCATTATTTCGTTAATTGATGAAGCAACAGATTCTGATTGTGATGTTACTTGTTCTGCTAGGTCTTTTATTTCTTCTGCAACAATAGCAAATCCTTTTCCAGCTTCACCAGCATGAGATGCTTCAATTGCAGCGTTCATTGAAAGCAGGTTTGTTTGACTAGCTATAGATGAAATCAAAGAGTTTGCTTCTTGTAATCTTGTTGAGTTTTTGAAAATCTCTTTGATTTGCATAATAACTTCTTCTTGTTTTTTTCGTCCATCATCAGAGAATCTTTTTAGTTCTTCTGTGCTTTTTGCAGCTTTTTGAGTAATTTCTGTTATTGATTGTATTCCTCCTATCATTTCTTCAATAGCCGATGAGGATTGTTCAACGCTTGCAGCTTGAGTTTCAATTGAGTTGTCAAGAGATGAAATATTTTTTGAAAGACTTTCAATTACGTTTGTTGTATTAGAGATGAATTCTACCTGTTTTTCTACTTCTTCTTGTGTTTTTTCTATGTATTGGTTTGAATTTTTTATTGTATTGTGGGTTTTGTTTATTTCACTAAATAAATGGTCTCCGTTTTCTTTCAACAGTCTTACTCGTTCTTGTAGTGAATTGATTACATCTTTTAGATTCTCAATAAAATGACCAAAAAGATTTATTGTTGAGCTTATTGAATCTTTCCCCTTTGATTCAACTTTAAATGTTAAATCGCCGTTTTTAACTTTTGGAATTACAACATTGAGTTTGTCTATTTTTGATATTATTAAAGTTTTTATGGTTGATATCATTATTAATATAAAAATTATTACCAAAATAAATATAATGGAGAGCGAAACCAATCTCATGTTTTTAAATTCTTTTGAAAATATGTTATTATAATCTATTTTTATTCCCAGATACCAATGAGATGTTGAGATTCTTGCCAATGAGATTATTTCATTTGAATTGCTTGTATTGTAATTCGCTTTTCCTTGAGATAATGCGTTTAATATTTGAGTTAATGTTTTTACGTTAAAGCTAAATATGTGCTTTATGTTTTTTAAAACCTCATCTCTTCCCCCAAATGCATCTCCACTGCTGTTTATTATGTATATGTTAAAGTATTTTGATGAGTTTTGGCTGCTTGCATTTTGTTCTAGTAGCGAGTTTTCCAAAAGCAGTAAAAGATATTCTTTTAGTTCAGCTATTTTTTCTGAAATGTCAGCATATAAAATAATATATCCAACATTAGATTTTTTTGAATCTGTTATTTTATATGCTATTGGAATATAAAAATTGTTATTTATTTTTGCTAAACTGTTGTGAAGAATTGATATTTGAGATGTAGTTATAGCTTTGCCTAAGATCAATTCTTTTAAGCTCATATATTGACCGTTTCTTTTTTTTTCACTTGAGGCGATTATGTATCCATCTTTATTTGCATACTCTATTACTTTAATAAAGGACGGGAGTGTAATTAAAATCTTGTCAGATACTAAGTGTTCTTCATTTTTGTTATTTAGAATTGCAGATTTATAATCATATCTGGTCGTTAATATGTTTAAAGCTTTTATTATTTCTTTAGTTTCATCAGAAAAGCTTTTAATCATTGCTTGGTTGATGAATTTTGTAAAGTCTTGAAGTTCTTTTGTTATGATTTTTTTATAGCCTTGATCTAATAGTAAAAAGGTTGTTGCAATAATTATTATTGTATATGCCAGAATTATAAAATTGAATTTATAAAAAAGGTTGGAGTTAAGTTTCTTTTTTTTCACTACGTCCCCTCAAAATTTTGATTTTTCACAAAATTTTAAAATATTAAATTTTTAGTATTCTACATGTTTTATTATATAATTATATATGCATGTAGCTAAATAATAAAATAATTATTTGCAAATATTTAGGGATTTAATCTTTAAGATTCAAAAAGAAAGTCTAATTTGCCAATTGTTATTAGTAATTATTTATATGTGATTTGTGAAGGTGAAAGTTTTGTTTTAAGGTTTTAATCATGTTATGTTTGGAGAGCTTTTATGACCGATGAGAATTTAATCGATGTTAATCTGAAAAATACTAAGCGATTTCTTTATCTAATTTTATTTGGATTTCTTTTTTTTAATCTTTTATTTATAGGCTATTCTTATATAAATCATAAAAATGAATATTTGGATCGCTTTGAATTTGATGCCAAGCTTTTTTTAAACAGTGTGTCTACTGTTATTAAGGCTAAGTATTTAGAATCCTCTAGGTTTCTTGAGGAGCTTTTAAAAGATAGCTATAAGTTTGGAATACTGATGAATTCTTCCAAGAGTTTTCTTTTGTCTTCAAGTTTAAAATTGGGTGATAGCTTAGATGAAAATAGTGATTTGTTTTTAAAGTCAAGAGAATTTAGCTCTATAGATAAAATTTTTAAAACCATTCCTTTAGCAGAAGATTCACTTGAAGGTATATTTTATATTCCTATAGGGAAGAATGTCTTAATATCAAATTCAAATTTTTCATCCTTAGGCTTAAAAGATGTTAGATTGGATCCAATTTATTCTGTTCCTGTAGAAAAAAATTCTAAATATTATTCAAGGTATATGAGAATAGATGGGAAAATTTATTCTATAGTAAGCTTTCCTGTTAGAGATTCTGTTGCAATATTGGGTGTTATAGGGATTTTGGTATGCTTTGATGAGCCTTTTGATATTATTGAAAATGAACTCTATTCTTCTTTGAAACTTAGCAATAAAAATTATAATTTTTTTATGCTTGACAGAAATTATATGCCCATTTTTTCAAACTTTGACAATCTTAAGTCCAAATATTTTTCTAAAGGTTATAGTGAAGATGTTTTGAGTAAAGTTATATCTTATGTTAAGAGAGATTCTTCTCTTTCCCAGTATACTTTTAATTATAAAAGCGATTCTTATTCTTTAAACTTTTTAAAAACCGGTGATTTTTTGGTTCAGGGATTGATTTTTAATGCAAGTTCCATTCCTATTATGTTTAAGTCAAATTGGATTATATTTTTTATATTTTTATTATCATCTTTTGCGATTATTTTTTATTTGTGCAATAATTTTATTTTTTCATTAATTAATGATTTTAACAGAATTGTTGATTATCAAAGATTAAAAAGCGATCCTTTTAATCTTGAGCCTTCTACAAAAGTTAAGTATTCTTCGCCTATTATTTCTTATATTAGTTCAAAGCTAGACAGTCTCTCGACTAAGAGTAATAAATCTTTTAAGAAGATAAAATCTTATTTTGAAGATTTAAATTATTATTTGGAACAAATAGAAACTACTATATTAAATACTGATAGCATAGATTCTAGTGTTTTAGTTTATGAGCAACTAAGAGATACTTTTTCTAAATTTGAAAAATCAATCGTTGATATTTTAAAAGGCTTTGAATCTGTTTCTGATCCGATCAATGAGCACAATAAACATATGTCAGAAATTTCCTCAAATTTTGAAGAGAATGTTAGTTTTTTTTATAGTATAGATAAAAATTTGGAAATTTTTAATAAAGTTTCTATTACAAATTCTTCTGATATTGAAAATATTAAAAGCAAAGTTTTTGATTTAAATGTTGTTTTTGAAAATGTGAATAAAAATTTTGCAGATCTTTTGTCTCAAACAAACAGCTTGCAAAGCGTAAATAAACTTTTAGTTTCAATTTCGGCTCAGACCAATATGCTTGCTATGAATGCAGCAATTGAAGCAGCAAAAGCAGGAGATGCGGGTAAAAGTTTTGCAGTTGTTGCTGAAGAGATTAGAAAGCTTGCTATTAATTCTGGAAAATATTCCAAAACCATTAAAGATGAGCTTAAAACGGTTGATAGTATTATTGCAGCAATTAATTCAGAAATTGATACAATTTATAAAAATTTTATAGATATTCAAGATAATGTGGACAGCAATTTTTCAAGACATGAGAAAGTAGATCTTACTCTTGCTAAGCATTTTAAAGAAATTGGTGAGTTTAAAGAAAGGTATTTATCTCATGATACTAAGATCAGAGATGCTAAGAATATGTATAAAGAAATATTTAATAATCATTTTTTTGTTAGCAGTAAGTTTAACAACTTTAGTCAGGATTTAAAGGAATTTAAAGTTTCTAAGATGAACTTAGATGCAGTAAGCTCTCTTCAAGAATATTCATCTTTGGTGAAATCTTCTAAAGAGAAGTTATTAAAGACAAAGGAATTAATTCAAAAGATTAATGATGAGATTAAAGATATTCTTTTTTAGCTTTTTTGATTTTCAAATCCTATGTAGAGAACTTCTTCTTCGAGTAAAAGCCCAGTTTTTGAATAGACTTCAGTTTTTACTTTTTCAATCAAACTTTTTACGTCATCAGAAGTTGCATTGTTAATGTTGATAATGAAGTTTCCGTGATATGTAGATACTGCAGCGCCCCCAATGCTTAGCCCTTTTAGTTTACACTCTTCAATTATTTGTCCACTAGGTTTGAGAAATGCTTTATTGTTTTTAAAAGTGCTTCCACTACTTGGGAATAAATAGTGACCTCTGCTTATTCTTGCCTCTTTGTTTTCGTTCATTTTTTTTTCAATAATTTTTTTATTTTCTTTTTTTAAATTCAATTCAATTTTTAATATGAAAAAGTTTTTATTTTGAAAAGGTGATACCTTATACTTGAAGTCTTCTTTTTTAAATTCTTTGCAAATGGTTTTTCCTTTATCATTTATAAATGTAATTTTTTTTAGTATTTCAGAGATTTCATTTCCAAAGCATCTAGCATTCATCCACACAGCGCCTCCTAGTGTACCAGGCAGCCCATAGATGAATTCTAGGCCGCTTAAGCTGTTATCGAGCGCAATTTTACATAAATTTTCGAAATTTGCACCGCATTCGGCGATAATTTTATTATCGTGAATTTTTATTTTGTTTAGATGTCCAGTGTATATTATTGGGAAATCAAGTTCTTTCTCATCATTGACTAAAATATTAGATCCTCCCCCAAGAATAAATAATTTAATTTTTTCTTCTATTGCTACTTTAAAAATATTTTCGGCTTCTTGAATATTTTTAGGAATGAGAAATAACTTTGAAATGTTTCCAATTTTATATGTTGTATAGTCAGTTAGATTTTTTGTTTCGGGCTTTATATTGATTTTTTTAAAAAAATTATTTAGGCTTTTAAACATACTTACTTAATAATAGATTAGACTTTTAATTTTTTCAATTTTGAGAAACGTATGATTTTAAGATTGTATAATACCAGAACAAAAAATTTTTCAAAATTAACAAGTTTTGATGGTGTTAAAGTATATGCTTGCGGGCCTACTGTTTATAATTATGCTCACATTGGAAATTTTAGAACTTATATTTTTGGAGATTTATTAATTAAAACTTTAAGGTTTTTGGGGTATAAAGTTAATTATGCGATGAATATTACAGATATTGGGCATTTAACAGGTGATCTTGATGATGGAGAAGATAAGGTTGCTAAGGCTGCAAGAGAGAAAGGTCTTAAAGCTTATGAGATTAGTGAATTCTTTACAGAAGCTTTTTTTAATGATTGTAGAAAATTAAACGTTACATATCCGGATAAAGTTCTTATTGCAAGCAAACATATTCCCATCATGATAGAGGTTGTTAAAATTCTTGAAGAAAAAAAAGTTACTTATTTTTCTAATGGGAATGTATATTTTGACACTTCTTGTTTTAAAAGCTATGGCGAGATGGCTGGTATTGACCTGATTAATAAAGATATGACTTTTTCCAGGGTTGATATTGATAAATCTAAAAGGAATAAAACTGATTTTGTTTTGTGGTTTACTAATTCTAAATTTAAAGATCAGGAAATGAAATGGGATTCTCCTTGGGGATTTGGTTATCCAAGTTGGCATTTGGAGTGTGCTGCTATGAATCTAGAGCATTTTAAAGATACACTTGATATTCATTTAGGAGGAGTTGATCATATTGGAGTTCACCACATAAATGAAATAGCAATAGTAGAGTGTTTTTTGAATAAGAAATGGTGTGATATTTTTGTTCATGGAGAATTTTTGATTATGGATTATAATAAGATGTCAAAGTCAAGTGGGAATTTTATTATAGTTAAAGATTTGGAAGAACAAAATTTTTCTCCTCTTGATTTTAGATATTTGTGTTTGACATCGCACTATAGGAATCAATTAAAATTTTCATTTAATAATCTTCAATCAAGCAAAATTGCTAGGGAAAATATGATAAACAGGCTAAGTCATTTTTATTCATCTTTAGATCAAGCTGATTTAAATATTCTTAATAAGGATTTAAAAAATTTTAGTTTTAGTGCAGAAAAAGAGTATTATGATTCTTTTGTAGAAAAAGTTTCTTTTGATTTGAATGTTTCTCAAGGATTAGCGTTGCTTTGGGAAATAATTAAATCTGAAAATCTAAGCTTTGTTTCAAAACTTAGATTAGCTTTTATTTTTGATGAGATTATGTCGCTTAATTTGAGAGAAGAAATTTTAAAAAATTTAAAAAATCATGATGTACTTCTTGATGAGAATATGAAAACTTTAATTGAGGAAAGAAGAATAGCTAAATGTGAAAAAAATTTTAAGCGTGCCGATGAGATTAGGGATTTTTTTGCTAAAAAGGGTTTTGTTTTGGTTGATACCAAGGAAGGAACTAAGGTTAAAAGAGGCTAGTATTTGGCTATTTTTTTAAAAAACAAATATTTTTATTTAAGCTTAATTTTTATTCTTTTTTTATTCTTATTTATTTTTTCCGGATTTTTATTTTATTCAAAACCAATTATTTATGATATATCTCCAATTCCCACTTCACACAAGGATATTATTGTTATCAAAGGGAACAATTTGGGTTACAGTATAGGAGAAATTAATATTAACAATAATTATTTGCTTAAAAGCAGCATTATTAGTTGGAATAATACTGAAATAGTTTTTAAAATCACAGACGAAGTAAATTCTGGACTTATTTTTGTAAAAAGTGAAAGTGGAACTAGTAACGAACTTTTTCTTGTTATTAGTAGACAAGTTCCTGTTAAGCTTAAGAGAAAAAATATGCCTTTTATTTTTTCAGAGGATAAAATAATTTTAAATGCAAATTCTTCAACTTTATTGAGTGGTATAAATTTGTTTTCACATTCTAGTGCTATTAAAATTTTTCTTGAAACTAAGGATAAACTTTATACAATTTTACCCCAAAATATTTTAGATGTTTCTGAGAATAGAATAGAGTTTATTTCTCCTAAAACTTTAAATTCTGGCGGGAAACTTTATGTTTTATTGGATAATCTTGAAAGCAATAAAGTTCCGTTCTCTCTTAGAGATCATTTTTTCAAGTGGACTTTGAGTGATTCAAAAGAGTTTAGAATAATTGAAGAAATTTATTTTACTCAAGATATTGGTATTAATTCTGATTCAAGCCCTGAAGACATTAATTTTAATATCTTCTATTTAAAGCCAATTGAGAATGAGCGTCAAAAAATTACAAAGCATGGCAATGAGTATCTTGATTTTAATATTGATAATTTATTTTTTGAAAACTTGAAAACAAATAAATTTATTTTTGAGACCAGAGTAAAGACTCATAAACTCAATTTGCAATTTTTTGATACTAGATATTTAGAAAGCATTAAGGTTAATAAAGATCTTAACAATCCAGAGTACAAAAAGTATGTTGAAGGCAAAAGAAAAGATTATTTATCTTACAGCTCTATTGATTTAATATCTTTAGATTCTTTAATTTTATCTATGACTAATGGAAATAATTCAGTTTATAAGTTAGCTAAAGCAATTATTGATGTTTTGACTTCGAATTTTAAAATTGTTGAGAATAATTTAAGTTTAAAGGATTCTCTTAAAGAGGGAGAAATTTCATCTAGCAATTTAATAGTTCTTACGAATTTATTATTTTTAAAGTACGAGATTCCGCTGAGAAATATAGTTGGGCTTTACTATGATTCTAATTCTCTTAAATTGAATGAGCATTTTTGGTTTGAATTTTTTTTGGATGGGGTTGGTTTTGTATATTTTGATATAATAAATGCAGTATTATTTAAGGATAACTCTAAGTATTTCTTAAATATGTCTGATAACTATATTCAATATGGGTGCAAAGAGGATTATGATCAAAATGAGTTTTTTGATGGGTATTTAGATTCTGGGTTTTTAAAGTATAAAAGCTTGACAAACGAATCGTATTCTTTAATGCATAGGTTTGTCTTGGAGGATAATTTTTAATGAGAGATGATCAAATATTTAATTTAATTGAGAAAGAGGGATTAAGAGAAAAAGAACACATTGAGCTTATTGCGTCTGAAAATTTTACATCTTTAGAGATAAGGCAGGCTGTTGGGAGTATTTTAACCAATAAGTATGCCGAAGGATATCCTTTAAATCGGTATTATGGCGGTTGTTCTTTTATTGATGAGATTGAAACTTTAGCAATTTCAAGAGCAAAAGAGCTTTTTGGTGCAAAGTATGCAAATGTTCAGCCTCATAGCGGATCTCAGGCTAATATGGCTGCTATAATGGCTCTAATTAGCCCGGGAGACAGGATTCTTGGCATGCAACTCTCTCACGGAGGGCATTTAACTCATGGCAGTAGGGTAAATTTTTCTGGTATATTTTTTAACACGTATTTTTATGGTGTTTCTAGAGATTCTGAGTTGATTGATTATGATGAGGTTCTTAAAATAGCTAGAGATTGTAGACCAAATTTAATAATAGCCGGAGCTTCTTCTTATTCAAGAGAAATTGATTTTAAAAAATTTAGAGAAATAGCAGACGATGTTTCTGCTTATCTTTTATGTGATATTGCTCATATTTCAGGTCTTATTGTTGCCGGTTTTCACAATTCTTCAATTGATGTTGCGCATCTTACTACAAGCACTACACATAAAACTTTAAGAGGGCCAAGAGGTGGAATAATACTTTCTGGAAAAGATTTTAACAAATCAGTAAACTTTAATGGAAAAGAGAAAGCTTTGTTTAGTGCTGTAAATTCTACAGTTTTTCCCGGAACTCAAGGGGGTCCTTTGGTTCATGTTATTGCAGGTAAGGCTATTGCATTCAGAGAAGCTCTTCAAGAAAGTTTTAAAGAATATATTGCTAACGTAATAAAAAATACTAAAGTTATGGCTGAATATTTCAAATCAGAAGGATTTCGGATTGTCAGTGGAGGCACAGACAATCATTTATTTTTGGTTGATCTTAGTAGTTTGGATATTACAGGTGTTGATGCTGAGAGATTGCTTGAGGGTGTAAATATTACTTTAAATAAAAATGCTATTCCTTTTGACAAAAAAAGCCCTTCTTTGGCTTCTGGTATTAGAATTGGAGGTGCTGCTATTACTTCTAGGGGTCTAAATGAAAACGATTCTTTAAATGTTGCTAAATTTACTGTTAGAGCTTTAAGGGCAAAGTCCGATATCGAATTAAAACAAATAAAAAAGGAAGTTGTAAGATTTATTAAAGATTTTGATATGCCTTAATTATGTTTGGAGGTTATGATTAATAAATGCCAAGCTTAATTAGAATGTTTTTTTTAGTATTGTTTTTTATTTTTATTTTTAATCCCCTTTTAATAGGAATGCTTTTTATATTATTTCCTTTTATTTTGATATTATTTAGTTTTTTGGGTGTTTTTAGAATCTATTTTACAAGAGATTACTCATATTCTAGATCTAGAGAGTTTGAATTTTATAAACTTTCTTTTTTATTAATGTCTAAATTGCTATCTATTTTGGGGACTGTAACAGGAGAACAACTAAATTATGTTAATTTTATTATCAATTCTTTGAATTTGTCTGAACGTGGTAAATCAGAATTATATACCATCTTTCATTCTGCTATTACTAAGAATAATAATGCGGATAAAATTTTGTATACTCTTAAGCTTGGCTATTTTCAACATAAAGATCTTTTTATATGGCTTTTTGCTTCTCTTAAAGAAATTAATAGGCTTTCTAGACATAAAAACTTAGAAGCTGAAAAATTTATTTCTTATGTTGGTGTTTTCCTTGAACTTGAATCTGATAGTTATGAAGCTTATAAAGATATCAACATTAAGATTATCAATCCTTACAGCGTTTTGGGGTTAACTTATACTGCTAGTGATGATGAGATTAAAAAGGCTTATAAAAGCCTTGTTATTAAGTATCATCCTGATAAGTTTGCAAACGATCCTGTAAGACAAAAAGATGCCAATGATAAATTTATTAAAATTCAAGATGCTTATGAAAAGATTTGCAAAGAAAGAAATATGAAATAATTAATTAATTGTTTTTAAAGATAAAAAAAAGAAGGGCTTTAAGCCCTTCTTTAAATGTTAGCTTCCACTGTAGGCTACTTTGAATTGCAAGAAAGCGCTACCAATAGCAGCATTTTTTGGGTTTTTATCAGCAAATTCCATAATGTTATTTGAATCCCAACCAAGAGAAATTGTTGTAAATCTTATTAGTTTTTCAAGGCTAATTCCTGTTTTAAGGTAAACTTTTACATCATCACTTATTTTTGCATTATCAATTAAGATTGTATTAGAAGGCCCTAAAAGGTATGCTCCAATATAAGGTACTACATGTGCTTCTGTTGAAATGGATTCTATTGGAATTGCATAATCAAGATATAAAGCAAAACCAAGTTTCATTGCGTTTTGAAATTTCAGATTAGGGATTTTAGCTTGTGTACTTGAACTTTTTCCAGCTTGATTGTTTGCATTAGCATTTAAGTCTGCTGTAGGATAGTTTTCTACAGGTTTTTGTCTTAAAATATCATAAACACCGATAGATGTTATCCATCCTAGTCCATTTATAAGTCCCTTTTTATTGTCTTCATAGCTTGAGAGTTCAACATTTAAGCTTTGGAATGCATTCTCAGATATGGGTTTTAATTGTTTTTCAGTATCTTTGGATCTGTAAAGATTTTGTCCATAGCTTACTCCCAATGCAATTCCAGACTTTTTGTCTTGTTCTCCAAATAATGTTTTGCTGTAGGAATCAGATCCCTTAATCTTCCAAGATTCTTTTTCACCAATGTCTTTATTCCAAGCAAATCCTATGCTTGCTCCTGTTGAAAATGCAATGCCTAGTTCTTTATTTTTGCTGAAATTAAGAGCATTTCCATTTGGATCAAATATATCTTCAGCTTTTTTAGTAGGATCTAGGGATATTCCTTTTTTTGAATTTGCTGCTTTTGAGATGTGTCCAAATACAGAAAAATCGCTTGCAAAAGGGTCTATTCCAAAATCAGTACCCATTTGTAAAACAAGATAGGTATTTTTATTGTTGATTTTTGTTAATCCAAGCTTATATTCAGCCCCAAAAGATGCTAAAATTGCAGCGTTTGATAAAGTTGGACTGAATAAATCGTTATCAACTACGGCTTTATCTTTTAGAGAGTATGTTATTGATGAATTATTAAATGTGTTATTTCCATAAGCTCCTGATAAGCCAAAATTTAATTCAAAAGGTGTTTCTGCAACTACAGATTCAGTATCTTCTGGATCAAGTATATTTTTTATTGGCTTCCATTTTGCTTGAATTCCATAAAGAATTCCTTTATAGGTTTTATTGTAAGGGGTGTTTTTGTCATTTTCTTGATTTCTGTTGCCCGTTCCTGTTCCCCCTATTGCAAATGTAAGGTCAAGTTGTGGTAGTTTGTATCCCAGCTGAATTGTTCCTATATTTTTAGAAGTACCCCTTGCAAGAATTGTACCGCTTATTGCTCTGTTGTTGCTTGGAAATCCGTAGTAAGTGCTTTTGAATCCAGTAATAGGTGCAAAGCTAAATAAAGATTCTTTATTAAAGTCAAAATCCGTCATAGTACTTATTTTAATAAAAAAATCATATATATTGATTTGCGCTGTTATATCTCCCACATCAATTTTGAATGGATCATCTTTTTTTCCTTCTGCTTTTAATGCAAGATCTTCTACCTTAATGTAAGCTGAGAATGGATCGTCTTTGCCTAATTCAGGATTAGCTTCAAATGGTTTAAGTTTGATAGTAATTTTACTTTTGTTTTCAAACCCAGGAACAAGTTCGTCTATATCGAATCTGAATTCACTTGTGTTTTCAAATCCAAATGTAGGTATCCATGGGTTTATTTTAAATATATCTTCTTCTTTTAATTGATCTGCTGCAAATATTGCTAGAGATGTGGTTAAAAATATAATTAATTTATATAAAATATGATTCTTCATAATTATACCTTCCTGTTGTAACTATAAACTTTTATTAGTTTTAGTTATTTATTAAAATTTTTAATAATATATATCATACACTGTATATATAATATATTTATTGTAAATGATAGCATGTATATAATATTAAAATATTGGGTAAAAATTCAAGATCATATTATTATTTTTTGATTTTTATATTTTTCAAATTAATAAATAAGATTAATTTTATTACCAATTAATCTTATTTATTTTAAATTATAAATTAATCTTATTTATTTTAAATTATTAATTTATGCTAAATAAACCAGTAATCCTGTTGCTAGAATGTAGTATAAAGCGTAAGTTATTGTTTTTGATAAAAGTTTGCCTTCTTGTCCAATTAATCCAGCAGTTGTTGTTGCTATTGTGATGTTTTGAGGAGAAATCATTTTTCCTCCAGTTGCTCCTGTTGTATTTGCTGCTGCAAGCCAGTAAGGATTTGTTCCAATATTTTCTGCCATTTGTACTTGCAAAGGTCCAAAAAGAACATTTGAAACTGTGTCGCTTCCTGTTAAAAATGTCCCAATAGCTCCAATTAGTGGACTAAATAATGGGCCAAAATTACCTGTTATTATTGAGATTCCGTTAGCAAGATCTCTTATCATTCCACTGTGTGTCATTAATCTTGATATTGCAACAATGCATATGATTATAAATGAAGATAATGCCATTTTTTTCAAGGTTAGTGTAAATATTTTTATTTGTTTTAATATTGGCACTCCTCTTATTGAATAGGATATTATTGTTGCAAGTATAATCAAGAAGCCTGGAGAAGTAATCCATTTAAAGTGTAGGGGATTTGCTTCTGGATAAATACTAATAGTGCTTTGAAAAGTTTTTAGGTATTCGTGAATTCTGTTAAAAAGAGGAGATACAAGTACTATAAATCCTACTATTAAAATGTAGGGGGAGCAAGCAATAATTCCTTTTGATAAAGGTATTATGTTTTTGGTTGGTTGGTTGTTTGTATCTTTATTTTCAAAAAACTTTGCATAAAGTATTGTTATTGTCATAGAAAGGATACTTCCAAGGATTGCGGGAAGTTCTGGCCCCAAAGTTTTTGATATGAATACTTGAGATATTGCCATTGACATTCCTGAGAGCAGAGTAAGAAGGAACATTCCTTTTAATCCTTTAATGCCCCCTCCTGCAAGAATTACTAATACAAAAGGTATTAGTAAGGTTGGAAGTATTAATTGAAGCGCAATATTAGATGAAACTGTGTTAACATCTAGGTTAGTTGCTTGAGCTAAAGATATTATAGGGATTCCCACAGATCCATAAGCGGTTGATGAAGTATTCATTATTAAACAGATTAAGCAGGCAAAAAATGGTTCAAATCCCATTGCTATTAATATTGACACAGGAATTGCAACAGCAGTTCCATATCCAGCAACCCCTTCTAAAAAATTTCCAAATCCCCATGCTACTAGTAACACTATAATTCTTCTATCAGAAGATACGTTTGATAATATATTTTTAATAGTTTCTATGTCTTTTTGATCTTCTGACATTTTGTATGTAAATATGGCAGCAATAATTACGGTTGCTATTGGCCATATTCCCATTAAGGCGCCTTCAAGCATTGCAAGACTTGTGTTTACTATTCCTAAGTTTTTATAAAATATAACGATAGCAACAGTTGTTATTAATGATATAGGTATTACATAGTAAGCAGGTTTTTTTATTATGCCAAGTCCAATAATTATTAGGATTATTGGCACCAAAGCTGTTATAAAATCGTAAGAATTCATAAAAAATGGCTCCTTTTTGTTGTATTATAATTACAATCAATAAATAATATATAATTTAATATTACAACATGAATAGTATCTGTGTTATTAAAAAATTATTGTTAACTTTATTTTTTTTTCTGCTTTGTAATGATCTTTTTGCAGTTAATTTAGCTGAGATTAATGAATTATCAAAGCATGCAAAATCAATAGTTTTAATGGATTTTGATACTAAGCGGATACTTTATTCTAAGAATCCTAATTTGGTTTTTCCCCCAGCATCGCTTACAAAAATTGTTACAATTTATACAGCTTTAATTGAGGCTGAAAAGCGAAATATAAAATTAAAAAGCATAGTTCCTATTAGCGATTCTGCTTCATATTATAATGCGCCTCCGAATTCTTCTTTAATGTTTTTAGAAAAGGGCCAAATTGTTAATTTTGAAGAGATTTTAAAAGGACTTTCAGTTTCGTCTGGTAATGATGCTTCTACTGCAATTGCTGAGTTTGTAGTAGGTGATTTAAAGAGCTTTGTTAATTTAATGAATATTAATGTTTTAAATTTAGGACTTTTTAACATGCATTTTGTTGAACCTTCTGGATATAGCAATGAGAATAAAATTACAGCACTAGATATGGCTTTTTTTGCAAAATCTTATGTGGAAAAGTTTAAATTTATGCTTAATATCCATTCCTTAAAGTATTTTGTTTATCCAAAAAGTAAGAACTTAGGAGCTACTTTGTCTTCAAAATTTTTAAACTTAAATCAAAGAAATGCTAATTTATTAATACATGATTATCCCTATTCAGATGGTCTTAAAACAGGATATATTAAGGAATCAGGCTTAAATCTTGTTGCTACTGCTAAAAAGGGTGAGAGAAGATTGATAGCAGTTGTATTAGGGGTTGAAAAAAAAATTAATGGACTCGGGGAGAAAATGAGAGCTTTGATTGCAAAAAATTTATTTGAGTATGGGTTTAATGAATATTCTAAATTCCCTTTAATAGTAAAATTAAAAGAAAAAGTCTATAATGGTACAGTAGACACAGTTGCTCTTTTTTCTAAAGAGCCTTTTTATTATGTTTTAGCTAAAGATGAATTTGATAAAATTAATATAAGTTATACTGTTGATAAGTTGGTTGCTCCTCTTAGTGGAGATATGCCTGTTGGGAGGGCTATGATTTTTTTAGAAAATGAAAAAGTAGGGGATGTTGCTTTGTTTAGTAGCAAAGTAAATAAATTAGGATTTTGGCAAGGTCTTTATAAGAATTTTATAAATTTTTTTTTAAGAGAGTGAGTATTAAATTTTATGTTAAATCATTTTAATTTTAAATTGAAAAGAGATGTTACAATAATAGTTCCAGGTGAAGCTTTTGTTTCCAATAAAAGAGTTATTTCTACAATCCTTGGTTCTTGTGTTGCTGTTGTGCTTTTTGACGAATCAAACAATTTAATTGGAATGAATCATTATGTTCTAGTTAAGTCAGATCTTGATATATCTCCTGCTCAAAGGGGAAGGTATGGAGTTTATGCTATTCCTATGTTAATAAATGCAATGTTAGAAAATGGGGCTAATAAAAGCAGTCTTAAGGCTAAGCTTTTTGGGGGAACTAATTTTATGGCAAAAGGGTTAGTTAAAGTGGGACTTGAAAATTCAGAGTTTGCTGTTGATACACTAAATAAGTATCGTATTCCAATCTTAGTTAAAGATTTTGATCAATCTAAGTCACGAAAGATTTTTGCTTTTCCTGAAAATTTTAAAGTTATTGTAGAATATCCAGATGGAACAAAGGTTTTTTAATTTTGCCTGATGATTTTTTTAAAAATTCTCTCAATCAATTTCAATATGAAGCAGTTACCACTATTGAAGGTGCTCTTTTGATTATTGCTGGTGCTGGTAGTGGAAAAACAAGGGTTGTTACTCATAGAATAGCGTATTTACTTCTAAAAGGTGTTGCCCAAAAGGAAATTTTAGCCTTAACTTTTACCAACAAGGCGGCTAATGAAATGAAAGATAGAATTAAAAAAATTTTAAAAAGTCCTCTTAGTAATCTTATGGTATCAACTTTCCATGCTTTTGGACTTTTCTTTTTGAAAGAAAATTATAAATTGTTAGGATATAGAAAAAACTTTAGCATTTATGATGATAATGATAGAGTTTCTCTTCTTAAAGAGATTTTACTTGATGAAGGTCTTTTAAATAAAAAAATTTCTTTAAATTCTCTTAGTAATGTTATTTCACTTTTAAAAAATGGGATTTTCACTCTTAATGATTTAAAAGAAGAAGAGATAAATATTTTCAGACTTTATGAAGAGCGATTAAGGCTTTATAATTCTTTTGATTTTGACGATTTGATTTTAAAACCAAAAGAATTGTTAAGTAATAATCCAGATATTAGGGATAAATATTCTAAAAGATACAAGTATGTTTTAATCGATGAGTTTCAAGATACTTCTTTGATCCAATATAATTTTATTCGTCTTTTAATAAATCATAGTAATTTATGTTGTGTTGGGGATGATGATCAATCTATATATTCTTGGCGTGGGGCTAGTTACAACAATATGTTGCAATTTGAAAAAGATTACAACGTTAAAGAAATAAAGCTTGAACAAAATTATCGTTCTGCAAAAAATATTTTAGATATTGCTAATTCTTTGATTTTAAATAATAAAAATAGAAAAGAAAAGACTTTGTGGTCTTCAAAAATGTGTAGCAAAGTTATAGATGTTTTCGTATTTGAGGATGAAATTCAAGAATCTGAGTTTGTTGCAAATCAAATCATAGAGCTTTCAAGGCTAGAAGATTTTCAATCTAAAAATATAGGGGTTCTTATGAGAACCAATGCTCTCTTTAAGAATGTTGAGATGATTTTTAGAAGACAGGGCATAAAATACAAAGTTTCGGGGGGAACATCTTTTTTACAGAGAAAAGAAATAAAAGATATTATTTCTTATATAAATCTAATAATAAATCCTAAAAGTGATTATGATCTGCTTAGAATCATTAATGTTCCAAGAAGGGGGATTGGTAAGGAATATTTGAAAAAAATTAGAGATATAGCAGACAAGAAAGGCTGTTGTATTTATGATGCTCTTTGTGATATTGCTTTTTCTTTTACAAAAATTTCTAGTTATGATAAAGCTTTAAATAAACAAGTTATTGAAAGCATAGAAGATTTTGTATCTTTTATTGAAGAGTATCAATATAAGTTTAGTATAACAAAAAATAATTATTCTAATACAATCAAAGAAATGATAGAAAGTATTGAATATTGGGGATTTTTAGTTAGTGAAAATCCTAAGTCAATCAAAGTGGCTGAATATAAATATCAAAATATAGAAGGGTTTTTAAGTATAATTAAAAATTGGGAATCCAAACAATTTGGTGAGCTAAGAGATTTAAGCAGTTTTTTAAACTATATAGTTATTCAATCTAACGAAGTCAGCGAGGAATCTGAAAATATTAATATTAATTTAATGACAGTCCATTCTGCTAAAGGTTTAGAATTTGATTATGTATTTTTTATTGCCGTTGAAGACAATATTATTCCGCATCATAGAATAATTGAAGATAGTGAAGTTAGCTTGGAAGAGGAGAGGCGAGTTTTTTATGTTGCATTAACTAGAGCAAAAGATTCTCTTATTATTACCATGGCCAATAAGCGGAAAAAAGATAGGCAAATTTTTGAGCAGCTTCCTTCAAGATTTATTTCAGAAATTCCTAAAGAATTTTTAAATTTTAATTATTATGCAGATTTTATTGAAAATAAAGCTTAGTTAATATTATTGAATGAATTTTAAGATTGATTTAGCATATTATATGATTGATTGTACTTAAAAATAAGTATATTTATGAATTTAATCAATCAAAGGAAAGTTATTATGAGTATTGTAATTGATTGTTTTAAAGAAATATCAAAAATTCCAAGATGTTCAAAAAATGTTAAAGGAATTATTAATTTTATTAAGGAGAGATCCAAAAAGTTTGGTTATTCTTTTAAAGAAGATAGTGTTGGTAATATTGTGGTGCAGATAAAATCCAATAATAATATTGATATGCATCCTATTATTTTACAATCTCATGTTGATATGGTTTGTGAAAAAAATGAATCTAGTTTACATAATTTTAAGACAGATTCAATTGAAATGGTTGAAGAGAATGGGTATCTTAAAGGGGTAGGCACTACTCTTGGAGCTGATAATGGAATTGGTGTAGCTATGATGCTGAGCATTATGAGTGAGGCCAATAGTTTTTTTCATCCCGATTTAGAACTTCTTTTTACTGTTGATGAAGAAATAGGTTTAATAGGTGCTCTTGGTCTTGATCCTAAGTTGTGTAGTGGTAAAAGCCTTATTAATCTTGATGGAGAAGAAGAAGGCTATTTTTTGGTTGGTTGTGCGGGGTCAAAGCTTATTGAGGTTGTTTTTTCTCCTCAGTATCGTCTTGCAACAAAAAAAACAAAAGTAGAAATTTTGTTTAAGGGGCTTAAAGGTGGGCATTCTGGGGCAGATATTCATTTAGATTTGGCTAATTCTTTAAAATTAATGTTTTTTGCTCTTTTTGAAATTAAATCAAATATTGACTTTGAGATTGAAAGTGTTTTTGGTGGAGACAGCAATAATGCAATTCCAAATGAAGCCAAGGCTTTAATATTTATAAATGATAGTGATTATGATTTATTAAATAAAGAGCTTAAACTTTTTGTATCTAAAGTTAAAAGTATATATTCTCTTGAAAATGAATTTGACATTATTGTTAATAAAAGAGAATTTTTGTCAGATAGAGTTCTTGATGAAAATAGCAAAAGCAAGCTTTTAAACATGGGAATGGGATTTTTACATGGAGTTCAAAAAGTAGAAAATTATGAAAATAAGCTTATCAAGACTTCTTTAAATTTTTCAAGTCTTTTAAAAATGCAAGACACCTATATTTTTACTTTTTTGATAAGATCTTTATTCGATTCAGACAAAGAGTATATTTTTAATCATTTACAATCAATATCTAATTTAGCAGAAGCTAATTTGCGTGTAATTTATGACTATCCTTCTTGGGAGTCTGATAAGAATAGCAATCTTTTAAAACATCTTCAAGGCGTTTATAAAGAGATGTATCTTAAAGATGCTAATGTTTCTTTAATACATGCAGGTCTTGAAACAGGCATAATCTCTTCTAGGTTAGGGGGTATAGAATCTGTTACTCTTGGTCCTTGGATTGAATGGCCCCATACTACTAGAGAAAGAGTAAATATTTCTTCAACTATTAGAGTTTATGATTTTTTGAAAAAAAGTTTAGAAAGATTTCAAAAACTTTAGTTTTAAAAATTTAATGTTTTAATAATAAATTTTTAAACAAAAGTTATACGTTTTTATTATTCTTAATCTTTTATTGACTTAGAAATTAAATATCTATAAAATATTATAGTAATCATAATTAATCGTTATTGGTGGTTGTAGCTCAGTTGGTAGAGCGTCGGGTTGTGGTTCCGAATGTCGCGGGTTCAAGCCCCGTCAATCACCTTACAATCAATTTTATTTTTAACTGCATTCATAGCTCAATTGGATAGAGCAGTGGACTTCGAATCCGAAGGTTGCAGGTTCGAGTCCTGCTGAGTGCGAAAATATTATTTATTTGGTAGTTTGGGCATACTTGCAAAAGCTTTTAAGTTTTTGTATACTAATTTGAGTATGAAGTATGCAGGAGTGGTGGAATTGGCAGACACGCTAGACTTAGGATCTAGTGCTTTTGGCGTGTGGGTTCGACTCCCACCTTCTGTAAAAGTGCGAAAGTAACTCAGGGGTAGAGTGTCACCTTGCCAAGGTGGAAGTCGCGGGTTCAAATCCCGTCTTTCGCTTTTTAATAATTATCAATAAAGTTTAATTGAGGCATTAACAGTGATTTTGAGTAAAGATATTAAGCTTCTTCCAGGTTCAAAAGTTGAGGTTGTAATTAGAGTTTCAAAAAATGTTATTCAGGAAAAATATAATTCATTATTGCAAGATTATTCTTCCCGACTTAAAATTCAAGGTTTTAGAATTGGAAAAGTTCCTATTAGTATTATTGAAAGTAAATATTCTGAGGGTTTAAAAGCTACTCTTTTAGAAGAAGTGATTAATAATTCTCTTAAAGAATTTTTTAAAGAAGAACCTAAAATGCCTTTAAGTTATGCTTCTCCTACTATAAAGGAAAAAAATTTAAGATTAAATCTTGATAAAGATTTTGAATTTACGTTTTTATATGAGACTTATCCTGAATTTGAAATTCCAAGTGTTGATGGTATTGATATTAGAGTGGAAGTTCCTGAAGTTATTATTGATGATTCTGATATTGATAATGCGATTAGGTGTCTTCAAATAGAAAATTCAATTATTATTCAAGATGAGGAAGGAATTGTCAAGAAGGATAGTATTATTAAGGTGGATTTTGTTGAACTTGATGATCTTTTAAATGAGATAGTATCAACAAAAAGACAAGACTTTACTTTTACAGTTGGAAAATCTGAGACTTATTATGATTTTGACAGAGATGTAATTGGGATGAGAATAAATGAGGAGAAAATTATAGAAAAATCCTATATTGAGGATTATAAATTTAAAGAACTTGCAGGTTCTTTAAGAAAATTGAAGATTAAGATTAAGAGTATTAAAAAAAGAGATCTTCCTTTAATAGATGATGAGTTTGCACAAGACATTAGCGATAGATATAATACATTAGATGATCTTAAAAATTTTATAAAATCTGATTTTTTGAATCTTATTGAAGAAAAAAAAGAAGCTTTAAAGCTAGATAAATTTTTTTCTACCATTTCTGAAAAATTAGAAATAGATATCCCTCATTCAATGATTGAGTCTGAGATTGAAATTGTCTTTAAAGATGCTAAAAAGCAAAATAATATGAGTCTTGAGGAGTTTAAAAGTATGTTTTATTCTTCAGGATCTGTTGGTAGTAATAATTTAAAAGAAGAAATTCTTAGCAATTTGAAGTTTAAGTTAATAATGCAGAAAATGGTAGATTTAGATCCAATTAAAATTACTCAGAGTGATCTTGATGATGATATGGCTAGGCAGTCTGAGAATTCAGGTGTGAGTTATGAAGAGGTTAAAAAATTTTATGAAGATCAAAATTTGATTTCTTATTTAAAAGATGATATCAAAAGAAAAAGGGTCAAGAAAAAGATTTTGGCAAATATCAAAGAAGTAAAAGGCAAGCAAGTTTCTTTTAAAGATTTTGTTAATTATAAAATTTGTGAGTAAGAAAAATGAATTTTATGCATAATTTAATACCTACTGTGATAGAGCATACAGGAAATTATGAGAGAGTATTTGATATATATTCAAGATTACTCAGAGAGCGTATAATATTTTTGAGTGGTGAGATTAATGATTCTAAGGCAGATACTGTTATTGCTCAACTTTTGTTTTTAGAATCAGAAGATTCAAACAAAGATATTTATCTTTATTTGAATTCTCCAGGAGGCAGTATTACTTCAGGTCTTGCGATTTATGATACTATGCAATATATAAAACCTGATGTAAGAACAATTTGCATTGGGCAAGCCGCTTCAATGGGAGCTTTTTTACTTGCTAGTGGTGCCAAGGGTAAAAGAGAATCTTTAACTTATTCTAGAATAATGATTCATCAGCCTTGGGGTGGAATAAGTGGTCAGGCTAGTGATATTAATATACAAGCTAATGAAATTTTAAGACTTAAAAAATTAATAATAGACATTATGTCTAATCAGATAGGGGTTGATAAGGAAAAACTGGCTCTTGATATGGAAAGAGATTATTTTATGACTTCAAACGATGCTCTTAAATATGGTCTTATTGATAGTATCTTAATGAGGGATTAGTTTTATTTTTGGTAAAAATTTTTATGGCAAGAGTAAAAGGTCAAAAAGTAAAAGAGTGTTCTTTTTGTGGACTTAGTATTGCTGAGCTTGGGGGTAATGTTGTTATATCTAATGGAGTAGCGATTTGTCCTGAGTGTTCTAAAATATGTCACAATCTCTTTAAAGAAAAGTTGTGCAAGCCGCTAGATAAATCCAATGGTTTGCCAACTCCCAAACAACTTAAAGATCATTTAGACATGCATATTGTTGGGCAAGAAGATGCAAAAAAAGTTTTATCCGTGGCTGTTTATAACCATTATAAGAGAATATTGAAAAATAATAAATATGATAATGGTATTGAGATTGAAAAATCCAATATACTTTTGGTTGGGCCTACAGGCAGTGGTAAAACCTTGCTTGCAAAAACATTGGCTACAGAGATGAATGTGCCATTTGCAATAGCAGATGCTACAACTCTAACAGAAGCTGGATATGTTGGTGAAGATGTAGAAAATATTTTGCTTAAATTGATACATGCTGCTCATGGGGATGTTAGTCTAGCTGAGAAGGGAATTATTTATATAGATGAAATAGATAAAATTGCTAAAAAAAATGAAAACGTTTCAATAACAAGAGATGTTTCTGGAGAAGGTGTTCAACAGGCTTTGTTAAAGATAATTGAGGGTACTGTTGCCAATGTTCCCCCAAGAGGTGGGAGAAAACACCCTTATGAGGATACTATTGAAATTAACACTCAAAATATACTCTTTATATGTGGTGGTGCTTTTGTTGGGCTTGAAAATATTGTTAAGAATCGAATAAATAAGAGTTCTATTGGGTTTTCAGCAATTGAAAAAAAGAGCATAAGAGAAGACACTTCATTAAAATATTTGGAAATGGAAGATTTGATTAAATTTGGTTTAATACCAGAGTTTGTTGGCAGACTTCCTGTACATTCGTATCTTGAAAAGTTAAATAAAAAAGATTTGATGAAAATATTAGTTGATCCTCAAAATTCTATTGTTAAGCAGTATTACCATATGTTTAAAATGGATAATGTTGAATTAGTATTTGAAAAAGATGCTTTAGAATCAATTGTAGATGAAGCCATTCTAAAAAATACTGGAGCAAGAGGTCTTAGATCTATTTTAGAGGGTCTTCTTAAAGATGTTATGTTTGAGGTTCCTTCGATTAGTAAGGCTAAGAAGGTTATTGTTACAAAAGAATCTGTTTTAAATGCAGATATTAACCCGTTAATTTTGGTGGGAAATTCCATTAAAAAACCTTGGGCAAAAGAGTTATATGAAATCAATCTTTAATATGATAAAAAATAAAAAAGAAGATCTTCCAATTGTGATTTTAAAAGAAAATGTTCTTTTCCCAAATATAACATTGTGGGTAACTTTTGATAATGAATATGTAATTAATTCTATAGCTCAATCTATGTTAGAAGAAAGATTGATTTTATTTGCTTATCCAAATGAATCTAATTATGATGAATCTGGTAAAGAAGGGGTTAAAAACCTGTGTTCTGTAGGCACTTATTCTAAACTTATCCAGGTTATAAAAGTCAGTAAAGATTTAATAAAAGTTTTGGTTGAGTGTCAAAGCAGAGTTCTTATAGGCAGTATTTCAAAAAAAAATGACTATTTGAGAGCCAAAGTTACTTTTGTGGCTGATGCTGGTGGATTAGACAGAGAGCTTTTTACTTACTCTAAATTTTTAAAAGAAACTTATGAAGTTTATAGAAATTCCTTATCTTTAAAATCTTATGAAAATGATAATGAGCCAATTAATTATTTTGAGAATCCAAGCAAGCTTGTCGATATTATAGCCTCTAATTCAAATTTAGAAAATAGTATAAAATTAGAGCTTTTGCAAGAGTTAAATGTTAAAACCAGAATAGAAAAGTTAATTGTTAATTTAAATATTGAAATTGACCTTTTAGATCTTAAAAAAGATATTAATTCTAAAGTTAGAGCCAAGTTGGATAAGGGGCAAAGGGATTATTTTCTCTCTGAGCAAGTCAAAGAGATACAAAAAAGATTAGGAAAAGACGAGAACGATTATATTGGTAGATTAAATTCCAAATTTATTCCAGAAGATGTTAAATCTAAGATTGAAAAAGAAATTTCTAGATTATCTAAAATGCAGATGAATTCCCCTGATGCTAATATTATTAGAAGTTATATAGAATTAATATTAGATCTTCCGTGGAATGAAAACACTGTTATGAAAAATCATTTAAGTGAGATTGAGTTTATCTTAAGAAATTCTCATTATGGTATGGATGAAGCAAAAGAAAAAATAATAAATTTTTTAGCTGTTTATCAAATTAATTCTAAGGTTAAAGCTCCTATTTTATGCCTTGTGGGGCCTCCTGGTATTGGCAAAACATCTCTTGTAGAATCTATTGCAAGATCGCTTTCTAGAGAGTTTGTTAAAATATCTCTTGGTGGTTTAAGAGATGAGGCAGAAATTAGGGGACACAGAAGAACTTATGTTGGTTCTCTTCCAGGTGTTTTTATTAGTGCGATGAAAAGATCAGGTAAATCCAATCCAGTTATACTTCTTGATGAAATAGATAAAATTAATAATAGTTATAAAGGAAACCCCGAATCTGCTCTTTTAGAAGTTTTAGATCCCGAGCAAAATTGTAAATTTATAGATCATTATTTAGAAATCCCTTATGATCTATCTAATGTTTTGTTTATTACAACAGCCAATTCACTTAATGGTATGTCAAAGCCACTTCTTGATAGAATGGAAATAATTAAAGTTGAGGGGTATTCTTATATTGAAAAGTTAGAAATTGCTAAAATTTTTTTGATTCCAAGTATCATTAAAGAAAGTTTTTTAGACAAAGTTTATATAAGAATAGAAGACAGTGTTATTTTCAACCTAATTAGAAACTATACTATGGAATCTGGGGTAAGGGGATTAAAGAGAGTTTTAACTAATTTGATTAGGAAACTTGTAAGGGAGTTGCTTTATGAGTATTCTAAAGATCAAATTATCAAAGGTAATTTTTATTCACCAAGTTCTTTGATACATGGAAATAATTCGCTTTTTACTCATGATCCTGATATTCCAGGTATTTATAAAATAATCAATATTAATAATTATTATAATTATGTTGATAATGAATATAACTTGGATTTAATTAAGATTGACTCTTCCGGATTTGTTTATGGACTTGCTTGGACAAATTATGGTGGTACAGTTCTTCCTGTTGAGGCAACTAAGTTTGAGAAAAAAGGAGACATTATTTTAACGGGTAGTCTTGGGGCTGTTATGAAAGAGAGTGCACAGCTTGCATATTCTATAGTTAAGACCTATTCTTCTAAGCTTAATTTTGACGTAAAAGAAAGTCCCGAAATTCATTTACACTTTCCAGAAGGAGCAATTCCAAAAGATGGGCCTTCTGCAGGTATTACTATTGCAACAGCAATTGCTTCAATACTCTCTGACAAGAAAATTCCTCTAGATCTTGCAATGACCGGTGAGGTGACTTTAAAAGGCTTTGTTCTTCCTGTGGGTGGCATTAAAGAAAAAGTTTTAGCAGCTTATAGAAACGGTATAAACAAAGTTATTTTACCCAAAGACAATAAAAAAGATTATTTTAAGCTTCCAGAAGAAGTTAAGGATAATATAGATGTTAAGTTTGTTTCCAGTTTGGAAGAAGTTTTTGATTATTTGAATATTATTTAAGAATTTGAGTATTTAAATTTATATTTTAGGAGTAAATATATGAAAGATGGAGTTAGAAAGCCTTCATGTAGCAGGGCGTCTTTTACTGCTCAGCCTTATGATAAAAGTTTGAAAAAGAATAGCAGTTTTTCTTTTTTTGCTAAAAATAATTTGGGAAAAAATTTTTCAAAGGGTAAAAAAAAAGGTAAATAAAAAAAGTGGCCAATTAATGCCACTTTTTGTTCTTTTAGTAGTATAGAAATAAAAGATATGTTATGCTCTCTTAGAATAATACTCTACAACCATTTGTTCATTAGCAAGTGTAGGTATCTCGTCTCTTGATGGAGCATGCTTTACTTTTATGGTTAAATCATCAGCGTTTACTTCTATCCAAGTTGGTAAATTTCTAAGAGACGAAGTTTTTTCTATATTTGATCTTATTAATTTTTTTAGACTGTCTTTATCTTTTATTTGAATTTGATCATTTGCTCTTAGTATTATTGAAGGAATTGTAACTCTTCTTCCATTTAATATAATAATACCGTGAGAAACTATTTGTCTTGCGTGTGCTCTTGAGATGGCAAATCCAGCTCTATATACAATATTATCAATTCTTCTCTCAAGTATTGAGAGTAAGTTATCTCCGGTAACACCGTGATGTTTTTTAGCTTCTTTGAAAGTATTGGTTAACTGTCTTTCGCTTACACCATAAGTAAACTTTATCTTTTGCTTTTCTATTAATTGTTTTCCATATTCTGTTACTTTAGATTTTCTGGCTTTTCCATGCATTCCGGGAGGATGTGGCTTTTTTTTAAGAATTTTGTCATATTTTGGCTGCTCAAAAATGTTAATACCGAATCTTCTTACTAGCTTGCCTTTAGCTCTCTGTTTTCTATTCATCAATTCCTCACATATTAAAAATAAAGCATAGCAGGGATAGGACTCGAACCTATGACCTTCGGGTTATGAGCCCGACGAGCTACCAACTGCTCTACCCTGCGTCTTACAGTTTAAAATGTTAGCATAACTTTATTATAAGTGTCAATTATTTGTTTATTATTAATTTAATTAAACTAAGAAATATATATCATTTATTTCTTCATATTCTTGTTTTATGATATTTTTAATATTTTGTGTTTTATTTATAAAGCTTTGAAAGTCATTTTCTGAATTTAAATTTATTTTGATGTAAAGCACAAGTTTGTTACCTTGATTATGAAAATTGAGTATTTTAAAGTTTATATTTAAATTTTTTAATGTGCTTTTTACGCTTCTTTTAAGATCTATATTTTGTCTTGAGAGCAAATTATTTGCGTTATTTATTATTACATTCAGTCCTTCTTTTATTATTATAAAGCCAATAAATATAGACATAATTTTGTCAAAACCACTCCACATGTAAGTTGCAAGCAGTAAACTTAGTGTAATCCCACCATGTGAGAATATACAGTTTTTATCAGCTGAGGCTAATGCTAAGAGAAGTTGATTGTTGTATCTTTTTCCTATTTGGAATTTTGTCAAATATTCTATTATTTTTACTATAAAAAAAATGAAAGGGGTTATTGGTATCCACAAGCTTTTTTTAAGGGATTTATTTGAAAATATTTCTAGTATATTGTTTTTATCTTCTTCGATGTGATCGTGATCGTGATCGTGTGAGTGGCTGTGATCGTGTTCATCCATATTTTCATTTTTATTTTTATCTTGGTGTATGTGCAAATTAAATCCAGACTCTCCTCCAAGAGTGATAAATTTATTTAATCCGGTTGTATTTAAAAATAGTGTAAATCCTGCCATAAGTATGATTATTCCCATTATAAAAGCTATTAAGCTTTCCATTAGCTTATGTCCATTAGGATAATGGATGGTTTCAGGCTTGCTTGTAATTTTTAAACTAAAGTAAGTTATTGTAGATAAAACAAAGTCAGCCATGACGTGGAAAGCATCAGCAATAAGTGCAAATGAGTTAAAAAGTATTCCAATAGTAAGCTTAGAAGATATTGATGCTACTTCGGTAAATATAGAGATTATTCCTATTCCCATTACAAATTTATCTTCTTCTATTTCAGGTGCTAATTCTTTTTTATATTGAGAATCTTTATTTTCAAATCCTAAGCTTAAAAGCTCTTCTTGTATTTCAGTAATTTTACATGAAATTGTTTTAAATTTATTTTTTTTGCCGTAGTAAATTAAATTACTAATAATTATTCTTTCTATGCCTTCTGATTTAAAATCATCATTAATATAAAAATGAATTATTTCAATTTGATTAGCTTTTGATTTTGCTTTAAGATTTGCAATTAATTTTGAATTTTTTTCAATATAAACAATATAGATATCTTCCCCTTTTAAAGGATCTAGTTTTAAATAATCAAATTTATGAATGTTTTTTGAGCTTATTACCTTGACCATAATTGTAACATTCTCCTCATTAGTGCATAATTTTATCAATGTAGCATTAATGCTACATTTTATCATTTATTAAATTCAAGCTCAATCTTGGTCTTTTAAGACAAAAGTTAGGGAGTATTTTATGCGGCAAGCGGATTTTTTTGTGAAAAAATGTAAAAAAATTATTTTAAATAATAATAATTTGCACAGTTTAATTGAGAATATTGAAAATATTTTTTTCGAGATTTTAAAAGAGTTTGACAGAAAGTCATTAAAGGATATATTCAATTATTATTATAAAGCTTATGATTTTAATAATAGTTTATATGGCTTTATAGAAAAATTTGTTCCAATTATTAATTTTTTACTATTTGAGAATTTGGAATATAATTTTAATTTTGATGAGAAAAAACTTATTTTAAATGTATTTAATTTATCTGCCAATACTCTTGAAAGCGATAAATTAAATAAGCTTGCAAGTGCTTTAGTTTCTCTAAAGATATTAGATTGATTTAGCTGTCGCAGCTTGAGATTATGTTACTCTGAGCAGTTCTTTTTTATCAAAAGGAGCTTTAAGCAAATCTTTTAATGTATAAATTTTTATTGGTGTTTTGTTTTTATTAAATGCGTTAGGTTCTGTTATTATTATTTTTGTATCTTGATCAAAAAATTCTGTCATTACTTGCAGGCATATAGCACATGGAATAGATTCAGGACTTGTACTAAGCAATAAAAAATCTATTGTTTGTACACCAATTTTTGCAATCATATTTAAAATTGCACTTCTTTCTGCACAACAAGTTGCTCCAAAGCTTGCATTCTCAACATTTGTTCCAATAAAAAAATCGTTTGTTTGAGTCTTAATGCAGGCACCCACTTTGAATTTTGAATATGGAGAATATGAATTGTTTCTTGCTTTTTCTGCCATATAAAATGCTTTATCGATATCTTCTTGTTTAAGTTTTTCCACAATTACTCCCACCTGTTATATTTTATTAGCTCTTGTGGCTTATTTTATTGAAATATTGTAATATAGTCAATGTAAAACAAGCTAAAAACTTGTTTTGCGGAAGGGTTTGCGAACTTTATTATGAGAGATATTATTAATTTTATTAAAAAGTATAATAATTTTATTATTGTTGGTCACAAAGATCCTGATTTTGATTGCATAGGTTCGTCTTTGGCTTTATCGTCTTTTCTCTCAAGAATTGGTAAAAATTCTGTTTTGTTAAATGAAGGTCCTTTTCTTAGAAAAGAAATAATTCCTTTTAAGGACAAATTTTTATCTGAATGGCCTAATATTGAGCTTTCAGATTATTCAGTTATTATTTTGGATTGCTCAATTTTAGATAGAATAGGCGATGAATTTGTATTTTATGTAAAAGATATGCCTATTTTAGTAATCGATCATCATATGTCTGGTGAAAAATTAAAATGTGTGGGCTATATTGACCCTTTTGCACCTTCTACTACTTTTTTAATTGAAAAATTGATCAGAGAGTTTGGATATGATCTTACAAAAGAAGAGGCATGGTATATTTTAGTAGGATTTTGTACCGATACTGGTTTTTTTAAATTTATTTCAAGAAGTGATCCAGAGCCTTTTGAAATGGTTGCAAGACTTATTTCAAAAGGAATAAGCCTTAAAGAGGTTTATAGCTATATAGAAGCAACTAAAACTCTAAAATCAATAGAAACTCTCAAGTTAATGTTAAACAGTCTTGAATCTTATTGGAATGGGAAGGTTTTGTTTACGTCTTTATCTTCTTCTAGCTCTAGCAAAGATGGTAGCGTTAGTGGGGTTAATGAACTTTTTTATATGATTTTAAGCAATGTTGAGAATAATGAAATTTTAGGAATTTTAAAAGAAATGGAGGACGGCTCGATTATAGTTGGGTTAAGATCCAAAGATTCTTTTAATGTTGGTAAATTGGCAGAAGATTTTGGGGGCGGGGGGCACAAAAATGCTAGTGGGTTTAGAATCAAGCAAGGTTCTCTAGAGATCGTAAAAAATCGAATGTTAGCATACATTAAGGAGAATATTCATTTATAATATTTCTCAAAGGAATAGTTCCTTTTGGATCAAAATCTTTAGTGAGTGTTAAAAATCCAGATTTAAATGCAAGCGGCGTTGTTCCGTAAATAATTACTATGTTTTTTATCCAATTTAATTTTTTAATATGTTGAGGGGTAAGAGATACAATTACACTTATTTTATCTTTATATTCTTTTAAATTTTCTAAATATTTCAAGCTTGCAGGGGTTGATAAGTTAAATATGACTTGATCAAATTTTTTAATTAATTTTTTAATTTCATCGAGTTTTTGGAGATTAATACTATTTAAGGGGTAATAGTCGTAATAATAAGCATATGTATTTTGAAATATTTTTTTGCCTTCTTTAATCATTTTGTGATAAGGAGATATTATAAGGGTTTTTTTAGTTTTAGATATTTCTTTTTCTATTCTTACTTTTGTAATACCTCTTAATGTGCTTTGTTCAAAAAATTTTTCACCTTCTTTTGAATATATTGTCTCATTTTCATTAAAATTAGGATAAAGATCAGATTTATTTTTATTTTCTTTTAAATATGTCAATTTTATTCTTAATATTCTTTTATTAGATTCAATAATATTGTTTTTTATTTCTGAATCTTTTTTCATTAAATTTAGTAGCATGTTGTAAGCATTTTTTTGTATATTCTCATTTGAAGATATTAAAAAAATGTCACTTTTAGTTCTAACTATTCTTTCGATTGTATTATAAATACTCTCATTATTGTATTTTACTGCGTTCATTAATAGGTCATCAGTAATTATTATGTTATTATATTTTAATTTCTTTCTTAGTATGTCTTTTATTATTTTTGTTGAAGATGATGCAGGAATATTTTCTCCATTTGTAAGCTTTGGATATGCTAAATGACCTGTCATTATTACTGGTATGTTTTCTTGGATTAATATTTTATATGGTAAAAGTTCATTTAGGTTTATTTCTAGTAAATTAGAATTTATTATTGGAATATTTATATGGGAGTCAAGAGTAGTATTGCCGTGTCCTGGGAAATGTTTTGCAGTAGAAATTATTCCTCCCTGCTTTTGTCCTTTGTAAAAAGCCATAGAGAGAAGTGATACTATTTTGGGGTTATCTGAGTATGTTCTTGGGCCTATTGTGAAATTATTTTCATTACTATATATATCTACTATGGGTGCAAAATTTAAATTTATTCCAAGCTGACTTAGCTCTTGTGCTATGTAATACCCTGTATTATAAGAGTCTTTTGGAGAAAGAGACGCTGCTATTCCAAGATTACCAATTGTTTCTGATGTATTTGATTTTATGTGCTGTGCCAATCCACCTTCTTGATCTGTTGCTACAAATAAAGGAATTTTAAATTTATTTTTTTGAGATGTTTGTTGAGCTTTATTAATGCTTTCTTTTAAGTCTTTTAAATTTTTTGAGTTCCATCCAAAAATTTTAATTCCCCCAAGGTTTTTTTCACTTATAAAATCAAGAACAAAATTTGTTATTGATTGATTTGGATAGCTTATCATGAACATTTGTCCTAGTAGCTCATGATCTTGCATTTTGCTTACCATTTCATCTATTAGTTTTTCTCTTTCCATTGAATCCCAAAAATCAATTGAGAAGCAGTTGTTAGCTATAAAAAGGATAATAAGATAAAAACTTCTTTTCATTTAACCATACAAATAATAAATGCTAATATTAGTACCTATGTTTATTAGCAAATCATTTTGTATTATACTTTATAATAATGCTTTTGAATAATAATATTGACAAAGCATTATTGAATTTATACACTTATTAAAAGTTTAAGCTGATGTAGCTCAGTTGGTTAGAGCACTCGGCTCATATCCGAGTTGTCGTGGGTTCAAGTCCCTCCATCAGCATTAGGGGCTTTAAATGGTAGTAGGAATTATTCTTGCAAATGGCTTTGAAGATATTGAGGCTATAATCCCAATTGATATTTTAAGACGGGGCAATGTTAATATTCAAGTTATCAGTGTGAATGATAGCAATGTTGTAACAAGTTCAAAAGGCGTTTCTTTTTTAACAGATGATGTAATATCAAACTTTAAGGAGAATTGTTTTGATTTAATAATTCTTCCAGGAGGCATGCCCGGAGCTACTAATCTTTTTAATTCAAAAGAATTGGATTTTATCTTAAAAGATATGAATGCTAAAGGTAAATTTATTGCAGCTATTTGTGCTTCTCCGGTGGTAGTGCTTGCTGCTAAGGGTCTTTTAGGATCTAATAAATTTACATGTTATCCAGGTTTAGAAAAAAATGTGTTTGATGGTGAGTTTGTAGATAAAAATGTTGTTAGAAGTAATAATTTTATTACTTCTAAGGGAGTTGGAACTTCATTTGAATTTGCTTTTACTCTTCTTGAAATTATAAAGGGAAAGCAAATAATGGAAAATGTTAAAAAAGCAACTTTACTTTGTGACAGTTAAATAAAACTATTTAAAATGATTAAAATGCATAAATTAAATTTAGTTTTTAAATTGAAAAATTATAAATTTTTTGGAATTAAATTGTAAATTTCTTCAAGAATGCTTGCTTCTTCGTTTGTTGGTATTGCTAGTATTTTTACTTTGCTTTTAATGCTTGATATTTCAGATTCCAAAGTTTTATTTTGAGCTATTTTGTTTTTTTCAAGGTCTATCTCTATTCCAATTTTTTCAAATCCCTTTAGTGCAAGCTCTCTTATTTTATAATCAACAAGTCCAATCCCACCTGTAAAAACTATTGCATCAATATTAAAATCAAGAATGGCAATGTAGGATCCAATATATTTTTTTATTCTATATGTCATTATCTCTACTGCAAGTTTTGACTGATATTCTTTTTCTTCAATATTGTTCCAAATATCTCTCATGTCATTTGATTTTTCAGAAATGCCTAGCATGCCGCTTTTTTTATTTAATATTTCTTCAATTTGTTTAGTGTCTTTGTTTAATATGGTGCTCATCAAATTAATAATTGATGGGTCTATGTCACCACTTCTTGTTCCCATTACAAGGCCTTCAAGTGGGGTAATTCCCATGCTTGTGTCATAAGATTTTCCATCTTTAACTGCATTAATACTTGCTCCATTTCCAAGATGCAATATTATTAAATTTAGGTGATCTATTTTTTTATTTAAAATTTCTGAAGATCTTTTTGTTATGTACGAATAAGAGAGGCCATGAAAGCCATATTTTCTAATATTGTGTTTTTTATACCAAGAATATGGAGTTGCGTAAAGAAAAGCGTGTTCTTTTATAGTTTGATGCCATGATGTATCGAAACATAAAACTTGTTTTGTGCGTGGTAAGATTTTAAGCACTGATTCTATTGCGATGATTGCACTTGGGTTGTGAAGTGGAGCAAGTTCAGAAATTTGTTTTAATTTGTCTAAAATACTATTATTAAGAATTATTGAATTTTTAAAGCTTGATCCTCCATGTACAACTCGGTGTCCTATTATTTTAATCTCGCTTATAGTTTTAAGGATTTTTGAATTGCTGTTTAGCAATATTTTAAACATTTTTTCTATTGCTTTTTGGTGATTTTCAATTCCTTTCTCAAATCTTTCTGTTGTTGATCCGTCAATATTTGTAATTTTTATGATTGATTTTTCTAATTTTATTTTTTCAATAATTCCAGATATTAATTTTTTTGAATTTTCGTATTGATAAATAGCAAATTTTAATGAAGAACTTCCTGTGTTTATGATTAATATTTTCATTTTCTCCCCTTTTATTTTTGACAAGCTATGTGTTTGTTTTTAGTAAGTTAATGTTTTTATATATGTAATTCATTTTGTCAGATTTTTCAATATTTTTAAAGCTTAAAAAAATTGATTTTTGATACGATGGATTTAATATTAATAAATTAGGATGCTTTTGAAGTATTTCTATTATTTTTTCCATAGGAATGCTTTCTGTATTTTTATATTCTATTTCCAAAGTTCTGTTTGTTTCTTTTATTTTTGTTATGTTTAATTTTTTTGCTAAAATTTTAAGTTCAGCTAGCATTAATAGACTATTTATTTCTTTGGGTATTGGACCAAAGTTGTCGTGGATTTCTGATCTTAGCTTTTTGCTTTCTTCTTCAGTTTGAATTTCAAAGATTTTTTTGTAGATTAATATTTTAGATTGTTCATTTTTTGCATAATAGTCAGGAATAAAGCCGCTATATTTAATTTCAATATCAACTTCTTCTTCTGATGAGATTTTTCCCATTTTCTTTTCAATTGCTTTATTTAACATTGTTAAATAACAATCCAATCCAATCGATTCAATTTCTCCATGTTGTTCTCTGCCAAGCAAATTCCCAACCCCTCTTATTTCCATATCTTTCATTGCTATTTTAAATCCTGCTCCAAGATCTGAAAATTCGGTTATTGCTCTTAGTCTTTCAATAGAGCGTTCGCTTAGTTTTTCGCTGTCTTGGTACAAAAAATAAGCATAAGCTTTCTTGGACCCTCTTCCAACTCTTCCTTTTAATTGATATAGCTGCGCAAGTCCAAACTTGTTTGCATTATTAATTATTATTGTATTTGCATTTGGAATATCTATTCCATTTTCAATTATTGTTGTTGCTAATAAAATTTGATACGCTTTTTTAATAAAATTGTGCATTATCTCTTCAATTTCGTCTCCTGCGAGTTTTCCATGAATTATTGCAATTCTTGCATAAGGAGTTAATTTTTCAATTAGCGTTTTTAAATAATGCAGCTCTTCAATATTATGATTTACTAAAAAAACTTGACCATCTCGAGATAGTTCATTTTCAATAGCATGTTTTATTAAAAGTTCACTAAACGATTCTAAATAAGCTTCTATTTTTACTCTGTTTTTAGGCGGAATTTTTAAAACAGAAATATCTCTTAGTTTAATTAGTGACATGTGAAGAGATCTGGGAATTGGTGTTGCAGAAAGAGCAAGACAATCAACTGAAATTTTCATTTCTTTAAGTTTTTCCTTTTCCTTTACACCAAATCTTTGCTCTTCGTCAATTATTATTAATCCTAAATTTTTGCAGGTGAATTTCTTTGAAAGAACTTTGTGTGTTCCTATTATTATATCAATTTCACCGCTTTTCAATTCTTTTAAAATCCGTTTTTCTGAGTTATTTTTTATAAATCTGCTTAATACTTCGATTTTGATTGGAAAATTTTTAAATCTTTTTTTGAATGTATTGAAGTGCTGTTCTGCTAAGATAGTTGTTGGCGAGAGTACAATAACTTGTTTGTTTCCCGTTACAGCTTTAAAAGCGGCTCTCATTGCGACTTCAGTTTTTCCAAATCCAACATCTCCACAAAGAAGGCGATCCATTACTTTAAAACTCATCATGTCTTCTTTTATTTCTTTTATTGCTGTTATTTGATCTGGAGTCTCATCGTATGGAAATTCAGATTCAAATAACAATTGTAATTCGTTATCTTTTGGGTATTTAATACCTTTAATGCTTTCTCTTTTTGAATAAAGTTCTATTAATTTGTCAGCAATCTCTTCGATTCTTTTTTTTGCGTTTGCTTTATTTTTTATCCATGTTTTAGAACTAATTTTATCTAATTTAATATTTTTAGGATCACTTCCAATGTATTTTTGGATTAAGTTTGTTTGTTCAATTGGAATAAATAGTTTTTCTCCTTCAGCGTATTCAATCTCAATATAATCTTTTTCAAGAGAGCTTGTTTTTATTCTCTTTATTTGCCTAAATATACCGATTCCATGGTTTATGTGAACTACATGGCTATTTTTCTCAATCTCAATAAAAGAGTCAATAGCTTTTGTTTTTGAAGATTCAAATGTTTTGTTTATTTTTTGTCCTGTATTGAAGATGTTTGATTCAAGAATAATGGCAATTTTTTCTTTTTCTATTATTAAAGAGCTAGATATTTTTAAAACCTCAATTGATACTTTTGGTAATTCTTTGAAAATATATTTAAGTTTTTCTTTTTGTGATTCAGATTCTGCTGCAATAATGATTTTAAATCCATTTTTTAGCCAATTTTTGAATTCTTCTTTTGTAAGCATAATATTTGAAAAAAAACTTCTCTCGCTTTCAATTTTAAATTCTACAATTTCTTTGGATTTAGAACTTTTAATCTTTGAGAATAAAACATCGTTTTTTAGATTGAAGGTTTTAGAATTTAATAGAATTTTTTTTGGATCAATTGTATTTTTACCAGCTTCTTTTGCTTCTTTGTAAAGCTTTTCATATTCTTGGTGTATTTTTTCAATTTCTTTTTCGAAATTGTTAATTTCAAAGTTTACAACAGGTGTGTCTTTTTCAATCTCATCTTTTAAATAAGTATTTGCTACTAGCGGATAAAACATTTCTTCTGTTTTTGTTTCTTTTTTTAAATTCAACTCTTCAAGAATTTTTTTATATTCAACAGGTTTAATCTTTGTTTTTAAGTTGTTAATAACTTCATTGTTCCAAATAATTTCTTTTTTTGGAAGAATTTGGAATTCTAAAATTTCATTATCTTGTTTTAATTGAGTTAGGGGATTAAATTTTCTTATTTCTTCTATTTTGTCGAAGTTTAGTACAATTTTTATTGGGCTTTGTTCTCCAAAAGGGTATATGTCTATAATTTCTCCTTTTATTGAAAATTCTCCTGGAATTGTTACTCTTTGTGTTTTTTCATATCCTAATTCTGTAAGCTTTTTTTCAATGTCTGTTGTATTAATCTTAGTATTTTTTTCAATTTTATATATATTATTTAGTAATGTATTTTTATCTGGTATTTTACTAAGCAATGATTTTAAGACTGTGATATATATTCCAGGATTTTTTTTATAAAAATTGATTAAGAATTTAACTCTTTCGTTAAAAATCGTACTTTTTGAGCCAATGCCTTTGTATACAAGAGGACTAAAATAGTTAAGTTCAAAGATTTGGTTTGTAATTACTTTTAAATCATTTTTGATTTTATCTAATGTATGCTCGTCTTTTACTATTAATATTATTTTTCCAGTTTTACTATATTCTTTGATTTTTTTAATTAAAAAAGCTTTAAAAAATCCTTCATATCCTGTTAATGAAAAAAATGTATTTTGTTTTAAAAATTCTTTCATTTTTTTTAAATCAGAATTATTTTTTAATATTGTTGTTAGTTCTTCATCTATATTCATTTTTTACCTTTTTGTTTAATTAATTTAGTATAATAATATATTATAGGTATTATTACTTTCTTTATATATAATGTGGTTAGGTTTTGAGGGGAGCTTATGAAAATGAGAAAATTACTTTTTTGTATCTTTTTTACGAATATTTCTTTTGTTTTGTTTGCAGGAGATTACAAGGGTCTTGATTTTAAAATCAAGTTCTTTAATCAATCTATTTACCGTGTCAACAGTAATGTTTTTATTGAAGTTTCTCTTAGCAATGCATCTGAGAGTGTTTTAACTTTAGAAATAGGCGATATTAATTCTTTTGGCTTTGATTTTGATGTTACTGATACCACCAATATTAAAGTTAAAAGACCTATTGAATATGTTAAAACGAGATCTAAAAATGTTGCCATTCCTGTTAGGAGTATGAGCCTTAGACCTAATGAAAAGTTTTCTGTAGTTATTAACTTAAATCAATTTGTTAAGTTTAGTAAAGATGGAGTTTATTTTGTTAAGGGAATTTTTTTCCCAGACATTTCAGATCCATCTAAGAAGAAAGAATCTAATATTATTACGCTTTTTTTAAATGATAGTTTTGATGAAAATCCATCTAGTATAGATCTTGTTAATTTGTCTGAAAATAAAGATATTCAAGATATCTTAAAAAAGAAAAAACTCTCTCCTGATGAGATTGTCAAATATTTATTAAAGGCATTGCAGCTTAGCGAAAAAGAAAAATTCTTTTTATATCTTGACATTGAAAGCTTGTTATTAAATGACAAAGGCAAGGCATACCTTTATAAACAGAAGTTATCATCTGCTCCTAATAAAAATGCAGTTGAAGAGTATAAGGAATATTTATGGAATTCTAATAATTCAGATATTTCAAAAGTACCCAATGAATTTTCTATTATTGAGACAATTTATTCTGATACTGCAGGCAAGGTGATTGCTGATTTATATTTTGACGATGGGCATTTTTATATTTCCAAAAGATATACTTTTTTCTTCAAAAAATATGATTATTATTGGATAATTTATGACTATATTGTTCAAAATACTGGCATTAAGGAAAAATAAAACTTTTTGTGTTTTGCAAATTATATAATTTATTATATTGTTATATTATTTTATTTTTTAATAATAAATCCTGCTAATCTTAATGCTGATTTTGAATATAAGGTTGTCAAAGGAGATACTCTTTTTTCAATTGCAATTAAGTATAAAGTTAAAGTAAATGATCTCAAAAGGATTAATAAACTTAATACTGACAATATTAGATTAGATCAAATATTAATTATTCCAAGTAATTCTAATTTAGATCAAAATACCACTAATAAAGTCAAGAATTCTCTCAGGCCTCTAAAATCTGTTAATAAAGAGCAAATTCTTTATACCGTAAAAGAGGGTGATACTATTGAGAGTGTTTCAAAGTTTGTTAGGCGAAGTCAAGAAGAGATAATAGCTTGGAATAATTTGCAATCTAGAGATCTTAAAGTTGGAATGAAGCTTTTATTAGCTGAGCCTGATTTTTTAAAGCCTTATGTGGTTAAGAAAGGCGATTCACTTTCAAAACTTTCTCAAGATTTTGATATTAGTTCTAAGGATATTTTAAAATTTAATTTTCTCAATGATGATAAATTAAAGATTGGCCAGCAACTTTTTTTAAAGAAAGCTTCTGAGAATGTTAATTTTCATTATGTAAAAAAAGGAGAAACTCTTGGTAGAATAGCTTATATTTATAGTGTTACCGCTAAGGATCTTGTAGCTCTTAATGGCAATAGGGCTGTTAATCTTAAAGCAGGTTCATTGCTAAATGTTTTAAAGATTGTAAATACTGATTTAGAAAAGCCTGTTGTGGGAGATTTAAAAATTGAGAAAAAAACAGATAATCAGTTTATCTATCATTCAGTTGCCGTAGGAGAGACTTTGTATAGCATCGCTCGCCATTACGGTGTTTTAATTGAGGATGTTAAAAATTGGAATAATTTAAGTAGTAACAATATTATGCACAATCAAAAATTGAAAATTTTTGATAAAAAACTTTTATTTGATTCTTCTATAGTTGAATCTAAAAAAAACGATTTACATAATAAAAACAAGGTTGATTCTAGCTCTTCTAATAGAGTTCAAACAATAGTTAATCTTCCCTCAAGCAAAAACAAAAAGTTAAATTTAAATACTTTTGGAATTACTTCCAATCAAGGTATTTTTGATGTTAGCTCTTTGGTTATTCTAGATTCCAAAATCCCAATATTTGAGGTTGTTGGTGATTTCTACTATTGGTATAAGCCTAAAAAGATAAGTCAGCCAAGTGAGTTTTATTCAGAAGATTGGCATTCTCCTTTAAATTCTTATAAAAAGGCAACTCAACTTTTTAAAAGTTTTGAAAAATTGGTAAATTCTAGATTTAATAAAGGATCAAGACTTAAAGATAAGTTAATAATTCTTGATCCCGGTCACGGAGGTCTTGATCCTGGAGCTATTGTTAAGTCTAGAGATGGTCTTGGAAACGAAGTTTTTGTTGTTGAAGATGAATATGTATATGATATTGCTTTAAGGCTTTATGTATACCTTAAAGAAGAGGGTGCCAATGTTGAACTTACTATTTTAGCTCCTGACCATTTAATTAGGAATAGTGTTTTTGCTAACAATACTTTTGTTAATGTTAAAAATGAGGTTTACAATGATTATGATTTAAATAAAAATGATACTGTTGATTCCTGGATAAACGGTACTCCATCAGGCCTTAAAAAAAGATTAGTAGTTGTTAAAAACATTGTTAGTAAATATAAAAATATTAAAGATAAGGATATAGCCTTTTTTAGTTTGCATGCAGATAATAGTGTTGGGGCGCCTAAGAGTATGGGATTTTATTATCAAAAAGATGACGAAAAAAAATATGATATTCATTCCAAGTTAGCAGCAGAAAAAATTACAAAAGGAATGAAAAGAAGTTTTTATATTAAGGGTCAAAATCTTCATGTTTTAAGAAATAATATAGTAATGACTAAGCTTTTAATAGAAGTTAGAAATTTAGCATTTCCAGAAGAAGCTTGGTCTATTAGATCTTCTAAGCTTAGAGATCAAGATTCAAAGATTCTTGCTAATGGAATTTTAAAAATAATGGAAAATAATTGACAAAAATTTTTAAATTTAAGATAATATTCCTAGTGTTCAATTTCCCCTATAGCTCAGTGGTAGAGCGGGTGGCTGTTAACCACTAGGTCGGAGGTTCAAGTCCTTCTGGGGGAGTTAATTAAGCTTAATTGTTTTTTTAGTTCTGTTTTTGTTATTTTAAAGTAATTGAGTCTTTCTAAGAGTCTTTTATTATTTCCAATTCCCAAGCAGAAGTCTTTTTGTATTTTTTGCCTTTTTTCTTTTGAGCTTTCTCCTATTATGCCAAGTTCTAGCAAATCGTTTAATGTTATTAAATCTTTTTGATTGTCTTTAGATAAAGTTCCAACTTTTTTAAGTATTTTTATTATTTCTGTTTTATTTACTGATTCAACTTCAGTGTCTTTAGTATTAAGATATGCATGTTTGATTTTATTATTTTCTCCTAGATGTTTGACTATTTTTTGTCTAATAATATTTCCAGATTTATCGCTGTCTGTTAAGATTATTATTCCTTTGTATTTTAAGGCTTTTTTGAGCAATTTAATAGTTTCGATTTTTAAAGCAAATCCTTTTGTTTCTATTACTGTACAGTCAAAAGATTCTTTTATTCTTTTAAGATCATCTTTTCCTTCAACTACAATTATTTCTTTTATTTTTTCCAATTTTAAATTCCTTTTTCAAAGAAAGCCCTTAGTAATTTAATTGCTTCTATGTGGTCAGCTATTGATACTGTTTCGCACAAGGAGTGCATTGCCCACATTGGTGTTCCAATGTCAATAGTTTCTATTCCTGTTCTTGCATTTGAGATTGGACCAATTGTTGTGCCTGAGGGAACATTTGCTTTCATTATTATTTCTTGCATTTTAATATTATTTTTAATAGCCAAATTTTTTAATTTTGCAAATCCTGCTGAAGTTGTTGCATATTTAAAATTGGCGCTATTTTTTACAACTAAGCCTTTGCTTAGAGTTGCTTGATAGTTTGGATCGTGTTTGGATATATATCCTGGGTGAATGCCATGAACACTGTCTACTGATATATTAAATGATTTGTTTATTTTTATTAAATGTTCTTCTTTGGTTAAGTTAAGAGCAAGATCAATTCTTTCTAAAACTTCTGATAAAAAATTGGAATCAGCGCCTCTTGAAGTTAAAGATCCTACTTCTTCGTTATCAAAAAATACAGCTATTTTATTTTTATTATTGCTTGTATGAACATAAGAGTTCATGATTGCATGGCATCCTGATTTGTTATCAAGATTTTTAGAAGTTAAAAATTCTTTTTCAGTTCCTATTATTTTAGAAGGCTGTGAGTCTGTGAAGATTAGATCACAAGATAAAAAGTTTTCATATTCTATTCCAAGTTGTTCTAAGATATGATCTTTTATTGTTTTTTTAGTGCTGTTTATTACTGTTAAATTGTCATGAGTATTATATTCAAATCCCTCGTTAATTTTTCGGTTTAAATGGATTGCAAGGTTTGGAATAATTCCTATGTTTTCAATATTTATTAATTTTGAATCAATATTTTCATTTTTTTTGAAATATACAATTCCTGCTAAGCTTAAGTTTCTGTCAATCCAGGTAGAAATTATTGGACCACCATAAACTTCAATATGGTTGTAAAATACACCGCCTGTTTTGTTTGTTGCATTTATTTTTAATTTTAATCCTGGACTGTCTGTATGTGCTGTTGCTATTAGAAACGGTTCATCTTTTTTTTCGATATCAATATTAAAGGCAATAAGGCTAGTTCCTTCTTTTTTTATGTAATATGATCCTGTTTCAATTTTCCACTTTTCATCAAGTTTTAATTGTTGTGCATTAAAATAATTTATTAATTTCTCTTCAATGTAGTTTACTAAGTGATAAGGGGTAGGGCTATTGTCTAGTAGACTTTGAAAAAATTTTGGTTCTAGTGTTTTATCTTGTACCATGGGCGGTCTCCTTTAATTTTATTGCTTTATAGGTATATATTTTATTATAATATCTTTTAGCTGTATATTAAGTTAGGAGCTTGTTATGAGAAAGTTTTTTTTTCGCTTTAGTTTATTGTTTCTTTTTTTTGCTTGTAGTGCTAATGTTGAAATTGAATTAAAAGATGATATTAGTGGTATTGTTTCAATATTTGTTAATGTTGATAAAGAATTTGAAAAAATTAGAAAAGAACTCTTAACAACTTTGGTTGGAGGAGAAGTTGCAAATATGCCACTTTTTCCTGTAGATGAAATAAAAAAATACTTTAAAAGTGGAGATGAAAAGTTTGGGCTTGAGCTTTTGAGCATTAAAACCCAAGGAGATTCTATTAATTTGGTTGTTAAGTTTGATAATTTAATTAAAATTTTGGGCGATTATATGAAAAAATCTGATATGTCTGTTTTTAAGATAGAAAAAAGAGATGGTAAAAATATTCTTGAACTTAATATTAATTTGGAAAATGCTACTAAAAATATTAATGAAAATAAAGAATACATTAGTGATGCACTTGTTGCTCTTTTGCCATCAGACGAGATTCCAATGTCTGCTCAAGAATATAAAGATGTTTTGGTTTATTTTTTATCAGAGTTTACTTCCAAAGCAAGTGAGCTTATTGACAACTCAAAACTCAATCTTATCGTTAAAACTTCTAGAAATATTCAAGAACAGTTTGGATTCAAGCAGATCAACTCAAACACATTAAAGTTTGAGATTGACATGATTAAAGGGTTAAGTCTTGAAACACCAATAAAACTTAGATTAGTTTATTGACAGAAATTCAAGAATATAAACGATTAAGTTTATATTCTTGAATTATATTCTTTTTTTAAAGTCCCTATTAAAATAGCTGTTATAATTGATCCTGCTAAGATAGATATTATCCACATTAATGGGTTTACTACTATTGGCAGAATAAATATTCCTCCATGTGGTGCTATAACTTCTACTTTGAAAAGTGCAGAAATAAATCCCCCTACAGATGAGCCTAGTATGCATGCAGGTATTACTCTTAAAGGATCTGAGGCTGCGAATGGAATTACTCCTTCTGTAATAAAGCATGCTCCCAAAAAATAACAAACTTTTCCAGATTCTCTTTCTTCTTTTGAAAATCTGTTTTTAAATAAACTTGTAGCAAGTGCAATTCCTATAGGAGGTACCATTCCTCCTGCCATTATGCTTGCATGAGGAATATAATTTTTTGCAGTTATCATTGCGATTCCAAATGCGTATGCAGCTTTATTGACAGGCCCCCCCATATCTATTGCCATCATTGCTCCAAGTAAAGCTCCAAGTATTGCCATATTAGTTCCGCTAAGTCGATTTAGCATATCTGTTATTGACTCGTTGATAACAGATATTGGACTAAGCATTACATATATTAAAATTCCTGAAATTATAACTGAGAAAAAAGGATAAGTTAATACTGGATTTATTCCTCTTAAATTGCTAGGAATTATTTGATCAGATATTTTTTTTACAATTAGTGTTACGTATCCTGAAATAAATCCTGCTAAAATGCCTCCCAGAAATCCCGCATTTCCATTACTCATCATTAATCCTGTAATCATTCCAGGTGCAAGTCCTGGTCTTTCTGCTATGCTAAATGAAATATAGCCAGCAAGTATTGGGATCATTAAAGCAAATGCGCTCCCACCGCCTATTTGCATGAGAATATCTGCTATTTTATTGTAGCTTGGGTCGTTTATATCGAATGCTTTGATTCCAAACATAAATGATATTGCTATTATTATTCCTCCCGATACTACAAATGGAAGCATAAATGAAACTCCATTCATTAGATGTTTGTAAATTCCTATTTTTTGAATTTGTTTGGGTTTTTCTGTGGTTTTGTTTGTGTTGCTTTTGTTATAAATTTGTGCTTCGTTTTTAAGAATTGTTTGAATAAGTTCTTTTGCTTTGTGTATGCCGTCTTTTACGCCTACTTCGATTAAAGGTTTTCCACTAAATCTTTCTTTGTTGATAGTCTTGCCAGATGCAATAATGATTCCTTTTGCGCTTTTTATTTCTTCTTCTGTTATTGGATTTTCAGTTCCACTAGATCCATTTGTTTCTACTTTTATGTTTATGTTTAATTCCAAAGCCGCTTTTTTAAGGCTTTCTGCTGCCATATAGGTGTGAGCTATTCCCACAGGGCATGCTGTTACGGCAAGAATGAAATCTTTTGTTGCATTTACATTATTAGATTCATTTGTATTGTCATTGCTCGTAATTATTTCTAAAAATCTCTCTTCATTATTTGTGTTTAGAAGTTCATTTCTTAATAAGTTATTGCTAAAAGTATTGCTTAGATATGATATAGCTTTTATATGCGCATTGCTAGAAGTTTCTTTGGGGAGAGCCATCATGAAAAACAGTTTTGAAAGTTTTTGATCAGAGGAGTTGAAATCAAATCCATTGCCATCAACTCTTAAAATTGCAATTCCGTGTTTTTTAATGAAACTCCCTTTTGCATGAGGCATGGCTATATGCTCTTCAATGCCTGTTCCGTTAATTTCTTCTCTTTTTTTAATTTCTTTTATGAATGCTTCTATGTCATTTAAGTATCCATTTTCATTAAGCATGCTAGCCATTTTTCTAATTACATCTTCTTTGCTAGTTGCTTTGTAATTTAGAACAATTAAGTTTTTTGAAAATAAATTTTGCATAATAATCACCTTTATATATTATATAGTGTATATATAATATATAAATTTTACATTTATTTAATTGATTTTATCAATTAAAGGAGATTATTTTGATATATACTCTAACGCTTAATCCTTCTGTAGATTATAAAATAGTTTTAAAAGAATTTCAGGAAGAAAGTCTTAATTATGCTTTGAGTAACAATTTCTTTGCGGGTGGCAAGGGAATAAATGTAAGCACTGTTCTTAAAAATTTAGGAAAACCTAGTACAGCTCTTGGATTTTTGGGAGGTTTTACGGGTGATTATATAAGATTTTCTCTTGATTTTAAGGGTATAAAAAACGATTTTATTAAAATAAAATATGATACAAGATTAAATATTAAAATGATAGCAAATGGCAGAGAAACAGAAATTAATGCCAATTCTCCAGATATTTCTGAGAATGAATTTGAACTTTTGAAAGATAAGCTTAAAGGTTTGGCAAATAATAGTATATTAGTGATGTCGGGAAGTGTTCCTTTAGCTCTTGGTGAGAATGCATACAATGAAATATCTAATAGCATTTCTAATGATGTTAAGCTTATAATTGATACTAGTGGTAAACCTTTAAAAAAAATTCTTAAATTAAATCCCTTTTTAATAAAGCCTAATATTTATGAACTTGAGGATCTTTTTAATGCTAAATTTAATTCTACGAAAGAATTGATTAAAATTGGTAAAAATCTTGTAGAAAGTGGGGTTCAAAATATTATAATCTCCATGGGAAGTGATGGGGCTATTTTTATTGGGGGTAAAAATGTTGCTTTTAGGGCTTTTGTTCCAAAGATTAGCTCTGTTAGCACTATTGGGGCAGGAGATTCTGTGATTGCAGGATTTGTGTATGCTTTTGACAATAAAAATACTTTAAAAGATTCATTTAAATTTGGTGTTGCAGCCGGTACAGCTACGGCATTAAAGGGTAATCTTTGTGAATTTCAAGATGTTGAAAAGATGCTTTGTGAGATTAAGGTTGAAGACATTTGCATTTCTTAATTTTTTAAATAGAGTTGAAGATTGGATTTTGAAACTTTACTGTAGCTTTTTAAAAAGCTACAGTATTTGTTTTGCTTAAATTTTTAATTTTGATTTATACAATCTATTTATTGTTAGGGCTAATCCTGTAATTGCTAACAATGCAAGTATAGCTATGCTTGCAAATGAAGAGCCTGTTGTATTTGATTTAGTAATTTTTGTAGCGATTTTTATAGTTTCTTCGTTACAAATACAGTTAGCATATCCACATATTGGGCAGATCTCTTCTACTCCCAATTGGCTTAAGTTTTCATTTGGAATTATATTTCCATTTTTTGTTGTGTTGGTTTGTGCGAAAACAGATGTTGAAATTAATAGCAAAGTAGTGAAAAATAAGCATTTTTTTAGATTCATTTTACCTTCTCCTTGTAGGTTTTATTTATTTTTTTGAACTCTTAAATTGCAACTTTTAATTAAACATTTGTAATTTTTTATTATCCAAAACTTGCTAGAATGGCAATAGATTTTCTAAGAAAAAATATTGAAATAATAAAGCACAAAATTATCTTCGGGAGCGACGGGTCTCGAACCCGCGACCTCCTGCGTGACAGGCAGGCGTTCTAACCATCTGAACTACGCCCCCAAGGTCGTTCTTTTTTTAAAGATTATAGTAGTTTTTAATTTATTTGTCAATTTCTTCAAATGAGTTTAAGTATTCTAATATTTTTGAATCTCTTCTGCTTGATTTTTTGCTTAGCTTAAGAATAGTTTCTTTGTTGGAAATTATTTCTAGGCTATTTTTAGCTCTTGTTATTGCAGTGTACATAAGTTCTTTTGTTAAAAAGGGGTTATTTTCTAATATTACTTTTATATGTTTGTATTCAGATCCTTGGCTTTTGTGTATTGTTGTGGCAAAGCTTAATTCATAATTTGTTAGTAAATTTAAATTTATTTTTTTATATTTTTCATCTTTTCTTTGGAATAAAGCATAAAATTTAGAATTTTCATTAAAAATTATACCTCTCTCTCCATTAAATAATTTATTTTTATAGTCAGTTTTAGTTATCATTATTATTTGACCAATAAAGTTTCCATAGGTTTTTTTTAGGTAAGTTTTTATTATTTCATTTAGAGTTTTAGTTCCAAATTTTCCAAAATTTTTTGAACTTAAAATTATATTTTCAAGTAAAGTTTCAAGTATTGTTTCAATTTTTGATTCTTTTAGTAGTTTGAGATTAAAGGTGGGTATTTTTTTATATAAATTGTTTATATATTCTATTAGATCTTTTTTTAAGTTTATTTTTTCTATTTCTTTTAATTGAATATTTTTATTGTTATTAATGTATTTGCAAATCAGGGCATCATCTTCTTTATATATGGCTTTTGAGAGCAGGTTTATTTCTTTATTGCTTCTGAAATTTTCTTTAAGATCTTCTACATTGTCGTTATTTATTTTTTTTATTTCTAGAAGGCTTGAATATACATTTCCTTCATTTACCGATGGGAGTTGATTTTTATCTCCCACTATTATTAATTTAGTAGTTATTGGTGTTGCTTTTAATAGTATTAAAAAAGTATATGCATCTACCATTGAAGCTTCATCAATTATTATTACGTCAAAATTTAGTTGATTTTCTTCATCATATAGATTTTTTTTGTTTATAAATTTGATTTTCAATAGTTTTTGGATTGTATTGCATTCTATTTCTAAATTTTTAAATGAATGGTCGATGCTTGTTTGTAGCCTTAAGCTAGCTTTTCCCGTAGGTGCTGTAATTGCTACTGATATTTTTTTTTTATTGTTTAATGTTTTATTAATTGCCTTTAAGATATAGTTAATAGTTGTAGTTTTGCCTGTTCCAGGGCCCCCACTCAATAGAAAAAAGTTGCTTTTTAGTGCCTTTCTTACTGATGTAATTTGCTCTTTATTTAAATTATTGGTGTTAAAATTTGATATTATATTTTGTATTTTGTTGTCATTTAATTCACTTTTATGGTTTTTTAATCTTTTTATAATTTGTTTTATTAATTCTTCTTCTTCTCTGTAGTTTTTTTGAGTATAAATGTAGATGTTGTTTTCTAGGATTAGGGGAGTTGTAATTTTAAGCTTATTAAATTCCATTAGTATGTTACTTTTTTTTAAAATTGAGACTATATTCTTAATAGTTTCTAGGTTTCCAAACGTTTCTAACTCTTTTAGTATTTTTATTAACTTAATGTAACTTCTATTAGTTTTTTCTAGGTTGTCTTTTGTGAATGTTATTGTATTTTGAATATCTATTGCTAATAGATTTATGTTAGCTCTTAAGTGACCTTTGTCAAAATAGTTAAATAAAAATATTAAAAATATTATAATATTTTTATTGTTTATGGATTTTGCAAGTGTTTGTGCTTTATAGTAATTTTTTTTATTTATGTTTAAAAGTTCAATTATTTCATAAAACTTAAGCTCAGGAGTTAAGAATTTTTTATTTTTATCTTTTAAAAATTCTCTTAATACTAAAAAATCTCTCATGAATGCCTTTTAATACTTAGTTCTAAGATAATTTTATCTAAATCCACATCATCAAATTTTGGAAGATCAAAATAAATTCCATTTTCAAATTTTGATTGCAAGTATTCAACATTGTCTTTAAATGCTCTTGTAAAAAGATATATTATTCCACCAAATTTTTGATTATATTCTTTTTTGTTTTTAAATAAAATTTTTTTCATTCCGAGTGCATATATTTTATATTGCAAATCATAATATTCTTTTTTTATTATATTTTCTAAATTTGTTATATTATAATTATTTTTATCTTTTCCAAGATAGTTTGTTTTGTAATCCAGGATATATATTTTATTATTGGCTTTAAATATGAGATCTACTATTCCTTTTAAATATCCATCGCTTAGTTTTATGTGAAGATCTTCAAAGTGGTTGTCAAAAAGATGTTTTTGTTTTTGAAATTTAGGATTTATTTTGATTAAAAATTCCATTTCTTTTTGCAATTCTTCAATATCACAAAGACTAGTATTAATTGCTCTTATATTATAAGTTAGTATATTGTAAATCATTTTAGTTAATGAATTTTGTATTTCTATTGTGTTGAGATTTGAGTTAATTTTTTGTATTTGTTTTTCAATAATTTCAATATTCTTTTTTTTAAAATTATCAAATGTATCTTTTGCTGTGCTAAAGATTATTTCTTCCATTACGGCATGCAAAATGTTTCCAATATCTTTTCCTTTAGGCAGAGTCTCTTCTAATGTAGTAGGTTCATAATCAATATCTGTTTCTTTTTCGTAGTTGATATTTTTAAAATCATAGTTTTCGTAAAATGTTGCATGATGAGCTTGGGCTGTTAAGCTTGAAAAACTAGATGTATATTCTTTTTTAAACATGTTTTTAATTATTGGTTTTGGTGGAATTAATTTCGTATTTGCATTTATATTGTTCTTTTTTTTAAATCTCTTTTGGCTAATAAATTCATATATATTAAAGTCATGTTTGATATTATCAATAGTAAAAACTTTTGCCAATTCTAATAATTTGCTAGTTATGCTATTTGTTTTTGTAATAAAAAGAGCAAATTTAGCTCTTGTTGCTCCCACATAAAATATGTTTTTTTCTTCACTTAGTAGTTTTAGGCGTGCATATTTTTTGTTTTCTTCCAATTTAAAAAAATCATATTCAATTTTTCCGTCTTGATAAAATTTGTAAAAATGATTTTTTTTTGAAAAAATATTGCTATTTCCTATTGGAGATGTATTGATTAAGAATACGATATTTATGCTAAGCCCTTTTGATTTATGTATTGTCATAAGCTCTATAGATTCATTGTCATTATTTATATTATTGTTTCTTTCTTCTATTTCTTCAGACTCTTCGTTTATTATTAGATTTTCTAAAGCAGAGATTAGAGATTGTATGTTTTGTTCTTTATGATATATTTTAGATATGATCTCAAGTGCTCTTTCATAGGTTTTTAGATTTTCAAGTTTGCCTTCTTTAATAAGAAGCCCTTTGTAATTTATTTTATTTTTTGCCCATTCAATAATTTTTTGATCTTTGGTGCTATTAGCAATTTTGATCCACAAGTTTTTTTCGAATGTGATTTTGTTAATTGCATTTATTAATGTTATTTCATTTTTTTCAACCAAAGTTGTTATATTTTCAATAAATTCTTCTATAAGGTAAATTTTGTCTTGTTTGATTAAAATTCTTTGTAAATTCCACGGCACATTTAATATTTTACTGTTTAGAATATAATTTAGGGTTTTAAAACTTTGTTTTCGGTCTAAGCACTTAAGAATATAGAAAATTTCGCTAAATTCTTTGGTTTTTAAAAGTTTTTCTTGAATTTTGTTTGTTTGGATTTGCTCTTTTTTTAATGCTTTATCTATTAAATTGATTTCATTCTTTCCCCTACAAAGTACTTTAATGTCTTGCATTTTAATATTTCTAATTTTACCCTTATCAGCAATTGTTCCATATGTAAGTAAATATTTTATTGTTAATGCTGTTTTTTGGTAAATGTCTTCTTCGTTTTCGGCATTTGTGGTTATTATATTTATTCCTTCTATTTCTTGCCTGTTAATGAAAATGTTATTATTGTCATTTTGTTGATTTGGAAGTGAATTGGTAAATTCAATTTTTTCAATTTCATCTACTACTGCATTATTATATATATTATTAAAAATTTTATTTAAAGGGCTTATAAGTTTTCTACTTGATCTGTGATTTATTTTTAGTACAATTCTAGCATCTTTATTAATTTTATTTTTTATTTCTTTGTTATAAAATGAAATGTCCGCTTTTCTAAAGGAATATATTATCTGTTTGGGGTCAGCTATGAATATTAATTTTATTCCTGCTGTTTTTAATATTTTAAATATTTCGATTTGCATTAAGCTTAAGTCTTGTGCTTCATCAATTAAAATGATTTTGTATCGATTTTTGATTGCATTCAAAAGCTTTTTGTCTTCTGATTTTAAGTAATTTTTTAAATTTGAAATTATGTAATTTTGATCTATTGTGTTTGTTGATTTAGTAATTTTCTCTAATTCTTTTTCTATATACTTTAGTATTTTGTATTCAACTTTTAAAATAACATATTGCTTTAAATTATTTCTATTTTTATTTCTATTGTCTTCTGATTTATATTTTTCATGTTTAATATTAATTCCTAAATAGATTAAATCATTTTTAATCTTAAGTTCTTTAGGTAATAATTTGGTATTTTTTTTAGTTTCTTTTTCTATTAGAGTTGAAAAAAATTTATTTTTTATTAATGTTTCTGCTATTTTGAATATGTTGTTTTCTTTGGAATATTTTATTTCAAGTTTACCGGTTTGAACATGTTTATTATAAAAACTTAATATTTCATCTGTTGTCATTTCGTCTAAGTTTTCTATTATTTTGTTGTAATCTTTGATCAATTCTTCCTTTTTGAGAAGAATGTTTTCAAATGATGTTTGAGTTTTAAGCCAATCTCCAAGCTCTTGAGTTGTATCTCTCTCATAAGCTTTTTTTATTTTTAACACAATTTCTTCTGTTTTTTTAGCATCAGATTTGAATACTTTAAGTTCATAATCTTTAATATCAAGAGCTTGGATCAAGCTATCCGATTTTCTTAAAAATTCATAAACTATTTCATCTATTTCTTTTGAAAATTTTTCTTTGGGTTTATACTTGGAATAGTTTTCTGTTTCAAGTTGAAAATTATTTAAGGCATGTAATGCGAATTTATTGATTGTTGATATAAAGAGTTTTTTTGATTGCTCATAGGCTTCTTTTAAAATTTCATTTGTTTTTGAGTTAAAATAAGCATTTTCTATTGCTTTTAATATTCTTGTGTGCATTTCTTCTGTAGCTTTTTTTGTAAAAGTTAATACCAAGATTTCATTTATGGAGTATAGTTTGGTTTTCATTAAATTTATAACCACATTTTCAAGTATGTGAGTTTTACCAGTGCCTGCTGATGCTTCTATTAATATTGTTGTGTTATTTTGAATTTTTTCTAGGATTTTGTCCATGAATTTTAATTTCTTGCCTTTGCAAATTTAATATAAAATTTTTCTATTAATATTAGTAAATTTTTGTCTAGCTTAAAATCGTGAGTGTCTTTAAATCTGTTATAGTAATCGCAGAGCGTTATCTCGCTAGTTTTTAAGAATCTTTCATGTGCTTTGCTTGTGAAATAAGCTTTAGAGGGGTTTTTTATTTGCATTTTTATGAAATTCTTAAAATAATTTGAAAAATTATTTTGATTTGTTTTTGTTAAAATTTTAATTACTAAGCTTTGGTAAATTGGAGTTGGGTAGCTTGATATGTATGCAAATTGCATAAGCATGTTTTCAATGTCATCAATTATTATTTCTTTGTGGTTATACCAAATAGTTGTTTTTGCAGATAAGCTTTCTAGATCAATTTTTACTTCTGTTAATGAATTGAAATTTTGTATTTCTTTTTTTATTAATAGTCCTGTTATATATAAATCTATTTCATTTTTTATTTTATCTGGGATGCTGCAATAGTCTTTTTTCACAAAATTTAAATAAAAATAATCGTTTTCAATTTTATATACATTCTCAATATCTTTTTTTAATTCAAATTTTATATTTTTTTTTTGAAAATTTAGTTTTATTGTTTGGCAAAATTTAATTTCGGTTTTTTTCATTATTGAAAGCCCTTTTAAGTTTTTAGCAGCATTATATTTTAATATATTTATCTTTTTGAAGATATCATTCACAATAGTTTTTTGATCTATGTTGAAAGGAATACTTCCTTGTTGTATTTCATATTTAATGTAGTCTTTAATAATTTTTATTGCTTGGCTTGCATCATCTTTTTTCCCCATTATGTATTCATTCAGTAGTGTTGAATTTTTTATAAGCCTGTAAATAATCTCATTGGCGTTGAAAATTTGTTCTTCTTGTTTTTCTTTGATTTCATTTTCTAATCTTATGTCTTGTATTTTAACGTTTAAAGTTTTTTCATAAAAATGTTTGTAAGGATTAGAAAGGGCGTTTTTTAATTCGTATAAATTTAGCTTAATTGGGCTTTCTAGTTGAATTTTGTTTTGCTTAAACTTAATTGTTTCAGAATTTTGTAGTATTTTTGCGATATTAAAGGCTTCTAAATCATAGTTTATTAAATAATTTTCTTTTACATCTTTAAAATATGCTAAATCATGGTTTTCATTTGGATGCTTTTCTATTTGAAAATTTTTTTCATACTTTTGTATGTGATCAAGTATCTTGCTTATTGTTTTTGATATATTAATTTCTGGGGTTGGATTGTCTTGAAATGAGTAGTAAAGGTAAAACTTTTCCGATGTTGCAAAAATTAAATTAAAAAGAGTCTCGATTGCCTCTTTTTCGGTATTATCATGTTCATAGTATTCATCTAATAAATTCATATTATCATAATTTATCTTCGAGTTGAACTCTTGAAATCCTAAAAAATGAATTTCTTTCTTTTGAAGATATTCTATTTCTTTATAATTGGCAATCAGTATCCCATTTTTTTTATACATTACTCCGTATTTTTCTTTTTCAAGACTTTCTTCAAATATAATTTTAAAAAGATAAAATTCAATTTTTATTTCATTGATTTCTTTTAAATAGTTCTTGTAAAGATTGTCACCTAAGTCTTTGGGAAAATTTTTAAAGGATTTTATTTTATTTTTTAAGTATTCATCAGTTGCATTAAATTCTTCAAGATCAATATATTTTTGAATAAAGATTTCTATTATTTTTGCCCATTCATGTACTTTATATGTTTTATTTTTAAAATAGTTTATATCTTCGTACAAACTTTTTACTATTGTTATAAGTTTTATTATTGATTCTTGATCTTGAAATCTTATGCTTTCTTTTTTAATTTCTTCTTCATATTTTTCGTCAAATATTTCAGACATTAAAAATCGATCAAATCCGTCTTCCCAAGAGTTTAAAAAGTTTTGATCATAGTTTAGATTTTTTTTGTGAGTGTTGTTTGCTCCAAAACTAATGTTCATTGCGTCGCTAAATTCTATTAAATAGTTTAATTCAGATATTGATATATTAAATTTTTTCATTACTTTGTTGTTACTTAGTAGGTTAAATATTTCTTTTCTGCTGAAATTGCTAATTGTTTCATTTTTTGATATAAAAAGATCCATTAGCCTTTTTAAGGCTATTATACTTTCTCCTCTTGACAAATTGTTATAGCATAAAACACTATATTCAATTTTGTATTTATTTAGGCATTCTTCTATATATGGCAAATATTCATTAAATTTTTCTTGCAAAGAAGTTATTGCTATTTCGCTTAATTTCAGGTTATTTTTTTGCATTGAGTGTACTATGTGATTTACCAAAATTTCTACTTCACGTTTTTGATTTTTAGCTTCTATTATTTTAAAGCTACCGTCTAATTTTGAAATTGGGGTTTTTGCTATAATGTTATTTTTAATGCTTGTTAAAAAATTTTCACCTTTAAATAATTGAATATCTACTTTTTCTAAAGCCTGATATTTTGTTGAGTTGATTTTTGTTTTTGTTAACAATAATTCTTCAACAAGTGTAGATTTATAGTTTAGTAAATCTTCAAAAATTAACACATGCACTTCAAAATCAAAAATTTTTTCTAAAGAGTTAAGGATTTTTTTCTCAATTTCTCTATTATTGCCAATAAATATTATTTTTTTAATTTCAATTTCTATATTTTTTATTGGTTTTTCTTCAATTATTTTTTTATGTAAGTTTAAAATATTTTTTTGTTTTTCAAAGAGTTTTTTAAATAGTTCTTTTTGCATATTCTCATAAGGTTTTAAATTTTCTTCTTGGAATAAAAATTTATCCTCTTGCCAGGTTTCAATTAATTTTGAAAATTTTGAGTAGTAATGGTGGAATAAATCTATTATTTTTGATGCAAAAAAGTACCTATTTTTTATTGATTTGAAATCTTTTATGTATTTTAGTTTTTCAGTTTTTAATATGTTATATAAAATGAATTTTTCTGTTTCTAAGTAAAATGAAAAACTGTTCTTTTCTATGTATTTTTTTATATTGGGATTTTTTAAAGAAATTTCATATATGCTTTTTAAAGCATTTTTTTTAATATTTAGATTATAAGAAATTTCATTTAGTTTTGCTATAGTTTTTTTAATTTCTTCTCTTAAGAGATCATTTTTTACTATAATTAGTGTTTCTTTTTTGAATATATTGTCGTTTTGAGTTAAATCTTTGATTTTATTATAAATTTTATTTACATTGTTTGTTTTATATATATTCACAGATTAATTGCTTTTATTATTTTTTATGAGCTTACTTCTTAATTTTTTTAAGTTTTTACCAATGCTTACTTTATATATGTGGGGATTGATTATTCTTCTGTAAGTATGCTCAAGTTTGCTTAAGTCAAGTTTGGTTTTATTTCTAATGTTGTTTAAACTAGATTCATAGCCTTTGCAAAGTTTTCCATTTTCTAAGACAGTGTGAATCAAAAATTCAAAATCGTCATATTTTTTGATTATTTTGAAAACGTTATCTTGTATTGGATGAAAAATGGTAAATTCTTTTCTTAATTTTAAATGATCTTTGATTTTTTCTTTTTCTTCTTTTAGAAATATAAAATCAAAGATCATTTGACCATTTAAATATATTCTTGCAACCTCTTTTTGGGCAGGTAGTGTTGATTTTTCTGGGTTATTTGATATTTTTATTTTTGGTATAAATTTTCCATTTTTTTCTATGGAGATCATTTTATATACTCCTGAAAGATTTGGATCTCCCTTTGCTGTAACTAGATTTGTTCCAACTCCCCAAATATCAATTGGAGCATTTATTGAATTTAAATACATGATAATATTTTCGTCAAGCTCATTAGACGCAATAATTTTTACATGATTTAATCCGTTTTGGTCTAATTCTTTTCTTGCTTCTTTGCTTAGATATTCAAGATCTCCACTGTCAATTCTTATTGAAAAATTATTTTTTTTCTCTTGTTTTTGTTCTTTAAATATTTTAATAGCATTTTTTAATCCGCTGTTAAGCGTGTCGTAAGTATCAATTAGTAGACTTACTTTGTTTGGATATGTTTTTGCATATTCTCTGAATGCTTGCTCTTCGTTTTCAAAACTCATTATCCAACTATGAGCCATTGTTCCTGTGACTGGTATATTGTATTTATATCCAGCAAGCATATTGCTTGTAAAGTCTGCTCCTCCTATGTATGCAGCTTTACTAGCAGAGAGTGCTCCATTTATTCCTTGAGCTCTTCTTAACCCAAATTCTGCTAAGATTTTTGCACCAGATTCTTTTATTCTTGCGGTTTTTGTTGCTATTAAGCTTTCAAAATTTATTATATTTAAAACTAGCCCTTCTATTAGTAGTAATTCTATTAGATGTCCCTCAATAACGACTACTGGCGTATAGGGAAAAACCAGGCGACCTTCTTCTATTGAGCTTATTTTTATGTTTAGTTTGAATTCTCTTAGAAAGTTTAAAAATTGTTTATCTAATATATTTAAACTTTTTAAATATTTAAGTTCATTTTCATGGAAACGAATACTTTTTAATTCATTGATTAATGTATGTATTCCGGCTAAAACAATATATCCATTTTTAAATGGTGTTTTTCTAAAAAATACTTCAAATTTTGCGTTAGGATTAATGCCTTTTGTAAAATAAGCATTCATCATTGAAATTTCATAAAAATCTGTAAATAGTGATAGATTTTTCATTCTCCTTATTATATACTAGTTTTGTTTGTAAAAAAATGATATTTAATTTGAACTTAATTTTTATTTGTCAGCATTTTTAATTTATGGATATTTTTTTGCAATGTATAATAAATTGACCAGATTGGACTAAATTCTATGAAAGAAAAAAGTGTTTCTAACTTTGATATTATAATTTTTGGAGTTACCGGGAATTTATCTAGAAAAAAACTTATTCCTTCGCTTTTTAATTTGTTTAAAAATAAATGTATTAGCAATTTTAGGGTTATTGGTTTCTCTCGTAAAATTTTTACAGATAAAGAATTTAGATTGTATATTAAAGATTCTTTATGGCAAGAAGAGACCGATTCTTTGATTGAAATTTTTTTAAATTTCTTTGTTTATGTATTTGGTGATTTTAATGAAAAAGATTCTTATATAAATTTATTTAAATTTATAGATAAAAGCCGAGAAACAATATATTATCTTTCGACTTCTCCTGAATTTTATGGACCAATAATTAATAATTTGAAAAATCATTTTTTAAGTGAAAGATTGAGTTTGTCAAAAATAGTTCTTGAAAAGCCTTTTGGTTCTAGTCTTGAGACAGCAAAAAAATTAAATAGCCTTCTTTATTCTGCTTTTAGAGAAGATCAAATTTATAGAATAGATCACTATTTAGGTAAAGAAACAGTTCAAAATATTTTCACATTTAGATTTGGCAATTCTATTTTTGAAAATATTTGGAACAATCGTTATGTAGATTTTGTTCAGATTACGGTGGCAGAAGAATTGGGTCTTGACGGAAGAGCTGAGTATTACGATTCTGTTGGAGCCTTGAAGGATATGTTTCAAAATCATATTTTACAATTATTAAGTCTTGTTGCAATGGAATCTCCTATTAAATTTGATTCTGAGTTTATTCATGGTGAGAAGGTAAAAGTTTTAAAAAGTTTGAGGAAAATTAGCAAAGAGGATATTAAGAATTGTATTGTTAAGGGTCAATATATAGGTTCACAAGTTCAAGGGGTTTTTAAAAAAGGCTACAAAGATGAAGCAGAATCTTTGGAAAATTCAAATACTGAAACTTATTTAGCTATGAAAGTATTTATTAATAATTGGCGTTGGTCCGGTGTTCCTTTTTATATTAGAACTGGCAAGGGTCTTGCTAGGAAAATTTCAGAAATATATATTCAATTTAAAAAACCAAGCTTTACCCTTTTTAATAACAGTTCTGTTGATTTTGCCAATGCTTTAATATTTAGGATTCAGCCAAGAGATGGAATTGAAATTAAATTCAACACTAAGAAACCTGGATATAATTATGAAATTCAAACTGCTAATATGGAATTTTCATATCATGATACATTTAAAAGATTGTTCGATGAGGCTTATGAGCGTTTATTATTAGATGCTTTTTTGGGGGATGGCACTTTGTATGCCACAAGCGATGAGATTGAAAGTTCTTGGGAATTTGTTTCAGATATTGCAAATAAATGGTCAGATATTGAAATTTGTAATTATTTTTTTGGGTCTGAAGGACCAAAAGAGATAGATTCTATTTTAGAAAAAGATCATTTTTGGCGGAAAATTTAATTTTTCATTTTTTTTAAAAAGATAAATAGATAAAATGAGACAAAAATTTTTTATATAATTTATTTCTATTCATTTTTAAAGCTTACCTTATTTGTAATTTAACGTTATCAGATTTTTATTTCTTGCAATTTAATAGTAAATTTTTTTGATAAATTTTATTTTTTTTAAAAATTTTAAAAGAATTTAAGTATTTTTGCTCTTGAAATTATTGCAAATTTATGCGCCGATTAATAATTTGCGTTATCATTAAAAAATATAAGTAATCTTTTTTAAAAAGCTGTGCTTATATTTAAAGGATATATATATGAAAGATATTGAAGCAAAAGTTCAACCAAATTTTTTTGGGCTTGTTCCTTTTTTTGTTTTTATTATTATGTATTTAGGCACAGGGATTTATTTAGGATTTATTGGCGTAGAAATGGCCTTTTATCAACTGCCGGCTAGTGTTGCAATGTTTTTTGCTTCTATTGTTTGTTTTTTGGTAGTTAAGGGAAAATTTTCCGACAAAATTCACATATTTATTAAAGGAGCTGCTCAGTACGACATTATATTAATGTGTCTTATTTTTATGCTCTCAGGGGCTTTCTCTTCTCTTTGCAAAGAAATAGGCTGTGTTGAAGCTGTGGCAAATTTGGGGATTAGATACATTAATCCCAATTGGATTGTTTCTGGTATATTTTTTATAACTTGCTTTATTTCTTTTTCTGCTGGTACTTCTGTTGGGTCTATTGTTGCAATTGCTCCTATTGCTTTTAATATTGCTGTTAAAAGCAATATTAATCCAAATTTAATAGCAGCATCTGTAATGTGTGGAGCTATGTTTGGAGATAATCTTTCTTTAATATCAGATACAACTATTGTTTCTAGTCGAACTCAAGGCAGTAGTATCTTAGATGTTTTTATTAGTAGTAGTTTTTATGCTTTGCCATCTGCTATATTAACTTTTTTTTCTTTTTTCTTTCTTTCTGGCAATTTGCTTAATACTACAAACTTTTTACATGAAAGTTCAATAGATTTGGTGAAAACCGTGCCTTATTTAATAGTTATATTTTTTTCTTTATCTGGAATGAATGTTTTTTTAGTTCTTTTTTCAGGCATTTTTTCTATATGCCTTATTAGTGTTTTTTATAGTAATTTATACTTTCTAGAGGTAATGAAAAACATTAATAATGGGTTTTTAAATATGGCGGATTTAATTTTTCTCTCAATTTTAACAGGGGGAGTTTCTTTTACTGCGATTCATAATGGAGGCTTTAAATGGTTGCTTATTAAATTGAAATCTTTGATTAGGGGAAAAAGTTCAGCTGAATTTTCTATTGGGGCTCTTGTTTCAATAGTTGACGTTTTTCTTGCTAATAACACAATTGCCATACTTATTTGCGGCAAAGTAGCAAAAAAGATAGCTTTTGAAAATAACATCAGCTTTCAAAGAAGTGCTTCTATTTTAGATATGTTTTCTTGTATTTTTCAAGGTATTATTCCTTATGGTGCTCAAATGATTATTTTAGTAGGCTTTTCAAATGGACTTGTGTCGCCAATTAGCGTTTTGCCATTTTTAGTTTATTTTGGGTTTTTATTATTTTTTGTTTTTTTATCTATTTTGGGAATTGATATAAAAAAAGTTTTTTTATTTTTTAAAAAAAATAAAAATTTTTAAAATTTTAAGACTTGTATTGTTCAATTTTTATTGAGTTTATTTAGAATAAATTATTTTTAATTATATTATACGATTTAGGAGGTTTGAAATTGGAAAGAGAAAATAATATAGTTCCAAATTTTTGGGGACTTGTACCTTTTTTTCTTTTTATAGGGATTTATATTGGTACAGGACTTGTTCTTTATTTTAATGGTGTAGAAAGGGCATTTTATCAAATGCCTCCCATATTTGCCATGTTTATTGCTATTGTTTTGACTTTTATTATTTTTAGAGGATCTTTTTTAACAAAAATGAATAAATTTATTGAAGGGTGTGCCCAACAAGATGTTGTTTTTATATCCTTAATATTTATGTTATCTGGTGCTTTTTCTGCTGTTTGCAAAGAAATAGGAAGTGTTGAAGCTGTAGTAAATATTGGTCTTAAATATGTTCCATTGAATTTGTTAGTATTTGGTATTTTTTTAATTACTCTTTTTTTGTCTTTTTCTACTGGAAGCTTTATGGGGACTGTTGTTGCTGTTGCTCCTATTGCCTTGGAACTTGCAGATAAGGTAAACATTTCTCTTCCATTGGTTGCTGGGGCTATTCTTAGTGCTGGTGCATTTGGAGACAATATGTCTTTAATATCAGACACTCCTATTATTTCAAGCCATACTCAAAAGGTTAATGTTGTTGATGTTTTCAAAAATGGAGCTTTTTATACGTTTCCAGCAGCAATTTTAGCAAGCATTGTTTTTGCATTTTTAGGTTCTTATTATAGTAAGACCAATGGTTTTATTATTGAGCCTGGTGAGATAAATTTTTTGAAAATTGTTCCATATATTTTTGTTATGGTTGTTGCAATTTCAGGTTTTGATGTATTTTTGGCCTTATTTTTGGGTATTGTTGTCGCTAGTGTTATTGGAATTTATTACTCAGATATTACTTTTTTATTGTTGGCTAGAAAAATTAATGAAGGATTTTTAAGTTTAGGGGAAATGTTTATTCTTGTTGTTTTTACAGGCGGAATTTCTTATATGGCAATTAAGTACGGGGGGTTTGATTGGTTACTTTTAAAATTGCAAAAAATGTCAAAGTCTAAAAAAACTTCGGAATTTGTAATTGTGTTTTTAGTTGGCATTTTGACTGTGTTTCTTGCAAATAATGGACTTGCTATTTTAATGAGTGGCTCTGTTGTAAGATCAATAACTAAGGATAATAATTTAAGCTCAAAACGTATTGCAGCTTTACTTTGTATGTCTTCGTGCTTTTTTTTAAGCATTTTGCCTCATAGTATGCATGTTATAGCTCTTATAGATTTTACAAAAGGAAAACTTTCTCCTTTTGACATTTTCCCATTTTTAATTTATCAAGGATTTTTAATTTTACTTATTGCTTTGTCTATAATTGGACTTGATATAAAATTATTATTTAGATCTTTTTTCAATAATAATCAAGAGTCTTAAAAGCTTTTCAAATGAAAGCTTTTAAGATTTTTTGTATTTAAATATTTAAGAAGATAGATTCAAATATACTTTGAGCATTTCCTCTTTTATTTCTTTGGGTATTTTTTTAAAAATTTCAAATTTGGAAAAATCTTTTGGTAGAAATTTTTCTTCTAAATATAATTCCATTTCGGGATTATTTTTTACTTCTTCTTCTAATCTTTTTATTACATTTTTATTTGGAGAATTATATCTAGTTTCTTGGAAATTTTTATAAGATGGTTCATTTTCGTATAGAAAGTTTATAAATTTGTAAGCCAAGTTTTTATTTGGAGCATCAATAGGAATTACAAATGCGTCTATCCATAGGTTGGTGTTTTCTGGCGCATAAAAATCTAAGTTTTTATCTTTTAGCATAGCATTTTGTGCCTCACCGCTCCATGTAAGTTGAATAGATGCTTCTCCATTAAGCATTAATGATTTTGCAGGCACATCTGAGAAATATCCGATTAATAGTGGATTTTGGATTTTTAAAAGTTCACCAGCTTCTTTGATTTTATCTATATTATGTTCATTTATTGAGTATCCAAGTTTTTTTAAAGCAACCCCAATATTGTCTTTAGGGGAATCTAGCATTGTAATCTCTTTTTTATATTTTTCATTAAAAAGTATATCAAAACCTTGCATGTCATTTAGATCTATTTTGGTTTTATTGTAAAGTATTCCCATTAATCCCCAGTAAGCTGGAACTGAATAAAGATTTCCAGGATCATGTTCTAGGTTTGTGAGATTTTGAGAAATATTTGTTGTTACATTTGGTAATTTTGAGTAATCTAATTTTTCAATTTTGCCTTCATCGATTAATTCTTGAATTAAATATTCTGATGGGACTATTATATCGTAGTAGTTCTTTGTAGTGTTAAATTTAGCCATCATTTCTTCATTGTTGTGAAAAATTTCATAATTAATTTTTATATTATTTTCCTTTTCAAATTGATCCAATAAAGTCTCGTCAATATATTCTGCCCAATTAAATACGTTTAAAGTTATTTTGTCGTTTTTAGCGCAAGCAAAAGTTGTAAGAATTGTTATTAATATAAAAATTTTTTTCATAAGTGCTCCTTTTTTATTTTAAAGCTTAGTATCTAAAGCTCGGCGTCTGTTGTTAATTTTTTAATTCCTATAAATTTATTAATAATAAACAAAAGGCTCAATATTGCAAAAAACAATATAGCAGAAATAGCATTTATTACGGGCTTGATGCCTCTTTTTGTTAGTGAGTTTATTAGAATAGCTAAATTATTAAATCCTTGCCCGGTAGTGAAAAATGATATCAAGAAATCATCTATTGACAATGTAAAGGCAATAAGAGCCCCGGTTGCTATATTTCCTACGATTTCTGGATAAATTATATTGAAGAATATTTGAATTTCTGAGGCTCCAAGATCTCTGGCAGCATCAATAATATTGTTGGGAAGAGAATATAATTTGGGCAAAATTATTATTACTACGTATGGTGTTGAAAAAATTATATGTGATATTAACATTGTAGAAAATCCCAATTGCATTTTTATTGCAGAATAAAATGTCATTAAGCTTATTCCTGTTACAATGTCTGGATTGATTATTGTTATTTTATTTACCGATAATAGCATTGTTTTTAATTTTTTGTTTTCTGCTTTGTAGATTGCGTAAGCACCAATAATTCCAATAACAACAGAGGTCAAAGATGAGATTGTAGCTATTAAAATGGTGTTAAATATGGCTGATTTGATTTGACTTGAGTTAAAAATTTCTTTATACCATTTTAGACTAAATCCTTGCCATATAAATCCACTATCACCAGAGTTAAAGGAATAAATTATTAAGATTATTATTGGGAGGTAAATAAAGCTGAGTATTAGAAATAAAAAAATGTTTTTAAAAGCCCTAAACATATTTTACTCTCCATTATTTTTATGCATTAATTTTATTATTATTAAGTTAAAAATTAATATTACTAACATTAAGATAAATGAAATTGCAGCTCCAGTATTCCAGTCTTCTATGAAAAGAAATTGTTTGCTTATTAAATTTCCTATTAAAATTTGTTTAGAGCCTCCTAGCAAATCTGAAATAACAAATACTGTTACCGAAGGAATAAATACCATAATTATTCCTGTTGCCAGGTAAGAGAGTGTTAGGGGTATTTTTATATAAATTAGTGTTTGCCATATTCTTGCTCCAAGATCTTGTGCTGCCTCAATGTATTCTGACTTGATTTTTAAAAATCCTGTATATATTGGCAAAATCATGAAAGGCAAAAAATTGTATACCATGCCTATTGTAACAGCCTGTTCATTGTAAAGAAGATCCAAATTTCCAATTCCGATCTTTTCAAACAAGTTGTTTATAAATCCATTTTTTCCAAGTATTCTCATCCAGGCATAAGTTCTAAGCAATGTATTGATCCACATGGGAAGTATTATCATTATTATTAATTTGTTTTGAGCACTTTTTTTTGATAATGAAATTAGCCAAGCGGCAGGATAGCCTATTAAAATGCAGCAAATTGTAGCTATTGTTGCTAGTTTTAGACTTCTTGAAAAGATACTAAGATAGCTTGGCTTTAAAAGTCCAATAAAATTATAGATTGTAAATTCATGTTTTTCATTTAAAAATCCAAGCAATATTATTATTAGTAAGGGAAGAATACTAAATGTTAATAGAAATATAGAATATATGATTAATATCAATTTTTTCAAAACCATTATTCCTTGTGCATAACATGAATATCATCAGGCTCTAAGAATATGTCAACCTCTTCTCCAACTTTTGTAAGTCTTGTGCTTTGAACTATCCAATTTGTTTTTTGAATTTCTAGAGTCATTTCGTAATGAACTCCTTGAAAAATTGCGGATGTTATAGTTCCGCTTAAATGTCCTGTTCCTTTTGGAAGCAGCTTTATATCTTCTGGGCGTATTACAAGGTCAACTGCTTCTTCAGCTTCAAAGCCTTTGTCAAGGCATTCAAATTCATGGCCTAGTAAACTTACAACCAGCTCTTTTTTATATGTTCCATCAAAAATATTACTTTCTCCGATAAAATCGGCTACAAATTTTGTTTTAGGCTCGTTGTAAATTTCTTCAGGTGTTCCTACTTGTAGAATTATTCCTTCATTCATTACAACAATTCTATCACTCATTGTCAATGCTTCTTCTTGATCATGAGTAACATATATGAATGTGATTCCAAGTTGACGCTGTATTTTTTTTAATTCTTTTTGCATTTCTTGTCGCATTTTTAAATCAAGAGCAGAAAGTGGTTCGTCTAGCAATAAAAGCTTAGGCTCCATTACTATTGCTCTTGCTATTGCAACTCTTTGTTTTTGTCCTCCTGATAGTTCGTTAATATTTCTATATGCATATTTTGGCATTCCTATCAATGAAAGAGCTGTTTTTACCTTTTCTTTTATTATATCTTTTGGTGTTTTTTTCATTCTAAGTCCAAATGAAATATTGTCAAAAACATTCATATGTGGAAAAAGTGCATAATTTTGAAATACAGTATTGATTTCTCTTTTATTTGGGCTAGTTTTAGATATCTCTTTAGAAAAAAAATAAATTTCTCCATTTTTTTGACTTAAAAAACCCCCTAATATTTTTATTAATGTTGTTTTTCCACACCCAGATGGGCCCAGTAGCGTAATAAATTCATTTTTTTTGATTTTTAAATTTATGTTATCTAAAGTTTTATTTCCATTGTTATCATAATAATGACTTAAATTTTCAATCTCCAGGATATAGTTATCCAACTAATTCCAACCTCCTTATGGCTGTATTAATATAAATCAAGATTATACTTAATATTATTACTTATGTAAATGCCTTTTTTAAAAGGCATTATAATTCTTGTCAAGAATTATTTTCCCAAATTTACCTTCTCTGAATTCTTTAATTAATATTCTTGATGCTTTTTCAAGATCAAGCTCGTTTTTTTTACAGATTAATTTTCTTGCTTTTGCAAAATTTTGTAGAATATTTAGTGAATTTTTATGACATATTTCATATTTTTTTAGCAAAATATCTTTATTGTTTTGATCCATTATTTCAAGTAAATACAATGCAAGATCTACATTGTTTACTATTTCATTTTTGATCATATCCAATATTGCAAGTTTTTTTGCAATTGATTGGTCTACTAGATTATGCCATAAAATTCCTGGCATATCAAAAAGATTGATTTCTTCATTTATTTTTACTATTTGTATATTTTTAGTATATCCGGGTTTATTGGCAACTTTTGCGCTCTTTTTACCGGATAATAGATTTATTATTGAAGATTTTCCAACATTTGGTACCCCAATAATTAAAACTTTTATTTTTTCTTTATAGTTTTTTATTTTTTTAACAATGGCCAATTTTTTAATATTATCTATTATTTGCTTGCGCATTCCTTTTTTGTAAATATTGCTTATTATTACAGTATTGCCAAGATTTTCAAAATATTTTTTCCATTTTATAATTTCAGCTATTTGTGCGATATCAGATTTGTGTAAAAGAATTATTTTGGTTTGATTTTTAATAATTTTTTCAGTTAATGGATTTTTACTACTAAAAGGAGCTCTAGCATCAAGTATTTCTAGCACAATATTGGTTTTTTGTAAATTATTCTTTATCAGATCCAAGGCTCTTTTCATGTGACCGGGAAACCAGTTAATTTTATTTGTCATGACTAAATTATAGCTTAAAATCTGTATTGAATGCTAAATTATTTATTTCTGTTTTTATATTGTTAATTTTCTTTATTTTTTTCTTTAAAAGAATTGTTTTTTTTAAAGAAAAAATATACTCTGTATTTGAGTTTTTATTTTTTTTTAAAAAAATAAATTTATAGGAGGTTTAATTATTATTGCAAAAATCAAAAGAGGGTTAATAGTATCTTGCCAAGCTCTTGAAAACGAGCCTTTGCATAGTAGTTTTATTATGTCTAAGATGGCCTTAGCGGCTAAAATAGGTGGAGCTGTTGGAATAAGAGCCAACGGAGTTAATGATATTAGCCAGATTAAGTTGGAAGTTGATTTGCCAATAATAGGTATTATTAAAAAAAATTATAATAATTGCGATGTATTTATTACTCCTACTATGAAAGAGATTGATGAGCTTTGTAATGAAGGAGTAGATATAATCGCCCTTGATGCCACCTTTAGGAATAGACCTAATGATGTATTGCTTGATGATTTTTTTAAAAATATTAAAAAGAAATATCCAAAGCAGTCTTTGATGGCAGATATTTCTTCTTTAGATGAAGCTATTAATGCTGATAAATTAGGGTTTGATTTTATTGGAACAACTTTGTATGGTTATACAAAAAGTACTAATGGTTTTAATATTGCAGACAATGATTTTAATTTTTTAAAAACCTTACTTAATTCTAATTTGAAAGCTACTTTAATAGTGGAAGGAAAAATAGACACTCCCTTAAAAGCTCAAAAATGTTTTGAAATGGGAGTTGATTTAGTAGTTGTTGGGGGGGCTATTACAAGGCCTGCTGAGATTACTAAAAAATTTGTAGAGAAGATAAATCAGATTAAAAAATAAATTTTAAACATAGAGTTAATCTATTGTTTATTTTAGGAGATTTTTATGTTAAAGGGTTTTGAACAAGCTCAAAAATTTGGACGTTCTTTCATGCTTCCCATTGCTATTTTGCCAGCAGCAGGACTGCTTTTAGGAATTGGAGGTTCTCTTTCTAACCCAGAAACCGTTAAGATATATTCTTTTTTGGATATATTTTTCTTACAATCAGTTTTCAAGATAATGAGCGCATCGGGTTCTATTATTTTTTCAAATTTAGCGCCAATATTTTCTATTGGGATTGCTGTTGGACTTGCCAAGTCAGATAAAGGCACTTCTGGAATTGCAGCATTTATTGGTTATCTTGTAATGAATGCTACTATTGGAGTGTTAATTGATGTGTCAGGCAAAGCAGAGTCCTTTTCTAGTGGTGCTGTGGGCTTTGTTCTTGGAATTAAGACTTTAGAAACAGGTGTTTTTGGTGGAATTATAGTTGGAATTATGACCTATTATCTTCATTCTAAATTTAATAAGATAGATTTGCCCAAAGTTCTTGGATTTTTTTCGGGATCTAGATTTGTACCGATTGTTGTTTCTTTTTCTAGTATTTTTCTTGCTGTAATTATGTTTATTTTTTGGCCATTTGTACAAAATGGAATTAATAAAGTAGGAAGCTTAGTAGATTCAACCGGTTATATTGGAACACTTATTTATGGAATTTTTTTAAGGATGCTTGGGCCTTTTGGTCTTCATCATATATTTTATTTGCCATTTTGGACAACAGGCCTTGGGGGATCTGTTATTATTGATGGAAAGTTGATTGAAGGGACCCAGAATATTTTCTTTGCTGAACTTGCTGCTCAAGGTACAGATAGATTTTTTATTGGAACTAGTCGTTTTATGAGCGGACGATTTATTACTATGATGTTTGGTTTGCCTGGAGCTGCACTTGCTCTATATTACACTGCAAAGCATGAGGAGAGAGCAAAAATTTTTGGTTTTTTAATGTCTGCAGCTCTAACATCATTTTTAACAGGTATAACAGAACCTCTTGAATTTTCTTTTCTTTTTGTAGCCCCTATTCTTTATGTTGTTCATGCTACATTTGATGGATTTGCTTTTATGTTGGCACATATTCTTCAAATTACAATAGGACAAACGTTTTCTGGTGGGTTTATTGATTTTATTCTTTTTGGTATTTTGCAGGGAAATTCAAGAACTAATTGGCTTTTGGTGCCACTTGTAGGGATTGTTTGGTTTTTGCTTTATTACTTTACTTTTGCATTTTTAATAAATAAGTTTGATTTTAAAACTCCTGGTAGAACGCAAGATTTAAATTCTGGAGATTCTCTAAACTCTAAGAGTAGTGAATTTGAAGAAAATTATGCTGCTACGGTTATTATTGGGCTTGGTGGCGCTTCAAATATTGTTGAGCTTGATTGTTGTGCAACTAGGCTAAGGATTACAGTAAAAGACGTTCTTAAAGTTTCTGAAAAAATTTTAAAAAAAACTGGTTCCAAGGGAATAATTATTAAAGGCAATGGGGTTCAGGTGGTTTACGGACCGGGTGTTAGTGTTCTTAAGAATGAAATAGAAGAATTACTAGATGATTGATTTTTTTAAATAAGTAATAGCCTTAAGGCTATTACTTATTTGCCTTGTTTATAAAATCAACCGCATACTTTGTGAAGTATGATGTGTTTTGAGCGCTTTTGTAGCTTTGATTTCCAATAGGCACGTGTGCTTGTGAATTTTCAAGAAGTATAATGGGAATGTCTTTTTTTTCACCCCCATAATGTTTTATGAATTCGTTTATTCTTATTGGGTCTACTGTATGGTCATTAGGGGTGTGGGCTATTATTAAAGGTGTTTTAATTTCATTGAAATTATATGAATTTAATAATTTGACAATGCCCATCATTGCAATAATTGCGTCTACATGCTGTACTCTTGAATAGTAGCTTTTTATAGTCATGTGTTCTTTTCGTTTATCCTTTTTTGTTTCAAATTTATTGTATCCACCTGTTATAAGATGTGCAATTTGTCGCCCCCAGGGATAGTAAACAATATTTGTTCTCTTGTCATAGGGGAATATATTAGGAGAAATTAATACTGTTGAGTTTATTTCATCTGGATAGTTTGCTAAGGCCCAGATGCTGGCAGCACCCCCATTAGAGGTGCCAATTAGTATCAATTTATCACCTATTAGTTTGCCAATTTGAATAGCCTCATCAATATCTTTGAGCCAATCTTGGGTAGTTATTCCCCGAAATGCATTTTTATTGTTAATTCCGTGCCCTTTCAGTCTTGTAAAAAAAAGATTTGCATTAAGAGCTTTTGCAATATTATTTGGAACCGGATAAATTTCATTTTTTGTTGCCCCAAATCCATGAATATAGACTACAGAATATTTTGTTTTTTGTACCTCTTTATTCCAGATTATTTCTTTTTTAGTATTTTTTTCTAAAGTAAATTGTAATTCTTCTCTTAGTAGATAATTGTCAATTTCGCTGATGTTTTTGGGAACTTCTTTTTTTGAAAATTCATTTTTAAATTTTATTCTTGGACTAACTAGTATTAAGAGTAATAAGAATATAATTATAAAAATGATATTCTTTATGTTCATAAAGTGATTCCATTGCTGTCTAGGAGATTATTGTTTTTATGGATATCTTTTTTGCAACAATTATTGCAATGCCCTGAGTAAATTATTTCAATAGATTTTGTTTCCCAGCTTTCTCCAAGTTTGTCTTTCAAAATATCTTTAATATCGTCAAGTTGAATAGGGTGGACTTGATTACATTTATTACATTTAAAGTGAGCTATTGTGGAAGCCAAGCTTAGATAAAATTTTGTTTCTTTTTGATCAGTAGTTTTTATATCTTTTAGTATATTTCTTTCTTTTAGAATGTTTAATGTATTATATACTGTTGCCTTTGATAGGCTTGGAATTTCTTTTATAAGTTTGTTATAAACTTCTTTTGCTGTAAAGTATTCTTTTGGGTTTGATGCTATGTAGAGAATGATTCTGTTTCTTGAATGAGATGCTTTCATTCCCAATTCCGATGTTAAATTTTTCAATAATACAGGATCATTTGTAATGCCGACTTTTTCCAATGTAGAATGGACGTCTATTATGTTATCGTTCATATTGTTATACCTTTTTTTATTTAATTAAATATTAAATACTTTTTATGTTCTTCTTAAGGATAATTTTATACCCAGTTATTAACATTTTACTACTTATTATTTATTTATTTTCATATTTTTTTATATTAGTATAAAAAATTAAATTTTTTATTTTTGAATTCAGTTTTATTTTGTTATCAAAATTATTATTTAATGGTAGTATCATTAAATTTAGTGTTTGAGAGTAATTTATTACATCTTTTATATGAACTGTGTTATAAGAACCCCCTATGTTTAAAATTAACCATTTTTTAGAATTTATTTTTTCAATTTTATAATTAATTGTATGAATGATTTGTTTTTCAACATTTAAAAAACTTATAAAAAAATTGCTGTTTTTATCATTTCCTTTAGATATCAAAAATTCTGTACCATTAATGTAACCTTTGGGATTGTTTTTAGTTATTATTATTTTTTCATAAGTATCAAGATCGCTGTATTTTGCTGTTATTTTTAAATTAGTGCCTTTTGAGATTTCAAAAACAGGTATTTCTAAGGCTGAATATTCAAGAATATAATCAGGATTGCATTTTTTTAATGTTTTTTTATCTAGATTGACTTCAGAAGGCCATTTTATTTTAATGGATACAAAAAAGCTAGAGATAGTCTCATCTATAAAAAAATCAATTGTTGATTTTGAAGCAGAGTGAAAAGCTAAATATTGTTTTATTCCTAAAATTTTTTCATTTGAGAAGGAAAATGAGCTTTCAATAGATGCTTCTTTTATTAATTCTTTTTTTGATAAAACTTTAAAATAGGTTCTAGATGTGTTTAGAAATTCAACTTTTTTATCTTTAAATTTTATTTTATTTAATTTTCCATTTTCGAATTTTATATTGTATTGATCGTGAGATAGTGTAAAATTTCCTTCCATATTGTATTCCAAATTCTTGGTCGCAATGGATTCTGAATTTTTGACAATTTCTTCTTGGTTTTTATTTATTAAAAATTCTCTTAGGCTTTTTTCGTTGATTTGATAATCTTTTAGTCTTTTGTTTTGAAAATTTATTATTCCTTCTTGCTCTTTAAGGGAGTTAAATTTTGGAATTTCTAGTAGTTCGGCAGTCAGTTTGGATCCTTCTAAATTTTGTATCTTTATGCTATGAAAGCTATTCTCCAAGGCTTTTAAATAAAGTAAAAAATTTTTTAATTCTTGATTGTCATAATTTTCTTTGATTTCATAAAAATAAATAAGAGTTTCTACGTTGCTTTTTGGTGAATCTATTTTTTGGACTTCATATAAATATTGGCAGTTGTTTTTATAAAAAATTAAGTAATTTTTATTATTTTTGCTCTGTCTTATTCCCTCTGTATAATTGAAATTAAGCTTTCTGTAAAGCTCAGTTACTTTTTTTCTGAACTTTTCTATGTTGTATATATAAAACATAATAGGAGCATTTTGAAACATGTCTTTGTATCCACTTTTGAATGGATTTTTTAGTGCCCAATACAAATCTAAATGTATTTCATCGTGTAGCATGTATTCATGAGGGCTTCCGCTGTAAGTTCCAGGCATATATATATCTGCATTGGTTTTAAATCTTTCTAATAGCCATTTATTTAATTCCTCATGTTCTCTTAGAATTTCAAAAAAGTATATTGGAAATGTCCAATGTATTTTATAAGCTAGTTTTTTGTGCTCAATTAAATATTTTATATTTGATATTATTGATAACAGGTTTTTCTCTGAAAATTTAGTTATTGAAATAATAATAATATAAGTTTTTGATCTTTTTAGTTTTCTAAACATAAATTTTTTATCTTTATGGTATAAAGATTAGCCAATATTTACATTATATAATAAAAATTTGTGCAGATTTTATATATTTTATATTTTTTGATATATAGAAACAATACGCTATAGCGAATGTATTAAGTTTATGTTAATCTTATAGTGTTAAATATAAATTATTTTATGTATAAAAAGGGGTAAAATTTTTATGGCTAAAGACATATATTTTAATGAAGATGCTAGAAAAAGCTTACTTAGTGGCGTTGAAAAATTATCCAATGCTGTAAAAGTAACTCTTGGGCCAAAAGGGAGAAATGTTCTTATTGATAAAAAGTTCGGTTCTCCAACAGTTACAAAGGATGGTGTTAGTGTGGCTCGTGAGATTGAGCTTGAAAATCCGTTTGAAAACATGGGAGCACAGCTTTTAAAAGAAGTTGCTATTAAGACAAATGATGTTGCTGGTGATGGAACAACAACCGCTACTGTTCTTGCTTATGCTATTGCAAGAGAAGGCCTTAAGAATGTGTCTTCAGGAATTAATCCTATTGGAATAAAAAAGGGAATAGATCACGCTGTAAATTTGGCTGCTGAGAAAATTCGTCAATCTGCAAAAAAGATTACAACAAAAGAAGAGATTGCACAAGTAGCTTCAATTTCTGCTAATAATGACAGTTACATAGGTGAAAAAATTGCTGAGGCAATGGATAAAGTTGGAAAAGATGGTGTTATAACAGTTGAAGAGTCAAAAACTTTTGATACTACGATTTCTTATGTTGAAGGTATGCAATTTGATAGAGGATATCTTTCTCCTTATTTCTCCACCAATAAAGAGAATATGAGCGTTAGTTTTGATGATGCTTTCATATTAATATATGAGAAGAAGATTAGTTCTATTAAAGAGCTTTTACCAGTTCTTGAGAAAGTTTTGGGAACAAATAAACCTTTATTAATTATTGCTGAAGACATTGAAGGAGATGCTCTTGCTGCTCTTGTTTTAAACAGTGTTAGAGGAGCTTTAAAAGTTTGCGCAATTAAATCGCCTGGTTTTGGTGATAGACGAAAAGCAATGCTTGAAGATATTGCAGTGCTTACCGGCGGTGTTTTAATAAGTGAAGAGCTGGGGCTTACTCTTGAGACAGTTGAGATTGAGCAACTCGGACAAGCTAAAACTATTAAGGTTGATAAAGACAATACTACTATTATTAATACCGGCAACAAAGAACAAATAAAAGAGCGTTCAGAGCTTATTAAAAAACAAATTGAAGATTCAACATCTGAGTATGATAAAGAAAAACTTCAAGAGCGTCTTGCAAAGCTTGTTGGCGGAGTTGCTGTTATTAATGTAGGAGCTGTTACTGAAGTAGAGCTTAAGGAGAAAAAGCACAGAGTTGAGGATGCTCTTTCTGCAACTCGTGCTGCTGTTGAAGAGGGTGTTGTACCTGGTGGTGGATCAACTCTTATAGAAGTTGCCATGTATTTGGATACAATAGATACAAGCAAATTAAGCTATGAGGAAAAGCAAGGTTTTGAGATTGTAAAAAGAAGCCTTGAAGAGCCAATGAGACAGATTATTTCAAATGCTGGTTTTGAAGGGTCTATTTATATTCATCAAATCAAAACTGAGAAAAAAGGGCTTGGGTTTGATGCTTCTAGCTTTAAGTGGGTAAATATGATTGAGAGTGGAATAATTGATCCTGCTAAAGTTACAAGAAGTGCGCTTCAAAATGCTGCTTCAATTGCTGGACTTTTGTTAACAACAGAATGTGCAATCACCGATATTAAAGAAGAGAAAAATACTTCTGGTGGTGGTGGTTATCCTATGGACCCAGGAATGGGGATGATGTAAATTAAAGTTTCACCGGTGAGCTTGTGTTTTTACCGGTGAAATATTTTATTATTCAAGGAATTGTTTTGAGTGAGGATGAATTTGTTTTTTGCATAGGCTATGATTGTTCAAAAGCAATAGTAGATAGGCAGCTTTTAAGAGAAAACAAAGGTAAAAGTGTTAAGGAACTTTTTGAACTTGGACTTTATAGAAGTGCCTTTAGTAAAGCTCTTTATAAAAATGACAATGATCTTATTAATTATTTAATTGAAGAGTATAATAAAATAAGTAATTCTAATTATACCAAAAAGGAAGATTTTAAGCTTTTATTTGGAGTGGTTTATCCTGATGATCTTAATAAGATAAAAGTGATATATATATAAGTAAAGGGGGTTTTGTGTTTTTGTTGCAAGAATTTAGCGCCAATAGTAGCTTTTTCCGAAGTTTGTTAGTTTTTGTGCCTGTTATTGCTATATTTTGGTTTTTAGTGATATCTCCTCAGCGCAAAGAGGAAAAGAATAAAAAAGAAATGCTAAAAAATCTAAAAAAAGGTGATAAAGTGTTAACCATAGGTGGAATTTTTGGAGTTGTGAAAAAACTAAATGATACAGATGTTATTTTAGAATTAAATCCAAACATTGAAGCAGTATTTGTAAAAAACTCTATTGATAAGGTTTTGTCTGAAAAAAATGAAGTTAAAAAGTTATTATAAGGTATTACAATTTAAGGTAAAATTAAAACTGATAACTAATAATGGTATTTATTAAAAATTTTAAGGATTTGTATAATGAAAAAAGGATCTAAGCTTATCTTGATATTGCTAGTGACGTTTTTTGCGTGTCTTTTAATATTTCCGACTTTAAATTGGTATTTTTTAATGAGTATTGAGGATAAAGAAATAAGCTCATATTCGCAAGAAGCTTTAAGGGATTATTCAAAGAAAAAAGCTTTGAGTGATCTTGTTAAGCTTAAAGAGCTTTATAATAAAGATCCCAACAGCAGTATTCCGTCTAGTCTTTCTTATTTAATTCCAATAGCAAAAAATAATTATAAGTCTTCAATGAAAACCCCGCCTAATGTTTTTACTGTTAAATCTTTGCGTGAAGGATTTTTGACCGATTCGGATATGGGAGAAGTAAGTTTAGAGATTTATAGATATTATGAGAATATAAAGAAGAGTAAAAGTAGAATAATACATCTCGGTCTTGATTTGTCTGGAGGGATGAGTGTTACTATTTCTCTTGACTATTCAGGTATTGAAAACAAATTAGGTCGTTTTTTGACTTTTGCTGAGAGAGAAGATGCTATTTATCGTATAATGCAAATTCTTAAGGATAGAGTAGATAGGTTTGGGCTAACAGAGCCTAAAATTGCAAGAGAGGCCGGAGGAAATAAAATCTTCTTAGATATTCCTGGAGAAAAAGATGAGAGTAGGGTAAGTACTCTTTTGAGCGGGAAAGGCAATTTGACTTTTTATGTGGTTGATGACGAATCTACATCTCTTTTGCATAAAAAAATATTAGAAGCAGGCTCTCTTTTTTCTATTTCCGAAATTCAAGCAAATCTGAACCTTCCGGATAGTAAGCAAATTTTTCCTTGGTATGTTAAAGATTCTTATGGGGTAGATGATGAGTCATCAGTTCGTTATTATGTAGTTGATGCAAGTCTTGAAAATTCATTTGATGGTGCTCACATTAAAGATGCCGGGGTCTCTAATGATCCTAGAACAGGTCGAGACATTGTTGTTTTTAACCTTGATGTTGATGGGAGTGAAAAATTTTTTCAATTTACTCAAAAAAATGTTGGAAAGTCTTTGGCCGTTGTTATGGAAGGTAAAATTAAGTCTGTTGCAGGCATTGGATATGCTATTACTGGTGGCAATGTTTCAATTCAAGGCGACTCTTTTGATAAAAAAGAGGCTTTAGATCTTGCTTTAGTGTTTAAAACTGCAGCATTTCCAGTTGATATTAAAATAGATGATTTGAGAATAATAGGACCCACTCTTGGTGCTAGGACTGTTGATCTTGGTATTAAAGCTTCTGCGCTTGCTCTTTGTTTAGTTTTTTTGTTTATGTGTATTTATTATCGTTTGAGTGGCCTTGTGGCTGGATTTTCACTTGTTATTTATAATGTATTTTTAATTTTAGCAATATTGTCGGCTTTTAATTTTACTTTAACTTTGACAAGCATTGCAGGTCTTATTTTGACAATGGGCATGGCTGTGGACATAAATATAGTTATTTATGAGAGAATTAAAGAAGAAATGAGAGAAGGCAGAAAATTTGAAAATGCTTTTGAAGATGGTTTTAAAAAAGCCTTTTTATCCATTATGGATGCAAATATAACGACATTTATTGCGGTGCTTTTTTTAACTCTTCTTGGGACAGGAGTTATTCAAGGTTTTGCATGGTCTCTTTCTGTTGGAATTGTGGCATCCCTTTTTAGTAGTTTGATTTTTTCAAGATTTATTTTGGAATTTATCATATCTATTAGAAAAAGCAAATTTGTAAGTATATCTTGGAGTTCAAAATATGCAAAGAGTAATTAATTTTTTAAAATATGGAAGCAAGGTTTTAATTGTTAGTGTTATTTTGACTTTGATTGGACTTATTTATACTTTTTTTTATCATGGTGGATACAATTGGGGAATAGATTTTTCTTCTAGAGTTAATATTAATCTTTCAATAGAAAAATCAGATATTAAAGAAAATGACATTGAAAAAATGTTTTCTCCGATTTACAAGACTTTAGAAGTCAATAGCATTTTTTCACCCAATAAGAATAGAAGCGAATTTTCTATTATGGTAAAGTCAGATATCATTGATTATGCTTTTAAAACAGAAGTTCAAAAAACAATAATAGATGGACTTAAAAAAACATTTGATGCTAATATTGAAATTTTGGATTCTTATTTTATTGATTCAAGTTTTTCTTCTACTTTGAGAAGTAAGTCAATATTTTTGGTATTAGGGACATTTACTCTGATTTTGATTTATGTAGCTTTAAGATTTAGACTAAGTTATGCTATTGCTTCTATACTTTCAATATTTCATGATATATTTTTTATAGTTGCTTTTTTAGGAGTATTTAGAATAGAGATTAATAGTTATATTATTGTGGCAATACTAACTATTATTGGATATTCTTTAAACGACACAATAATTATTTTTGATAGGATTAGAGATAATGTTAGGCGATTAACCGATAACACATTTTTAAATGTATTAAATATAAGCATTAGTCAAACTTTATCAAGAACTGTTTTGACGTCAGTTACAACATTTGTTGCAGTATTTTCTATTTATGTGTTTACTGAAGGATCTATAAAAGATTTTTCTTTGGTATTTATGGTAGGGGTAATTGTTGGAACTTATTCTTCTGTGTTCATAGCATCTCCAATACTTTTAAATCTGTATAAAAAGATAAAGTAGATCTTTAAGATAAGATGATATTGCGGAATGAAATTTTTTGATTTTAGTTCATTAGGATTTTATAGATTTTTTGATTTTCAAAAATATCTTAATTTTAGTATTTTTAGGTATAGTTTAATAAATTATTATTCTTATAGAGAACAGTCAAGCCTTATTAACGATGCTAATTTACTTAAAGATAAAATTGTGTTTTTGGATAAGATTTATAAAGATTTTAATCCCAGTATTAGTAAATCTTTAGATGCCAATAAAGCTATTTTTTTAGATACTTTGCTTATTATTAAAAATTTGATAAGGAAATATCATCCCCATTCAGAATTTTTAAACATTCAAGAAGATGAATTATTGGAAAATGTTTCCCATTTTAATAAATTTTTAGATAAACTTAAATATTTAAATTTTAGAGTAGATCTTAAGCAAAAAATTGAAAATTTTGAAAAAAAGAGTAAAGCCCCATTTTCTTGCATAAGAATTGCTACATTCTTTATTCAAGAAGAATTTTTAGTTCGACTTAGTAATTCTTTAGATTTTTTTTGCAATGAGGCTAATAATAATAATTTAGATGTAATAAATAAAGAAATTAATGATTATTATGAAAAAGTAGAGCAAATTAAAAAAAGTAAAAATATTAAAGAAACTCATAAAAAATTTATTATAGACCACACAAAAGATAGAATTGATAAAATCATGAAAGATCATAGCCTTGATATTTCTAAATTGCTTATAAAAATTGCTTTACTTGAGATTACAATTCAATGTTTTGATAGCTATTATTTGAATTTATTAGAAATTTTACAAATTCTTTTATCTATTAACAATATAATTAAGATAGGTTTAAACGAATTGCCAGATGCTATTTTTAATGAGTGGAATGAGCTTATTTATTTACGAAGAAAAGAGTTTCAAAAATTTGTTTTAATCTCTGATTATGTTTTTCAAAAAAGGATCGTATCTACTATAAATTCTGGAAATTGGAAATTTGCTTTTTTTACTCTTGCTCCTCGACAAGGGGATGTTTTTCAATTTTCAGTGGATATTGCTAAAAATTTTGATAATATTGAGGATGGAATCAAAGAATATGAGTCTAAGATCAATAAATTTAATGAATATAAGTCAGGCTGGGAGGCAAATTTGAAAAACTTTGACCATTTATTTTCAGAAACACTTTAGCTATATATCTCTTTTAATCTTTCGTAAATAGTTTTTACTTCGTTATTTATTATTTTAGGAATTTTTACTATTAAGGTGACTTTAAGATTTCCTTTTGAGCTGCTTCCAATTATAGGCATTCCTAGTTCTTTTAAGTTTAGAATTTCTCCATTTTGTGCATTCGAAGGAATTTTAAGTTTTATTTTTTTCCCTTCAATTGTTTCAAATAGTTTTTCGCAACCTAGAGCTATTTCCCATGGATAAACTTCTATTGTTGTTTCCAAGGTTTTTCCATTTAGTTTAAATTTTTTATAGCTTGATATATTAAATTTAACTATTAGGCTTCCCTTTATTCCAGAAATTGGATTAATAGGACCTTTGTTGTTTATTTTTATTTTAGTTGTTTCTAATGTCCCTTTTGGGATTATTATTTCGACTTTTTTGTTGTTTATAAGTATTATTTTTTTACTTCCCATATAAGCGTCATAAAGTGAAATATTTAAAGTTATTTCTTTGTCTGCTGTTTTTCTTGAAGATCCACTAAATATTTTGGAAAAAAAATCTAAATCTTCAAAATTACTAAATCTTGAGCTGTTGAATTCTTTTTCAAAATGGTCGTTGTTGTCATGAAAATTGGTACTACCTAAAGCGTCGTAATTTCTTTTTTTGTCAGGAGAAGATAAAATTTCATAAGCTTCATTTATTTCTTTAAACTTTTCTTCAGCTATTTTATTTCCTTTGTTTTTGTCCGGGTGATATTTTATTGCCAATTTTTTGTAAGCTTTTTTAATTTCTTCATTGCTAGCGTTTTTTTGTATTCCTAGTATATTATAGTAATCTTTGGTCATTAAAAAATCTCCTTCAAATCCCTTTATTTATTATATTTTTTAAATATAATTTAATATTTGTACTTTATACATGTTATAATTAAATTTAAATTTTTAAAAGACCAATTATGAGAGTAGATCTTTTACCTCTTAGCGAGTTAAGTCTTTATATTAACATGTCATTTTGTTGTAAAGATTTTAGCATTTTTAATAAAATTTTAGAGGACTTAAAATATTATTTAACCTTGTTAGGTCATCCAATTATAAAAACACTCTACATTAAGCATTTAGATTTTTGTTTATGTGAGCAGGATGATTTAAAATTTATTTTTGTTTCTTTGTCCAAATATATTAATTTAGCTTTATTAGAAGAATCTACTTTAGAAATTATTCCAGGTTATGTTGATTTTGAAAAATTCAAACTTTTAGATGAATTTTGTATTACTCGAATTAATCTTGGAGTTCAAAGTTTTTCTTTAAATTTTAGAAAGATTATGGGGATGCCTGAAATTTCTTATGAAAAAATGAATATTTTAATTAACAATATTAGAAAGTTTCCTTTTGATTTAAATATTGATATGACTATCAATATGCCTCTTCAAAAAAAATCTGATCTCAGGTGTGATTTGAAAGAATTGCTCTCATATATTCCTGAGCATATTTGTTTTAGTGATTTTATATGTGAAGAGGAAGACCTTACTTTTAGAGATTTTGATAACGGCATTGATTCAGAAAAGCTGTGGTTTTATGCTCTAGAATGTTTAGAATCTAGTGGCTACATTAATTATGAAATTACTAATTTTGTGTTAAAGGGGCATGAGAGTAAGCATAATAAGCTAAATTGGGAGCTAAAACCTTATCTAGGATTAGGATTGCATGCTTTAAGCTTGCTTTTTTGTAATGACAAAAATAATAATTTAAAAGCTTTGATTAGAAAGGACAGTGGCTTTCTTAAAGCAAATAATCACTTAGTAACGTTTGAATTGTTAGAGGATTTAGAGTTTTTTATTTATCATTTTATTCAAGGACTTGGAACTGTTCAAGGTGTTAACTTACGGTCTCTTAGTCTTAGATTTGAGTACAATGAAAAACAATTTTTTCAGTTTATTAGCTATTGCTCAACTTTAAGCAGAAAGTTTGTTTTTGATGGTAATATGATGTTATTAAAAGGGCGTGAAAGGTTTAAGTTAAATTTTTATTTATTAAAAATTATAAACTATTTTAATGATAACTTTTTTAAAGTGAAGTTTAGGCTTCCTTGATTTGTTTGTTTTGGTAATAAACTATTTTTGTGTTTTTATGATTAAATATTCCAATTTCAAGTATGCCTGGAAATAGTTTGAAGTATTTTTCTGTCCCTTCTGGATTTTCTATGTGCATTTTTACATCTAAAATATAATTGTTGTTATCAGTTATAATGGGTCCTTTTTTTTCTTTACAAATTCTTAAGTTTGCTTCTAAATTCATTTCTTCAAGTCTAGTCATAATAAATCCAACAGCGCTTTGGGCAACTTCTATGGGGATAGGCATTTTTGTTCCCAATTTTTTTACAATTTTTGTTTCATCTGCTATTATTAGTAATGTTTCTGAATTGTAAGCTATTACTTTTTCCATTAGATGTGCTCCTCCCATTCCTTTTATTAAGCTTTTTCTTTCTAATAGAATTTCATCAGCTCCATCAATTGCAAGGTCTAAATTTTTGTTAAGTTTTGAAAAATTTGATTCATAAGGAATTTGTTCTTTTGAGAGCAAATATTTTGTATCGCTACTTGTTGTATAAAATTTTAAATTTTTTAAGTTGCCTGATTTTAGCTTTTCGCTTAAATATTTTATTGCATAATAAATAGTTGTACCTGTTCCGATTCCAAGGTTCATATTACTTTTGATGTAGTGATCAATTGCGTATTTTGCCACCAAGATTTTTTGATTTTCCATAACTTTTTTCCTTACTTGAATGAATTTAAAGCCCAATGCATTTTAAAGTATATCATTATTTAATTAAGGTTAAAATCTTGACTAGATTTTGTGCTAATTTATAATTATTAGTATTGGCAAATAAAATAATATAATATTCTAGGAGATTTTATGTATAAATTAGTTTTAGTAAGACATGGAGAAAGTGAGTGGAACAGAGAAAATCTTTTTACTGGTTGGACAGATGTTAAGCTTTCTGATAAAGGTAGAGATGAGGCCGCAGAGGCAGGTTTGCTTCTCAAGAGAGAAGGCTATTCTTTTGATATTGCTTTTAGCTCTTTATTGTCAAGGGCTAATGATACTTTAAATATTATTTTGCGAGAACTAGGTCAATCTTATATTAGTGTAAAAAAAACCTGGAGATTAAATGAGAGACACTACGGAGCTTTACAAGGTTTAAATAAGTCAGAAACAGCTGCAAAATATGGGGAAGATAAAGTTTTAATTTGGAGACGCAGTTATGATGTGCCCCCAATGTCTTTAGATAAGTCTGATGATCGTCACCCAATAAAAGATTCAAGATATAAATATATTCCTAAAAGGGAGCTTCCTTCAACAGAGTGTCTTAAAGATACTGTTGCAAGAGTTATTCCTTATTGGACTGATGAGATTGCAAAAGAAGTTCTTGAAGGTAAAAAAGTTATTGTTGCTGCTCATGGTAATTCTTTAAGAGCTCTTGTTAAATATCTTGATAATTTAAGTGAAGAAGATGTTTTAAAGCTTAATATTCCTACGGGTATTCCTTTGGTTTATGAATTAGATAAAGATTTAAATCCTATTAAACATTACTATTTAGGTGATGAAAGCAAAATTAAAAGGGCAATGGAATCTGTTGCTAGCCAAGGAAAGTTAAAGTAATACTCTCTTGTTATTAAAGTGTTGTTAAGCCATAATTATATGGCTTATTTTTTTATTATTTTAAGGTTTAAATATATTTACTTATAATCTTTTCAAGGCGATCAATACCAATTATTTTGATGAATCCAGCTAATTTGGGTCCTTTTTCTTTGTCAATTAAAATTTTATAAATTTGCTTAAAAAACAAAGCGGGCTCTATGTTATTTTCTCTTGAAATTTTATATATTTCGTTTTGAATGTCTTGTTCTGTAGCAACTTCAAAATTTTTCTTTAAAAAATCCAAAAGTTCAGTAATCGCTTTTTTGCTATTTTTTTCTAGTATTTCTATATTATCAAATTTAGATCTTAATTCAAATTTGAAATCTTCGGGTGCAAAATCTCTTATCCAATTGATTGCACATTTGATTTTATTGATTAGTTTGTCTTTTTGATCTTCTTGAACGTTTTTTAAGTAATTTAGAATTTTATTTACATTATTTTCAAATATTTGACAGATTACGCTTAAATGTCTAAATCCGATTTGATAAGGGATTTTTTTGCTTGGCATATATGGTTGAGATAGTTCATAAATTCTTTTAAATGCTCTTTTTTTTTCTTCTTTTATGTCTTCTACTTCATAATAGATTCTCTCAAATTTGTCGTAATCTTCGTATATTTTAATTACGTCAAGATCAAATGAGATCGAAAATTCGGTATTTGGTTTTGTGGAGGCAAATAAAAATCTTGTAACCTCAGGGGTGTAGACTTCAAGAACATCTTTAAGTGATATGACATCTCCTGATGAAGAAGATATTTTCCCACCACGTCCTTTTATTGAAATAAAATCATATTGAAATGTTACAGGGGGACTGCCTTGGAAAATTTTTACAATGTTTTTAGATGTATCAAAACTACCACCACTGCTGTGGTGATCTTTTCCTGCGGGTTCAAAGTCAACTTTTTCATATTTCCATCTCATAGGCCAATCTATTCTCCATAGAAGCTTAATGGCCCCTGTAGTTCTTATGTCTAGAGATTCTTTATTTCCACATTCACATGAATATTCAACAGAGTAATTATTGTCATAATTATTTACAGTTGTTGTGTCTCTATTACATTTTGTACAAAATATACTTATTGGATACCAATTTTCTTCAAGTTTTGAAGTTCTGTATTCGTTTAATGCCTCAGATAGTTCTTTTTTATGATTGAGTGCAAATTTTATCTGGCTTGCATAAGTGCTGTTGGTATATTGTTTACTTTGGTCGATGAATTCAGGATTGATTCCTACTATAGGTAGATATTTTTCAAATTCAATTTCATTAGCTCGTGCGTAATTTGTTTTGTGGCTTCTTGTGTCGGGGACTCTTGTTATTGCTTGCCTTAAATAAGTTTTAAGAAGCTCTTGCTCTGGCATATTTTTAGGAACTTTCCTAAATACATCGTAATTATCCCAAGAATAAATAAATCTTACTTTTGATCCAGAGTCTTTCAAAGCTCTTGCTACAAGGTCTACCGAGATAACTTCTCTAAAATTGCCAATATGCACAGTTCCAGATGGGGTAATTCCTGATGCTACTGTGTATAAGTCTTTTGGACCTTTTTCTTTTTTTATTTTTTCTGCGTAAAAATCTGCCCAATGCGCTGTCTTCACATTTTATTCCTAATCCAAATTTTAGCATTTTGTTTTTCAAGTTTCAAGAATTTGGAAAATTGTAGTCAAATATTAATTTATAAGTCTTTTTATTAGCTTATCTTCTTTGTTCCAATTTTTTTTAAGTTTTACCTGGAGAAATAGGTTGCATTTTGTTTCAAAAATTTTTGCAATTGTTTTTCTTGCTCTTTCTCCTATTGATTTTATTTCTTTCCCGTTTTTTCCTACAATTATTCCTTTTTGACTTTCATTGGCTACAAAAATATTTGCCCTGATAAAAAGACTTCCCTTTTTATTTTCTAAGGTATCAATATCTACATACAAAGAATAGGGAAGTTCTTCTTTTAGGTTTTCAATAGCTTTTTCTCTTATTATTTCACTAATTCTAAAATTTATTTTTTGATCCGTGTAGTATTCTTGTGGATAATAAAGTGGGCCTTGTGAAAAATTTTCATAAATTTTATTTTTTAATTCTTCTGTGTTAATTTTTTTTTCAGCAGATATTTTAATTATATTGTTATCTTCTATTCCTTTTTCTTTTAGAAATTGTGTTATTTCGTTTATTTTTGTATTTTTAAGATCAACTTTATTAATTAGTACTAAAAATTTAATTTTAGAATTTTTAATGATTTCTAGCATTTCATTTTCTTCTTCTCCAGGTTTGTCTTGGATGTCTATTATGTATAAAATAAGTTCAACTTCTCCTATTGAAGAGTGTATGTTTTTCATCATCGCAATATTAAACTTTTTTTTACTCAGATGAAATCCCGGTGTGTCTATAAAAATAATTTGTCCTCTGTTGTCTGTAAAAATCCCTTTTATTTTATTTCTAGTTGTTTGTGGAATAGGGGATATGATTGATATTTTATGTCCGCATATTGAATTTAAAAGGGTAGATTTTCCAGTTGATGGTCTACCAAGTATTGCTGCAAATCCTGATTTCATGTTTTAGCATTCCTTAAAATATGTAAATTCATACATTTTTTTATTATAATTGATTATATAATATTTTAGATACTTTATTTTTAAGTAAAATTTGAGGAATTTTCGTTTGGCAAAGGTAAATTTTGAAGTTTTTTGTGAGCAATGTGGTGAAAAAGTTGGACTAAATAAGTCTGTTTGTCCCAACTGTGCTGCTAAGCTTGGTGATATTGAATGTCCAAATTGTCGGTATGTAGGTCCAGTTTCTGCTTTTGGAGAGGGTTGTCCTAATTGTCACTACAGTCCTTTTCAAGAGCTTAAAGAAAAACCTTTTAAAAGAAAAGAAAGAACAAAAATGATGAGTGTTAGAACAGCTTCTAAAGTCTTTTCAAGACTTTTTAATTTTGGCATTAATGTTGATATTTTGCTTTATTTATTTTCAAGTTTTTTGCTTGTTATACTTTTTCTTTATATTGTTTATGGCTAAAGGCTTTTTATGGGTATTACAGTTTTTTATTTATTTTCTATTTTTACATCTTTTGTTATGGGCTCTAGCATGGAGTCTGTTAAAGACAATGTTCTCAAGAGTACTATTTTTTATTATGATGTTGAAGAAGTTGAATTTCCTTATGTTAAAAAACAGACTTTACAATTTATTGCTAAAACTCATTTAAAATATGCTGTTTTTAATTTTGACAAAAATAAAATGTTTTCGTACACTTTTGTTTTTGATAAAAAATTAATATCTCAATATTCAATTTTTATTGAGGTAAAGAAAAAGTTTGGAGAGGCTACATTGGTAACGCCTTTGAATTATTTATGGGATCTTGATGAATATATTATTGTTTTAAATAAAAATATTTTAAGAATGACTTTAAAATCTTATATTGAAAATTATAATACTTATATTGAAAATTATAATAAATGATTTTTAATAAGGTTGTTAATTGGAAAAAATTTTAAAACGATTTTTATGTTTAGTTTTGTTGATGCCTTTTTTATCTTTTGCTGATCATTTTTATGATAAAGAAATTGTGATAAATAAAATTAAGTTTTTTGTAAAAATAGCTTCTAATGAATTTGACAGAGCAAAAGGTTATATGGGTACTCAAAAAGTTGAATATGGAAATGGAATGCTTTTTATTTTTAAAAAAGAGCAAAATTTATCTTTTTGGATGGAAAATACACCTTTGCCGCTTGAAATAGCTTATATTGATTCAAATGGAATTATTAAAGAGATTTATGATTTAGAGCCGTACTCTAGGGCAAATGTTAATTCTTTTTATAAAACAAAGTATGCTCTTGAGCTTCCAAGAGGTTCATTTTCTAAATTTCAAATAAAAATAGGTGATAAGGTACATTTTTGTTTTGATATTAATTCTTTATTAGTAGAATGATTTTGAAATTATTGGGCTTTAATTTCTTGAAGTTCCTCTTCGACTTGATCTTCTCCAAGTTCATTTTTATTAGATTCTTTTACTAAATTTATTTTTTCTTGCTTTAAATTGGACTGTTCATTTGAGGCTTTATTTTCATTATTATCAATGTTTTCATTATTATCAATGTTTTCATTATTATCAATGTTTTCATTATTGGTTGTTATTATTTTTTTGAAAATAGTTATTGTTGAGGCGATCTCGTCTATTGTATCAAGTAAAAATGTTTCGCTTGCAAATTCTTCTGCTTTTACAATATATACTAAAGAGTTAATTCCTCTCTCTGCATTATGAATAATCTCCCATGATCCAAGCACTCTGTTATTATAGCTATCGCTCATAAGCGATTCAGATATTTCTTTAATTTTTTGTGTGTTTACATCAAATACTTTAACAATTCCAAATATTTCTCTTATTTTTGAATTTTTATAGGAGTTTAGCTTTGATCTAATGATTACTTCTTCTTTTTCGTTATTGTTTATGTCTTTAAATGCTATGAAGTCATTCTCTGAGTCTATTTTATATTCAATGTTATTTTTATCTAAAAATTTTTTAATTCTTTTGTCATACTGTATATTCTTGTGGGTACAAGAAATGAGTGCAAAAATTACAATAATCATGCTGTAGAATAATACATTAATATTCATTATTCTTGGGATTAACATTGTATTATTTGACATATGATTATTATAATTTAATTGTGAGGATTTTAAAAGTAATTTATGCGTCTTCAAGGTAGCGGCTATTCATATACTGTTATTCAATCTAAAAATAATTATTCACAAAAATCTTCTTTTGGAATTTCTTTTGTAATATTAAGCAGAGGAACAAAAATTTTTAGAGAAGATTTGTTTGAATTTTTATCAAATTTTGACTTTATAAGAGAAATAATTTCAATTGAAAAACAGAGCAATAGAAGTTCTTTGCAGTTTATCTCGGAGAGTTATGGTAAGTTAAAATTTATTTTACTTTCTGATGATTTGAATTCTGGGGAAAAGGTTAATTTAGCAATGCAAGAATCTATTTGCGATTTTGTTTTTGTTTTGCAAAGTGATATGTATTTGTTAAATCCTTTTTGGATTCCAAATATATTCGATGAAATAGTCAAAAAAAATATTCTTCTTGTTGGGGGTGAGTTTTTCGATAAAGAAGAGGAAATGATTCCTTCAATTTTTCTTCCAAGCATAGATAAACAACAAAAGTTTAAGGTAATTTTAGTAAATTCTGAAAAAGATTATGAGAAAACTTTGATTACTATGGATTATTGTGGGCTTTATTCTAAAGAGAAGTTTTTGCAGCTTGGAGGTTTTGACGGGAGGATTCAAAATGAATATTTTCAAAGAATAGATTTTGGACTAAGAGCTGTTTATTTTGGGGAACATATTTATATTTATAGAAAGCTGAGAATTCAGTATACTGCATTAAATTCACCAGAAAATTTGACCAAAAATAAAAGTTTTTTGATTTTTTTGCTTAAGAATTATGTCCCAATTTTTGTTGGAAATGGTGTTGTTTTTTCTTTTTTGAGGTTTTGTAAAGTTTGTTTAAAATACAAAATTAATCCTTTTTTCTTCCAAAAAGAGTTTAAGGAAATAAAAAGTGAGATTGCTAAAAATAGCTTAAGATTCAAAGGAGACTTAAAGAGTGCCATTGAGCTTTGGGAAAACGATATTATTGATTAATTTGGTTTTTTTTTCATCTTTAAGCTTATATTCTCAGACCCTTGATTACTTAAATGTTCTTGATTTTTTTGATACTAATGTTTTTAAGTTTGACTTTAACATTGAAAATGATGTTTTTACAATTGAAAATAATAAGGGATATTTAAAGTTTAGAGTAGGTTTTGAATATGCGCTTACATCTTCTGGTTATTATATGTTTGTAGATCCAATTATTGATGTTCGTGGAGAAATTTTAATAAGCCAAAAGGTATTAAAACAAATTGAAAATTATTTCAGCTCTCTTAAAGATTATAATAAACCCAGGATTACTTCGATAATAATTGATCCTGGACATGGTGGACATGATGCTGGCGCTGTTGTGACTTTAAATATAAATGGTTACGATGTTGTACTCCAGGAAAAAGATTTTGCATTAACCTATTCTATATATTTGTCTAAGATTTTAAGTAATTATTTTGTAAATAAAAATATTTTGTTAACTCGTGTAAATGATGTGTTTTTAACTTTAAAAGAGCGTTCAGAATTTGCAAATGCAATAAAGCCAAATTTTCCAAATAATGTTATATTTTTATCTATTCATGCTAATGATGCTCCAAATAGTCAAGCTAGAGGAGTTGAGTTTTGGTATCTTCCCAAGGATTCAAAAAGAAAGGTTATTAAAGATTTTAAGGGATATGATATTAAAGGTAATAGATACTTAAGTGAGCTTAATGATATACTAGATATTAAATATAAGTATGAATCGAAAAGATTGGCTGAAATTTTATATAAAGTATTTAAAAATGAGTTAAGCGAAACTAAGATTAGACCAATTAGAGAAGAGCAATGGTTTGTAATAAAAAATAGCAGTATGCCTGCTGTATTGATTGAAATGGGGTTTTTGTCTAATATTTTAGACGCCAAATTAATTTTGGATTATAATTATATGAGCAAGTTTAATATCTTAATACTTAAATCTTTAATAGAATTTATAAATTTTTATGAAAAATAACATTTCGGATGTATTTTTTAAATATAATGCAATGATTTATAAATTTTTAAATTTTAAAAAAGAGCATATGGTTAGAATGCTTTTAGGGACTTTGGTAGCAAGTTTTTTGTTTTCTATTTGTATGGTTTTTTTAAATTATGATAATCTTTTTTCAAAAAAAGTTTTTTATTTTTACTCTAGCAAGGGATTTGTTGCTAATTTAAGGTATTTAAGAGATGAAAAAAATTTGAAAGATAATTTAGATCTTTTAGCAAAAGATTTCCTTTTGGGAGGCAATGAAGGGTTTTCTTTTGGATTTTCGTTAAGTGATACAAGATTTTTATATTCTTTTTTAAAAAATGGAGTTTATTATATAAATCTTTCAAAGGAATTTTATGATTCTTTTAATAACGGTGATTATAATGAATCTTATGAATCTTTTGATGTTAATGTTAGCCTATTTGTCATGTCTTTAACAAAAACAATACGCTTTAATTATCCTGGCAAGGTAAAAAAGCTTGTTATTCTTGTTGAAGGGTGTATGCTAAAGGAGCAAATTTGATAAATTCAATTTTACTAATAATGACAATTAAAAAACGAAAATTTTATAAAATAATTTACATATAAGGAGTTGGTTTATATGAAGATGAAAGCAAAAAGTATTTTATTTTTTTTATTATCATCCACTGCTCTTTTTGCTCAAGAGACAGAGAGCTCTCAAAGGGCAGAGCCTGGAGAATTAGTTTTAGATTTTGCAGAACTTGCAAGAGATCCAAGTTCAACTAAGCTTGATCTTACAAATTATGTTGATTATGTGTATTCGGGTGCTTCTGGGATTGTTAAGTCAGAAGATATGGTTGTAGATCTTGGGATAAATAATTGGAGTGTTTTACTTACTCCTTCTGCAAGGTTGCAGACTTATGTTAGAAATTCAGTTGTTGCTCCCGCTGTTGTTAAAAGCGAGTCAAAAAGGTATGCAGGCGATACTATTTTAGGGGTAAGAGTTTTATTTCCAAGCTATTCTCAATCATCTGCTATGATTATGCCACCATTTAAAATACCTTTTTATGCAGGGGAAAGTGGTAATCAATTTTTGGGCAAAGGTCTTATTGATAACATTAAAACTATGAAAGAGATTAAAGTGTCAGTTTATAGTTTAGGATATGAGATAGATCTTGAAGTTTTATTTGAAGATATGAATGGTATGGAGTATGCTTACTCCATGGGGACTTTAAAGTTCAAAGGGTGGGCTGATTTGATTTGGTCAAATCCTAACTATATTCCCAATATATCATCTAGAATAATCAAAGACGATGTTCCAAATTATCCTCTTGCTTCAAGTAAAATGAGATTTAAGGCTTTTAGGGTTTCAAAATCCCACAGTTCAAAAGAGCAAAATTTTATCTTTTACGTGAAAGATTTGAGAGTTCTTTATGATAAGTTGAGTGTTTCAATAGATTCTGATATTGACAGTGAGTCTGTATTTAAAGTTTATGAGACTAGTGGAGCTGAATCACTTCGTAAATTAAAGGCACATGAAACTTTTAAAAGAGTTTTAAAGCTTAGAGAAAAAATTTCTATGCCCGAAGGTTCTTTCCAAAACTTTATAGAAAAGGTTGAGAGTGAAAATCCTGAAGATTCATCTCCAAAAAATTAGGTTTAAATCAATATATAAAGCTAGCCTAAAAGGTTAGCTTTATATATATAAAAAATTAATAGGAAATGGTATGGAAATATTAGATTTGGAAAATGAAGAGCTTTTAGGGGTTTTTTTTGAAGAGGCTCAAAATCTTGTAGATATCCTTGAAGAGAATATTATGTCATTAGAGGATGATCCTAATAATTCTGATACTATTGATGAAATATTTAGAGCAGCTCATACTTTAAAAGGAAGTTCTGCTTCTCTTGATATGATGGAGCTATCTGATTTTACTCATATTGTTGAAGATGTTTTTGATGCTATTAGAGATGATAGGATAAATATAAACAATGATCTTGTTGATTTGCTTTTAAATTCATTAGATGTTATTAAAGAAATGCTTGCGCTTCGTCTTAATGGCAAAGTTTATTTGAATGACATAAGTGATCTTAAAAGCAAATTAAAGCAATTTTTATCAATTGACGATCGAACCTCTATTAAAAGATTTGACAAAGATTTAACCGAAAACAATTTTTGTCTTTCAAAATTAGATCTTGAGGAAATAAGAGAGGGTTTAGGAATTGGACAAAAGGTTTTAAGAATCAGTGTTGTTTTTAATGCAAATAGTGATTCTGAGATTGAAAATGGTGGATTGAAAATATTTAATATTTTAAAAAATTTAGGGTCTGTGTTGCATACACTTCCTAAATATGAGCAAATAATAGAAGATAAATTTTTAACAAGAGTAGATTATTATCTGATATATTCAGATATAGAGGGTGTTAAAAAAAGTTTAGACCCCTTAAGTTTAATTGCAAGCTATTTGGTTGATGAATTTAATGTAGAAGAAGAATTAAAAAGGGTTTTAGAAAGAGAGAATAAAGATATTGATTCAGACCCCAATCCCGTTTTAAATGATAGTTTTGATTTTACACAAAATGAGATTTCTGATTTATTGCTTGAGATTGAAAATCAAAATTTATTTAAAGTTAGATTAAATTTTGTAAAAGACAATCCTATGGCCACAATTAGTGGGTTTCAAATGCTTCAGGCATTAAAAAGCCTTGGAAAAATTTTCAAGTCTCTTCCAGATTCTAATGAATTATTATCAGATAAGTTTTTTGATTTTGTTATATATTACTTAATATCAAATGTTAGTGTAGATAGTATTGTCAAAAAGATTAATTTACCAGATGTTGTTAGCCATTTTGAAATCGAAAATGTTGATTTAGAATCTTTAAAGAATTTAAGTCTACAAGAAAACGATGAAGCGTCTCTTAAGGCAAATAAAATTATTAAGAAAAACAATCCAATCAGTGTTAATTTAATTAGAATAGATAGTAAAAAAATAGATTACATATTAAATCTTGTAAGTGAGGCTGTAATAAGTAAATCATCTTATAATCAAATAAATTCAGAAATGATTACATTATTTTATAATTTTAATTATTTTTATGATTATCAGGAAAGTTTTCAGAGAAATTTTTTAATTGATTTAAAGATAATTTTTCAAGATGCAGGCTTAACTTTAGAAGATGAGGTCGAATCACATATTAATTCTTTGATGAATTTTAAAATGGAAAGAGCTCTTAATGATATATCTGAATTGAGAAATTCTTTTTTTAGACTTCTTCAAAATTTTAAAATGACTTCCGGGCGACTTTCTAGAATAATTACAGATTTGCATGAAAGTGTTTTAAAGACTAGAATGTTGCCAATATCTAATATATTTTCAAGGTTTACAAGAGTTGTCAGGGATCTTTCAAAGAAATTAAATAAGATTGTAAATCTTGAAATGGAAGGAGAAGAAACTGAGCTTGATAAGTCTGTTATAGATGACCTTGTAGATCCTTTGATGCATTGTGTTAGAAATTCAATGGACCATGGACTTGAAACAGTTGAAGAGAGGGTTAAAAAGGGAAAGAGCAAAGCAGGCACTATAATTTTGCGTGCTAAAAATGAAGGCAATGTAATATCAATCGAGATTGAAGATGATGGAATTGGTATAGATCCAAAGATTATTAAGCGCAAATTAATTGAAAAGGGAATCATAAAAGGAGATGCAATTTACTCTGATTTTGAACTTATTAACTTAATTTTTGCTCCCGGGTTTTCAACAGCAGTTCAAGTTACAGACCTTTCAGGTAGAGGGGTTGGTCTTGATGTTGTGAAAAAAAGCATTGAAAAGCTTAATGGAACTATTTTAGTAGAATCAGAAATTGGTCTTGGAACAATTTTTAAAATTAAACTACCGTTGACATTAGTGATTATACAAGGTCTTTTAGTAAAGTCGGGGCCTGAGACTTATGTTATTCCTTTAAACAATGTTCTTGAAACTCATAGAATAACCGAGCATGATATAAAATTGCTTGAAAATTATCATGAGGTTTACAATTTAAGAGACGAAATCATTTCTGTTCTCAGACTTGATGAACTTTTTAATATAACAAGAGATAATTCATTAATAGAGAAATTTTTAATAGTTGTTAATACTAGCAACATAAAGACCGCAATTGTTGTAGACTCTATTCTCGGTGAGGAAGATTTTGTAGTAAAGCCCATTAAAGATAAATTTTCATCAAGTGCTGGTGTAGTTGGGGCTACTACACTTGGTAATGGTAAGGTTGTATTAATAATTGATGTTTTTAAACTTTTTGATTTAAAAAAGGATATTAAGGAGTGAATCTCTTGTGCAGATAAAAGAAATTTATTTTGGACCCAAAATTTTAGATGATAAAAATTGTAATTCTAAGTTAACCAATTTTGATTTTAAGGTTGTTTCTTTTGAGCTTGGACCGGATCATTATTTAGTAGATATTATGCAGGTTAAAGAAATTAGAAAATCTAGTAATTTTACTTATGTTCCAAATGCCAAAAAATATGTAGCTGGGCTTGATAATTTACGAGGTGAAATAATTCCTATTATAGATCTTAGAATAATGTTTAATTTGGAATTTAATAAAAAAGATCTTGAAGATATTATGGTTTTAAGAAATGAAGACCTTCTTATAGGAGTTATTGTTGATAAAATTAATAATGTTTTTTCAATAGATTCTAGCCTTATTCAAGATCCGCATCCAGTTTTATCTCAAGATTCTTTAATAAATTATATAAAAGGTGTTGTAGATTATAATCAAAAACTTTATATACTCCTTGATGTTTTTAAAATTTTTAATTATGGTGAAGAAGAAAGGGGATTAAAATCTGGTCAAAATTTTGTTGAAAAAATCGATTTTGCAGGCGATTGTAATGATTTAGATGTGCTAGAGAATTGTAAAAGTAATTTTTCCAATAATGTTTTTTCAAAAAATACTAATAACAATGAAAATTCAACTTTAAGCAATGTTTCAACTTTTAATTTGGAGAATATTAAAAAAAATCTTTTGAATTATTCGTTTAATACTTCTTTAGTAAATGATGTGTTTTTAGAAAAAGTTGGAGTAAAATTTAATATGCTTGATACTGATTACTTGTCTTACGATAATTTTTTAAATGAATTTTATTCAAAATCATCGGGAAATTTGTGGGGAGCTGATTGTTTAGAAGAATTTCATAATGAAATTGTTAAGAATCGTTTAAATTTTATGGATAATTTGAATTCTATTTTGAATGTATTGGAAATTGGTTGCGGTAGTGGAAAGGAGACTATAGCTTTAGCTAACGCTTTGTCTGAATATTATTTAAAGCCTTTTAAGTTGACAGCTATTGATAATGATTTGTCAAAAGTTGTTGAAACTTCCAAGTTGATTTTTTCAGAATCAGAAATTGATATTAGTGAAATTTATCGTAAGAACTCTTTTGAACAAAGTCCTGGGGTTTATAAATTTAAGTCAGAAATTCTTAATAATGTTTTGTTTGAATATTCTGATGCTCTTTTTTCAGATTTGCCTGATAATTTGGGAATGGTTTTTTTAAAAGATGTTTTATGTTTTTTGGATAGTAAAGATCAGATTTTGATTTTAAATATTATTGCTTCCAAAACTATTAAAGGGGCTCTTTTGGTTTTGGGAGATAACGAAGAGCTTAAAAATAATGATGTTTTTATAAAAGAGAAATCCGCAAAATATTTTAACTTGTACAGGAAAGTCTAAAAGGAGAAATTAATGAGAATAGATTATATAGAGCCATTTTTGGATGCTGCTTCTTCGGTTTTAAGAGATATGTTGCTTGTTGAGAATATAGAAATGGGTAAACCAGGTCTTAAATCAATAAATCAAAAGATAAAAGGTGTTTCTGTAATAGTAGGACTTGCCGGGTCTGTTGAAGGTAGTATAATTATTGATATGGATATAGAAACAGCTCTTTTTGTTGCGTCTAAGTTAAATTTTGAAGAATATGATGATTTTGATGATGAGGAAACAAAAGAGATGGTCGCTGCAACTCTAACCGAGGTTGGCAACATTATTGCTGGCAATTTTGTTACTACTTTGCATGCTAAAGGTTTTGTATTTGATATAACCCCACCAGCTTTTATTTATGGAGAAAATATGAAAATAAGCAATAAAGGTTCTGAAGCTTTAATTGTTCCTTTTTCTTTGCCTGATGGTAAAATTATAGAAGTTAATATTGCAATAAGAGAGAGGGTTTGATATGAAAAAAATTCTTTTTATTAGAATAGAGAGGTTAATATGATTCAAAAGACTACAATTGCTGCAGATTCTTCATCTAAGCCTAGAGGAATCAATTATGATACAGGCATTCCTTTTAATGTTTTAATTGTTGACGACTCTGTTTTTACCGTAAAGCAGCTTACACAAATTTTTACATCAGAAGGTTTTAATATTATTGATACGGCAGCTGATGGAGAGGAGGCTGTGATAAAATATAAGAATCATTATCCTAATGTTGATATTGTTACTCTTGATATTACTATGCCTAAAATGGATGGAATAACTTGTCTTTCTAATATTATGAAATTTGATACAAATGCTAAAGTGATAATGATATCTGCTTTAGGTAAAGAGCAATTAGTTAAGGATTGCTTAATAAAAGGAGCAAAAACATTTATTGTTAAACCATTAGATAGAGCAAAGGTTCTTCAAAGAGTAATGTCTGTATTTGTTAAATAAATTGCTTACAAGAATAGCCCAAGCTTGAATTTTATTATTTTCATTCTTTTGGAAAAAAAATCATTTCATTACTTATTTTATTTGAATTATTTAAAAAATAAGTAATGTTAAGATTGAATATTTTTATAGGTTCTGTATTATTTTCTATGTAAAGTTCTAGTTTGTAAAATCCTTTTTTTGTGTATATTAGTGAATAGCTTTTAAAGGTTCCATTTATATTTTTAATTTTAAATATTTTATATTTTAAGAATTTGTTATCAATAACCTCGCTTTGCATTAGATATTTATTTACTTCTTTGTAGCTTGAATTTAATAAGCTATAGTCAGTTTTATTTTGCATTATGCTTTTTACAAAATGCTCGGTTAGGTTATAAATATTTTTTTCTATTTCGCTTTTTGGAAAATTAGTATAGTATTCTTTTTCTAAAATTAAATTGAAGGATGAATATTCTTTTATTTTTTCGTTTGCTCTGCTTTCAATTGAGATGTTCAAAAGCCTAGCATTGATTGGAAAATTTAGCAATGTAAATAGCATTACAATTATTTGAATTTTCATTTTAATTCCTGGTTTTTATTAATTATTTTTTTTACTTTTTCAATTTCTAAAGGTATTTTGCTTTTTCGCTTTGAATTTAGTTTTTCTTTTAGTAAAAGATTGTTAAATGATTTTGCAAGTTCATATACTTTTTCTTCGCTTAAAGTAAAAGGAATTTGAATTTTTCGATATTCTAATGGGTCTTGTAATATTTTTGTCATTAAAATAATAGGATTTAAAAAACTTGCTTTTAAAAATTTATAAAAATTCATTAAAAAAATAGTAAATGATGCAAACAATGCAAATAGAAAAATTCCAAGAATAGAATCGCTTTTTCTTTGCAAATATTTATCTATATAAAATTTTGTCTTTTCTATTTCTATTACTTTATATTCACTAGGACTGTAGTAAACAAATATTTCGTCTGATTTTGAGTATATTATGTCTTCTTTTTCCTTGATTATTAAAATGAAGGGATATTTTTCTTTAATGTAAGCTTTTTCATTTATTATTGATATATTTTTAATAATATTAAATTCTTGCTTTTCTGGTATTGAATTTACAATTTTTGAGCTTGAGATTATGATAAAAAATGTAAATGGTATTAATAAGCTTAGTGAAAATGTTCTAGCAAATGCTATTAGTATTAGGTTCTTTTCTTTTGAATTATAATAAATTTCTATTATTAAGTCGTTGAACCTAAGAAGTCTTAAAAATCTCAGTTTGAAGAGTGATAGCATTATTGGATTTAATATGGTTTCGTGGGTCGCAATTATGTTTTTAAGTTGATATGAGCTATAAAATACTAAAGGTATAAGGCAGTGAATTATATCGAAGAATAGATTGTTTCTCACGTAGATTTCTAATCTTTGGGAAAAGTAAGCTTTGGTTATTTTGTATAAAAAAATGAAAATGAAAATTGTGTCAAATAGAAAACCAAGAAATATTAGTGCAAATCGTATTTTGTATGGTAAAAAAAGAATGATTGAGAGCTCTTCTATTAAAAGTTCAAATATTGAAAAAATTATTATTGCTTTTAAGAAAATCGAAAATTTTTTTACCATTTATTTCCCTTGGCTATTTCTAATAATTCTTTGATGATTCTTGAATCATATTCTTTAGAGCCCGATTGTTTTATTGAAAACCAACTTTCATCATACCCAATAAAACCTTTGACCGGATTGTTTTTATATTTTGGAATTCTTGCTCTGGCTGAAAAAATGGCAATTAATGTTGAAATTGGAGACATTGTTTGTAAAGTCTCGTATTTAAAAAAGCTTTCAATTATGATTTTGGCTGTTTTTTCGTCTAGAAAATCGGTATCATTGCTTATTGCTTTTGAAGTCGATTCGATATTTTTAATAGTCAATTCTATTCCTTTTTCAAAGCAGTATTTAATTACTAATACTTTTAGTAGAAGTAATATTTTTATATAATTTTTTATGATTTCTGATGAATAAAGGGCTTTATTTTCTTTTTGTATTAAATATATTGTATAAGAGTTTTTTCCTTCAAATAGTTTGTTTATGTAAAAAGTAATGTATCCATTGCTTATAGTGTTAAAATTATAAAAGAATTCTTTTCTCAAAGACGAGTTGACTTTAACGAAGTTGAATATCATATTTAAGTCGTTTTTTGTTAATTCTTTGTCAAAAAGAGGCTTTACAATGTTAAAGTCAATAGCTTCAATGCCAGATAAAACAAATGGCGTAATCATTATATCTATTTTATCTTTGATGTATTGAATTAGATCTTTTAGTTCAGATTCAAAATCATTTTTGATAAATGTAGTAATAGTTTTTTTATTTTCTTTTAAATAGCTGAGCATTTCAATTTCTTTTTCAATGGCAGATAAGCTTTTTATGCTTTCATGATTGAATAAGTAATGATATAAGTAGGGAAAATATGGTTTTACATTCATTTGATTAGGTCCAATAGTTCAAGTGGCTTGTGGATTATATGTCTTGCTCCATTTTGTTTTAATTCTTGAATACTTCTAAATCCCCAGGAAACTCCTATTGGTATAAATCCGGCATTTATTGCAGTTAGCATGTCCACATCGCTGTCTCCAATATATGCAATTTCTTCTTTTTGGAGATTTAATTCTAATATCATATCAAGGGCATTCTCAGGATCAGGTTTTGGTGGAAATTTTTTTGAATAACCCCTGATTTCAAAAAAAGATATATTTCCAAAAATATTTTTCACTAAATTTATTAATTCTTCGTGGTTTTTATTGCTTAAAATTCCAATTGGAATTTTAAGCTTGTTCATATTTTCTAGAAGGGTTTTTATGTTTTCGTATGGTTGTGTTTGAGATGAAAGGTTTTTATTGTATTCTTTTACAAATTCTTTGTAAAGTTTGTCTTGTAAATTGGGATTATTGTATTCAAGAGATAATAGCTTTAGTGTGTCTATTACAAACTTGTTAAATCCTCTGCCAACAAGAGCATTGAATTTGTTTAGTTCAATTTTATTGTATCCCAAGTTTGAAAGAGCAGAATTCATTGAGAATGCAATATCCATGATGCTATTTACCAGGGTTCCATCCATATCAAAAATGCAGGCTTTGATTTTCATAGTACTCTCTTTTATAGTATTTTAGTCATTCTTTTATTTTAGCATTAATTTGCTTTCTTTATTAAGGTTTTTATATTTTAAGCATTTTTATTTAATAAAAATTAACTTTTTTATGAATAATTTATTTTGTTTATTAAAAAATAAAAATGTTATTGAAAATATAAATTTTAAGCTTTATTATATTTCATTAGAATAGAATGTTGTAAAAGTCATTTGTGTTGGATATTTATTAGGACTAAAGCTTAATGAGAAAAGATATACTAGTATTAGAAAATATTACAAAAAAGTACGGTGATTTTGTTGCCAACGACGATGTTTCTATTAAATTTAAAGCAGGCGAAGTTCATGCTATTCTTGGAGAAAATGGTGCTGGAAAGACCACTTTAATGAAGACTATTTATGGGATTCATCAAGTAAATAGTGGTCGAATTATTTTAAAAGGCCAAGAAGTAAGTTTTAAAGATTCAAGTGAGGCTATTAGAAATGGTATTGGAATGGTTTTTCAACATTTTATGTTAATTCCACAATTTACCGCTGTTCAAAATATTATTTTAGGGTATGAAAATTCAAAATTTGGTTTTATTGATTACAAACAAGCTAGAAGAAAAATAAATTATCTTTCAGAAAAGTACGGCTTAAAGATAGATTTAGAAAAAAGGGTTGAAGATTTAAGTGTTGGTATGGAACAAAAAATAGAAATATTAAAAGTTCTTTATCGAAATGCAGATATTATTATTTTTGATGAACCTACTGCGGTGCTTGCTCCAAGTGAAGTTAATGATTTTATGAATATTTTAAAGGTGCTCACTCAAGAGGGGCATACTGTAATACTTATTACTCATAAAATAAAAGAAATTAGGTCTATTGCAAAGCAATGTACAATTATGCGTCTTGGCAAGGTTGTAAAAACTGTTAATATTGCTGAGATTGATGACAAAGATCTTACAAAATTAATGATAGGCAAAGAGATCGCACTTCGATTATCTAAAATTCAATTTGAAAATCATTTTAATGTTCTTGAAATAAAAAATTTAAGTGTTAAAGATGAGAGAGGGATTTTAAAAGTTAAAGATGTTAATCTTGATTTGAGAAATGGTGAAATTCTTGGGATATCAGGCATTGAGGGAAGTGGCCAAGAGGATTTAGTTGATGCAATTTTGGGCCTGAAAAGCATATTTAAGGGCGATATTTTTAAAAAAAATTCTTCAGGAAGTTTGGAATCTTTAAAAGGTTTGACGATTAAGCAAATAATAGATAAAAAAATTGGCAATATTCCTTCGGATAGGCAAAAACATGGTCTTATTTTAGAATTTAATGTTATGCAAAATATTGGACTTAAGAGTTTTGACAATCCTGATTATTTGGGATTTAAGAAAAAACATTCAAAGAGTAATTTTAATTTAAAATTTAATTTTTTAAATTTTATTAAAAGACAATTTGATAAGGTTAAAAGACAATTTGTAGGGTTTGATTTTAACACTTTAAAAAAAATGAGCAATCAACTTGTAAATTATTTTGATATTAGACCAAGAAATATTTTAAATAAAGTAAAATATTTGTCTGGAGGCAATCAGCAAAAAGTTATTATTGCTCGTGAGATTAGTTTAAAACCAGATATTCTTTTAGCTATTCAGCCTACAAGAGGTCTTGATGTTGGGGCTGTTGAGAATATTTATAAAAGAATAATAGAGCAAAGAGATGCAGGTAGATCTGTTTTGTTGGTTTCTCTTGAACTTGATGAGCTTGTTAATGTTTGTGACAGAATAGCTGTAATGCATGATGGAAGGATAGTGGGCATTTTGGAGGACAATTTTGATATTGATGTTATTGGCAAAATGATGATAGGTTTAAGCTAAATGATAATTAGTAAAAACGTATGTAGTAAACTTATATTAAAATTTTTGAATTCTTCAGCTTTTGTTAGTGTTTTTGCTTTATTTGTTGGATTTTTAATTGTTGGGCTAGTGGTAATTTTGTTTGGTTATTCTCCTTTTAGAATGTATTTTATAATACTAGAGATTATATTTTCGTCCCCCAAACATTTAGGTTATATTTTAAGTTATGCAGCTCCTTTAATTTTTACAGGCCTTTCTATTGGCATTTCTTTAAAAGCAGGTCTTTTCAATATTGGGGTTGAAGGTCAGTTTATACTAGGATCTATTGTTGCTTTAATGGCATCGGTTTTACTTGATTTGCCCCCAATTTTACATGTAATTACTATTTTTGTTATTACTTTTTTAGCGTCAGGTAGTTTAGGAATTTTAATTGGATATTTAAAAGCCAAATTCAATATTAACGAAGTTATTTCAGGAATAATGTTTAATTGGATATTATTTCATTTGAATAATATAATTTTAGATTTTAGTTTTATTAAAAGAGATAATAGTGATTTTTCAAAGTCCATTAAAGAAAGTGCATTTATTGATTTTTTAGGCTCTTGGAAGCTTTCACCAGAAGGGCTTGCTTATAGGTCTTCTCATCCTTTTGTTAATGAGCTTTTAAAAGCACCTCTTCATTTTGGAATAATTTTGGGCATAATTTTTGCTATTTTAATGTGGTTTTTGCTTAATAAAACTATTATTGGATTTAAAATAAATGCCATAGGAAATAATATTGAAGCTTCAAGATGTATGGGTATTAATGTAAAAGCTGTGTTAATCTTTTCAATGTTTCTCTCAGCAGCTGTTGCAGGGCTTGCTGGTGCTGTTCAAGTTATGGGTGTTAATAAAGCTATATTTAAGCTTTCTTATATGGAAGGAATTGGTTTTAATGGAATAGCTGTTTCTTTGATGGGAAACAATTCGCCTATTGGCATAATCTTTTCTAGCATTCTTTTTTCTATATTGCTTTATGGAAGCAGCAGGGTTCAAAGTTTAATGGGGCTTCCATCTTCAATTGTATCTTTGATGATCGGGATAATTGTTCTTGTAATCTCTGCTAGTTATTTTTTAAATAAAATCTTTTTAAAAGGTGTGAAGAGTGTCAAATATAATAATATTCTTGATTAGTGAAACTCTAATAAATTCTCAAACCTTAATTTTAGCTGGCCTTGGGGGTCTTATAAGTGAGAAAAGTGGAATTATTAATATTGGACTTGAAGGAATAATGACAATAGGAGCATTTTCAGGAGCCGCGGTTGCATATTTTACTAATGATCCATTATTTTCAATTTTTGTTGGTGGACTTGCAGGTCTTGCGCTTGCTACTTTGCATGCTGTTTTTACAATTTTTTTAAAATCAGATCAAATAATAACCGGAATGGCGCTTAATTTTTTAGGACCCGCTATTGCTGTTTTTATAAGCACTTTGATTTTTACTTCTATTTCAACCCCGCCTATAGAAATCAAGTTACCGATACTTTTTGATGGAATTTTCAGCAAAACGTCTTTTATATTCCAAATTTTTGGCAAAAGATATTCTGTATACATTGCAATGCTAGGTGTGATTTTATTTCACATTGTTTTCAAATATACCAAAATTGGACTTAGGATTAATGCTAGTGGTGAAAATCCGGAAGTATTGGAGTCTGTTGGAGTTAGTGTAAATAAAATTAGATTTTTTTGTGTTCTTTTTAGTGGGTTTTTAGCAGGGGTCTCAGGTGCTGTTCTTACAACAGTTATTGCATCAAGTTATGTGCAAGGGATTACAGGTGGTCAAGGTTTTATTGCTATTGTAATGTTAATTTTTGGAAAATGGACACCTTTGGGGGTTTTAATGGGCAGTTTTTTGTTTTCATTTGTAAAAACTTTGGCAGTTGTTTTGGCTCAATCGCCTTCTTTGTCTTTAATAATGCCCCCTAAAATGTTAGTTATTGCTCCATATTTAATTGTTATTTTAAGTCTTATCTTTTTTTCAAAAAAAAATTATGCGCCTAAGTTTTTAGGAATATCTTATAAAAAGCATTAACAGTTAATAATAGCTTATAATTTATTTTTCATATTGTGAAAATTCTTTTAATTTTTTAAGAGTTTTTATTTTTTTGCTGTAAAATTTTTTTTGATACTCTTTTGGTCTTGAATTTGTTTGATTAAATAAGTAGATGATTTGTGAGGTAGTTTATTATGCTGTTGAAGCTTAAATACAGGTTTGTTGGATTTTTATTATTGTTTTTGATTTTTATACTGTTACTTTTTTCTATGATTTTTAACTTTGTTTTATGTGGTTATTTAGAAGATTATTATAAACAGCTTACAAGGGCACAAGTAAGAAGAGCAGCTTTTTCTACACAATCTTTGTTGGATACTCTGTATGTTATAATCAGTGGCGCAGCTTCTAATTTAGCTCTTGAAACCATATCAGAATTTGCAATCTCTGAGAATAGAGGAAAAGATTTCTCTGAGTCTGAATTGATAGATTTAAGAAAGAGTCAAAAATTTGTTATTGATTCTGTAAAGGTGAGTAAAAAATATCGACAATGCTTATACAATTTTATGTCCAATCTTAAAAATGATACCTTTTTTGAAGAATTCGCGTTTTTTGATTTTGAAGGAAGAATAATTGTTAGCACAAGACATGAAAATAATATGGATTTTGGGCATTCTGAGGCTAATACTAATTATTTTAAAAAAGCAGTTGAGGATTATAGGCAAAACCAATTAAAATTTATAGGCTGGTATTCAAATCTTTCTGAAGGAATATCCGCAGAGGTTGCCATTAGGTCTAGGCAAAGCGAAAAAAAGGCTTTTGCAATAATTGTGCCTGTATACTCCCCAGAAGATAAACTTGTTTGTGGGTATTTGGCTGGGTATTTGCTTAATGATATTTTAGCAGATAGTTTTGATAGATTTAGATTTGGTTTTTATAAAAGAGGCAATTTTATTTATGTGGATCCCAATAACATAGCAGTTAATCCTTTTGAAGAATACAATGAAACTAGTAGGGTTAGTTCTAAATTTTTAAATATTCTTAAGGATGTTTTTTCTAAGCCTCCTCTTTTATCAAATATTCCTACTGAAGTGTCAGTTTACACTATTGATAGAATGCTTTTCTCTGAAATGGGAGAAGAGTGTTATTATGCTTTATTGCCCATAACTAGTAAATTGGGAGAGAAAAGCGGAGTACTTATTGCTAGGATTCCTTATAAAGATATTTATGGGGCAATATCTAGTCTAAGATTTCATTATATTTTATATTCTGTTTTAGGCATTATTATATTAAGCATTATTCTTTTAATAAGAATAGATAAGATTATTAGTTTTCGTTTAAACACAGTTAGAGTTTTAGTTCAAGATATGGTCAAGGGAAATTTAGATAAAGATTATGCTCTTGATGATGGTAATGATGATTCTTTTGATGAGCTTGCCATGTTAAGTCTTCAGGTTGTTAAAATGAAAAAAGCCATTTCTTCAGCAATTGCTAGTGTTTTGAGAAATATTAGCTATGTAAATAAGGCAAGCTTAGAAGTTGCCAGTTCAAGCCAAAATTTAAGCTCTAGTGCGTTACAGCAGGCATCTGCTCTTGAAGAAATGTCGGCTAATGTTGAGCAAATAGCCTCAGGTGTTAGTATGAGCGCGAATAATTCTTATGAAACGGAGCAAATAGCTTTAAAGACGAATGAAAATTCTCATATAGGTGGCAAGGCTGTTGAAGAATCTGTTATTGCTATGCAAGATATTGTAGAAAAAGTTAGTGTTATTGAAGAAATAGCCAGAAAGACTAATTTACTTGCTTTGAATGCGGCTATTGAAGCTGCAAGAGCAGGCGATGAAGGAAAGGGATTTGCTGTTGTGGCTAGTGAGATTAGAAAGTTGGCAGATCTTAGTAAAATTTCGGCTCTTGAGATTGGAGAGTTAGTTGAAGATAATTCTAAGGTAGCAACTGAAGCAGGAGTGATCTTTAAAGAAATGTTGCCCGAAATAGAAGAAACAGCTAATCTTGTTAAGAAGATTTCAGAAGGTAGTTCTAAGCAGAGTGATCAGATTGCTCAATTTAAAATGGCTTTAGATCAGGTTGGAGAAGTTGTTCAATCTTCAGCTTCAAGCAGTGAACAACTTTCTAGCATGTCTGATAAAATGCTAGAAAAGTCTAAAGAACTTAGAAAATCTGTATTATTTTTCAAAATTAAAGATTCTAATATTGAAAATCTAGAAGACGGTGATTATGATTTCAGGTTAATAGATTGTCCTGAAAATTCTCTTAAAGATGAAAATCAAAATTTTAAAAGTAATGAAATTTCAACTTTAAATGGCAGTAGATATAAGAATCATTCTTTAAGTATTGAAGATGAACCTTCTTTAAGAACTATTAATAAGCGAGTTGATCCCAAAAAAGCTATCGATATTGCTGATAAGGATTTAAATTTTGATGATGATTTTTCAGAGTTTTAGAATTTATTTTTTTAAAAGGGGTGGTTAGTATGAAGCTTAAAGCTAGGATGTTGCTACTTGTTCTTATTCTAATAGCATTTTTTATATCAATTTTGTTTTTCGTTTTTGGAATGTTGATTAATAGTAAATTGGTAGATCAGCAGTTTGATCTTATGACAAATCTTATTGGAAATATTAAAAATTCTTTTAACCTTTATATTTCTTCAATGGAAGAAAAAGTTAGGGTTAGTTCCATGTATTTCAATTCTGCTGAAAAATTTAATGAGGCTAGTAAAATTAAATCCAGAAGGTTGGGTTTTATTTCAGATCAATCTGAAATTCTTGTTCAAACTGGTAGTAATATGATGGTTACAAACAAGCAAGGTGAAATAGTTTTTACTACAGCTGTTAAGGACAATAGTGATTTTGGTAAGTTTATTGGGGATAGAGAATATTTTAAAAAACTCAAAGAGTCTCAAAGCATTGTTTACAATTCTTTTGTCATGTTGGCAGATCCCGGGTCTATTGAGGAGACTTTAGTTAAAAACATTTCCAAGATAAAAAATAAAAAAGGTCAGACCCCCTACCTATTAATAGGTATACCATTAAGAGATTTTGGCACAAGCGATATTTTTGGTTATTTTATGTTTTTTTATTCAATGGACTATATATATAGGTCTTTTAGAGGAATTAGCTTTGGAATACTCTCTAGCGGTCGTGCTTTAGCTTATGATTCTACGGGTAAATTCTTAGTTCATCATACATCATTTCCAGGTGATGTTTTGACCGATCTTAGTGCCTCTTATTCTAATATTCTTAAGAAAACATCTGAAGATTTGCTGCAAAAAAATAAAGAAATTTCAACTGTTTATTATTATGATCCCAAGAACAGTAAAAAATATGTGGGAATTAGTCAAAAGGTGTTATTAAACTTGTCTAATAATAAATTTATTCTTTTCATAAGAATCTCAGAGGATGATTTTTATTACATGTCGCGAGCTACATCTTTAATCTTGGGTATTAGTTTTTCATTTACATTGCTGATTCTTGCTATTGCAACTCTTTATCTTGTGAAAAAGCTGAGCTTTTCTTTGAATCAGATATTAGAATATTCTGAGCGACTTGCTTCTGGTAATTTTACCGCTGATGTTAACTTTAGCAAATGGGATACTGTAGAGCTATATAGTTTGTATGAAGGTTTTGAAGAATTGAGAGCTAATTTTTCTTCAGTTGCCAAAGGGGTCATTGAAAACTTGGACTATCTTTATGAAAATGCGATTCAAATAGCAAATGCAAGTCAGAATTTAAGTTCTGGTGCTGTTGAGCAGGCTTCTACTTTAGAGCAAATGACAGCAAATATTGAACAAATATCACAAGGTGTCTCTGAGAATACTGACAATGCATCTACTACTGAAAAAATTGCTGTTAATACTAATGAGAGAACTAAAGAGGGGCATAAATCTGTTGTTAAAGCTATTCAGGCCATGACTGTAATTACTGAAAAAATTGGAATTATTGATGAGATAACAAGACAAACCAATTTGCTTGCTTTAAATGCTTCAATTGAGGCTGCACGAGTGGGAGAGAAAGGCAAGGGGTTTGAAGTGGTAGCTGCTGAGGTTAGAAAGCTTGCAGATCAAAGCAAGGAATCAGCAAGAGAGATTATTGATATTGCAAATAGAAGTTTAACTGTTGCAAGTCGTGCTGGAGAAAATTTTGAACAAATAGTTCCTGGCATGGAGCAAACGGCTAGACTTGTGAAAAATATTTCTAATGAAAGTTCTAAGCAAAGTGTTCAAATAGAGCAATTTAAAAATGCAATAGAACAGGTTAGTCAGCTAGTGCAGACTACAGCTTCAAGCAGTGAAGAGCTTTCTGCAATGTCTGAAAAAATGCTAGAGAGTGTAAAAGATTTAAAAGAATCTGTTGACTACTTTAAGATTGAAAAGTAAGTAGTATAAGATTGAAAAAATCTTTTCTAGCTTTTTAGAAATTATTATTCTATAATTTTAAAAATTTTAGCACCCCCCAGGCATTCTGTATTTTTGTAAAAGATTGCAAATTGTCCTGGGGAGATTCCGTGATCTTTTTTGTTTAGAGAAATTTCAATTAAGTTGTTTGTAGCAAGTTTTAATTTGCAGGAGTATTTCTTTTCGCCATGCCTTATTTTAATTTTTAAATTTTCAAAATTCGAAGGTGCACCGTTTATCCAATGTATTTCATGAACTAAAAATTTGCGTTTTGCTTGTTTTAAATAATTTCCGTTATGGGAGATATATATAATATTTTTTTCTAGGTCTTTTTCTATTACGAACCATGGTCCGTTGCTAAGCTTTATTCCTTTTCTTTGTCCAACTGTAAAAAACCAATATCCGTTGTGAGTTCCTATTATTTTTCCTGTTTCTTTTTCAATTATATTGCCTTTTTTTTCGCCAAGATGATATTTAATAAATTCGTTATATTTAATTTTTCCCAAAAAGCAAATACCTTGACTATCTTTTCTATCTTTGTTGGGCAAATTTATGTTTTTAGCTATTTGTCTTACTTCGCTTTTAAGCAATGTCCCTAAGGGGAAGTATAGTTTTGACATTTGCTTTTGAGAGAGATGGGATAAAAAGTAGCTTTGGTCTTTAATTTTATCTTTTGCTTGTTTTAATAAAAATTTTTTCTCTTTTACTTGTATTTTAGCGTAATGACCTGTGACAACCAAATCATACTGTTCATTGATTTTTTCAAAAAATGCTCCAAACTTTATTCTTTGATTACAGAAAATATCTGGACTTGGAGTATTGCCATTTTTTAGTTCTTCAATAGTATAGCTTACTACTTTGTTATAATATTCTTTTTGAAAGTTTATTATTTCATATGGTACATTAAATTTGTTACATACAGCTTCAACGTAATTTAAATCTTCTTGCCAAGGGCAGTTTCCAATATAAGACAGCTCATCTTCAAGCCAAATTTTTAGATAATAGCATTTTATATTTGCACGTCTTTTATTTATAATTCTATAAAGGGCAACAGAACTATCAACTCCTCCAGATAAAAGCACGGCTATTTTCATAAACTTCCCTTTTTAGGTTTCATTATATAAGATTTTGCTAATTTTTGTAAATTATAATATAATACTTAAATCCATTAATGCGGTGGAGAGCATATGAAAATAGGTATTAGTGATATTAGGATTTTTTTACCTTTAAATTATTTAGACTTTTCTGTTCTTTTGGAAAATCCTTTATATTCTTCTAATGAAGTTTTTTTTAAAAAAATCAATAGAGCCATAGATTCAACCCTGCAAAAAGGTTTTAGGTTTACAAGCCCGAATGAGGATAGTGTAACTATGGCAAGTTCGGCTGTTAAGCTTATTTTTGACAACAATAATCTTGATTTAAGCAAAATTAGAATGCTTTTGGGTGGAACTGAGACAGGTGTTGATCATTCAAAGGCAATTTCTTCTTATGTTTTTGGAGCTTTAAAGCAATCTGGTATTTGTCTGGGGAATAATTTTCTAACTTTTCAAGTTCAACATGCATGCGCTGGTGCTGCTATGTCTTTGCATAGTGTAGCAAGTGTTTTAAGCCATTCTAATAATTCTGAATATGGCATAGTTTTTTCTTCAGACATTGCGCATTATAGTAATCTTACTACGGCTGAGATTACTCAAGGAGCCGGTGCAACTGCAATTTTGGTTGAAAAAAATCCAAAGTTACTCTCGATTAATTTATCTGAATTTGGAGTTTATACTGACGATGTTGATGATTTTTTTAGACCTTTTGGAAGTATTGAAGCTAAGGTACGAGGTCAGTATTCTGTTGAATGTTACAATAATGCAAATGAAAATGCTTTAAGAGATTTTGCTTTCAAAAAGCAGTTTAGTATGAAAGATTTATTTTCTAATTATAGATTTGTTTTGCATGTTCCTTTTGCTAAAATGCCTATAGATTCAATGCATTATATTTTAAAAAAATATTATAGTGATGACGAATCTGTTAGAAATGCTTATTTAGAATCAATAGATTTTTACGATGGAATTGAAGCTGCTATGGAAGTGGGGAATTTGTATACGGGTTCAATTTTTCTATCTTTAGCATTTTATTTAAAAAGAGTATTTTCCAAGAAAGATATTTCAGGAGAAAAGATATTATTTTGTTCTTATGGATCTGGCAATATTATGATTATTTATGAATTTACCATTGAAAAAGGTGCTTTTGATGTTGTTAAATTGTGGGATCTTGATGCGCTTTTAAAGAATAGAAATAATGCAAATTTTGAAGAATATAAAGATTTCTTTCAAAATAAAGTAGTTCCTGGTGAATCTAAAGGATTTTATTTAAAAGAACTAAGAGATGATGGATACCGAGTTTATGGGTATCGAGCCTAATATATTAGAAAATAAAAAAAGGCATATTGAGATTTGTTTAAATAAAAATGATGTTAAAAGTGGTTGTAATTTTTTAAAATTTATTAAGCTAAAACATAATGCTCTTAGTGATTTTAATTTTTCTGAGATAAGCATAAAAGAACAAATATTTGGATACAATATTAACATGCCTGTTTTTATTTCTTCCATGACAGGAGGCGGTAAAGAAGGCAATGATTTTAATAAATCTTTAGTTAAAATTGCAAATTATTTAAAAATTCCTATTGGCTTAGGTTCTTTTAAGCTTTTATTTAAGTATCCTGAGTACATAAAAGACTTTGCTCTTAAAAGGTATGCCCATAATATTCCTTTGTTTGCTAATTTAGGCGCTGTTCAAATTGTTGAGTTTGGTATTTCTAGAATATCTGAGATGATCAAGAGATTGGAAGTTGATGCAATTATTGTTCATCTTAATGCGGGGCAGGAATTAATGAATGTTGATGGGGAGAGAAATTTTAAAGGAATAAAAGAGTCAATATCTAAATTGTCCGACTTTTTAAATGTTCCATTGATTGTCAAAGAGACAGGTTTTGGAATCTCGCCAAACGATGTTAAGGAATTATTTAATCTTGGTGTCTCTTATGTTGATCTTGCGGGAAGTGGTGGAACCAATTGGGTACTAGTAGAAGGCATAAAGAGTAATAATTTAAACATTGCATCTTGCTTTTCTGATTGGGGCATTCCTTCGATTTTTACTTTGCTTAGTGTAGATGATTCTCTAAGGGGTAATATTTTTGCATCTGGTGGGTATGAGACTGGTATTGATATTGCAAAAGGCATTGCTCTTGGAGCTAAACTTATAGGTGTTGCAGCGGTTGTTCTTAGAGCTTTTTACGATTCAGGAGAAGATGCTGTATTTAATCTTTTTTCTGAATATGAGCATGTTTTAAAAATGTCTATGTTTTTGAGTGGAAGCAAAAGTTTATCAGAACTGAGAAATAATAAGTATTTTTTGAGTAGCTATTTGCTTGCTGAGCTTGGAGTTTTTAAGCAGTTTTATGAAACTTAGTGAAAATTTTAGACATAAAAGTGTTTTAGAAAAAAGGCAAGAGATAAAAAGTTCTTTGGGATTGTCTTTTAAAGATTTTTTTTATAATAATGCCAATGAAGATTTTCTTTTTAATATGATAGAAAATTATATTGGATATTTATCTTTTCCTATTGGAATTATAAAAAATTTGAAAATAAATGGCAAATACTATTCTTTGCCTATTGCAACAGAAGAATCCTCTGTTGTTGCCGCTTTAAATTTTGCAGCAAAAATTCTTGAAAATGCTAATTTAAACTATTCTTTAGGCGAAGTGTTGGGAATTTCTCAAATTTATATAAAATCACAAAAAGATTTAAGTAAAATTTTTATTAATCTTGGTGATAAAATCAAGACTTGGATCAAACCTCTTTTAGTCAATATGAATCAAAGAGGAGGGGGATTTAGAAGATTTTCAACCAGGTATATTAAAGAGCTTGGTATTCAAAAATTGAATCTTTATTTGGATACTTGTGATGCTATGGGTGCCAATTTGCTAAACTCGATTGCAGAGCGTGTAGCAGAATGTATTTTTTTAGAATTTGGATACGAGTGCGTTTTAAATATTTTAAGCAATGATATTAGTGAATTTACAACTAAAGCTTGTTTTGTTTTAGATTTTAAGTATTTACTATCAAGTAAAAAAGATTCTTGTAATTTGGCTAAAAAAATTGAACTTATTTCTAGCATAGGTTTCTACGAAGAGGAGCGAGCTGTTACTAATAATAAAGGTATTATGAACGGAATTACAGGAGTATGTCTTGCAACTTTGAATGATACAAGAGCGCTTGAGGCTTCTGTTCACAGATTTGCTTCAAAAAGTGGCAAATATCTTCCCCTTAGTAAATTTTATACTATTGATAATGCCTTGGTTGGAGAGATTGAAATTCCTTTGCAAGTTGGAACTAAAGGTGGGGTTACATCTCTTAGTGAAGCTTCTCTTTTAAGTTTTAGAATTATGAATGTAAACAGTAAGAGTGAATTTATGGGCATTCTCTCTTGTGTTGGACTTGCTAGTAATTTTGCTGCATTAAGGGCTCTTGCATTTAATGGAATTCAAAAAGGGCACATGAGATTGCATGTTAATAAAATACTCTATCTTTTAAAGACAAAATATAATATTTCTGATTTTGAAAAAGACAAATTATTATTAGAAATGAAAAGAATGGATATTTATTCTTTTGATTTTGCTTTTAAAATTTTAAAGAAAATAAGGTTAGAGAATGAAAGTAAAGTGCAAAGTTAATGCAAGCTTAGCGTTAATTAAATATTGGGGCAAGAAGGATGTTTTTTTGAATATTCCAGCGACTTCTAGTCTTGCTGTTAGTGTTGATAAATTTTATTCAATAAGTGAGCTTGAACTTTCAAATCGAGATGAAATAATTTTAAATTCAAAGCCAGTTATATTGCAAAATAGAGAAAAGGTTTTTTTTGATTATGCAAGAAAAATTCTTAGTGAGCCGAATGTTAGATTTAAAATTAAAAGTGAAAACAATTTTCCAACAGCAGCAGGCCTTGCAAGTTCAAGTTCGGGTTTTGCTTCTATTGCTGCTTGTATTTTAAAATATTTTAATAAATATTCTTTTAATAGCGCATCTAATCTTGCAAGAGTAGGATCAGCTTCTGCAGCAAGAGCTATTTATGGGGGGTTTACTATTTTAAAAGAAGGCTCAAAAGAATCTTTTCAATTAAGAGATCAATCTTATTTTAATGATTTGCGCATAATATTTGCCATAATTGATAGCAATGAAAAAGAATTGTCTTCAAGAGACGCAATGAATATTTGTAAGCTTCATGGATTTTATTATGATGCTTGGATTGCCTCTAGTAAAAAGATTTTTAAAGATGCTTTATATTTTTTCTTAAAAAAAGATTTTATACATTTTGGAGTAAATATTGTAAAAAGTTATCAGAATATGTTTGCTTTAATGTTTGCATCTTCTATTTTTTATTTTAAAAGTAGTACAATAGATTTAATTAAATATGCTGCTAATTTGAGAAATGAAGGAATTTTTGTATTTGAGACAATGGATGCAGGCCCCCAAGTAAAATTTCTCTGTTTGGAGAAAAATTTAAATACTATTTTAAAAGGACTTAAGCAAAATTTTACTAACATTGATTTTATTGTTTCAAAGGTTGGGTGTGACTTAGAATGGATTTGATTAGGTTTTCTGTGCCTGGAAATTTGCTTTTAATGGGGGAGTACACTATTTTAGAGGAAAAGGGATTAGGATTGGCAATTGCCATCAACAAGAGAGCATTTTTTTCTTTTAAGAAGAGTGATTCTTGGCGTTTTTTTAGCAAAAAGAAAGAGATAGACGATTTTTCTTTAATAGAGAATAAAAATGATTTTGTTTTTAAAATGTTTGCTTATTTGATTCAAAATTATTTTTTTAATCTAGAAAGATTTGCATATGATGTATATATTGATACAAGTAATTTTTTCTTTAATGATGGAACTAAAAAGGGATTTGGCTCAAGCGCTGTTGTTGCTATTGGCATAGTGTGTGGACTTTTTTTAATTTATAATGCTACTACTGTTGTTGAGAAGGGTGAAATTTTTAAATATTGTTTGGAAGCTTATAGGCATTCTCAAGGGGGAATAGGTAGTGGATATGATATTGCTGCTAGTATTTTTGGAGGTGTTATTGAGTTTGAAGGCGGTTTTACTCCTAAATGTAGGCAGTTAGGTGTTTTAGAGTTTGATGATTTTTATTTAATGCGGGGTTTAAAAGCAGTTAAAACCACAGTCTCTATTGATGAGTACAATAAACATAGAGATTCTATTCTAGATTTTATATTGAAATGCAATTTAGAGATGAAAAAACTTGTTTTAAGTGTTGGTAGTTCTAAATCCGCATTAATTTCTAGTTTAAGAAGAGCTAAAGAATTAGGATTGGCAATAGGAGAGGCAATAGGAGTTTCTGCAGCTTTGCCTTCAAATTTTGAGCACCTTCAAGATCAATGCGATTTGATTAAAGCTTTGGGAGCCGGAAATGAAACTTTTTTGGTTTATAGGCCCAATATTAATGCTTTTGATTTGTCAACAATTATTCCAATTGTTTTAGAGCACGAAAGTATTAAGTTTGAAAGCAATGAATGTTAATAATAAGAAAGCCTGCTAAAATATTATTCTTAGGTGAACATAGTGCTGTTTACGGATTTCCAGTTATTGGAGCTACAGTTTCAATTTATATGGATCTGGTTTACACTGTTTCTAAAAATTGGAAATATTTAGGAAAGCCCAGCACGAGATTAAATAGCTTAATAAGCTTTATTGTTTCAAATTACAGTAAAGTTAATCCAATTGAGTTTAGTGTAATTTCTGAAATTCCTATTGGAGTTGGTCTTGGTTCTTCTGCTAGTCTTAGTTTGTGTTTTGCAGAATATATTACAAGTCATTTTGAATATAGAAATTGTAATAAAATTTTGTTGGCAAATCAAATTGAAAACATTTTTCATGGCAAATCTTCCGGAATGGATATTGCATTAATTGATCTTGGTGGAACTTTTTATTTAGAGAAAAAAGAAGATGTTTTTAATCCGATAAAAATAAAAAATTCTGGTTTTTATTTTTTAATAGGAGCAATAAAAAGAGATTTTACGACAAAAGAAATAGTTACTAATTTAAAAAAACAGTTATTATCTAATTCTGATTTATTTGTTTTTATTGAAAAACTTGGTCTTGCTGTAAGTAATGCTTATGCTTCTTTTCAAAATAGGGATATATATTCTTTAGCTAATGAAATGAATATTGCATACTACTGTTTAAAGCGCTTAGGATTGTCAAATGATACTCTTGATTGGTTGATAAGTAACGGGATCAAATTAGGTGCTCTTTCTGGCAAGTTGAGTGGCTCTGGGAAAGGAGGAGCGTTTATTTTTCTTTTTGAAAGCTTGCAAAAAGCTAATACAGTTCAAAAAGAATTAAATAATATGCTTAAAAATTACAAAATAAATTTGGTTTTAGAATTAAAAGTAATTAGGGTTTAAGTTATTTTTGGGCCCAGAGAGATTCGAACTCCCGACATCCTGCTTGTAAGGCAGGCGCTCTGACCAGCTGAGCTATGAGCCCTTTTTGCTAATAAGTAGTATACAGTATAAGTTTTAATGGTGTCAATCCTTCTCTTTTCTTTTCCCAAAAAGAACTACAAATATATTTATATTGTCAGCTGTTTTTAATCTATAGCCACCTATTTTGTTGGTATCTGTATTAATAAGAGCTTCTTTGTGGCCTGGACTATTAAGCCATGCATTAACTACTCTTTTAAGTTCAATTCCTGATGCTAATATCTCTCTTGTTAAGTTAAAGGATTTATCGTATTTGTGTATTCTTTGCATTGGAGTTGTGCCAAAAAGGGTATGAGTTAGTGTTTTATTTTCCCCTAGCTTGATAGCATATTCTTTTGCAACTTTTTCAAGAGTATCATCTATTTCTAGATTGTTTAGATTCAAATTTTTTCTCAATTCAGCAATTTCTGAATATAGGATTTTCATATCTTCTTTTGTATCTATTGGATGTATTGTATTTAAATTGCAGGCTTGAGACAAAAACAGTGCAAAAATCAAACTCAATTTTTTCATTAAATGTCCTTTTTATTTATTAATGGTATTAAAATTATAATTATATATTATTATGTATTATAATAATTATATCAAGGAGATAGTTATGGAAAAGTATTTGAGTTATATAAAAAAGGATGATTTAGATCAAATAAATTTAAAATTACAAGAACTGTTAGCAAGTTTGCATATTTTTTATTCTAATTTAAGAGGTATTCATTGGAATATAAAAGATACCAATTTCTTTGTTATTCACAAAAAAACTCAAAATCTTTATGAATATATTGAAAAGATTATTGATATTGTTGCAGAGCGTTCAAGAATGCTTGGATATGATTCTGAATTTAGATATTCTGAGTTTATTAAAAAATCTTTTATTAAAGAGCTTGATATTGAATCAACTTCTGATTTTTTGCTTTCAATGCAAAATATTGTTAGCAGTCTTGATGAGATTTTGAAAAATATTTTTGGAACGAGAAAATTGATTGACACTGCTTTTGATTATGGTACCGCTAATATTATGGATGACATTATGAGTGATCTTGAGAAGCATTTATGGATGCATAAGGCATTGCTTGAAAATTGTCATTGTTTTTGTCACGATGAGAAGAAATGTTGCGAGTGCGATATAAAATAACAATTTTATTTAAAGGTTTAACTTGTACTAATGGCTAGTTTATTCGTATTAAGGTTGTAGTTGTTGTTGGGAATTTTATGAATATTAGAAATATTGGAATTATGGCTCATATTGATGCTGGCAAAACTACTACCACAGAAAGAATTATTTATTATACTGGCAAAAGTCATAAAATCGGGGATGTGGATTCTGGAAATACCATTACTGATTGGATGCCTCAAGAGCAAGAGAGAGGAATTACTATTAGCTCAGCTGCTATTACTTGCCATTGGAAGGATTGCCAAATAAACATTATTGATACTCCAGGACATGTTGATTTCACGGCAGAAGTTGAAAGATCTCTTAGAGTTCTTGATGGAGGTGTTGTTATTTTTAGTGCTGTTGATGGAATTCAAGCTCAAACAGAAACTGTTTGGAAACAGGCAGAAAAATATGAAATTCCACGACTTGCTTATGTTAATAAAATGGATAGATTAGGTGCTAATTTTTTTAAAGTTGTAGGAGATATTGAAAATAAGTTTAAAACTATTCCTTTAGTTTTGCAAATTCCAATTGGAAATGAAAGCAATTTTGAAGGAGTAGTTGATATTGTTTTAAATAAAGAGCTTCATTTTACAATGGAAAATGGAATTCCAAAATTAACTTATAGTCAAGTTAGAGAAGAGCTTGTTGAAGAAGTGGTTCTTTTTAAGAAGAAGTTAATAGACATCCTTAGCCAATTTAGTGAAGAAATTATTCAATTATTTCTTGAAGATAAAGAGATTAGTTTAGATATTATTAAGAGGGAGATTAGAAGAGGCACTATTTCTAGATTTATTATTCCTGTTTTAATGGGAACTAGTTTAAAAAATATTGGAATAGAACCTTTAATTGATTCGATTGTAGATTATTTACCAAGTCCTTTTGAAAAAAGTTTTAGTGCTTTTTCTTTAGATAGAAATAAAAAAATTTTAGTTGACCCTAACGAAAATAAAAAATTGTCAGCTCTTGTTTTTAAAGTTCAATATTCAAGTGTAATTGCTGCTCATCTTTATTTTGTTAGAGTTTATTCTGGCGAAATTAATTCTAATAAAAAAATTATCAATGCTTCAAATGGTAAGCGCGAAAAGTTTACAAAAATTTTTAGAGTTTTTTCAAATAAAAATGAACAAATAGATTTTGTGAAAACAGGTGATATTGGCGCTGTTTTAGGATTAAAGCTTTCTGTTACAGGAGATACTCTTGTTGAAGAAGGTAATAATGTTTTGCTGGAATCTGTTATGTTTCCAGAGCCAGTTGTTTTAATGTCTGTTGAGCCTGAGAGATCATCAGATGAGGTTAGGCTAAAGGAAGTTTTTGAAATAATATCTAAAGAAGATCCTACTTTTAGCTATTCTGAGAGCAAAGAAACAGGGCAATTGATTATATCTGGAATGGGTGAATTACACCTTGAGATTATTTTAACAAGAGTTAAAGATGAATTTAATCTTAATGTTTATACAGGGAAACCCCAAGTAAGTTACAGAGAGAGTGCAGGTAAGATCGTAAAAGAAGTTTTTGAGTTTAACAATATCTTTGCTGGCAAAAATATTGATTTTAAAATTGGAATGATCATTAAACCTTTGCCGCGAGGTGAAGGAAATAAAATCAATTTTGAATGTGCTATTGACTCTGTAATTAAGTCTGCAATATTGAGGGGCATTACAGCCACATTTGTAAGTGGAGTTTTTGGATATCCTATTATTGATATTAATGTTAGCATTTTTTCTATTGTTTGTGGGAGTAGTAAAATTAGTGAGAGTGTTTTTGAATCAATTTCAGGATTTGCTTTTCACAGTATTTTCCAAAAATCAGACCCTATTAGACTTGAACCAATAATGCTATTGGAAATTAGAACACCCATTGAGCATACAGGAGAAATTATTTCTACATTAAATGTTATAGGTGGTGTTATTCATTCGGTTAGCAATATTGGAGAGTATGATTTGATAAAATCAGAGGCGGCTTTTGAAAAACTTTTTGGGTATGCTTCTATTTTGAGAAGTTCTACTAAAGGAAGAGGCAGTTTTACTATGGAATTTTCTTATTTTAAGGAAAAATTAAATTAAAGTTGTTGGTTTTTAAGGTAAAATGGCTTTTCTTGTCTTTATTATCTTTCAAATTTAATTAATTTTTATTGATGAGTTTTTACGTAAAAATGATTTTATTCCTTTTTTTGTTAAGTTGTAAGTTTTTGATAGTTTGTGGATGTGATTTTATAATATAAAATATTTTTTAGCTTTATAAAGGCATGCTTGTCTTTTGAAAATAGGTAGAATATCATATTCTATAACATTTTTTTATTTTAAAAAATAAAGGAGGTGTATTATGCAGGGTGAAAATATGGTTTCAATTAGAGGTGGAAATAGAAGAAAAATTCTTCTTAGTTTAAAAAATATGCAATATTCAAGAACAGACTTAGCTCGTAAGTTAACTTTAACAAATGCTGCGGTTACTATTTTGACCAATCAAATGATAAAAGAAAATCTTTTGATCGAGGTTGGCTCTAGAGTGTCTGATGTTAAAAAACATGGGCGAAAAGAAATACTTCTTGATATTAATAAAGATTATGCGTATTCAATGGGAGTTATTATTTCTAGCAATTATTTTCAAATAGGTATTGCTAATCTTAAATGCGAGGTTTTAATAAGTGAGACTCATTCTTTTGAACCCCCCGTTAGTGCTTATGATATTTTGGAAAAAATAAAAGATCATATGATAGAAATTATTTGGAAACATAATTTCTCAAGAGATAAGTTTATTGGCTTAGGTTTTAGTATTACAGGGTTAATAAAGGATAAAGAATTAGGTATTGTTAATGACAGTTATGGAGCATGGATTGAAAAGGATGTTCCTGTTAAGAGAATACTTGAGGAATATTTTTCACTTACAGTTTATCTTGAAAGTTATGTTAAAAATTTATCTCTTGCTGAATTTATGGGCAAAAATATAGATAATATTATGTTTTTTGACTACACAGATACTGCTGAGCTTTCAATTTGGTCAGGTGGCAATGTTTATCCCGGTTTTAATAATAAGTCAGGGATGGTTAGTCATATGATAATTGATTATGAAGGAGAGAAAAATTGTCCAACTTGTGGTAATAAGGGTTGTGTTAATATGTTAATATCTAATTTTGCTTTGCAGAGATTGATTTCAAAAGAGTTTATGAATGGTGAGATTCCTGAGCTTTATGAAAAGTATGAGGGCAGATTGAAAAAGGTTACAATATATGATGTTTTTTCTCTTTATGAAAAATATGATTTTATAAATAAAATTATGCAAGATACGGTTAAATATTTGGCAATAATTATTATCAATATTCAAAGAATGCTTGATTTTAATTATTTAGTACTCTATGGTCAAAGTTTTAAATTAAAAGCTTTTTTTGATTTGTTAAAAGAAGAGATTAAAAAGCGCAATAAAGAGAATATAATATTAAAGCTTAGTTCATTAGATACCGAAGTTTCTGTTGTTGGGCCTGCTTCTAGTGTTATTTTTAATAAATTTTATTTGACAGGAGGAGATATTGATTAATATTGCCTTTTTTTGTATCTTATATTTGATAAGATTATTTTTGAGAATAAAGGTTATTTTTAATGCTTGAAAGTTTGGGATCAAATTTTAAAAATTTTATAAACTATCTTTCTGGAAAATCTACAATAAATGATAAAAACATTGCAGAGGCTATTGAGATTATTAAAGATTCTTTAGTTGATGCTGATGTTAATTTAAGGGTTGTAAGGCGTTTTTTAAATTCTATAATTGAAGAATCCAAGGGAATAAAGGTTTTAAGAGGTATTGATCCTAAATCTCAGTTTATTAAAATTGTCAATGATAATCTTGTTGAATTATTGGGAGGCAAAAATCATGAGCTTAGCTTGCATCCTGTTAATAAACAATCTTATATTCTTATGCTTGGGCTTCAAGGTTCTGGCAAGACTACAACATGTGCTAAGCTTTCTTTAAGGCTTAAAAAGGAAAATAGAAAAGTGCTTTTGGTGGCAGCTGATACATTCAGAGCAGCAGCTGTAGAGCAGTTAAAAATATTAGGTAGCCAAATAGGTGTTCCAGTATTTTCACTTGAAGGGGAAAAAGATCCTGTTAAAATTGTTAAAGCTTCTATGAAGTTTGCCAAGTCTGAGTTTTTTGATTCTGTAATAGTTGATACTAGAGGACGACTTGAGGTTGAATCTTTTTTAATCGAAGAGATAAAAAAAATCAAGGGAATTTTGCAGCCTACAGAAACCATTTTGGTGTTAGATTCTATGACAGGTCAAGTTGCGGTAAATATTGCTAAAGAGTTTAATGAGAATGTTGGAATTACTGGTGCAATATTTTCTAAGTTTGATTCAGATACCAGAGGGGGTGCTGTACTATCGTTTAAAAGTATTTGTGCAGTTCCTATTAAATTTGTTGGGGTTGGAGAAAAAATTGAAGATCTTGATTCCTTTTATCCAGAAAGAATTGCTTCTAGAATTCTTGGCATGGGGGATGTTGTTAGTCTTGTAGAAAAGGTTCAAAGTGTTGTTGACAAAGAAGAGGCTATTAAGCTTGAGGAAAAAATTAATAAAGCCAGTTTTAATTTTGAAGACTATCTAAGTCAATTCAGACGCATGAGACAAGTAGGAGGGTTTTCTAATTTTGTAAGTTTTTTACCTGGTGTTTCAAAATCAATGTTGAATATGAATAATTTAAATGAAGAAAGTTTTAGCAGAGAAGAAGCCATTATTCTTTCTATGACTAAAAAAGAAAGAATAAACCCAGTGATTTTGAACAATCCCTCAAGAAAAAAAAGAATAGCTTTGGGAAGTGGAACAACTGTTTTTGATGTTAACAAGCTTATAAAAAAGTTTAGTCAAACAACTTTGATTATGAAAAAAATGAAAAATAAAGATTTTCAAAATAAGATTGCATCCCTTTTGGGAAAGTAAGGAGGAATAAATTTGAGCGTTAAGATAAGATTGAAGAGAATGGGAGCTAAAAAAAGACCTTATTATAGGATTGTAGTTATGAATTCTACTTCTCCTAGGGATGGTAGAGCAATTGAAGAACTTGGTTATTATCATCCTGTTGAAAAGAAAAATCAAATAAAAATTAAGGAAGATAGAATAAAAGATTGGATAAGCAAGGGAGCAATTTTAAGCGATACAGTGAAAATGCTTTTAAATAAAAACAACTTGAATGTAAAAAGTCAGGAGATCTAGATGAAAGAATATGGAAATGAAATTGAACTTATAGAGTTTATAGTAAAGTCTCTTGTAGATAAACAAGATGAAGTAAAGCTAAATGTAATTGAAGGAGAAAAATCAACTATTTTAGAATTAAGGGTTTCTCAAAGTGATGTAGGTAAAATAATTGGAAGACGAGGTCGTATTGCACGAGCTATTAGAACTTTGCTTGGAGCTTGTGCTGCTAAAACCAATAGGCGAGTGCAATTGGAAATTTTAGATTGATTTATGTTTATTAAAGGCGTAATATTATCGTCTTACGGAGTTAATGGGTATGCTAAGGTTAAAAGCATATCCAATAATTTTTGTGATTTTATTAACCTAAAAAACAACAAAGTTCTTTTAAAAAAAAGTAATGGGTTTAGCATTGAAGTCAAGGTTACAGATGTTAATATAAAGAGCAATTCTTTATATTTGAAGTTTGAAGGGATTAATACTCCAGAGTCAGTCAAGTCCCTGATTGGTTTTGAATTGTGGGTTGATGATTCGCTTGCATCTATTTTGAAAGAAGGCGAGTATTATTTGGGTAAATTGATTGGCTATGCTATTGTTAATGACAATAGAAAGCTAGGAGAAGTTGTAGCTTTCTTTGAATATTTAAATAGCGTATTTCTTGAGGTCAAGGTAGGTATTAAATTTTTTTTTATTCCCTTTTTGAGCATTTATATTGGAGATGTAGATGAGAGAGAAAAAACAATTGAGCTTAAGGTTTTAGATCTTTTAAAATGAAATTTACGGTTATATCTCTTTTTCCAGCAATAATTAAACCATTTTTTGAAAATTCAATAATGAAAAAAGCTATTAATAAGGGAATAGTAAGTTTTGAGCTTGTTAATGTTAGAGATTTTTCAAAAGATAAACATAAAAGATGTGATGATTTGCCTTATGGGGGTGGTGCTGGGATGGTATTAAAGCCTGAGCCTATATCTTTTGCTCTTGAGCATGTAGAAGCTTCTAAGAAAACAACAATATTTTTAACTCCTTCTGGCATAAAGCATACCCAAGAGTTGGCATATTTCTTGTCAAAAAAAGAAGAAATTGTTATAATTTGTGGGAGATATGAAGGAATTGATCAGCGTATTATAGATTTGTATGTTGATTTTGAGATTTCTATTGGAGATTATGTTTTATCTTCAGGAGATATTGCAGCTCTTGTTTTAATAGATAGTGTATATAGGTTGCTAGATGGAGTAATAAATCCTAATTCTTTATTAGAAGAATCATTTGGCGGGAAAAATGGCTTGCTTGAATATCCTCATTATACTAGGCCTTATAATTTTATGGGGATAAAAGTTCCAGAAGTTCTTGTTTCAGGGCATCATGAAAATATAAAGAATTGGAGGCTTTTTAAAGCTAAAGAAAAAACTAAGAAAAATAGATATGATTTATACCTTAAATATTTAGAGATAATAGGAGAAGATAATGGATTTGATAAGAAAAATTGAAGCTCAAAATAAGAAAAATGATGCTTTTGTCTTTAATGTGGGAGATACTGTCAAGGTTGTTTATAAAATTATTGAAGGCAGCAATGAAAGGTTGCAGAGTTTTGAAGGTATTATTATTTCTTTTCAAAATAAGGGAATTGGCAAAACATTTTTGGTTAGAAAAATTTCTTCAGGAATAGGTGTTGAAAAAATTTTTCCAGTATATTCTCCTATTATAGAAAAAGTTGAAGTTTTAAGAAGGGGAAAGGTTAGAAGGGCAAAGCTTTATTATATGAGAAATAGAATCGGTAAAGCTGCTATGAAGATAAAGGAGCGTCTTAATATTAAAAAAGTTAAGCATTAGTTTTGAAGTTATTTTGAATAATCTTTTGTTTTATGAATCTTTATTCAAGATTCAGGATTTTTGCTGTTTTAAAAAATAATTTTTGCAAACTGGTTGTTTATTTTTTGCGATTAAAAGTATTAATTAACCATCCTTGTTAAATTTTAATGCGAATTTAATTGCACTTTTGTCTTTAAAAAAGCTAAAGATTTAAAATTTTAATTTGTTGAAAAGCTTTCATATTATGTGTGTAATTTTGTCCTTAAATTTTTGTTTTTATTTTTTTGTAGGGTAAATATTTATTTGTTATTATTAAGGAGAGTTGATTTTGAAATATACTCAAAGTAAGTTTAAGGGTAGTAATTTTCAGAAATTAAATAAACGTTTTTATGGTTTTAAAAATAAAAGGTTAAATTCTGAGAGTAAAAGTCAAAATGTTGCTTTGCCAAGCAGTTTTAATAATAAATCGACTGTTTTGAATGCAGATAAACAAAATGTTTTTAAAGGTAAGTTTAGAAGAAAAAATATAAAATTTAAAACAAGAATAAATCTTGATCTTAATTGTGTTATTTGTGAGAAAAAAATAAATGATCTTATTTTTAGTATGTCTTTAAGGGTTGAAAATGAGGATAAACCTGTTCATTTTGATTGTGTTATTAATAAATTAACGGTTGAAAATAATCTTTCAAGTAATGAAAAGTTAGTTTATAGGGGTGTTGGTAAATTTTTTATTGTTGATACATCCTCTAGGGGAGAATATTTATATTTCAAAATTATTAAAGAAATCGAATTTGAAAATTTAGAAGAACAACCAATATGGCGTAAAAAAATTCTTAAAGATATCAATAGAGGGTTTAGGCTTTCTTGACATGAAGGTGGCAGTTTTTCCTGGATCTTTTGATCCGATTACTTGGGGCCATATTGATTTAATTAAAAGATCATTGGCTATTTTTGACAAAGTTGTTGTTTTAGTAGCTAAAAACAAATCAAAAAAATATTTGCTAAGCGATGTTGAGAGGTTTAGTCTTACAAAAGATGTTATTTCGTCTTTAAATTTTTTAAATGTATTTGTAGATAGGTATAGTGGGTTTATTGTTGATTATGCATTAATTAATTCTATTAAATTTATTGTTAGGGGAATTAGAGCTTTTAATGATTTTGATATAGAGTTTGAGAGATATCTTGTTAATAGTAAGTTAAATTTTAAAATAGATACTATATTCTTGCCAAGTAGTGCAGAACATTTATATGTAAGGTCGGATTTTGTAAAGGAATTGATGATGAAAAAGGATGTTGATCTTTCTCATTTTGTTCCAGAATTAGTGTGTAGTAGATTGAAATCTAAGTTTATTGACAAATGACTTGGTTAATATATATATTATTAAGATAATTTAATTTAGTTTAATGGTAGTAGGAGAAAGTAATGGCTGTTCCAAAATTTAAGCCTTCAAAATCTAGAAGTAGAACAAGGCGTAGTATAAATATGAGGAAAAAGGTTCCTCAATTTCAAGAATGTTCTAATTGTGGTAATCTTGGGGTTAGGCACAGAATTTGTTTGAAATGTGGATATTACAGAAATAACCAATATCTAGAAATAAGTTTGTAGTTTGTAGCAAGGAAGGTATTATTCATGGATAATGATGAAATTTTTAGCAAGGTTAGGTCTATTATATCTGAGCAGCTTGATAAAAAAGAAGATGAAATTACTATAGATTCTAGATTTGTTGAGGATCTTAGTGCAGATAGCCTTGATATTTATGAACTTTTGTATTTGCTTGAAGAGGCTTTTGATGATAAGATCCCAGAAAACGAAGCCAATGAATTTGAGACAGTAGGCGATGTTGTTAATTTTATTAAAAAGAGAAAGGGTTGATGAAAAAAAATTCTTCCGATTTTTGTTTTGGCAGTGAAAGAAAAGCTCAATTAAATGAATTTTTAGAAAATTTGAGTATTGATTTTAATAATTTTGATTTATTAAATACAGCATTGAGTCACTCGTCTTATTCTAATGAGTTAGATCAAAAATCTGGCAATAATGAGAGGTTGGAATTTTTGGGAGATTCTGTGCTTAATTTGATTATCACAGATCATCTTTATAAAACTTATCCAAATAAAAGTGAAGGAGAGCTTAGTAAGGCTAGATCTTATATTGTTAGTGAAGATTCCCTATCTAGTATTGCTAGAGAGATTGATCTTGGTTCTTATATTTTACTTGGCAAAGGAGAAGAGAGTAATGATGGTCGAAACAAAAAAGGCATTCTTGCAGATGCTATTGAAGCTTTTGTAGGAGCTATTTATCTTGATAGTGGGTTTTTAGTGGCAACAGAATTTGTTGTTGGACTTTTTGACATGTATATAAGATTGATGTTTAATAGGGGTGATTTTAAAGATTATAAGAGTTTGCTGCAGGAATATGTTCAAAAGAAATATAAAATCTCACCAAGCTATAAGCTAGACAAGGAAATAGGTCCAGACCATGATAAAGTTTTTTGCGTTGAACTTTATGTTGGAGAAAAGTTTATATCAAACGGGAAGGGCAAATCTAAAAAAGAGGCCGAAATGAGAGCAGCTGAAGTAGCTTTAAAAGCTATGGAAGATATTAATCTTTAAGGTTTTTATCTTTTTTATAAGATAATTTTTAGTATTAAGCTTGGGATTTTCAATTACATAGCTTAGCAGTATGTTTAAAACTTTACCTATATTTTTATTTTCTATTTGGTTTAGATTTTGAATATCTTTTCCGTTTATTTTTAAATCTCTTAAAGAGAGGGGATTTTTTAGTAATTTTTTTCTTTTTATATTTTTTACTATAAATAAATATTTCTTCTTTTTTCCTTTGAGTGCTTTGTATATATCAATTATTTCTTTATAATGTTCTCTTGTGCTTTTGCTAAGCAAATATCTAATATCACTTAATTTTTTGACATTAAAAATATTGTTATTATCGATTATGCTTCTATAAAATAAAATTAATTTAATTTCTTTATTTGAAAATTTAAGTAAAATTAATTTTTCTTTTAGTTCTTTTATGGGTTTTTTAATTGTCAATATAGTTATTGCCTTTAAATAAAATTTGTCTTTTTCAAGTAAAAGAGTTTTTTTGATTAATTTTGTTTTTATTTCTAGATTGAAAAAATTCTTAAAAAAATCAACTTTTTTAAGATAATAAATTCCTTTTTGCATATTTGTGCCTTCTAGCAATTTGTGAAATTCATTTTTTATCCTTTCTCTTGAGATCATTAAAATATTTTCTTTTTTGTATTTCATTGAAATTAAAGTATTTTTTTCAATGTTAAAATTAAGTGTGGCTGAAAATCTTGCTGCTCTTAGTATTCTAAGGGCGTCTTCTTCAAGTCTTTTATTTGCGCTTCCTATGCACCTTATTATCTTTTTATTAAGATCTTTTTTCCCATCATAGCAATCTATTATGTTAAAGTTAAAAATATCCATTGCCATTGCATTGATTGTAAAATCTCTTCTTTCAAGATCTTTAATTAAATTTTTAGTATATTCTACTTGTTTAGGGGCTCTTTTGTTTTCATATTCTTTTTCTATTCTGTATGTGGTGATTTCAAAGATTTTTTTATTAAAAATAATGCCAACTGTACCATGTTTTATTCCCGTTTTAATGTTATTTGGAAATAATAGCATTATTTCTTCAGGAGTTGCATTTGTTGCAAAATCAAAATCGTAAGGTTTTTTATTGAGCAGCAAGTCTCTTAAAGCGCCTCCAACTAAATAAAATTCATAGTTATTTTTTTTAAATATTTTAGCAATTTTAATTATGTTTTGATTGTTCTTGCCCAGATTCATATAAAATTATATTATAGTGTAAATATTTTTTTTCTAAAATTTATTTACAATTTTAATTTATTTGAAGTATGTTATTATTTGAAGTATGTTATAAAGTAGTGCTTTTATTTTTTAAATGGTTTTATTGGGGTTTTATGAGTGGTAATAATAATAATGTATACAGCGCTATAGGTCAGCTTTCAAAAGAGACTAAAAATAGGCTGATGAATGATATAAGGAAAAGCTTAAGTTTGAATTCTTCTGAGTTTGCTTTGCCCAATTGCAGTAATGAACCCGATGCTGATTCTCAGCTTGAAAAATTTCTTTCAGGGCGTTTAATGGAAGAACCATTTCTTATGAGAATGTGGTTAACTATTTTAAATTTTTTCCAGAAGGAAAAAAGTAAAGAAGATATTTATAAAGCTTATATTATAAAAAACCTAGAAAATCAAATTAATGAAATGTGTAAAAATCCAGTAATAGATTTTAAGAGAGAATGTTTGTATATTGGTTTTGTAGAAATGTTTTTTAGTGTTTGCCGATATTCAATGGAATTGAAAGAATTTTTTAGGAAATTAGAAAAAGGTGGCATTGTTGTTGAGCAAACTATTTTAGAAATTATTCAAAATAAAGTTCTTCATCCTAAGAAAAATTTGGAAGATTTTTTGGATAAAGGCGAATATGAGCTTTTTTTGAAAAAAGAAAAGACCCAAAATGATTTAGAAGAATCTCTTAAGGTTAAGATAAATGAGTATATTAATTCTATTCCATTTAATACTTACAAAATCGTCTCTGATATGTTTGAGTTTTATTATGTTTTTAATAGTTTGGCATTTTTCCCCTACAAATCTTTTTTTTCATTTTTCAATGTAGATATTTTAGACAATGTTGAAAACATAAGCATAGTTGATCTTGAGGTTGGATTTGGAACTAGTTTTTCAAGTGTTAGCAAATATTTGAATTATTTTTTCGATATTTTGTATACATTAAAAGATATTGAGATAGATGAGGATATTGTTAAAAGCATTATATCAAATTATTTTTTAATATCTGATGATATTAGCAATTCAGAAGTAATTTCAAGAGAAGATCATTTATCCCGAGTAGAATATGTGTTGAAAAATGTTTTATCGGTTGTATCCAAAATTGTTGGTTTGTCTAGAACTTTGCCTTATTTAGATCTTTTTAGAGTGTATTGCAAAAACCCAGTAGCGTCTCCTAAAAAATATGTACCCTTTTTTGATGTAAAAAATTTTTATGAGAACATTTTATTTTTAAATGTTATGGGCCAAGCTATTAAAAGGCGTGATAGCTCTTTGAAAGTTCTTGTGGTCAAAGAAATAAAAAATCTTGTTAGAGATCCTAGTGTAATTTTAAATTTAAAAGGCGAGATTTTTAACGAACTAAATCTTGGTCACTATAGTTTTAAAAAGTTATATTTTCTTAATGATTTTTTTAAAAATATATATGATGTTAGAATGATGGAAGTTTTAAAGACTATAAATAATGTTGTATTAATTAATAATCATGATTTGAGAAATATATATGTTGATATTGAAAATAATATTACTGTTTTGAAAAAAGAAATTTATAATATTTACTTTGAGATTGATTATAAAAATGAAGAGTTTGAAAGGTATAAAAGAGAGAGCAAAATTGACGATTCTTATAAGGAAAGGATTTTGAAGTGGTGTTTGAATGAATCGGTTTTTATTGATAAAGTTTCAAATAGATTTGTAGATCATTTTATTGAGCTTAGAAAGAGATGTTTAGCTCTTTTGGAAAATAATAATGTTTTTATTCGAAAATCTTTAACAGTTTCTTACAAGTCAATGGCAAATGAAAATAAAAAAATTACATTAGCCGATGTTATTGGTAATCTTTTAGAAATTGTCAATCAAGCACTTTTTATAATAAAAAATTTATAAATTTCATGAAAGCTTTTAAAGTAAAAAACTTAAGACGTTTTTCAAATTTTATTAGAATTTTGGTTATTGTATTGTTTTTAAATTCTTTGTTGAGTTTATTTGTTTTTTTGGCTGGTTCTTACAATATTTTTGTTTATAATTTTCAGAAATTTTATCTTGATCTTACTATTATTTTAAGCTCTATTTCTTTTGGACTTGAATCCACCAGGCTGATATTTTTTTATTTATTGAAAAAGAAAAAAATTAATTATTATTTAATTTTAATTTTTAGTTTTTTGATTTTTTTTTGTGCTCTTTTTTTTAAAATTTTTCTTTCTGGCAACAAATAGATTAACAGGAAAATTGCATTAATTGTTTGTCATTATTCTATTGACTAATAAATTTTATTTTTATAAACTAACTATTAGTTTGTTATTTGCCGACTTAGCTCAGCTGGCCAGAGCAGCGGTCTTGTAAACCGCAGGTCGTCGGTTCGACTCCGACAGTCGGCTTTTAGGGGCGGTACCGAAGTGGTTAACCGGGGCAGACTGTAAATCTGTTGGCTTTGCCTACGTGGGTTCGAATCCCACCCTCCCCAATTTAGTGAAAATTATAATTGGTTTCCTTTTTTGTAATTTTTATATTGCGATCTTTTAAATGTGTTATTTCGTTTCATTATGTTACTTGTATTTTTGTCTATTTAGAAAGTTCTTATTTTTTTTAAAATATGATGTTAGTTATCAATTAAAACTTTTAATTGATAACTAAAGAGTTAATTAGCAGATACTTTTGTTTAGCTAGGAGATTCTTGTGCTTATTAAGATTGGAAAAGTATTTATTCTTTTGTTCTTTTTAGGATCTGTTTTGTCAATTTTGATATATTTTTTAAATCTATCTTCTTTAGCAAATGGTTTAGTTTATGAATTTGATGTTGAGAAAGGTTGGGGAGTTAAAAAAATAGCTAAAGAATTGAAAAAACAAAAATTAATTAAATCCGAACTTCTTCTTGTTTTTATTTCTTATATTTTTGATAGTGACAAACAATTTAAAGAAGGAAGATATTTAATCAATGGTGGTCTTTCTACATTTGAGATATATAAAGAGCTTTTAAAGGGATCTTCTAATGTAAATATTGATGTTACAATACCTGAAGGGTATACCAGCAGAAGAATTGCTTTTAAGCTTAAAGAATTTGGTGTCATTGATAATGTTCAAGATTTTATTTCTTTGATCAACCAAAAATCGTTTATTTATGAGCTTGGATTTGATTATGATTCTCTTGAAGGATTTTTATTTCCAGATACTTATAAATTTTATAAGGGCATAGAAATAAAGAATGTTGTTCGTATGTTTGTTGATAATTTTTTAAATAAGCTTAAATCCATAGGTGTTTTGTTTAGTGATTATTCAAGTAAGGATCTTTACAATAGAGTAATAATAGCATCTATTGTTGAGCGTGAGTATAGGATTAAAAGTGAAGCGTCAATAATGTCTTCGGTTTTTTATAACAGAATAAAATCTGGCATGGCATTACAATCTTGTGCTACTATTGAATATGTTATTACAGAGCAGCTAGGGCGAAGTCATCCTAAAAGAATTTATTTTTCAGATTTAGAGATAGATTCTCCTTATAATACATATATTAATAAAGGGTATCCTCCTACTCCAATTTCAAATGCTGGTATTATTTCGCTGCAGGCGGCTTTTTTCCCAAAAAATACGCAATATTTATTTTTTGTAGTAAAAGACTCTAAGTTGGGCACACATCAATTTTCATCAAATTATTCTTCACATCTTTTAGGAGCAAAAGATTATATTAAAAATTTTATTACTAAGGATTAAGAAGTATGGAATATTTACAAACCGCAGCTTCAATTAAGGCTAAATTTGATATTGTAGCTATTGTGGAGCAGTATATTAAGCTTGTTAAGTCGGGGTCTACTTATAAAGGGCTTTGTCCTTTTCATGCTGAAAAAACGCCTTCTTTTTTTGTAAATCCTTTGCAAGGATATTTTTATTGTTTTGGATGTAAAAAGGGTGGGGATGTTATTGGATTTTTAATGGATATGGAAAAAATCAATTACAATGATGCTCTTAAGATCTTATGTGAAAAATCCGGTATTAATTATAATGATTTAAAAATAAGTCGAGAAAGTGAAAAAAACAATAAAAATAAAGACATAGTTTCAGCAATTTATTCTTTGAATTCTAGATTAATCAATACTATTAAATTTTTTTTGAATAAAAACAAAAAAGTTTTAGATTACGTTTTAAAGAGTAGAGCAATATCTAAGGAAGTTGTTGATTTATTTGAACTTGGTTATTTGCCATTTAATGTTAAAAATGGTTTGGAGCTTCATGATTTTTTGGTTTCAAAAGGATACTCTTTTGAAATACTTAGAAAAAGTGGTTTATTCTCAAAAACAAATCCCAAAGCTTCTATTTTGTCTCAAAGATTAATTTTTCCAATTAAAGATTTTAAAGGAAATGTTGTTGGTTTTGGGGGTCGAGATTTAGATGGGAAAGGCTCTAAGTATATTAATTTAAGTGAAACTGAAGTTTTTAAAAAAAAGGAGCTTCTTTATGGATTTTATGAGGGGTTTGATGAGATTAAGTCTACAAAGTCAGTTATATTAGTAGAAGGATATATAGATGTTCTTGCTTTTTTTACATCTGGGATTAAGAGAGCTGTATCTACTCTTGGTACTTCTTTTTCAAAAGAGCATCTAGCTTTGATTCAAAGATATGCTGATGAGATAATATTTTGTTTTGATGGTGATGATGCTGGTCTTTTTGCAACTTTAAAAGCTTATCAAATTTGTTTGCCATTCAATATCAATGTTAGTGTTGCTAAAATGGATTTTGGTCATGATCCTGCAGATGTTCTTAAAGATAAGGGTGAAGGCTTTTTAAATAAAATTTTAAATAATAGATGCGATGCTTTTGATTATCTTTTAGATGTTTATTCTAATAAATATGATTTAAATAAAACTGTAGATTTAAATGCTATGATTAATTTATTTTTAAATTTGATAAATTTATCAAAAGTAGATACTCAAAAAAAAATTTTTTTAGACAAATTAAGCAATAAACTTGGTATTGGTGTTACAACTTTATTAAAAGATTATTATAGGATAAAAGAAAGATTTATAGTTGACAATAATAAAAGAAATTTGTATGCTCATAATGATGATTCTTACGAGAGGTATCTAATAGTAGCTTTGTTGAAAAATTTTAGTTATTTTGGTATGATAAGGCGCAATATTATTGATAGTGATTTAATTGATATCAATGCCAGAAAAATTTTTATGTGCTTTGAGTATTTATTTGAAAATAATAAAGATTTTTCATTAATGGATTTAAAAAGAAATTTAAAGGATAACTATCAAGTTAGTGAAATTCTTTTTGAAGAAATTTTAAATTCTGAATTTGAAGTAGATAATGAGGCGCTTATTCATGTTTTGCTTGCAATCAAAAGGAGAAAATTAGATTCTCGTGTTTTGCTTTGCAAAAAAAGGTGTGATAAGGATTCTTTGGTAAATGCTAAGATTCAAATAAATGAGTTAATGTTTTTAAATATGCAGAGAAAAAATTTAAAAATCTACATAGACGATGTTCCAGGGAGTTAAATTTTGTCGGATTTGGAAAAGAAATATTCGAAGCTGATAGACGGTATTATTGCTCATTTGGGAGATAGAAAATCTCTTAGTTTTGGTGAATTATCAAATTTACTTCCCGATGACATATTAGAACCAGATGCCCTTGACTGTATTTGCTCGATGATTGAGGATAGGGGAATAAGATTAGTTAATAAGATTTCAGAATTAGATCTGGTAGCCGAGGATGGAAATGATGATGAGGATGAAGAAGTTGAGCTTGAATCTGATAGAAACTTTATGATTTTAGATGATGGTTTTCAAGGTGATGAGGAAGATATTGATCTTGATGTCAAGCTTGATGATTGTGATGAAGAAGATATTTCTGTTAAGGATGATTTAGGCTCAGGGTATATTAAAAGCAATGTTTTGAAAGATACTCACTCAGAAGACCCAATAAAGCTTTATTTAAAGGAAATAGGAAAAGAGTTTTTATTAACAGGAAATCAAGAAGTTGAACTTGCAAAGCAAATGGATTCTGGGGAAAGTATAATTGAGAATATTCTTAAGAATGATGGCCTTGTTATAGAAAACTATTATAACCTTGTTAATACTATTTATTCAAGAATGGAAAGAGAAGAGTTTTTTAAAAGAGAAAAAGACAAAGATAAAGAGAGTAATCCTGATTATTATAATAAAAAAAAAAGAATTGCCTCTTTTTACAAAATTCCTTTAAAACCAATTCAAGATCGTTTAATAAGTTATGTAGATAATAAGCATAGGGTATATGATCTTGGGGGAGATATTTTTGAAAAGAATTTAAAAAGCGAGAGATTAGCCTTAAAAGAGTTTTTGCGAAACATTCCTTTATATCAAGATGAACTAAGGATTTTTTCAGATGATTATATTGACTCTGCTAACAAAATAAAGGATTTACAAAGACAGCAAAGAATAATTCTAAGTAGGTTGAAAATTGAAAAAATAAGAGATTTGAGAGTGCTTGGAAGAGATTTGACTATTACTGAAAAAAGAATAGAGATAGAAAAATCTCTTAAACTTAAAGAAGATGCTATAAAAGAGCAGATTACAGAGGCTCAACTTGCTCAAAAAGAACTTGAGAGAATTGAAATGTATTATGAATACCCAATGGATAAAATAATAAGCATGTCAGAAGAGATTGCTAAAGGAAAACAAATGATGCAGCATGCTAAAGATCAGTTGATTAAGGCTAATTTAAGGCTTGTTGTAAGTATTGCTAAAAAATATGCAAATAGGGGTCTTCATTTTTTTGATCTTGTTCAAGAGGGCAATATTGGATTAATTAAAGCTGTTGAAAAGTTTGAATATAAGAGAGGTTTTAAGTTTTCAACTTATGCTACTTGGTGGATTAGACAGGCCATAACAAGGTCTATTTCTGATCAAGCTCGCACAATTAGAGTTCCTGTGCATATGATTGAACAAATAAATAGGCTTAATAGAGAAACTAGATATCTAATTCAAGTTTTAGGAAAAGATCCCACAGATGAAGAGCTCTCAGACAGACTTGGATGGGAGCTTAAAAAAGTTAAAACTGTAAAAAGTGTTTCAAGAGAGCCTGTTTCTCTTGAAACACCAATTGGAGAAGAGGAGGATTCTGTTCTTAGCGATTTTATTGAGGATAAGGCAATAAAAAATCCTGCAAATCATACATCTTTTGTAGTTTTGCAAGATCAAATAAGAGCAATTCTTGGGACTCTTCCTGAAAGAGAGCAAGAAGTTGTAAAAATGAGATTTGGACTTGAAGATGGTTATTCTTTAACTCTTGAAGAGGTTGGACTTCATTTTAATGTTACAAGAGAAAGGATTAGGCAAATCGAATCTAAGGCATTAAGGCGGCTTAAAAATCCTAAAAAAACTCAAAAGTTAAAAGATTATCTTGAAGATTTAAATTGAAATGGAGGATTGATGGAGAATAATATTGATACATTAAAAAAACTTGAAGTAATATATAAATCTAAGTTTGAGCTTGAGGAAAGGCAAAAAAGCATTCCTAAGTATTTGGAAATGAAAAAAATTCAGATTGAAGAATTATCGAAAGTTCTTGTTGATTTGCAACAAAAGTTTAAGGAATATCAAAAAGAAGACTCTGCTTTAAAGTTAGATATTCAAGATATTAATTCAAGAAAAAGCAAGGCAGAAGAAAAAATTGATAGCATTAAAACGCAAAGAGAATATGAAGCTCTTGAAAAAGAACTTCAGGTTATCATTGATGATGAAGTTACAATTAGAAAAAAGATGACACATGTTAATGGACTTAAAACTAAAATAGAAAAAGAAATATTAGATGTAAACGAGAAGCATAGCAAAGAAGAAGAATGTTTTAGGTCTGAAAGCAATAGTTTAGAGTTAGAGCTTTTAGAAATTAAAAAGAAACTTTTAGAAATAGAAAGCGAAGAGTTAAATTGTGCTTCTAAAATGAATGAAGATTTTTTATTTAAATTTCAAAGAATAATAAGAAATAAATCAAACGGTGTGGTGCCTTTGATTAACAATGTTTGCAAAGGTTGCCATATGATACTTCCTATTGAATTTGCAAATAAAGTAAGACGTGAGCCAAACGATATTAAATTTTGTCCTTATTGTAGTAGAATACTCTATTATCAGGATAAAATTCAAATAAGTGATGAAATAATTCCTGGCAGTTTGGCAGATCTTGTTGAATAAAATTTATTAATTTGATACTTTTTATTTAAGCTGACAGTCAGCCATCGCTTAGTTTTATAATTAAAGCTTAAGAGGAAAGTCCGAGCTCCATTAAGAACGTAATGCTAGGTAATGCCTAGGGGTTTTTTAAACCTAAGAGAGTGTCACAGAAAATTACCGCCATAAAAGGTAAGGGTGAAAAGGTGAGGTAAGAGCTCACCGCTTATTTAGCAATAAATACAGGCAAGATAAACCTCATTAGGAGCAAGATCAAGTATGTAAGCTTCCTTTGTTCTTGAGGGCGTGCTTACGGGTAGATCGCATGATTTTTTTAGAGATAAAAAAACAAGAGAGATGATGGCATAGTACAGAACTCGGCTTATGGGTGTCAGCTTTATTTTTTAAGCCTAAAAGAGAGTTTTAAATGCAAATAAGATATTTAAGATATATTTTTTATTCATTTATGATTTTCATATTTATTTTTTTAATTTATTACATTTTGTCATATTTTAAATCTTTTTCCAATTCTTATTTAAAAGCAGGGCCAACAGAGGTTGACTTACTTTTACTCTGGGATAAAAAAGAATATAAAGAAATAATAGATTATGCTGAGAATGACATTAAAAATCATAGATTTGATTTTAATTTAAATTTGCTTTTGGGATTTTCATATTTTTACTATTCTTTAATAGTAAATGAGGGGTATTTAAAAGGAGAATTTTTAGATAAATCTATAGAAAGATTAAGATTTTTAATTTCTATAAATGATGGGGTTTCTATAGGTCCTTTGTATTATATATTAGGAAAGGCATATTCTCATAAAGGAGAGTTTTATAGTGAGCTTGCTGTAAAATTTTTAAAGAAGGCTTTAAGTGTTGATAATTTTGATTTCATGAACATTAAAGAAGATATTTTTGAATATTTGGGTTATTCGTATCAGCTTTTAAGAGATTACAATTCTAGTTTAAAGTTTTTTGAAAAAGCTTATAATGAGAATAAATCTGATTTAGTGCTTTGGAGCTTGGCTTATGTTAATTATAAATTGAATGATATAAACAAAAGCATTGATTATATAAAAAAAATATTAAAAGAAGAGAAAGAAAAATCGTCAAAAGGCGAGAAAACGGATGAAAATTTAATTCAAAAGGTATATTTGCTTTATGGAGACATTCTATTAGATAAGGGTGATTATGAGAATGCTTTTAATTACTATAATAAAGTTCTAGAAATTAATAGTTCAAATTCTAGCGTTTATGTTAAAATAGGAGATATATATAGGAAGAAAGATAAAGATTATCCTAAAGCTAGAAAATATTGGAGAGAAGCTCTCAATCTTAATCCTTATTTAGAAGCAGCAAGAGAGAGACTTGGAATTACTTTGGAGGACTTTTAGGGAGGTTGATTTGAATTTATTTAAGTCTTTTTTGATAGATATTGGTATTGATCTTGGGACATGTAATACTTTAGTTTATATTAAAGATTATGGTGTGGTTATGAGTGAGCCTTCTGTTGTTGCAATAGATATTACCAAAGGTAATAAAGTTGTTGCAGTTGGCCGAAACGCTAAAAAAATGCTTTGGAAAACTCCAGAAAATATTAAAGCTGTTCGTCCACTTAGAGATGGGGTTATCGCTGATATTGAGAATACAGAGAAGATGATTAAATATTTTATTAATCAAATTTTTTCTCGTAAAAAATTGTTTTTTAAGCCAAGAATGGTAATAGGTGTTCCAACTTGCATTACAGAGGTTGAACGAAGAGCTGTAAAAGAGAGTGCAATGAATGCTGGTGCAAGAGAAGTTAAGGTAATAGAAGAATCTCTTGCTGCTGCTATTGGGTCTGATATTCCTATTTTTGAACCTACAGGTCACATGGTGTGTGACATTGGAGGTGGAACCACAGAAATATCTGTTATTTCTCTTGGGGGTATGGTTGTAAGTAGAGCTATTAGAACCGGTGGTGACGAATTTGATGAGAGCATAATAAAGTATATGAGAAATTCTCATAATATTATAATTGGTCAACAGACAGCAGAAAAATTGAAAATCAAGATAGGAAATGTATATCCCGATATTCAAAATTTGAGGGTAGAAAAAATAGATATTAAGGGTACAGATGCTGTAACTGGTCTTCCTAGAAAGCAACTTGTTGATTCTATGGAAGTAAGAGAGTCTTTACAAGAGCCGATTAATATTGTTGTGGATGAAGTTAAGCGTACTCTTGGTGCAACGCCTCCAGAGCTTGCTACAGACATTGTTGAGCGCGGCATCATTTTAACAGGTGGAGGGGCTCTTCTTAAAGGTTTAAATAGGCTTCTTTCAAAAGAGACCGGAGTTCCTGTTTATGTTGCAGACAATCCACTTCTTTCTGTAGCTGTTGGTGCCGGATTATTTTATGATTATGCTAATAGAATAGATATTAGTAAGAATATTTACAGTTTTATCAATGAATAAGTTATGAACTTTCTTGTTAAATTCAAGAATTTTATCAAAGTGCTTTTAGTATTGATAGTTTCTCTTGTTTTTATGATTTATGATTCAAGTACTATTCAAAGCAAAAGACCTGATAATTTTTTATTTTTTACTCTTAATTCTTATATTCAAAGTAGAATGCATGGGGTTTTTAGTTTTATTTCCAATGTTTTTAAAACTGTAAATGAATACAAGAATTATAAGGACAAGATAGAATTTTATAAAAAAAGGATACAACAGCTTGAAATAGTAACTCAAAATATACAATCACTAAGGCAAGAGAATGTCCGTCTTAAAGAGCAATTAAATTTTTATTCGTCAAGTGCTAGTGATTTTATTTCAGCAGAGATTATATATCTAAACTATTCAAATATATCGACTTTAATGGCTATTAATAAAGGATTTAATGATGGGATAGAAAAGGATATGATAGCAGTTGCATATCAAGATGGATTTAGTGGTCTTGTAGGCAAAGTTGTAAAGGTTTATTCTAATACTGCTAAAATTTTGCCTTTGACTAATTATGAAAATTTTGTGTCTGCAAGGATTCAAAGCAGTAGGTTTATAGGCCTTATAGAAGGCAATGGTTATGGTAAAAAACTGGAAATGAATTATGTTAACAGACTTGCTGAAAAAGATTTAAAGATAGGTGATTCTATTGTTACTGCTGGGTTTAGTGAATATCCAGTTGGCATTTATATTGGAAAGATTACAAATTTTCATATTCTTGATTATAATTCACTTTTAAAAATAGAAGTAGAGCCTGCAATAGTTTTAGATAAGCTTGAGTATGTTTTTCTTGTTAAAAATAACAAAGAGATCGGTGAATAATGGCAGCATTTTTTACATATTTTATTTCTAGTGCATTTTTAGGTAAAATTTTTCAACATTATTTTGCAACTTATTTTTATTTTTCAATAGATATTTTTTTAATTTTTCTAGTTTTTAATTCTTTAAATTTTATTTTTAATGTAGGATTATTATCTGGTATTTTATACGGTCTTATTATGGATTATTTTACAGGATTACCACTTGGGTTTTTTGTTTTTGGGTATACACTAATATTTTATTTTAACAATAAAATGAAATTATTAATGCCTAAAAATATGCTCAGCATGACAATATTTTTTATCCTTTCAAAAATTATATTATGGTTTTTAGCTATTGTATTTTATGATTTTATAGATTTAAAATCTTTTAATTATTCAATTTTTAACCTTGACCTTGTTGTAAATATAATGTTTATTAACTTTTTATATCCAATTCAAAATTATTTTGTTAGAAATTTTTATTCTTTTAAAGAGGATTATTAGTGGGTGTTATAATAAATTCTAGATACAAGTTTGGCATACTATTTTTAATAGTAATTATGCTACTTTATCTAGCAATTTTGTTTCAAATGCAAATTGGTAAACATTTATTTTATGATAGAAAAGCTAATGTTTTTTTATCAAGATTAGAAAAAATCAATGCCTCAAGAGGTGAGATCTTAGATTCTAATTTCAATATTTTGGCAAATAATTTAACTTTATTTGTTTTAAAGATAAGTTTGCAACAGTATTATAATATGCCCGTTGCTACTAGAATTGAAATGATAGATTTTTTATCAAAAACTTTAGATATTGATAAATCAATTATTTTGTCTAAGCTTCAAGAGCCTGGTGGATATCTCAAAGATGTTGAAATAATTGAACTTACCCCAAAGATGTTGTTTAAAATTTCTGAAAAAAAATTTTATTATCCAGCTCTTTTATGGACCTATTCTTTTAAGCGTAATTATTTAGTTGATGATTCATATTCGCATTCAATAGGCTATGTTGGGCAAATAAATCAAAGAGAACTTAGAACTTTTTATAATGTTAGTGGGTATGACAATACTTCTACTATTGGAAAGTTGGGTATTGAACAAGTTTATGATAATTATATTAGAGGGCAAGAGGGATTGATTAAGTACAAAGTGGACTCTAAGGAGAGAAGAATAGATGATGGTTCTATTATAAGGAATATGGTGCCCGGTAATGATGTTGTACTCAATATTAATAAAGATATTCAAGATCTTGCTAAAAATGCCTTAGGCAAAAGGTATGGTTCTATTGTGGTATTAAAGCCTTCAACAGGGGCCATTCTTGCTCTTCACAATTATCCTTATTATTCTATGACAGATGTTTATAATAAATATAATAAGGAAGATTACTCTTTTTTAAATAAAGCTATTCAATCTGTTTATCCACCAGCGTCTATTTTTAAATTAGTTGTTGCTGCTGCTATTCTTGAGGAAGGGGTTATAGATAAAGATCGTAAAATTTATTGTCCTGGACATTTTAAAGTTGGAAATAGAATTTTTCATTGTTGGAAGCCTGGTGGTCATGGGTATGTTAATTTAGAAGAGGCTATTGCACATTCTTCTAATGTTTATTTTTATACACTTGGACTTAAGTATCTTGGGGCTGATAGAATTAGAAAATATGCAAAAGAATTTGGGTTTGGAGAAAAAACGGGAATTGATTTACCAAATGAAGTATCAGGCCTTCTTCCTAGTTCTGAGTGGAAAGAAAAAACTTTTAATCAGCCTTGGGTAGGAGGAGATACTGTAAATTTTTCAATAGGTCAAGGATTTTTGAATGCTACTCCTATGCAGATTGTTAATATGGTTGCTATGATTGCAAACGAAGGTGTTGTATATAAGCCCAGAATTGTAAATAAAATTTTAAAGGGCGGTACGAATGAAGTTCTTCTTGAAAATAAGCCAGAAATACTAAGAAAGACAAATCTTATTAGTAAGAATACATTTAAGCTTTTAAAAAAATATATGAGAAGTGTTGTAACTTATGGTACAGCAAAATATGCAGTTCTTACGCAAGCTGTTAAGGTTGCAGGCAAAACAGGTACTGGTCAAACCGGTATAGATGGTTTTGAAAATAGCTCTTTTATTGGGCTTGCTCCTTATAACGGTTCAGCTGATAATCAAATTATTGTTTTTAGTTTGGTTGAGGCAAAGAGCAATGTGGATTGGTGGCCTGCAAAATCTACAGATTTAATAATGCAAGGTATTTTTGCAAACCAAAGTTATGAAGATATTCTTAAAAGTTATAGGCCATGGTATATTAGGTAGGATTAATGGTTTTTAGGAAAAATTATGATTATTTAGCTTTAATAAGCTTGCTTATAGTTTCTTTTGTTGGTATATTGCTAATTTATTCTAGCGATTATAACATTAGTGGGTCTTTAACTAAGAATGAGTATATAAAACAAACCTTTTGGACAATTCTTGGATTTTTTATAATTTTTATAGTGGGTAAATATGATTTAAAATTTGTTTATAGCATGGTATATCCTTTATATTTTTTGTTAATATTGGCTTTAATTTTTACTGCATTTTTTGGGATTACCGTAAACGGAGCAAGGTCTTGGATTGGTATATGGAAACTTGGAGGCCAGCCTTCTGAATTTGGTAAAGTTATTATTATTTTAACCCTTTCAAAATTTTATACTGAAAAAAAGGGTTATAATGAATTTTTTGTCTTTATTGCGGCATTTTTGTTAATTTTTCCATCGGTAATTCTTATATTATTGCAACCTGATTTTGGTACGGCAATAGTATATTTAACTATTTTTATATTTATTTCTTTTTTTGCAGGAATAGATTTACATTATGTTTTAGCATTTACGTTGATAGGTTTTTTTTCTTTTGTTTTTACAATTTTACCAGTTTGGTATGAATATAAGATGAATATGGGTAATGTATTTTATCTTATATTTTCAAATCCTTTTTATTTTAAAGTAATAATGGGAGTTTTGTTTTTAATACTTTTGATTTCTGTTTTGGGATTTTTTATTGCTAAATATCGTTTAAGTATTAAAATAATTTATTTTTATGTATTTTTTGCAAGTTCTATTTTATTGGTTTCAATAGTACTTTCAAAAGTCCTTTCAAAGTTAATGAAGACTTATCAGATTAAAAGGTTTTTAGTATTTTTAGATCCAGCCATTGATGCTAAGGGTGCTGGTTGGAATTTAAATCAGGTTAAGATAGCAATTGGTTCTGGTGGTCTTTTAGGTAAAGGATTTTTAAAAGGGCCTTATACTCATGCTAATTATGTTCCGTCTCAGAGCACAGATTTTATTTTTTCTATTCTTGCTGAAGAGTTTGGGTTTTTAGGTGTTAGTACGATTTTAATATTATTTTTTTTTCTTTTTTTTAAATTTTTGATAATAATGAATAAAAGTCAAGATAGGTATATGGCTTTAGTAATATCTGGAATATTGGGACTTTTATTTTTTCATACTTCGTTTAATGTTGGAATGTCTTTAGGCCTTTTTCCTATTACTGGGATTCCTTTGCCTTTTCTCTCTTACGGAGGCTCTTCTACTATTACATTTTTTTTTGCAATGTCTTTTTATTTTAATATTGAATCAATAGTTGCTATGGATTGAGAATTTATTTTTATTTTTTCTTTTCTTATCTCTATTTTTTTAAAAAATTTTTTTGTATATTTAAATTTAGTAATTCTAGATATATAGATATTTGAGGTATGTATTTTTAAGTAAAAGTTATGAATCTAAATTTTAATTTTTTAAAAAAATCAAAAGATTAAGGGTATTATTGTGAGTAAAGATTTGGATAAAGAAGATATTCTTTACAAAAAAAGACATTCAATAGCCCATGTTATGGCAGAAGCTGTGCGGGATTTATTTCCAAATACCAAGATTGCAATAGGGCCTCCTATTAAAGATGGTTTTTATTATGATTTTGAATTTGAAAAGCAAATTACAGAAGATTCTCTTTTAGAGATAGAAAATAGAATGCGGGAGATTTTAAAGACTGGGAGTTCTTTTGAAAAAGAGGTAATAAGCGTAAAACAGGCTTTTGAACTTTTTAAAGATGAACCTTATAAGATTGATTTGATTAAAAATTTTGATTTACAAAATGAAATTTCTATTTACAAGAGTCACAATTTTATTGATCTTTGCAGGGGCCCTCACGTTGAGAATATGAATAAAATTGATCCAAAGGCATTTAAACTTACTAGTATTGCTGGAGCTTATTGGCGGGGTAATGAAAAAAATACAATGCTTACGAGAATTTATGGAACTTTATGGAATAATGAAAAAGAGCTAAGATCTTATCTTAATTTGAGAGAAGAAATAAAAAAAAGAGACCATAGAAAGCTTGGAAAAGAGCTTGATTTATTTTCTATTCATGAAGAGATTGGACCAGGGCTTATTTTTTTTCATCCCAATGGGGCAAAAATAAGAGCTTTAATAGAGGATTTTTGGAGAGAAGAGCACTCTAAGAATGGGTATGATATTCTTTTTACTCCTCATGTTGGGAAATCTTGGCTTTGGCAAACTTCTGGTCATTTAGACTTTTATAAAGATAGCATGTTTGAAAAAATCGAAATGGACAAAAGTGATTATTATCTTAAACCTATGAATTGTCCTTTTCATATTGCAATTTATAATTCAGGTAAGCATTCTTATAGAGATTTGCCATTTAGATGGGCTGAGCTTGGCACTGTGTATCGTTATGAAAAAATAGGTGCTTTACACGGGATGATGAGAGCCAGAGGGTTTACTCAAGATGATGCTCATATTATATGTACTCATTTTCAAGTTTTAGATGAGATTAAAGAAGTTCTTAGGTTTGCTATTTATATGTGGAGTAAGTTTGGCTTTAAAAGCTTAAAAGCATATCTTTCTACAAAGCCTGACAAGTCTGTTGGGAATGATTCTGATTGGGAAATGTCTTTAAAAGTTCTTGAAGAGGCTTTAATTGATTTTGAAATTCCTTATGAAATTGATAAAGGGGGCGGTGCTTTTTATGGGCCTAAAATTGATCTTAAGATAGTTGATTCGCTTGAGAGAGAGTGGCAGATGAGCACAATTCAATTTGATTTTAATCTCCCTGAGAGATTTAATATGACTTATGCTGCTGAGGATGGTAAAGAAAAAAGACCATTTATGATTCATAGAGCTTTGTTGGGATCTGTTGAAAGATTTTTTGGAATTCTTGTGGAGCACTATGGTGGGGCTTTTCCTTTGTGGTTGTCTCCTATTCAAGTAGTAATCATTCCTGTTAACAATATTGTAGAAGATTATGCTATTAACGTTTTTAATAAATTTAAAAATGAGGGGATTAGAATAAAGCTTGATAATAGTTCCTCAAGAATGAATGCTAAAATTAGGGAATATCAGGTTAAAAAAATACCTTATATGTTTATAATAGGTGAGAGAGAAGTAGCAGAAGAGAGAATATCTATTAGAACAAGAACAAATGAGCAAATAAATGCAATTAAACTTGATGAAGCTCTTAAATTTATTTTATTAAAAATAAAAGATAAGGAGATTTGATAAATTGAATAATTTAATCAAAATTATTACTCCTAATCAAATAACATTAGCTAGGATTCTGCTTTCCTTTGTCATATTAATTTTATTTTTTTTGGAAAATATATTTTTTCCATATTTGTTTTTTGGAATTATTTGGTTTTTAATAATTTTAAATGAATTTACTGACTTTATTGATGGGTATATTGCAAGAAGGTGTGGCCTTGTTAGCAATGTGGGTAAAATTTTAGATCCTTATGCAGATGTTTTGCAACATTTAACATATTTCGTTTTTTTCTTTTACAAGGGCATAACCCCCTATTATTTTTTTGTAATATTTATTTATCGTGAAATTTCTATTGGTTTTGTTAGAAACTTAATTATTCAGTTCAATATAGTTCAACAGGCCAATTTTTTGGGGAAATTAAAGTCAATTCTTTATGCTGTTTGCACTTTTGCAAGTCTTTTGTTTTACACTTTAACTCAACTCAATTTTACAGAACCGATTCAAAATTTTATTAGCTACATTTTAAATTTTGAATTTAAAATTTTATTTATTGTTCAAGCAACGTATGTTTTTGCTGCTTTTTTTGCAATTTTATCGTTTTTAGATTATGTATTAATATTTTTGAATATAAAAAAATATGAAAATAAATAAGACATTAATTTTGCTATTTTTATTTACAAAACTTTCTTCCATTCAAGCTCAAGTAAATCAAATATTAACAGAAATTAGCCCGTTGAGTATTTTAAGTAAAAATGGAAAAGGAAGTGTTTATTTAAAAGTTAGCAAATCTTCTGATTATATTTTAACCTTAGATAAGAGTTCAAATTCTGATTTTGTTTTTAGAATTTATGATATTTCTAATAAAAAATACGTAACTGATAAAATAAAAAGAAAGGATTTTAAACTAAGGTTAGATAAAAATTCTCTTTATGCAATAATATACGTTGGTAATAAAAATGAAAACGTAAGGTTTTCGCTTACAGATTTAGATTTTTCAATTTTGAGTAGCAATTCTTTGAAAGCTAAAATATCTAAGATTGAGAGAGAAGATTCATTTTTTACTTTAAAAGATTTGCCTGTTTTAAATTTAGCTGCCAAGCTTAAAAAGTATGTATTAAGGACTTATAAAAGCAATATTTATATTGCTTATCAGTTAGAAAATAGTGACGACATTAAAGTTGCTGAGTTTATTGAGAATGTTGGTTGGTTTAATCTTGATTCATCTGTTAATGGGAACATTGTTAATATAGTTAATTTTGATTTTTCAATTAATTCAAAAGGAAATTTATATATTGCTTTTGTTACTAAATCGGGGTCTGATTTTGTTAGTGAGCTTGTAGTTAAAAAATTTAATAGTAGAAAATGGATTGATATTAGTCCTGGGTACATGGAAAATTTTGGATCTTTATTAAACATTAGCATTGATTTAAAAGATAGGTTGTATTTGACATATTTAAGAGAAATTGGAGGCGAATATAAAATAAATTTAATCTCAAATATGGGCTACGGAAGTATTTGGAATGATGTAATACATTCTTATTTGAGTAAAGGTGATTCTAATGTTAATTCATCAAACATTGGGCTAATATCTGAACCTTTTTTGGGTATTTTTTATAATTACAATTCAAATAATGAGATTAAATCTGAATTTATTGTAAATAATGATAATGCTTGGGTAAATGCGAATATTTCTTCTGTTTATATGGCTAATTTTATTAAAGGTTTTTTTAATTCTAATTTTAATCAAATAATTATGAGTTTTGTTTCTGAAAATAGACCTATTGTAAGTATTTGTAATTTTTTAAAAAGCAATAGATGGATTAATATAAGTCCTAATGTTGAAATTAAAGGTTCAAGCATTGATATTGGGCTTTATAAAAATAATTTGTTTTTAGCTTTTGAAGATAATAATAACGTTGGGTTAATTTATTTTAAGAATAAAAATTGGTATTTTTTAAATAAGTTGGAGCATTTTAAGAGTAATGTTTGCAGTCCCCAGATTGGAAGTTATGCAAATAGGGGTTTTGTAGTCTCTACTTTAAGCTCTAATTTAAATGAATTATTTTTTACTTTGGTTTGCCAATAAGATTAATTCAAAGTAAGGTCTAGTTTCAAGGTTTTCTTTTAATCCAAATTGACTAATTATGCTTTCAATTTCTTTTTTTGCTAAATCTATATCATTTTGATTGTTAATTATTTTTTCTATTTCTAAAAAAAATCCAAGATTTTTTATTTCGTTTATTTCTACATTTAAATTATTAGTTTGATAAATTAAACTTTTTTTTATCTTTTTGTATAGCTTTTTAAATTTAAGCTCTTTCATAAGGATTAAAAAATTATTAAGATTATCTATTTTGAATTCTACCTCTTTGTTAATTTCTATAGCATTGTTGCTGTCGAATATTTTTTTTTTAAATGTGACAATTTTTTCTAAAGTATTTAATTTTCTTATTCTTATAATTTTTTTTGGGTTTGAGTAATAGATGTCAGTTTTTATTTCTTTTTTAATAAACTTAAATTTTTTATTTGCTAATTTAATAATTCTTTTCAAATCTTTTGGGGGAATAAATGCTTTTGATTCTATTTCGAACATATATTAAAAATAATGTAATTATGATAATATTTCAATGTTAAAATATTATGCTATATAAGATAGATTTTTAATAATTTAAACAACTGTTTGTTATGATATGTTGAAATTTGAGTTTAGCGATAGGTTTTTACTTTTTAGTTATTTTGTTTTCATTATGCTTATAGGCTCTTTTTTGTTAATGTTGCCTATTTCTTGGAAAGGTGATGGCAAATTAGCATACATTGATGCTCTTTTTACTGCTGTTTCTGCTGTAAGTATTACAGGTCTTGTAACGGTTCAAATAGAAAGTTTTTCTACTTTTGGATTTATTTTGATAATGTTACTAATCCAGCTTGGAGGCCTTGGATTTATAAGTATTACTACTTTTTATTTGCTTATACCTAAAAAGAAAATGAATCTAACAGATGCAAGAATAATAAAGCAGTATTCTCTTTCAAATATAGAATATAATCCTATTAGAATTTTAAAAAGTATACTTTTTATAACTTTTTCAATTGAAACGATAGGTTTAATATTAATACTTGTTTGTTTTAAAATTAGGGGAGTTAATATTTCATTCTTAGAGGCTTTATTTACGACAATTTCTGCTTTTTGCAATGCGGGTTTTTCCATGCATTCTGAGAGTATTTATGCATGGCGAGATGTTCCTGAAGCTATAGTTGTGGTTTCTATTTTAATAATTTGTGGTGGACTTGGGTTTATGGTCTATAGAGATGTAAACAATACTATTAAGAATAAAAAAAAATTATCACTTCATGCTAAAATAGTTTTTTCTTTAAGTTTTTTTTTAATTATAATTGGTGCAATTTTATTTTTTTTTACAGAAATGCATAAATTAAAAGATGGTTATTCAATGAGTACTCTAATATTTAATTCAATTTTTTATTCTATTAGTACTAGAACAGCTGGTTTTAATTATCTTGATAATTCTTTAATAAGCGGAAGGACTCAAATAGTTTCTTTACCATTTATGTTTATTGGTGGGGCACCCGGATCAACTTCAGGAGGCATTAAGATTACAACATTTTTTTTAATTGTATTAGCTGTTTTTAAAAATCAAAACGGCAATGGATATATTATTGGATCTTATAAGGTTTCAATAGATAGTATAAGATTTGCACTTTTATTTTTTGCAAGAGCTATTTTTATTGTAAGTTTTTCCTTTTTTATGCTTCTTTTGTTTGAGGGAGGATCTGGCAATTGGAAGGTTATTGATTTAGGGTATGAAGTATTTTCTGCTTTTGGAACAGTTGGTCTTTCAGTTGGAGTAACCCAAGATTTGTCATTTTGGGGTAAAGTCATTATAATTTTTACTATGTTTGCAGGACGAATAGGGCTTTTTTCAATGGCTGTTTTTGTTTCAAGAAGGTCGCGCTTTGAAGAATTTACAAGGCCAAGGCAAGATATTTTGGTTGGTTGAAGCATATGAAAACATTTGTTATTATTGGACTTAGTAATTTAGGAATTCACTTGCTTGAAGATTTAAGCAGGCTTGATTGTCAAATTATTATTATAGATACATGCAAAGAGCTTATTGAAGAATATGACATGATATCTACAGAAAGCTTTGTTGTTGAACAATTTACTAAAAATGCTTTAAAAAGAATAATTCCTGTGGATACAGACGCTGTTGTGATTGACTTTGATGATGATCTTGGTAAAAGTGCTCTTGTGACTCATTATTGCAATCTTTTAGGTCTAAAGGAAATATGTGTTAAGACAGAAAATAGGGATGATGCTGAAATATTAAAAACTCTTGGCGCTACAAAAATTATATTTCCAAGTAAAGATGCTGCAAGAAGATTGACCCCATTATTGGTATCTCCTAATCTTTCAACTTATAATATTATTGGGTATGATATTATTGTTGCTGAGACTGTTATTCCCAAAGAATATGTTGGTAAAACTCTTTTTGAAGCTGATCTTAGAAGAGAACGTGGGATTACAGTTATTGCTGTTAGGAATTTAAGTAATTCTAGATATGAATTTGTTGATGGAGATTATTTTTTTTTAAAAGATGATAAAATTGTAATTTGTGGGAAACCAGATAGTATTGAAAATTTTACAAACAATAAAGATTTAATTAAAGATTTAATTTCGGTTTCTAAAGAGGATGAAAATTTAAATAAATATACTGAAAAGAAATCTAGATTTTTTGGGATTTTGAATTTTATGAAAATTTTTCAAAAAAATCGTAAGAATAATTAGGATTCAAGAATGACTAAAATTATTCCTGTAGCAAGTGGCAAAGGTGGTGTTGGAAAAACATCTTTTGTTGCAAATGTTGGCTATAAGCTTTCTAGTTTGGGTAAAACTGTGATACTTGTTGATCTTGATCTTGGAGGCTCTAATTTACATACTTGTTTGGGTGTTAAAAATAAAGGCGTGGGCATTGGTTCTTTTATTAATAAAAAGAATAAGAGTTTTTCAGATTTAGTATGCAAAACATCTTATGATAAACTTTACCTTATTCCAGGTGATGCTCTTTATACGGGAACAGCCAATCTTTCTTTTTCTGTTAAGAAAAAGATTATAGAATCTATTCAAAAAGATCTTATTGCTGATTTTATTTTTTTAGATTTGGGATCTGGAACTTCTTATAATACAATAGATTTTTATTTGGCATCTTATAGTGGTGTAATTGTTACGGTGCCAGAAACCCCCTCTATACTTAATGCTTATTCTTTTTTAAAGAATGCTCTTTATCGTCTTTTATATTTAGGCTTTCCGCAAAAAAGTCCTGAGCGCGATTATATTGGTAATTTTTTTAAAGATAAGATTGAAGGAACAAATCTTGGATTTAAAGATTTGGTTGTTGGGATTGAACTTATTTCTTTGAGTTCTTCTTTGAAAGTTAAAAAGATGATGAATAATTTTTATCCCAGAGTAGTATTAAATAGAATAGAAACTAGCGAAGAGATTGCTATGTGTGAAAATTTGATTAATGTCGTTAAGAATAATATTAATATACCAATAGAGTTTATAGGCTTTGTGCCTTTTGCAAAAAGTTTTAGAGAGGCTATTAATAATAGAGTGCCATTTATTGATTTTGAAAAGAATTCAAAGTTGAATAAATATTTTGAATTCATAGCTGGCAATTTAATTAAATCTTCTGTTGAAGGGTCTCCTTATATTTACGATGACATATACGATATGATTAAAGATCAAAGTCAATTTATTAGAAAGTAATTAGGCTATAATTCTATAAAGGAGTATTTGGTGTATAGAATTAAAAATGAAAATTTAGATTTTAAAATAGATAGTTTGGGAGAATGTAAGCAAAATAATCCTTTGATTGATTTTTATGCTGGCGAAGGTTCTTCACATTTTGTTAATGAAAAAAACAAAATTAAGTTTAGTGTATATAGAAATGAGGATAATGGAGATAGGTATGAAGATGTTCTTTTAGAAAAAGCTGGACCTAGAGAAAAAATTTATTTTGTGCCCAGACATGTTAAAGCCGCTATTACTACTTGTGGTGGGCTTTGTCCTGGTTTTAACGATGTTATTCGTTCTATTGTGCGAACTTTATGGAAAATTTATGGGGTTCGTAATATTTATGGGGTAAAATTTGGATATCAAGGTCTTCTTCCTGAGTCAAATTCACCTTTTATTAATCTTAATCCAGATGTTGTGGATGATATTAATAAATTTGGAGGCACTATTCTTGGCTCTTCAAGGGGTGGTATTAAACCTGTAGAAATAGTTGATACTTTAGAGAGAATGAACATTAATATGATTTTTAATATTGGTGGAGATGGCACTCAAAAGGGGTCTCTTCTTATTGCCGAAGAAATAGAAAAAAGAAATTTAAAAATAGCAGTTGTGGGCATTCCTAAAACTGTAGATAATGATTTTATGTTTGTTCAAAAATCTTTTGGGTTTGAGACCGCTGTAGAACAAGCGGTTGCAGCTGTTGCTGGTGCTCATTTTGAAGCTAATAGTGCTTATAATGGCATTGGGCTTGTTAAAGTTATGGGGCGGGATTCTGGATTTATTGCTGCTCATACGGCGCTTTCTTCTAATGATGTTAATTTTTGCTTAATTCCAGAGCTTGATTTTGACATAGAAGGTCCTAATGGATTTCTTGTTCATCTTGAAAGACGACTTTTAGAAAAAGAAAGTTTAGAAGAAATTCCCCATGCAGTAATATTGATAGCAGAAGGGGCAGGGCAAAAATATTTTGACCATTTTCCTCGCAAGAAAGACGATTCTGGGAATTTGCTTTATGAGGATATTGGGCTTTATATTAAAGATAAAATTACAGAATATTTTAAAGCAAAAAATATACAATTTACTCTTAAATACATCGATCCTAGCTATATTATTAGAAGTTCGCCTGCTAATGCTAGTGATTCGCTTTATTGTGCTAGACTTGGTTCAAATGCTGTTCATGCTGCAATGTCTGGTAAGACGAAAATGTTGATTAGCTTGTGGAGTACAAAATTTGTGCATATACCGATTAAAATGGCAGTAATTGACAGAAATAAGGTTAATCCAAATGGTTCTTTTTGGAGAGATGTTCTCTCAAGCACAGGACAACCGATTAGCATGAAGAATTAAATTATAATAAATTATTTCTATTTGGCAGCATTTCCAGCAATATTTAATATATCCCAGGTTCTTGAGAATGGTGGAGAATATGAAAAATCCATCATTCCCAATTCTTTTGTTGTAAGTTTTGAATAGATTGCAATTGATAAAGCATGAATTCTTATTGCGGCTCCATTTTTTCCTATTGCTTGTGCTCCAAGAATTATTTTGGTGTTCTCTTCATAAATTAATTTAATATAAATATCTTCTTGACCTGGATAATAATTTGTATGATTTTTATCCTTTACAAAAATTGTTTTATATTTTATTTGAAGTCTTTTTGCATCTTTTTCTGTAAGCCCTGTTCTTGCAGCTTCTAAAGATAGTATCTTGATTGAAGCTGAGCCCAATGTACCTTTAAATGGAACACGATTCCCAGCTAAATTTTCACCAACTATTCTTCCAAGCTTGTTGGCTGTTGTTGCTAGGGGTATGTATTCATTTTTTTTGCTTACTATATTATAAATAGTTGCACAATCTCCAGCAGAAAAAATATTTTTTATGCTGGTTTCTCCATATTCATTTACAATTATTGCTCCATTTGTAGTAGTTTTAAGTTGATTTTCCAAAAATTCAGTAGCAGGTTTTATTCCGGTAGCAAGTATAACAACGTCAGCTTGATAAGTATTTTTGTTTGTTACTACTCCTTCTACCTTTTTTTCTCCTATTAAACTTTTTACAAACTCATTTGTATGAAGATCAACTTCTTTTTTTATTAGTTCTTCTTCCATTATTTTAACTATTTCTTCGTCAAAGGAATCTGTGAGAATGTGTTTGTCTAATTGAATTAATCTTACATTTTTTCTTTTATTTTTTGCTGCTTCTATCATTTCAATTCCAATATATCCAGCACCAATTATCACTATATTTTTAATCTCTTCTTTATCCATTAAATTTTTTAATTTTTGGCCGTCTTCTAAATTTCTCAGGGTATAAAAATTTTCTAGATTGATATTATTTATTGCTGGGATAATAGGCTTTGCACCAGTTGCTACCATTAATTTGTCGTAAGTATTGTTAAAAATGCTTCCCGTTTTTTGATTTTTTATTACAATTGTATTACTTTTTGCATTAATTTTGATAACTTCGTGATTAGTTTTAACAGAGATTTCATCTTTTTCGAATTCTTCTTTTGTTCTTGAAATCATTGCATTTGGATTGTCAAAAAATCCTCCTATAAAGTAAGGCAGGCCACAAGTTCCAAAAGATACAATATTTGTTTTTTCATAAATAGTAATATCTAGGCTTTTGTTTAAGCGTTTTGCTTTAGCTGCAGCACTAGTTCCTGCTGATGTGCCCCCAATAATTATTATTTTCATGATTGTTTTTCCATTTATTTGCCTATTAGCTCTGTTGTATTGTATGTATTGTGGTTTAATTGTTTAAGCTTTTTAGCAGATATAACACCAGCAAGCATTGAACCGCTTACATTAACAGCTGTTCTTCCCATGTCAATTAAAGGTTCAACAGATATTACAAGCCCTACTAATCCTACTGGAAAGTTCATTGCTGAGAGCACCATTAATGAAGCTGTTGTTGCGCCTCCCCCAGCGCCAGCAACCCCAAATGAAGTTATTATTATCAATCCAAGAAGTTTGAGTATAAATAAATAATCTGTAGGGTTTATTCCTTGAGTGGGTGCTAGCATTATTGCAAGCATAGCAGGGTGCAGTGCTGCACAACCATTTTGCCCAATTGATGTTCCAAATGAGCTTGATAAATTTGCTATTCCCTCGCTTACTCCTAGGTTTTTAGTTTGAATTTCTATATTAATAGGTATGGTTGCAGCACTAGATCTCGATATGAATGCAAATGTTAGCGCTGGAGATATTTTTTTTATAAAAGTAATTGGGTTTAATTTATTTATTGCAATTAATGTCATATGCATAAGAAATGTAAGACCTATGGCAATGTAGGAGGCAATTACAAATTCTCCAAGCTTTATTATGCTCTTGATTTCGCTTGTTGCTGTAATTTTTGTTATTAAAGCTAATATAGCATAAGGAGTTAGTTTTAAAATTAAAGTTACTATTCCTAGTATTGTGTCTTGAAGTGTTAATATTATTTTTTTTAAAAATTCTATTGATTCTGGTTTTTTGATAGATGTTTTAAGGGCGGCTATTCCTATGATAGCTGAGAATATCACAACTGCGATTGTTGAGTTTTGTCTAAGTCCTGCTAAATCCTCAAATATATTTTGCGGAATAAGTTCTGTGATTTTTTTTGTGATTGGTGTTTGCTTTAATATTTCAAGACCTTGTTCTAATTTTTCACCTTGTAAAATTTCGCTTGCTTCTGCTTGCAATCCTTCAGCTGTTAATCCTAATATTAAAGCAGTGAAAATGCCAATTATAGCAGCAAGACCTGCTATAAATACTAGTGTTAATATTACAAATATGCTCATTTTTCCAACATCTTTACTGTTTGTTAATTTTATTATTGCAGAGATTATTGATGTTATTATTAAGGGTATTATAATCATTTTAAGAAGTCTTACATATCCATCACCTAAAATACTTATCCAATTGATAGTTTCTTTTGTTATAGATGAGTTTGTGCCATAAAAATATTGGATAGTCATTCCAAATGCTATTCCTAGTCCTAACGATATAAACACTCTTTTTGTAAAAGAAATTTTTTTCCTTTTACAAAAATAAACTGTGCTTATTAGAATAAGCATTATTATAATATTGATTAATGTATATAATATACTTGCCTTATCCATTCTTACCTCTTGCATAAGCTTAGTTCATTATTTTTTAAACTTAAGGGTATATATTCAAAATTAATTAATTAATCTTGTTTTAATATTTTTTTAGAATAAGATTTTATTACTTCATCTTCAAAATTGTCATTTTTTAAAATTTGATTTGCAAGAGTTTTTCCTAGCTGAACTCCTTCTTGATCGAATGAGTTTATATTTAATAAAAATCCCTCAAACATTACTTTATTCTCATAATGGGAGAGTATTGATCCTATTGCATAAGGTGTTAATTCTTTTGAATATATTAGCGCAGAAGGTCTCTCGCCTTTAAAGTTTTTATTTTTGTTGCTATTTTCTTTGCCTTTTGAAAATGCTATTATTTGGGCTATTAAATTTGCTTTTAATTTGTCATTGCTTGAGCTGTTATCAGATATTACATCTTCTTTAAGCTGTGTTTCATTAAAGCCTATGAAATCCATTGGGACTATATCTGTTCCTTGATGAAGCATTTGAAAGAATGAATGTTGAACATCCGTTCCAATGCCTCCCCAAATTATTCTTACAGTTTTATAGTTTATTGTTTGGTTAAATCTGTTTACACTTTTTCCATTGCTTTCCATTTCAAGTTGTTGTAAGTGAAGATAAAAATTTTCCATTGCTTTAGAATAAGCAATGATGCAGTTGCTAGTGTAGTTGAGAACATTTCTTTCGTATATACTAATTAGTGCTGCTAAGAGAGGCGCATTGTTTTTTACGTTTTTATTTAACGATTTTTTGTCAGCTTTATTGGCCCCTTTTATAATTTCTTTTACAATTTTTTTTGTAAAGCAAAGAGTAAGTATCGCAAGTCCAACTGCTGATGTTGGAGAAAATCTTCCGCCTATTGAATCATGCATGAAGAAATATTCAAGATATCCTTTTTCCTCTAAAGCTAGCATGCTATCTTTTAATGTTATAATGACCATTTGTTTTTTATATTCTTTTATGCCATTTGATTTTAATTTGTTTATTAAGAATTGCATATTAGCTTTGGTTTCTAATGTGTTTCCACTTTTTGAGACAATAATAAAAAGCGTTTCATTAAGATTAATACTATTTAGCATTTCTTCTGATTCGTCTGGATCAATGTTTGAAATAAAATAACCATTCATTAATGCCATATTATGTTTTTTTGCGTAATTTTTTATTGAGCTATAAAGAGCTTTTGGGCCTAGGCTGGATCCACCAATTCCTATTTGAACTACATTTTTAAACTTTTCGCCATTTGCACTTTTAATATTTCCAGAATGTATTTGATTTGCAAAATTGTATATTTTTTCAAGTTCTGATTGGAAAAACTCTCTCATATTTTCTTTATTGTCTTCTATTACGTCTTTACCAAGTTGTCCTCTTGTAAGGTGATGTAGGACTTTTCTATTTTCACTAATATTGACCTTTTCCCCATTGAGTATTTCTTTATATTTTTCTATTAAATTTGCTTCATCGCTTAAATTTTGAAAAATTTTAAGATGGTTTTCATTAATTTGCTTTGAAGCATAATTATAATGCACACTATCTTCTTCTATTGTAATGTCGTACTCTTTTATTCTTTTTCCAGTTAATGCAGTTTTTAGCACTTCTGGAGCAACTTTTTCAAGGATTTTAAAATTTTCAAGTTCATTAAGATTTTTGTAATTTATCATAAACACACCCCTTTATTATGGTTTAAATTTTTCTATTTTTTCTTTTCCACATGTTTTTAATTTTTAAGATAATAAATTTAATAAATCTTATTATTAAATTTTTCTCAGAATAAATTTTTAAGTAAGCTTCACCTTCGTTTGCTTCACTTTTTGTAAATGATTTTCTAACATTATTCTCATCAAGTTCAATTTCAAGTAAAGTTTTTTTGTTTTCAATTGAGATTACTTTTACCTCAGCTTCTTTGTAGCCGATTTCTTTTAAGGCTTGATATCTTCTAAATCCCGCTATTAAATTTTTATTTTTATCTATTATTATTGGGTAAATTAACCCATGTTTTATAATGCTGTTTTTAAGGGTTTCAATGTCTCCGACATTTTTTCTAATTCTTTTTTTTATTTTTATTTGATCGATGTCTATTAACATATTGTTTTAATCCAACTGGATATCTTCTCCATTGACGTCTTTATTGTTAATTTTCTCATTTTCTCTTTCATTTTCATTGTTGTTTAAATTTAATTCTTTTGTGTTTTGTGTTTCTGTGTTTGTTTGATTAACAATGATTTCGTCTTTAATTTCTTTGGTGTTTTTAATAAGCATTTCTTCGTCTTTGTTGTTTTCATTATTTATTGGATCTTGTTTTGAGTTTTCATTTTCTATTTCATTTAAGGGATCTTTAATATTCATTTCTATTTCATCTTCATTTTCATTATTGTTTAGGTTTTCAAGATCATTATTGTTGTTTAGGTTTTCAAGATCATTATCAATATATTCAAATTCAGGAGTGTCAAAATCTATTTCATTGCTATTGTGAACCCCATCAATTCCATATATGTTAAATTCTATTGTATTTTTAAACTCTAGTTTATTTTCATAGTATTTTGATTTTTCAATTGGCTGGGTGCCATAAATAAATAGTTCATTTATTATTTTTTCGTCAGCAATTTCTTCTGGTAATAGCCCTGTTTCTGCTTGTACGGGGATGCTAATTATTCCTTCAGGTTTTACAAAAACTTTTTTGGGTAAGTTTTTGTGATATTCTGCCATGAATTCTCCCCAACTAGGGCCTGCCAATCCTGTTCCTGTTCCAGATATTCCTAGTGAATATCCTTTTTTATCAAATCCAACCCAAAATGCTGTTGTTATATAAGGAGAGTATCCTATTGCCCATCCGTCTGCCCAATTTTGTGTTGTTCCCGATTTTCCAGCAATGTCAGATTTAAAATTTTTGAGATTTGTATATCTTTGATTTGCTAAGGTTCCGTATTGAATTGTTGATTTCATCATGTCTGTGATGATATAAGCAGCCTGAGGAGACACTATTTGAGTTTGATGTTCTTTACTTTTTATTTTAGCTAATATCTTTGCTTCTTCATTTGCTATTATTCTTCCAGCTCTGTCTTCAATGTATCTTATTTCATAAGGTTCAATTTCGTTACCACCATTTCCCAAAATTGCAAATGCTCTTGCCATTTGCATTGGAGAAACTGATATTACACCTAGTGCTAGCGGATAAACTTTTGGAAATGTTTTTTCGATTTCTTTTGGATCTGTTATTCCTAGTAGTTTTGAGGAATAGCTAATAGCAGAGTCAAAACCTAGCTTGTCTAATATTCTTAATGATGGAATATTTAAAGATAAAGCTAATGCTTGGCGTGTTAAAACGTTGCCCCTCCATTTGCCACCATAATTTACCGGAGTATAAACTTCTCCGTCTTTATTTAGAAATGCTACAGGAGAGTCTGAAAACATTGTGGCCGCTGTTATTTTTTTTAGATCAATTGCGGCTGCAAAATATAATGTTTTAAATGCACTTCCAGGTTGGACTTTTGCTTGTGTGGCTCTATTAAATTCATTGTTTTTAGCATGTCCACTTCCCCCAACCATTGCTCTTATTGCTCCGCTTGTTGTGTCTATTGCTATCATTGCTCCTTCAGGTTGTGCAATAAGTTTTGGTGTTAATTTATTTTTAATAATATATTCTTTTGTTGCCTTATCTATTTTATCAATTCCAAGTATAGCTCCAAAGCTTGCAATCAGATCAATATTGTCTTCGTAAAATTTTCTTTTTCTCAGTTTTTTATATTGCTTTCCATTTATTCTTAAATTTTTAATTCCCAAGAAATCTGATATTAGATCTACTACAGGGACAATTTCTGAATTAATAATTATTGTTTCAGATGATCTATTTAAATTGTGCATTGTTCTTGCTTTATTAATCATGTCGTTTGTAACTTTATCTGCATATTGTTGTGCTTCAAGGTCAAGGGTTGAATATATCGAGTATCCATCTTTATATATATTTGCGCCATCTGGCAAATATTTTAGTATTTTTTGCCTTATGTATTCAGAGAAATAAGGAGCTTGATCTTTTTTGTTTGAAATTGCAGATGTATCAGCCATTCTAGTCCAATCATAATTTTGCCAATATTCATTAAATTCTTTTTCAGCAATTTCGGCTTTTACTATGCCATTTGATACAACTTGGTTTAAAACTGCTCGTTGTATTTTTTTTGAAAATTCTGGATTGTAAAGAGGTGAATAAAGCTTTGCATTTGGAAGTTGGATTATCATCATTACGGATTCTGCTGTATTGATTTTATTTACGCTTTTGTCAAAAAAGAATTTTGATGCTGCAACTATTCCATAGTTGCCGTTTCCAAAATAAACTTTATTAAGGTACTTTTCTAGTATTTCGTATTTTGAGAGTTTTTTTTCAAGTTGAATTGCCCACCATATTTCATGTAATTTTCTCAAAATAGATCTTCTTGCTTGATTTGTGTAGAGCAGCTTTGCAAGTTGTTGGGTTAGTGTGCTGCCGCCTGAGAAATACCTTCCAAGAACAATATTAAACGCGGCTCTAAGTATTCCTATTAAGGAAAAACCTCGATGAGAAAAAAATCCAATATCTTCTCTTATTAAGAGTGTATTAATTAGATTGTCAGGCATTTTTCTCAAGGGCATTAATTCTCTATTCTCATCTGATATAAATTGAGTTATTTGTTTTCCATTAATATCTAAAAGTCTTGAAGGAATTGCTGGGTTTGCATATCCAAAATTTTTATCTTTTTGTATGCTTATAGTCTTAGATATTGCTAATGATAGTGCAATAATAGAAAAGCTAACTGTTAAATATGTTAAATAAATAAGTAGTTTATGCTTATTTATTTTTTTCGAATTAAGGCTATTTGATTTCATACTTTTTACTAAAGTATACTATAAGTGCATAAGAATTAATAATAATAAGTTGATTGTTATAGTGTAAAATTATTGTTATAATTTTACACTGTGTAAGCAACATTTTTAAGTTTTGTTTATTAAATATAGATCCTGTGAGATTAGATGCTGTGGGGGTTGGGTGATGTTATGTCTTTGATTTTAAGAGCAGATTTTTTGATTGTTGTAAGTTTATTTATTACTTTGTTGTTTTAAATTTTATTAGTGTAAAACTGTTTAAAACAATTTTAAGTATTGTTTAGTATTTTTTATATCCAAAAAAAGGATTTATATCTAAAAAAAGGAGAAAGGAGAGGTTTATGCTTTTATCTAGAAAAATAAGAGATTATGGAGCTAAGTACAGGGGTAAAGAAATCAAAATGAGTACAGAGATAAATAGTTTTTTAAATCTTCGAAATACTATTGAGATGAGAATAGGCTCTTATTCTGTGCTTGGAGTAATTTATTCTATTTCTATGGATTCTCTTAAGCTTATTTTTCAAGAAGATACGGTGCTGCCCGCTTTGGCTAAAAATAAAAATTCAGCTTCTATTCAACTTAAGAAAAATTCATATTCTAAAAATAGCGTGTCTTTTTTTCCCTTTTTATCTGTGAAACTTTTGAGCGCTTCTTCTTATTCTTCTCAAAATAAAGAATATAATTTATTAACATTGGAATTTTTATCTTCTGTGCCAGAAGAGATTGCTATTAAAGTTGGAAAGCTTCTTGATTTAAAACTTGGGCAAAATCAAAGAATTCACGAGAGAATTATTGTTGATAAAGAGTCTATTAGAAAGCTAAAAATTGATTCTGATAAAGCTTTTATCAAGTTTAATGGGTTAAAACATAAATGCTTAATAAAAGATTTATCTTATGGGGGAGCTTTAGTGATTTCTTCTTTTGATTATGGGGATGTCAAGGAAGATGCAATTGATTTGATTTTTAGTTTTGAATTTATGGATAAAGAGATTTCTATTGAGGGCAAATCAAAAAGTTTAAGTGTTATTCAGACGCCTAATGGAAAGGTTTTTGCGCTAGGCATTGCTTTTGATGAGGATAAAATACCACTTGAGTATACTATGTTAATTCATGATTATTTTAATTAATCAAAAGATAAAAATTGTCTTATTTTAAAATTTGCTTATTAATGCTTAGTTTTAGCAGCTTTGCTAATGAATATTTATGTTTCTTTTTTTAAAAGAAAAATTTAGCATCATTTTTAATTAATGAATCTATTTAATAAATCTATTTGAACTGGCTTTTCTGATTCTATTATTTATTGAGTATCCAAGTTCTTCATTTTTTACGAATTCACTAAGGATTTGTTTGTAATTGTTTTCAGCACTTACAAGCTCTTTGTAAAGGTTTTGTGCATATTCTTCAAGAGTATTAAATACTGTAATATTTTTTTTATCCCACAAAAAATTAAATAAATAGGATTTTAGAGTAGGTTTTGTGATAAGTATTTTTGTATCTTTGTTTAAATATCTTCTTATGTTGTTTTGACTTTTAAACAAATAGACAGGAATTTTTGGTTTGTAATGCTCTATTATGTTTCCAGGTGATTTTTCTAACTCCATTTTTGTTTCTGCGTAATTTACTGTGTATTTTCCTTGAAGCTCTTTTTCTATCATTTTTTTTGTTATTGCCCCTGGTCTTAATATTAATACGTTATCTTTTAGATCAAATCCAACTACAGTTGATTCTATTCCAATATTAAAATCTTTTTTTCCTTCTGTTTTTATTATTCCCCCCACAAGTCCATTTAATTCTTTTAATGCCATTTCAAAATTTGTTGAGCTTGGTCTTTTTGATATATTTGCAGATGGTGCTACTATTGGAACTTTAGATGTTTTGATTAAGTTTAAAGCTATTTTATTTGCAGGAATTCTTATTGCCACTGTGTCTAGGTTTCCACTTACAAATCTGGATATTTTTATTGATTTTTTAAGAACATAAGTTAAAGGGCCCGGACTAAACTTTTTGATTAGCATTAAAGCACTTTTTGGAATATATTCCGATAATTCTTTTATTTTTTTTATTGTGTCAACGTGCACTATTAAAGGATTGTTAATAGGTCTTTTTTTGACTAAAAAAATCATTTTTACGGCATCTTCATTGTAAGCATTTGCACCAATTCCGTAAACTGTTTCTGTTGGGAACACAACAAGCTCTCCCATTTTGATAAGTTTTGCCGCTTTTTGTATTTGGTTACTGCAAATTATTTTTGTTGATATCATTTTTATGCTTTTTTCTTTTTATAATTAAATCAAAAAAAATGCAAATAAGCAATTTGTGAACTTAATTGTTTATTGAAATATGTTTTTATATTATAATAAACATTATGAGAAATTTAATTGATCCTGTCGTAAGAGATAATAAAAACTTTATTTTTCTCTTTGTATTTTTTTTTGTTGCTTCTCATGCAAACTCTGCTACAGTAGGTCTTGCTTCATGGTATGGCGAAGCTTTTCACGGCAAAACTACTGCTAACGGTGAAAAATTTGATATGATGTCTCTTACTGCTGCTCACAAAGAATTACCTTTTAATACTTCTGTAAGGGTTACAAATCTTTTAAATAATAGATCAGTTGTTGTAAGAATTAATGATAGAGGTCCTTTTAGGAAGGATAGAATAATCGATTTGTCAAAACATGCAGCTGAGAAGCTTGATTTTTTAGGAATAGGAGTTGCTCCTGTAAAAATTGAAGTAATTGAAAGTGTGAATGGAAAAAGACCTTCTGTATCAAAATCTAGTGATTTTAAAAAGACATTTAATACTCCCAAGATTGAAAATGAAAAAAAAACTAAGCAATCAAATGAGAATATTTCTGTTGAAAATAAATCTTCAAATTTATTAAAAGATTATTCAATTTCTTCTGAGAAAGAAACAGATTTTTACATACAAGTTGGATCTTATAGAAAAAAAGATTATGCTGACAGGGCTTATCGAATATTGAAAAAAGCAGGTCTTTTTGTTGTAGTAAATTCTCACGGGCCTTTTTATACTGTTTTTATTCCTACTAATGCTGACGATGTTCAAAAAAATATAGAGCTTATCAAATCTGCTGGATATAAAGATACTTTAGTAAGAAAAACCAAGGTTCCAGGCGAGAATCTTGTTATGGATTAATTTTTTAAATTATTTTTTTATCAAAATTGTTTGTTTACTTTTTAAAATCTTATGATTATGTTGTTTATTGCCAATTCTTTTGTAGTAGTTTTTTGTTTTAAAAATTTAAATCTAACAAGCAAATTTTTTGCTTTGCTTGAAATTGTACTTTATTATTATTAGGCATCTTATGAAGTTTTTATTTGATATTCCTCTTCCAATTATGGTTTTAGCCCCAATGGAAGACGTTACTGATTCTGTTTTTAGAAATTTAATTCATTTAATAGGATCTAAAGAGGGAGAACCCCATATTTATTTTACTGAATTTATTTCTGTAAAGGGAATTTTAAATGGATCAAAACAATCTTATCAGCATATTTTTTTAAAACCCAATGAACTTAATAGGCCTTTGATTGCTCAAATTTGGGGCAATTCCCCTGAGCAATTTTATAGAGCAATAGAAATATTAGGGGGCTTAGGGTTTTGGGGAATTGATATTAATATGGGTTGTCCTAAGAATAAAATAGTTAAAAAGGGGGTTTGTTCAGCTTTAATTAATAATAAACCTTTGGTTAAAGAAATAATTCTTGCAAGCAAAGAAGCTTGTGGGAAGTTTAATTTACCTCTTAGCGTTAAAACTAGACATGGATTTTCATATCCAGAAATTGATGGTTGGTTGGGGTTTTTGCTGAGTTTTAGAATTGATATGTTAACGGTTTATCCAAGGCTTGTTGTTAATCAGAGTAAAGGTCCTGTTGATTTTGATATTTTTTACGAACTTGTTAAATTGCGAAATAATATTAGTCCTTCTACCCTTATTATTGGTAATGGAGATGTTTTAAGCCTCAATGATGCTAGATATTATGTTGATAAATATTTAATTGATGGGATTATGTTTGGTCGTGGAATTTTTAAGAATTTAAATTTATTTAAATTATCTTCAAAACACTTTTTGGATAATAATTTAAATTTTAGGTTAAATATATTAAAATTCCATATAAAGGATTTTCATGCTACTTGGGGACTTGAAAAAGATTTTAATAAACTTAAAAAATATTTTAAGATATATTTTACTGAGAAGGAAAGAGAGAGTGAATATTTCTCAAATCTTATAAATTCAAAAACTTATGAAGAGCTTTTTGAAAATTTAAACGTTATTAGCATGGTAGGAGATTTTTAAAAAAATGAATTGTAGACCTCTTGAAAAATATGATCCTAAGGCATTTGAAGATGAAATTTACAATAAGTGGCTTGAAAGTAATGTTTTTTTACCCGGTGATTCTTTATTTGAAAAATTTAGCATGGTTGCGCCTCCTCCTAATGTTACTGGTGTGTTGCACATGGGGCATGCTCTTAATTTTGTTTTGCAAGATGTTCTTGTAAGGTATAAAAGAATGAAAAAGCACAATACTTTGTGGCTTTTTGGCACAGATCATGCAGGAATAGCAACACAAGCTGTTTTTGAAAGACATCTTAAAAATATTGGTAAAAGTAAGGATGATTTTAAAAGAGAAGAGCTTGTTCAAGAAATTTTTAAATTAAAAGATAAGCATAGAGATATAATTGTTAATCAGATAAAAAAACTTGGAGCGTCTTATGATCACTCAAGAGAAAGGTTTACTCTTGATGAGAGCCTTTGTAAGGCTGTTAACAAGGTTTTTAAGGATTTATATTCCAAAGGGTTGATTTATAGGGGTGAGTATCTTGTTAATCTTGATCCTGGATCTGGGAGTGTTGTTAGTGATGAAGAGATTGAATATAAAGAAGTTGATGGCAAGCTTTATTTTGTTAGGTATTTTATTGATGATTCTTCTTTTATTGAGATTGCAACAACTAGGCCTGAGACGATGTTTGGAGATACTGCTATTGCTGTTAATCCCAATGATGAGAGATATAACTTTTTAGTTGGTAAAGAGGTTACAATTCCTTTGACAACTAAAAAGATAAAAATTATTGCAGATTCTCATGTTGACAGTGCTTTTGGTACTGGAGCTTTAAAAGTTACTCCCGCACATGATCCTAATGATTTTGAAATTTCAAAAAGGCATAATATTCCTAAGGTCAATATTTTAACTCAAGAAGGAACACTTAATAAAAATGTTCCTTTACAATATCAAGGATTAAGAATAAAGGATGCAAGATCTAAAATAGAAATAGAATTAATGGAAAAAGGGTTTTTACAAAGTGTTAAAAAGCATAGGCAACAGGTTGGGCATTGTTATCGATCAGGTGAGGTTGTTGAACCTTATTTATCTACTCAGTGGTTTGTCAACATGAAGCCTTTGGCAAAGAAAGCTTTAAAGGCTTTAGAGAATGGTGAATTAAGATTTTACCCTAAAAAGTGGGAAAATACATATAAATATTGGTTATCAAATATTAAAGATTGGTGTATATCAAGACAGCTTGTTTGGGGACATAGAATACCTGCTTGGTACAATATTGATACATCTGAGCTTGTTGTTAGTGATACTGATCCTTCTTTAGATGAAAAGAATGCTGGGAAGAGGTTTATTCAAGATCCAGATGTTCTTGATACTTGGTTTTCTTCTTGGCTTTGGCCTTTTTCTTCGCTTGGATGGCCTAATGTTACTGTTGATTTTAAAAATTATTATCCAACAAATACTTTAATTACAGCCTACGATATAATATTTTTTTGGGTTGCAAGAATGGTGATGGCAGGATTAGAATTTACAGGACAAATTCCTTTTAAAGACGTTTATATTACACCGCTTTTGCGTGACAAACAAGGTAAAAAAATGTCAAAGTCTTTGGGTAATGGAATAGATCCTCTTGATATTATTCATGAGTATGGAAGTGATGCTTTGCGGTTTACTTTATCCTTTTTGTCTGTTCAAGGCCAAGATTTAAATATTGATGTTAAGGATTTTATGCTTGGAGCTAAGTTTGCAAACAAAGTTTTTAATGCTTCCAAATTTATTCTTTTAAATTTAAAAAATAGAGAAATATTAAATGATTTGAAATTTAACGACATTGACAAATGGTTGTTTACAAGTTTAAATTCAACCATTCTTGGTGTAGAGTCTTTTTTTGCAAATTATAAATACAATGAAGCTTCAAAATCAGTTTATGAGTTTTTTTGGAATGATTTTTGTGATTGGTATATTGAAATTAGTAAAATTGATCTAAATAGTGAGAATGTTGATATTCAAAATATGGCTATTTCTAAGTTGTTATTTTTTCTTAAAAAAGCATTGCTGCTTTTACATCCGTTTATTCCTTTTGTTACAGAAAAAATTTATTCTGAATTTTCAAACAAAGGAGATATTTTGGCCTTAAGTGAATATCCAAGTTTTGATATTGCTAATAATTTTCAAGAAGAATTTGAAAGTTTTAAAGTATTTAAAACTTTCATTGTAGCTGTTAGAACTCTTAAGAGTGAATTTAATATATCTTCTGGAATTGAGATTGATGTTGCTTTGAAGTTTGATGCTGACTTTAAATATGAGGGATACTTTAAGGCTAATGAAAGCATTGCAAAAAGAATGATTAATTTTAAAAATATATTTTACAATGAAAATTATGATGGCATGCTTGGTGTAGCTGTAGTTGGTTTTGAAATTTATGTAGATGTTAAGTCCTTGATAGATAAAACTAAGGAATTGTTAAGGCTTGAAAAGCAGCTTGAAAAGTATAAAATGCTTAAGATTTCTGTTTCAAAGAAACTTGAAAATGAAAATTTTTTAATGAATGCTCCTAAGGAAATTATTGAATCTGAAAAATTAAAATTTGTAGAATTTTCTTCTTTAATTAATAAGATAAATAGTTATATTATTAATTTAAAAAATCTGTAAAAAAGTTAAAAAATTATTATTTAATTTAATTTGTGGCGGTTAGCTTTCAAACCAAGGGTGCGTTTCCTATTATAAATAGTATTTTGCTACCCTTAATTGTTATTTAATATTTGAGGAGATAAGAAGTTTGAATCTTGTAATTTCATGAAGCTATTTATTATTGTTAGTACATCTTCTTCTTTGATGTAAATTGATGGAAACGTTTTTCTTTGATTAAAGATAAACTCAAAATCAAGAATTAAATAAATTTGATTACTTTTGGAAGTTGCGCTCACCTTTAATTCAAAATCATCATCATCTTTGTATCGTTTATCAGGATTTTCTTTAATCATTTTTGTGCCCAATAATATGATTTCATTTTCTTTAATGCTTTTTGGTCTCTCATTAAATAAGCTTAGACTTTTTATTATATTGCTAGTATTTAAAAGATTGAAAAAGCTGAAATTTCTTCTATATCCATTTTCTTTTAGGATAAGCTTAACTTCTGAATCGCGATCTTTAATGTATGATTCGTTATGTTCAATTTCAATAATGCCTTCAAGGCTTGCATTATTTAGAACTTCAGAATATTTTTCTTTTTTTATTAATATATCTTGTATAAAGAATAAATCTTTGATTGTGTCTTTTGCAAAAATATAATTATTAGATATTAAAAAGATTAAGACTATGGCAAATATTTTTCTTATCATTAAAATTCTCCTTTTCCTATTTAGCAGTATATCATATTTGTTGAAATTGTTTTTTTAATGGCTTTTCTTAAAATTAATTTTTTAATTCTTTTTAGCTTTTATCATATGTCTTTTGTTTCCAAATCCTTTTTCTGTTTGAATGTATTTAAAATTAGCAAGTTTTAAGCCGTCTTTTACAATTCTTGCAGAAGAAAATGTTGAAAGCTTGCATGTAGGGCTGCTTTTCTTAGAAATTAAATTGAATATTTCATTGTTCCACATTTCAGGATTTTTTTTAGGATTAAATCCATCTAAAAACCAGTATTCTACATTTTTTGGAATTTCTTTAATTTTTATTTTAGCGTTTCCAATTAAAATTTTTAAATTAATATTTTCTGTTATTTTTAGTTTTAAATTTTTTTTTGGAATTTTAGGATAATGTTTTAACATTAATTTGAAATAAGCAGCTTCTTTAACGAAAAACTTTGAAATTTGCATTATTGTTTTTTTTTCGAGTGGAAATTTTTCTATGGAATAATAATTAATCTTTGATTTTATGTTGTTTTCTTTTATGAATTTTAAAAGACATATAAAGTTTAATCCCGTTCCAAATCCTAACTCTGCTATTAAAAGCTTTTCTTTTGTTTTTAATTCTAAATCCAGATTGCAGCCCTTAATAAATGTATAGAAACTCTCTTCAATTCCATACTTTGGATTGTAATAAATGTCATCGAATTTGCTTGAATATATGGTTTTTTCTTTAAAAATCAGCTTTTTCATTTAATTTTATTTTTTCAAGCTTACAGAATTTTGTAAGCTTGAAATTTTTAATTTGATTGATCAGAATAATAAGTTTTTATAATAAACTTGTAATTTTTATTAAAGATTGCAAGTTTTAATAAAAATTTTGACTTATAGACATTTGTGAATTTTAGTAATTCTTCTTTTGGAAATACTGAAATTTCTATCACTTCTGCTTCCTTTTTAAGTCGCTATCACTTTTTTTATTCATACTAAAACTAGAACCTTATTTTTCTTTAATCTTTATAAAATATTTTTTATAAAGATTAAAGCTAAGTAGCTAAACTTAGCTTTAATCTTCTATTATTGCAACTATTTCTTTTGCTTTTAGTATTAAATGTTCTTTGTTCTCGATTTTTACAGCAGCTCCTGCATACTTTTCATAAAGTACAGTATCACCAACTTTTACAGTTATCTCTTCTTTGTTAGAACCAATGGCTATAACTGTTCCAATATTTGTTTTTTCTTTTGCATTTTCTGGTATGTAAAGTCCTGAGATTGTTTTACTCTCAGCTTCTTTGATTTTTATTAAAACTCTATCACCCAAAGGCTTAATATTTTTCATTTCAAACATCTCCTTATGCTAATAATATTAAATATACGAAAAAATTGAGAGTTGAGTCAATATATTTATATAGTGCTTGAAAATTAAATTAATTTTCAAGATAATTTTGTTATTATAATATCAATTTTAGGCAGGGTAATGGTTTGATAACTGTAAATAATTTGGAAGTTGCATTCGGAGAGAGAGTTTTATTCAAAGATGTAAATATTAAATTTTCTCCTGGAAATTGTTATGGAATAATTGGTGCTAATGGGGCAGGAAAAAGTACTTTTTTAAAGGTACTGGGGGGAATTATTGAATCTACTAAGGGTGAAATATTTATTCCTAAAAATCAAAGAGTAGCCGCTCTTGAGCAAGATCAATTTGCTTATGATGCATATAAGGTTATTGATACTGTTATTATGGGCCACAAAAGACTTTATTCTGTTCAAAAAGAAAAAGATGAAATTTATAATAAACTTGACTTTAGTGATGAGGATGGGATTAGAGCAGGCGAGCTTGAAGCAGAATTTTCAGAGCTTGGAGGTTACGAGGCTGAATCTGATGCAGCAGTTCTTCTTAAAGGGCTTGGAATAGATGAGTCAATTCATAATAGTTTAATGGGTGATATTGAAGGGTCTTTAAAAGTCAGGGTTCTTTTAGCTCAAGTGCTTTTTGGTGATCCTGATATATTGCTTCTTGATGAGCCTACCAATAACCTTGATTTACAATCTATTAAATGGTTAGAAGAATTTTTAATTAATTTTGAAAATACAGTTATTGTTGTATCTCACGATAGACATTTTTTAAATCAAGTTTGTACTCATATTGTTGACATTGATTATGGAAAGATTCAAGTTTATCTTGGAAATTATGATTTTTGGTATGAGACAAGCCAGATTTTAAACAAGCAGCTAAAAGATGCTAAAAAGCGATCTGAAGATAAAATTGCTGAGCTTAAGACATTTATTCAAAGATTTTCTAGTAATGCATCTAAGTCCAGGCAAGCAACATCAAGGAAAAAGTTGATTGAAAAAATAAAGGTTGAAGATTTAAAGCCTTCTTCAAGGAAGTTTCCTTATGTTAATTTTAAAAGCGAAAGAGAACTTGGTAAAAATGTTCTTACAATTAAAAATTTAATAAAAGAATTTGAAGGGAATTTAATTTTAAATAAATTTAGCAGTATTGTTGAACCCCAGCAAAAGATTGTTTTTTTGGGAAATCCCATGTTTGCGACTTTTTTGTTTGATATTATTACAAATGAAGATAAAAATTATAAAGGTCATTATGAATGGGGATCTACTGTTAATTTTTCATATTTTAACAAGGATAACGGAAAATATTTCGATTCAGATTTGAATTTGGTTGATTGGTTGCGTCAGTATTCAAAAGAACAAGATGAAACTTATATTAGGGGATTTTTAGGTCGAATGCTTTTCAGTCAAGATGAGGCTTTAAAGAAGGTAAATGTCCTCTCGGGGGGAGAAAAAGTAAGATGTATGCTTGCTAAGGCTATGCTTAGTGGAGCAAATGTTTTAATACTAGACCAGCCTACAAATCACTTAGATCTTGAAGCAATTACATCTTTAAATACTGGGCTTAAAGAGTTTAAAGGAGTTGTTCTTTTTACATCACATGATCATCAATTTATAGATACTGTTGCCAATAGAATTATTGAGTTTACTCCCAATGGAATAATTGATCGATGTATGACTTTTTCTGATTATGTTGATGATACTAAGATTAGGGATTTGAGAAATAACCTTTATGGTGATAATGCTGGTTTTAGGCTTTAGTAGTAGTTTTTTAAATACTCAAAAGGTTTTTTGTTTTGAGAGGTATAATTTTCATATTTGTTTTTGCAACTTCTTTTTTAAGGCTTTATTCTAGTATAAATTTATATTTTCAAAAAGCATTAACTGGTAAAGTTGTAGGAAGTCCCATTATTGATGAAAAGCGTGATACTGTTACGGTTTTAACAAAAGATAGATGGTTGACTACTTATACATTGTCATTTGAGAAGAAATATTCTTATAGATTAAATAGAATCCCATATCCTTTTCTTTTGAAAGATTTTGATAATGGTTATTACGTTGTTACAGTTAGAAATGAAGTTCAAAAGATCAAAAGAGGAAAACTTGTTTGGAAGTATAAGCTTGATTTTTCACCTTTGGGTGTTCCTGCTATAGGGAATTTTAGTATTTTAATTCCCCTTGTTAATGAGAGAGTTGTTTCTATTGATTTAAATAATGGAGAAAAAATGTTTGAGGTTAACATAGGTGGTAGACCTGCTACTTCTCCTGTAGTTTTTGATAATGGTGATTTTTGTATTGCAACTGAAAATGATGAAATATTTTTGTTTGATTCTTTGGGCAATAGAAAATGGTTTTCAAGGCTTGTTGCTTTCCCTGTTTTGTTAATGATAAATACAAAAAAAGAAGTACTTGTTGGGCATAAGTCAGGCCATATTGTTGCTTATGAGAGAGATTTTGGAGAAGTTGTTGACTCTGTTAAGTTAAATTTTCCTATTAATTTTTTGTTTGAAAAGTTTAATGGTGAATATGTTGCAATTTCAAGTGTTGGTATGTTTTTTAATTTGAATAGAAACCTTAAGCTTAAATTCGAAAAAAAAATGAACTTTGAGATTGAGAAAGCTGTTCTTTATAATAATAGAAATCTTTTAATTTCAACCAAATCAAATGGAATTTTGTCTTTTGAAGAAGATTTTGATATATCTTTTGTAGATGCTAAGCTTAATAATTTGTCAGGGCTTAGTGCTAATTCAGGTATTATTGCCTTAGGGGGAAGTGATTGGGTTCTTAGTACTTATTATTACGAATACGATAAAGAGCTTGATGTTAGCGTGTGGAATCATTTTGGAGGTAATAAATATAATCAAGGTAGAATAGACTTAAAAGAGAAGGGTTTTGTAGATTATGATAAAAATTATTTACTTCTTGAAGAGATTCTTAATTCTAGTTATAGTGATGCTGCTTACGATAAATTTTTGGGCATTTTGGATTTTCTTGCAGCTGAACATGGAAATTTCCCCAAAAAATATTTAAATTTATATAAAAAAGCTTTTAATGTTTGGCTTTTGCCAGAAAAGGGATTTAACAGAATTGTTTCAAGGGGAAAGCTTTATAGATATTTTGCATATATTAATGATGAATTTTCAATTAAAAGCTTAATTGATTTGGCAATTCAAGAGAGAGATATTAATAATATAATTACCATAGTGCAAACTATTACCAAGTTTGAAAGTTATTATGGGCAAGATTGTATTATATATAATTACATTCAACATATAGTGTTAAATTATCAAGGTAATTTAGAAATAGCTTATTCTGTGATTTTAAATTTGAGGAATATAATTTTAAATTCAACAGACGAACTTCTTGAACTTTGTAAGAATAAGTACATAAATTTATTAATGTTTATGAGACGACAAAATTTTTCTGAAAATATTAATAAGCACATTAATGAAATTATTTCAATTATTAAAGATTGAATTAGCTATTTTGCATATAAATATGATTATGTTAAAATTAGGTTCAAATTAGTTAATTTAGTTGGCAAGGTGGATTATAATTAAATTTATAGGAGTATAGGAGAATTTCTTTTATGAAAAAAATGTTACTAATCTTTAGTTTTTTTCTTATTTTTTTGAATGGATTTCCTCTTAATGCAAGAGAAGTTGATAAGGAAAAATTAAAGGACTTTGTGAATATGGATCTTGAGTTTGTAAATTATAAAGGTCCTTATGATTCTACAAATACATATGAACAAATAGTAGGTATTGGGGAGTTTTTAGCAAGACCTTTGATCAATTCCAATAGCAATTCAAGTTATTATGGCAAATATTTTATTAATAGATTTATTGATGATGGAGATAAAAAATCAAGTGTTGATGTTTTTTCTATTGGCAGTAGGTCGCAGCTTGACAGTATATTAAATCTGAGAAGAATTCTTACAGGGTATTTAATGAAGTCTTTTGATTATGATAGGTCTAGTGCTGAATTAATTGCTAAGGTTATTACAATATATAATGCTGTTTATAGGGGAGATTTGGATTATTATAAAGGGTTTTATATTGAGGCTGCTTTGAAGTCTTTAACCCAAGAAAATGCAGGTCTTTCTAGGGTGTACAGTCAATGGGCTGGCAAAACGCAAATATTTATTCCTCTCAAAAAGAATATTTTATCTGGAAATGTTGAATCTGATGTTGATATTGACAGTTTAGTTACAGATAAGGTAGTAGCATCTCTTTTAAGTGAGAATGAAGCAGGTGTTAACTTTGCAAGAGATATTACAGATATTCAAGGTGAAACTCATAAAGCAGATCAAGATAAAATTGATATTGAATTAGATAATATTCATGAAAGTGATTCCAATATAACAGAAACTATTGAGAATTTAAGAGATCAGCTTGAAAAGGCTACAGATGAAGAGCATAAAAAAGAGATTGAAAGTCAAGTTGATGCAAAAAAGAAACAAAAAGAAGAACTAGATGAAAAGGCAATCAATATTGATAAAGCTCAACAAAAATTAGATTCTTTTGAGGATAATTTAGATATTCAAAGGGATACTGTTAGAGAGAAGATTCAAGAAGATATTGACGAAATTAATAAGGAAAAGAATTTGCCAAAACCTGGTGATGTAAGTTCTCCTAAAGTTGATAAGCAGCTTCAGATAAAAGAGAGCTTAGAAGATTTGCAGGAGCAGCTTAAAGAAACTAGTGATGAAAATCAAAAAAGAGAAATTGAAAAGCAAATTGAAATCAAAAAAAGCGATGAAGAACTTTTAAAAAGTAAAGATAGTAAAGCATTAGATCTTAATCGAGAATTAAATTCTAAAGCTTCTAGTAGAGAAAAAAATAATGGCAAGCAAGAAGAAATAATCAAAGAAGGGAAAACCCATTCAAATTTAGATGATTTAAATAATGTTAAAAAACTGGCTATGCCAGAAGATCAAGGATTATCTAAGGATGATAAATTAGATGATAAAGAAAAATTAAAACCTGTTTCTGAGATTAATAAAGTAGATGAAATTTCTAAGTCTAGCAAAAATGGGGCTGATGAATCGTACCCTTCAGATAAGCCTTCTTATGGCGATATTGATTCAAAAGAGAGTGCAGATAACAAAGCTGCTAATCTAGAAAAACTCAATTCTCAAATTGAAAGTCAACCTATTTCTTTAAATGAAGATTTAACTGCTATGTCTATAGATTCTAGTATGCCTGTATTTTTAGAGGTTATTGATCCAATTACAAATTTAGGAACGCTTCAACTTATTGATTTAAATACCGGTGTTAAGCTTAAAGAAAGTGCTCAGCAGGGTATTCAGCGATATGGAATTTATGAGCGTGAGAAAGATTTGGTTGTTATTAAGATGGATTCAGGAAAAGCTAAACTTCAGATACTTGATAAACTTGAAGATTTAAAAGTGATCTCGGAATCTAATTTTGAGATTAATAAAAATTCATCTCTTTATGTTGACTCCAAAATGATTTTAGTAGTTGTTAATGATAATAGTAATGCTTGGAGATTGGCTAAATTTTCTCCTAAAAATTTAGGTGAGTTTATTCTCTCAGAGGATAAAATTTTACCTTTTACTAGCTTTTCTGTGAGAAAGAATTTTATTTATTTGCAAGATGAGTTTAAAAACTTGATTGTTTTAGATTCAAGCACTTTGAAGAAAGTTAAATAATTTTGCACTTTGATTGAATTTGTATAAATTGAAAAAAAGCTAAAAACTTTGTTTTTAGCTTTTTTAATTTTAAATATTTTTTCGGGATGGTGGGATTCGAACTCACGATCCCCTGCTCCCAAAGCAGGTGCCTTAGCCACTAGGCCACATCCCGAATGAAGCGCACCAATTAGGACTCGAACCTAAAACCTACAGATTAGAAGTCTGTTGCTCTATCCAATTGAGCTATTGGTGCATTTTAAACGCTAATGATGAGTATATCATTTTGAAAAATCCTTGTCAATAAATTCTAGATATCTTTACTTTGTATGTTTTTTTATTTCTGTTTTGTGTTTATAATTTTTTTATGATCAATCTTGATTTGATTGTTGATGAAACTTTGCTTAGATATCCTGATGTTAAACCTTTTTTAAATTATAAAAATAATTATGAGCTTTTAATAATGGTGATTTTAAGTGCAAGAACAACAGATAATTTGGTGAATAAAATTTCTCCATATCTTTTTGAAAGGTATGGCAATTTTGAAAGTTTATCAAGAGCAAATGTGAGAGATGTTGAAAAATTAATTTATAAGACCGGTTTTTATTCAAGGAAAGCTAAAAATATTGTAAATTGTTCTATTGATATTTTGGAAAAATTTAATGGTGTTATTCCAAATAATATTTTTGATCTTGTTAAGTTACCCGGAGTAGGTCGAAAGACAGCAAATGTTATTCTTGGATCTGTTTACAATAAGCCCGCAATTATTGTAGATACTCATTTTAGCAGAGTTATTACAAGGCATGCTCTTTCTTTAGAAAATTCTCCTATTAAGATTGAACTGGATCTAAAAAGAAGAATAGAACCTTGTAAGCAGTATAGATTTTCTATGGCTATCAATAAGCATGGAAGAGAAATTTGTACTTCTAGAAGTGCAAGTTGTGTTAATTGTTTTTTAGAAAAATTTGCCCCAAGAGTTTGTTAATTTTTTTAGTTAAGATGATATTAAATGTTTCATTTTTTTCCTAAGCTTTAAATTTATTATTGCTAATATTATGTTTATACCTATTAATATGAATAGAGGATTGATCCATATCCATAGATATTTATTACCCATTTCCATATAGTTTAGTAGTTCTCCAAGACTAGGATATAGATTTTTATCTTGTTTTTGTAAAAAGCTTACCACCTCGAAAGTAGTAAGACTTCTTGCCATTTGTAATGGGATTATGGATGATATTGATGAGAATACTTCTGGAAAAATGTGGCGCAATATTATTTTAATTTTACTTGCTCCCATAATTTCACTGGCTTTAACATAATCTAAATTTTTTATTATCAATGTATTGTTTCTTGCAATAAAAGCGAACCTAATCCACCCATGAATCAATGCCAATAGTGTTGCTGTTTGAATCATATTGTAAGTTTTTTGGTTTAAAAAGTAGTAAAAAACTAAAGATACAATATAAAAAAAGGGTAACGTTTGTAATGCTTCGATTAATTTTGAAATTAGCATGCAAATTTCAAAATTAAGCATGCCAATTATTGCTCCAATAAAGATTCCAATTGCTGCTGAAATTGTTGCGTAGCTTAGTGAAAGCAGAATAGAGTTTCTGGTTGCAAGTATTAGTCTTGCCATAATATCTCTTCCCATTTTGTCGATTCCTAGTGGATTGTCTTTTGTGGGTGGCATAGGCATTTTTTCGATAGGTTTTAAATAAACTTTATTTGGATCTTTTTTGTAGATTGCAATTTTTGAATTTTCATTAACCAGTGCTGGAGTAATGATTAACAATACAGTAAATATGCCAAAGAGTATAATATAAATTTTTTTTACTATTATATCTACTTTCATTAATTTAGAATGTCCTTATATGGGTTTATTTTATAAATCAGTATATCTGTTATTATATTTGGAATAAGCATAATGAAAACACCAATAAAAATCAAATCCTTAGAGATAGCATAATCGTTGAATTTTAAAGCATTTAAATATAATGCTCCAATTCCATCAATTTCAAACATTGATTCAATCATTGATGCTCCAAAAAAAGCAGTTGTAAGAATAGGCCTCATGTTTGTAATTAATGGTGTTATTGATGCAATTAATCCATGTTTTAAGATTATTTGTAATTTATTTATTCCTCTTGATTGTGCAGCTTTTATGTAAAATTCTGATAAAGTTTTATCAAGAGCTTGTTTAAAAATTACAGAATTAAATATGAAAAATGAAAAAAACCATGCAAATCCACCCATTATTAAATTTTTTGGATTTAAATTAAGGTAATATATTAAAGACAATATTAAAAACACTGTTAAGTTTCTTGGCATGGAGTGGAGTAATATCATTAAATATTCTAGAAAATTGTTTAGTAGGTTATTTTTTATATAAATTTTCCAAATTATAATAAATACTATTGCTATAATATAAGAGAGCAGGGCGCCTGGAATTGAAATTTTTAAAGTATTGAATAATTTATTAAAAATTATTTTAGTGGTTGGCTTTCCTTTGCTTAGCAAAGAGTACCGATAATCACCCCATAGTATTCCTTGATTTTTTGTTTTGTATATTATATATGAATTGCCAGCTATATGCTTTAAAAAGCAATTTTTTTCTAATTTTGTTGACTTAGGATTGAAGTCATGTATTAGGGTATATCTTTCTATGCTTTTGTATATTCCAATGTATTGTAAGTAATTTTTTAGGATATTTGTTTTAATAAAAGGAGTATGATGTTGTTCATTTGAAAAAAAATTCACTAACGATACGCAAAAAAATGATGCACAAATTAAATTAATTAATAAATATACTATATTTTTTAGAAAAAATATTTTCAATAAATACTAATCCTTGGAGTTTTTGGAAGTAATTTTATTATTTTTTGTAATTTTTTTGGTTTGAATAATACAACTTGATAAAAAATAATAAATTAAACCTATTGCTATTGATATAAAGTAAAAATTTTTATTTTTGGAAAGAGGGTTTTGTAGGGCCAATATTTGCCCTTGGTTATATTGATCTTTATTGTTGTTGATTTTTATTACTGTTGATTTTTTTGGGTAATATCCTAATTTGTTGGCTTCTTTTAGAATTTCTGATTTAGATACTTGTAAATTAATATATCTTGCTTTTAATTTTTTTTGAATTTCTTTTAGTTTTTCGATGTGATTTTTTATTAATGTTAAGTTGTTATTCAATTTTTGATAATTAACAAATCCTCTCTCTCCAAATATGGGAGCTATTATAAAGTAGCTTAGTATTCCTGAGTAAAAAGACATTGCAATTTTTTTATAAATAGTCATATAGCTTGTAATTATATTCTTAATATACTATATTTACAAGTAGTTAAAGTTGATTTAGATTGTAATTATTATACTGAGTGGTTTTGGAGAGCAAGTTTTACATGAAGGAAAGTATCTTTTTTATCAAAGAAGGTCCCAAAGAAGTTGATTTTGATATAGAAAAAGTCTTTTTAAGAAATGAGTCTGTTGAGATTATTCCTACGGCCTCAGATAATCTTAAAATTTTTTTAGATGAGAAACTGTTAAAACTCGATAATATATTAAAAGAAAGACATGGTGAATTAATTAATTGTTTAAAGGATGTGGAGCTTCGAGTTGAGAGGGTTGAAAAAGAAATGCTTGATAATGGGCTTAAGCTTGTTCAAAGAGATTTTATTGCTTCTGATTTGAAAGATTTTGAAAAAAAGTCGTCTGAGAGTGAGGATTCATTTTCAAAAAAAGAAGGCAATTTGCCCAATATTTCTATTGATAAAGAAGAATTAGATGCACTGCTTGAAGGCATTAATTATGTTCCAAAAGAAAGTGAAGGGGTTCAGTATGATGTTGAATTTAATAGAGATAAAGATTTTGATTTGACTAGCAATTTGCATGTGGCTGATAATTTTTCTAATTCTTCTGTTGAAAAAGAAGGGATTGGTGTTGGCAGTGATAATTTGTCCTTAGAAAATATCGAATTAAGCAATCGTAACGATCATAATGAAAAATTGGAGAGCTTTGTAGATAATAAACAACATTTGGATTTAATTGATAAGGATGGCAATATTGAGCTTGAGAACAGTGTTAATTCTACGATTCTTAAGAGCTCTTCTGGTGAAAATCTTGAGTTAAAGGAATTTGATGATTTTGAAAACATTTTAAAAGACGACTTAGATTCTCAAGTTATTGGGGACTCTTTTCCTAATGATGCAGAGAAAAATTTGCGTGATAATTTGAGAGATGGAGCAGATCAAGACCCAAGTAATAATATTGCTAATTGCGAAAAACCTAGTTTTAAAAATATAACTGAGGATAATTCTCTTTCTCATTTTAACTTTAATGATGTTGAAAAGGTTGTGAGCAAATTTAATGCTGAAGAGTCTTTAAGTAATGTTGTGCTAAATAGCGATGAAAAAGCCATATTAATAAATTTCATTGATAGGGTAGAAACTGAGCTTGAGTTAAATCCTAATAGAAATAATTTTAAAATTAGACAAGAGTATGAAGTTTTAAAAAAAGTTAAATTTTTACTTACTAAAGGTTAGAGAATCTATTCTTTTAAATTCTATTTTATTTTTCTATAAAAATTTTTAAATTAATTTTTAAGTCGAATGGTTTTTTGATTTTAGCTAACATTTTAATTTTCATTTAAAAGACAAACTTATTAGCAAAGCTAAACAACATTTTATCTTTTGATAAAATGTTGTTTATTGCCATGTTTACATTTTGATTATATTTATATTTATTTTTTTAAATATATAGCAAGATTAATCTACATTGTTTTGATTATCATGGTGATCTTCTTGATTGTCATTGCTAGAAACATTATTTTCTTCTTTTAGTTTTTTTTCTAAGTTGAATACGTCAAAAAAAGTCCATTTGCTAGTTGTGTAGTAATATTCATCTTTATCTTTTTTGATTAATATATCTTTGTCATTTTCTTCGTTTTTATTAAAGTAAACTTCAATATTATTAACACTTTTATTGCTCCATTTGATTTCAATTTTATATTGAAGTTTATAGTCATCTATTTTAGATTTATCAATTTCAAGTCCATCAGCTTTAAATTCGGCAATAATATTTAAAGGTCTTTCTTTTGGCATTTTTTGGTTATTTAAAAAATAAAGGCCGTCTTTAGTGGTAATCTCATAGCTATTATTTATATTATTTTCATTTTCTTTGTTTGGTTGTATCATTATTTTAAATGATAAATTTTCTAATTTTGTGTTTTTTTCTTGAAATAATGTAGTATCTGAAAATGTATTATAAGAATTCCCTTTGTATGATAAGAAAATATTTTTTGTTAAGTAAACATTTTCGTCACTACCTTTAATGTATGCCAGTCTTGAGTCGCCTTCTCCTGGTTTTCCAACAAAAATTTCTGTTAACAGTTTATTATTATTGTCAAATAATTTAAAGCTTGGATTTTCTCCTATTCCTAGTTCTTTGTGTTTTTTTTGGTCTCTGCTTACAAGTTTATTTTTTTGAAGCTCGTCTAATGCTTTTACTAGAGAATTAACTTTTTTATTGTCAACGGGAATATTTTGTTTGTTGTATGTTAGCGTCCAATCTTTACCAAGTTTTGTTAGTGTTCCTTCAAGCTCTGTTTCAATTTTAGAAATTAAATTCGAGTCAAAATCAAAAAATTTTTCTTCCAGGATCCTTGCTACTTTATTTTCATTTGAAAAAATTATTCCCAATAAGAATGTAGATGTTAGCATTATTATTATCAATATTTTTATTTTTTCTTTATTGATTGAGAATATTTTTGGTTTTGTCATAAACACTCCTTTATTTTTAATTTGCTTTTCTTTTTCTAGTAAATCTAACAAGTCCAAATATTAATATTATTGTTGGAAGAATAATTAAGTTAACAATTATTAATGAAAACTTTGCATTAGCCATTTCGTTTGAAGAGCTTGGGAATTTAAGTTTAGCTCGTACTTCTCTAGACTTAATATTAAAAAATTCTTCCTTTTGCATTAAATAATCCGAAATTCTTCCTGATAGTTCAAAGTTTGATGGAGAGCCGTTGTACATATAATCACTAAATATCATGCTTGATCCTGTTAGGATTATTTTAGAATTTTTAGAATATTGTTCTTTATAAGGACTTTTAACTTTTCCCTCAATTGCATATCCTAGTGTTTTGAGTTTATTTTCTTCAAATTTATTTGGAACTTCAAATGCATTCAAAGATATGTTTGAAAGGTTAGGCTCTCTAACTTGCCATGATTGTTTGGAGCTTGCAAATAAAGGTAAAAATTTTACTTCTGCCTCATCTTTTTTTACAAGTTCTAATGAGCTGCTCCAAGGAATTGTAGCAGAATAAAAATTTTTCATCAGCGGCATGTCTTCTTTTAAAATATTGCTTTTATCTATTAAGATCCATGGATAATAAGTTTGGAAATTGCCACCTAAAAAGATTGTGGGTGCTCTTTTGTCAAGAATAATATTATCGTTATATTTTATACCATAGCTTTCAAATAGATCAAATAGTTTAGATTTAATAGGAGTTATGCCATATGGATTTTGAGGATTGTAGTCAATTGCGCTTGTTGCAACAAATATTTTTCCATCATTAACAATAAAATCGTCAATTTTTTTTACAATCTCTTCATCGATTTCTTTAGCACCAATAATGAATAATCCATTTATTTCTTTTCTTATGTCTTCTAATTTTTCTGTTTTTAAATCTATTTCTTTTATTTCAATACCAAATGCTTTTTGCATTATTTCAGAAAAGTTTTTGTGTGCTTCTTTTAAAGTGCTGTCTCCAAAAGCAAGTCCTAAAACTTTTTTTGTATTGTTTATTAGCTTGTCAAGTCCATTTGCAAGGTCATATTCTAAATTGCTTATTTCTGTTACAACCGGTATTATTTCTCTTTTCCCCTCGTAAATTATTTCAATTCCTGAGTATATTTTAAGTATTGAGAGTTGATTAATATCTCTTAAGTCGATTTGCTGAGAAGGAATTCCAATTTGCTCTAATGGTGTTGAAATTTTATCAGCATCAATTTCTTTATAAATCACTTTGCCTTTTGAAGCATCAGAAAAACTAATTAGAAAATTTTTTATTTGATTTGGAAAAGCAAAATAGTTTTCAAGGCTTCCTGAATTGTAATATGTTATATATATTGTTTCATTTGCACTTGAAAATAAATTTTTTGTAACTTTAGATATTGTAAAAGCTTTGTGTTTTGTAAAGTCTATTTTAAAAATGAAAATAGATATATTGCAAAAAATCAAAAAGATTATTGTAAGGTTTAAAGTTAGGTTTAAAACTTCATTTTCTTTATTTTTCATAATTTTATCTCCATTTTTTTAGCGTTATGCTGTGTGTGCTTAGTATTAGAAATGTGATTGTGAATGTAATAAAATAAACAAAGTCTGATAGGTTTAGTATGCCCATATTAAAATAGCTAAAATGGTTAGTTATTGAAATAAAATTAAGCATTTCTCCTATTATATTTTCTTTTCCAAAAATCATAACCAATTTCCCAGAAAAGAGTATTAATATCAGTGTAAATACGGTTAGAATGTAAGAGACTATTTGACTTTTTGTAATAGAGGAGATAAATGTTCCCATGCTTAGCACAGAGAGAGAATAAAGAATTATCCCTATGTATTGAAGCAATATTATTCCAAGATCAAATTCGCCCATGAAAATTGTCATTATTGTAAGAGGCAATGTCAGTGAGAATAGTATTAAGGTAAATATTTTAAGCGTAATAAATTTACCCAAAACTATCTCTTGAGGGCTTAGTGGTAGAGCATAAAGAAGTTCAATGCTTCCTGTTTTATGTTCTTCTGAGAATACTCCCATGCTAAGTGCTGGCAGTACTAACATTAAAATAATAGGCATTGAAGAGAAATAAGAAGTAAGAGATGCATTGTCTTTAATGAAAAATCCTGATAAAAAAATAAATGAAAAGTTTATGAATATTAAAAAAAATAGCATCACAACGTATGCGGTTGGAGTTCCAAATAATATTTTTAGTTCTTTTTTAGAAAGCGATAAAGATTGCTTTAAATCTATTTTCATTTTTCTCTCTCCTTGGTTAATTTGCTAAATATCTTTTCAAGGCTTTCATGTTTTGGGATCATTGCTTTTAAGATTATGTTATTTTTTACTATATAGCTAAAAAGATCTTCTTCGGTTTTGCCTTGAGATAGTTTTAATGAAATGTTTAAATTTTTCTCTTGTTCTTCAAGTTTTATTAATGTAAAAATATCATTTTTGCTATTAAAAAGTTTTTTTTCATTTTCAGATTTTTTTAAAGCTATTAATTCTATTTCAATCTCTTTGAGTTTGTTTTTAATAATGTTTTCTTTTGTGTCATCAGCAACAATTACTCCGTTGTTTACAATAATTATTCTTTTACAAATAGATTCTACTTCGCTTAGTATGTGTGAAGAGAATAATATTGTACTTTCTTTTGTGAGCTCTTTTAAGAATTCTTTAAATTCAATTATTTGATTTGGATCAAGACCATTTGTTGGTTCGTCAAGTATTACAAGTTTGGGATTGTTTATTAAAGCTCCAGCTATTCCTACTCTTTGTTTAAATCCTTTTGAAAGTTGAGAAATCAGCTTGTCTTCAACTTCTTTTAATTTGAATATGCTTACTACTTTGTCAATTTCTTTTTTTATTTTTTTAACACCTTTTATTTCCGATATGAATTTTAAATATTCTTTAACAGAAAGTTCTGGATAAAGAGCTAGTTTTTCAGGAACATATCCTATTTGTTGTAGTATTTCTTTTGAATGCTCTACAATATCTTTCCCAAAAATTTTTACATTACCTTTGCTTGGATAATGAAACGATGTTAAAATTTTGATTAATGTCGACTTTCCGGCTCCATTTGGGCCAAGTATGCCAAGCACTTCACCTTCTTCAACCTTAAAGCTAACATTAAATAGTGCTGTAAATGAGCCATACATTTTGGTAACTTTTTCTACGTTTATCATATATCCTCCTATTTAATAATAAAGTTATTTTTGCTTGCTTCAAGCCTCATTCCATCTTTTGTTAAAAAAATTTCTCCATCCGGATATTCCAATTTTGCCTCCTTTAGTAAATTTTCAAGATCTTTTCTTAATGTATATCTTTCACTAAAATGAATAAGTCCTGTTTGTAAAACTTTTGCTTGTTTGACAATATTTGCAGCTCCACCAGCTGTTAGGTGAAGTTTTTTATCTGCTTCTTTTTTAAGTTCATTTTTAAATGTGCTCTCAATTATTACAAGGTTGAAATTTTTGATTTGCTCTATGAGCTCTTTAAAATAACCAGTATCTGCAATGTATGCAACTTTTAATCCTTTTTTAGATTTTCCAAGTATTTCTGATGGCTTTATAATTTTTCCGTTTATTAGTATTTCTTTTCCATCTTGGAGAGTTTTTCTAATAGGCCCTTTAGGGATATTTAACTCTTCTGCTTTTTCTGTATTGAATTTGCCAGGTTTATCTTTTTCTATGAATAAATATCCAATACATTCTATTGAATGTTTTAGTTTTATATATTCAATTTTTTTTGTTTTATCTTCATATATTGTTTTTTCGGTTTTATCTATGATTATTTCTTTATAAATTATTTCATAGTTTTTATATATTTTAAGCATATCTATATTAGTTTCTGTATAGTTTTTTATTCCAACAGGTCCAGCAATTATTAATGGATCTTTTCTTGTTTCTCCACTTTGTGACATTAGCATTACTATTCCAAGTAGTCCTGTAATGTGATCAGCATGTAGGTGCGTAATGCAAATCATTTTTATTTTTTGCCAAGATATTTTTTGTTTTCTTAAAGACATTTGAGTTCCTTCTCCACAATCGAATAAAAAATTGTCTCCATTGTATTCGATTAGCAAGGATGACAAATATCTATTGTGAAGGGGTCTTGTTCCCCCAGTTCCTATAATGTTAATGTTGAATCCCAAAGATTATTCTCCCGGTTTGTTTTGAAAGTGTTAATTAGCTTTAATTGCTTGGTTAAATCTTGCTTCATTTTTAGTTTCTCTTTCTATAAGAATTATTTTAGTTTAACTTAAACATTATATTATTTTTTCATGGATTTAGAAATATTAAGAGATGGAATTACTCTTTGTATAAGCTTAAAAATTTTGATTTTAAGAATGATGCAAAATATTGTAATATTTTGCATATCTTTTAATATTATAATGATTTGGAATTTTTTCAATTTTTTCAATATTATTAACTAATAAATTGGATAAGTATGGAGCCATTGATATGCCCCTTGTTCCAAAACCATTTAATATGAAGATATTTTTATGTTCGGGGTGTTCCCCCAAGAAAGGCTCTCTGTCAAGAGTTGAAGGCCTTATGTGTGCTTTTTGATCAATGACTTTGCATTTTAGATTTGTTATTTTTTTAAATTTTTTCAATAATTCTAATTTTGCCCATTCATTTGTAAGTGTATTCCAAGTATTCCATTCGTAAGTGCCCCCAAGGTAAAATTTATTGCCTTTTAGGTGAATTAAAGATACGTGTCTATTGTAAACTTCTTTAAAATTTAATTTTTTGCATTCTAATATAATGATTTCTCCTTTTGCAGGCTCAAACGGGAGGTAGGAAAAAAATCCTTTAAGTTTTTCTTTATATCCTTTTGCAAATATTAATTTTTCAAATTTGAAATCTTTTATTTTGAAAAAACTTTCTCCAAGTTTAATTTTATTTTCGTCGATATTTTTGTTTACGTATGATTTTTTTTTGATGAAATATTTTTTAATATTTTTTATATAGATTTCTGTATTAATCCTAGCGCCTTTTATTATCATTCCGCCGTTAAAGTCGTTTGAGAAATTATAAATTTTTTCATCTTTTATTTTTAAAATAAAGTTTTTCATGTTTCCATCATTTTCAAGTTTATCAATCAGTTCATTTTTTTGATTTTCAGTAGTAAAGGGTCTAAAGATATTTTTTTCTATAAAAAAGTTGGATTTAATGGTTTTTTCAATTTCTTGATAGTAATTTTTTGCAAATTCAAAAATATGCGGTTCTCTCCAGGCAATGTTCATTTTTCTCCCCATAATAGGATTAATAAGTCCGCCTGCTATTATTGTTGCTTTTGTATCTTCATCATCAAAAAGAATTACTTTTTTATTTCTTTTAAGTAGTTCGTAAGTAAGAGTGCTTCCTGCTATTCCCCCTCCGATAACTGCAAATTCATGATGCATTATAAACTCCTTTTTAGATTTTGCTTATTTATAAATTTAGAGTATTTTTTGACTATAATGAAGTTTAATTAAAGATTTATTAATCTTTTGCTTTACAGGAATTAGGTATAATTTTAGTTTTCAAGCTTTATTATTGTTTAAAAACCTTTTATTTTCAATTATAATATATCATTATGTTTTTGTATAAGGGATGTTTTATGGCCAGTAAAGAAGATAATAATATTTGTGCTTTGCATGATAAATCATTAGCTTTAAAGAGTAGATCAATAGTGATTGCTGGTGAGATTAATAAGGATGTTTCTCGGCTTTTTCAGGAAAAAATATTGTTGTTAGAGACTTTGGATTTTAAAAAGCCTATATTTGTGTACATTGATTCAGAAGGAGGCGATATTGATGCTGGATTTGCTATTTTTAATATGATTCGTTTTGTTAAGCCTAAAGTTTTTACAGTTGGAGTAGGGCTTGTTGCTAGCGCTGCTGCTTTAATTTTTTTGGCTGCAAAATTAGAAAATAGATTTTCATTGCCTTTTGCCAGGTATTTATTGCATCAACCTTTGAGTGGATTTAAAGGAGTTGCCACAGATATTGAGATTTATACTAATGAGTTAAATAAAGTTAAAAAAGAACTTAATAATATTATTTCAAAAGAAACAGGTCAAAAGATTTCTAAAATAGAAAAGGATACTGATAGGGATTTTTGGTTAGACAGTGGCGCTGCAAAAAAGTATGGACTTGTATTTGAAGTTGTTGAGACGAAGTTTCAACTTGAAGAGTTTATTTCTGCTTAGTGTTTTATTTTTTTCTTGCAATTTTGTAGATATAAATTTTAGTATTTTGGAGCTTAAGGTTGCAAATTTTAATTTATCTAATAATTCTTTTCAAGAATTATTAGATTCTGCTTATAATATTCTAAATCAAAGTTTTGATTTAATAATTATTAAGAACCTTGAAAATAAAGATGTTCTTGATTTAATCAATAATAGAGTTTTATTTAGAACTTTTAAGAATGCTTATTTTATTAATCAAGGGGAAGGACTTTCTGTTAGCATTCTTTCTAAGCGTAAAATAAATATTAAAGTTTTAAGTGTAATGCAAGATTATGACTATTTAAAATTAGGATTGCTTGTTAATTTCGAATTTAAGGGTAATAACTATGGGATTGTTATTTATAATTTAAGCAATGATTTTATTAAAAATTCTACCAGTTTGCAAATTAGTGAGCAAATTTTATATTTAAAAGCCCAAATGGATAAATTAATGTTTATTTTGGATGAATCTGAATTTGTTATTTTTGATTTATTAATCAAAAATGGATTTTTTAGCTTAATAAATGATTCAAGCAATATTTCAATGTTGGCAAATAAAATTGATTTTAGAGTTTTTTCTAATTTTTTTGCTAAGGTTTCTTTATATTCATTTATGTTTGTAATTTTAGATTATTTGTATAGCAATTATGTTATTGAGAATTTTCCTCAAAAAATAGTTATCAATTAAGTTTTAAATTTATTTTCTTGTTTAACTTGACATCGTAATATAATATTATTTATTATAGTATTCTATGCCGAAGTGGTGGAAGTGGTAGACACACAGGACTTAAAATCCTGAGGAGGAAGCTCCGTACCGGTTCAAGTCCGGTCTTCGGTATTTTTAAATTGTTTATTTACGTTTTTAGCTATTTTGTTGTTTGTAAGTATTCCCAATATAAATGATGTTCCCAAAGATGTAAAAGATGTAAAGTTAATTTTAAAATTTAATTTTAATACGATTAATATCATTTGTAGAATTGATCCAAAAATTAGGCCTCTTGATAGATGAATAAAATTATTTAAGTGATTATCTATTATTTTCTTTATTATTAATATTGATGTAGCTATTCCTATTGTTGCAGCTGTTGTAAATATTGTAATAAGAGCAATGTTAAATTCGGATATAATAAGTATTATTTCTTTATAAAAGCCAAGTAGTAAAAGTGCTCCAGATCCTGAGATTCCCGGCAAGATCATTGATGCTCCGCTTATTGTTCCAGCAAATACTAATAATAAGTAATATTTTATTGAGTTTTTGTCTTTAGGTATTGTACTTTGCAATTGTATATTAGATTCTTTGATTATTAAGAATAGCACAATAATAGCTATGCCAATAAAAAACAACAAATGCTTTAATATTTTTGTATTACTATTTATTTCTTTTATAGATATTTCTGTTTTTAGTGTTAGCATATTCCCGAATGTTAATCCTATGAAAAAGACTATTAGCAATGCTTCTATTATTCCATTATCAAAGGCATAAGCTTTAAATATTTTTGCAGTCAATAATATTGAGGTTAACATTCCTGTTGCCAAAATAGCTAAAAACGTTAAATTTTTTTTAATTTTTGTGAGCTTTAAGATTTCTGAAATAGAATTTACTATTTTGTAATAAATTCTTAATATTAAAGCCAGTGTTCCCCCAGAAACACCTGGGATTATGTTTGCAATTCCAAGTAAAATTCCCTTGATATAAATATTAAGCATTTTTATTTTTAGACTTTAAATATTTTCAATTTGAATTCTTTATCTGTCATCACCTTCGCCATTTATTGTTCCATTTTCATATCGTGTTTGTATTTTTTTTAGATTTGTAAGGGCAACATCTTCAAGCGTAATGCCTAAGTTGTTGCTTAAATTTGACAAGTACCACAAAACGTCTCCAAGCTCTTTTTTAATTGATGTTAAATACTCACCATCAATAATATAATTTTTATCTCTTCCCAATTTTTTTATTTTTTCAACAACTTCTCCGGTTTCCCCAGCAAGACCAAGTGTTGTTAGAATTAATTCTTCTTTTTTATTTTTATACTTAGCAGTTTTTTTTGCTTTTTCTTGGTATTCGTTTAGTTCCATGTTGAGAGAAAGTTTATTACAGTTTGTTATTATTTACAAGGCTTAAGCATGATTTATTTTTTTTATATTTTTTTTATTATAATGAATTAATCCTGGAAGAATTTGTAGTATGAGTAAAATTTTTTTGTTATTCAAAGTAGTTTTTATTTTTTTAAAAATAATTTGTGTTTTTCCTTATCCGGAAATAAAAAATTTTTCAAGAAAAGATCCTATTTTTTCTGATCTTAAAACCAAAGTTTTTAAATATAATAAAAAACAGCATATTCCCCTGTTTTTTTACTTATATAAAGTTAAGAAAGGGGATACTTTTTTTAAAATTGCTAATAAAATAAATGGATGGCAGTCTGGTATTGCTACCGTTAATTTATTAGATTCTCCTTTTGTAAGTGTTGGGCAAGAGATTCTTATTCCTAGTAAAAAAGGAGTTTTTGTTTTTGATAGTAAAGATTATAGGTTTAATAATTTGCTTTTAGCAACAAGGGATCTTACTAAAGCTGAAAAAGTAAAAATTAAAAGAAATGATAGAGTTTATGAGTTTTATTTTTTTGATTTTGCCAAGAATCCAGGTTTTGGTCTTTTTTCAGGCACAGAGTTGCTCTTTTTTTTAAATTCTAACTTCATTTTTCCTTTAAAAAAATTTATTGTTAGTTCTGATTTTGGATTCAGAAATGATCCTTTCACTGGTAATAAAAGTTTTCATACAGGGATAGATCTTGCAGCTCCAATGAATACAGAAGTGTATTCTTCTTCTTCTGGAATAGTTATTGAAGTTGGATACAATGATCTTTATGGTAATTTTGTTGTAGTTGGCCACAAAAATAATATCAAATCTCTTTACGGGCATTTAAATTCATATTCGGTAAAGATAGGAGATTTGATTAAATCGGGCGAATTTCTTGGAAGGGTAGGACAAACGGGGCGTTCAACAGGGCCCCATTTACACTTTGAAATATTAAAAAAAAACATTCCTATTAATCCTTTAAATTTTTTAAAGTAAAGCTAGGTTATAGCCAACTAAATATAGCATTATTAAATAATATTGATTATTAATAAATAATAATGTATAATTAATTTTTTATTAATAATATTTTTACACTTTTGCATCAGAGTTTTGAAAGAAAGTGTTTCATTTTAATATAATTATTGATATTGAAAAATTTTTTGGTTTCAAAACTATACATTTAATTTAAAGCAATATTATTGTTTTGTATTGATTATTATTTTATAATTTAAAATAAATCTTATTGATCAATATGATATTCGATTATTTTATTGTGTAAAGTTTTTCTTCCTATTTTTAATATTTCAGCACATTTGCTTTTGTTATTTTTAAAATGAAAAAGCGTTTGTTTTATTATTTCTTTTTCAGCCTCTTTTAGGCTAATTCCTATTGGTAATGTTATTTTAAATATAAGATTTTTATTGTTTTTGATTTTTGGTGGTAAATCTTCTTTAGTGATTTGCTTGCCTTTTGATAATATTAATGCGCTTTCAAGTACATTTTTTAATTCTCTAATATTTCCTGGCCAATCGTAATAATAGAGAGCTTTCACCGCATCATTAGAAAGGGTTTTTTCTTTTCTATTGTTTTCTTTTGCTACGTTTCTTATTAGTATGTTTGTTAAATGGGATATATCATCTTTTCTTTCTCTTAAAGGGGGTATGTTTATATTAATAATATTTAATCTATAAAATAAATCTTCTCTAAATTTTTCCTTTTTAATTTCCTCTTCAATGTTTTTATTTGTTGCAGCTAGAAGTCTAATGTCAACTTTAATTGTAGTTTCTCCACCAACACGTTCAAAGGTTTTGTTTTGCAGTACTCTTAAAAGTTTAACTTGAATTTCAGGTGAAATTTCTGCTATCTCGTCAAGAAAAATTGTACCTTTGTTTGCAAGTTCAAATCTTCCTTTTTTTTGGGAAATTGCGCCAGTGAATGCTCCTTTTTCATGACCAAAAAGTTCGCTTTCAAGGATGCTTTCAGAAAGTGCAGCACAATTTACTTTTATAAATGGTTTATCATTTCTATCTGAAAGATCAAAAATAGCATCGGCTATTATTTCTTTACCAACACCACTTTCGCCTGTTATAAGAACAGATGCATTTGATTTTGCTGTTTTTATTACAAGTTCAAAAATTTTTTGCATCAATAGTGATTTTCCTATAATTTGTTCATAGTATTTTAAATCTTTTCTGATGAGTATATTTTCTAAATTGACATTTTCATTATCGGTATTTTCTTTTTTATTTAATGATCTTTTTATTATTAACAAGAGTCTTTCAAGATCTAAGGGTTTTGTTAAAAAATCGTAAGCACCCTCTCTCATGGCATCTACAGCAGAATCAACTGTTCCGTGGGCCGTTAAAATAATAAAAGGTATTTCTGGGTTTTTTTCTTTAACTATTTTGAGCAATTTTTCTCCAGATATTTGAGGCATTCTAAGGTCAGATATTATTACATCAAGATTTTCATTTTCAATTGTTTCAAGAGCTTCTTCTCCGTCGCTAGCAGTGAAAACGAAATATCCTTCATCTTCAAGGTAAGTAGCAATTCCTTCCCTAATATTTTTTTCATCATCGGCTACAAGTATTTTGCTCATTTTCAATATCCCTCAATTAAAATATTTTTTTTATTTAGTTTAGGAAGTGTAATTGTAAAAATAGTACCTTTGTTTTCTTTGCTTTCCACAAAAATTTCACCTCCAAGTTCTTTTATTATTTTATAAGAAATAGTAAGACCTATTCCACTTCCTTTTTCTTTTGTGCTGAATTGGGGTTTGAATATTTCCTCTTTTACTTCATCTTTTATTCCATTTCCATTATCTTTTATGTTGATATATATTTTATTGTCTTTTTCGAAAAGAAAAATTTCTATTTTTTTTATTTCTTTTTTTGTTTCAAAGAGTGCTTCTTCTGCGTTTTTAACGATGTTTATAATAACTTGTTTTAAGAGTTTCTCATCAATGAGGATATTGCTTATTTTGTTTAAATTAAGCAATAGTTTTATATTTTTATTTTCTAATTCAGGATTTAACAATTCACATACACTGTTTATTATTTGTTTAATATCTTTTTCTTGTAAGTTGATTTTTATTGGCCTTACAGTTAATAAAAATTCTGTTACTATTTGGTCTACTCTATTAATTTCTTCTTTTATTATTTTAAAATAATTATCAGCTTTACCATTTTTGATTTTTTGTTTTTTAATTTCCTTTTTTAGTAGTTGTAAATTTATATCGATTGCTCCAAGTGGATTTTTGATTTCATGAGCAATATTTCTTGCATGTCTTGTAAAAGAGGCCAAAGCCTCAACTCTTCTAAATAGTTCTTCTTTTTTCTTTTTTTCTTTAATGTCTTCGATTAAAATAATGTTGCCTTCAAGTTTTTTTTCTTTTACATAAGGCATAAATGAAATTTTAATGTATATATTGTTTGAGATTGGAACTTCTAGTCCTATTATTTTATCTTCTGTTCTAACTAGTTCTTTTATCATATTAATTAAGATTGGAATTTGAATATCATCAAGAATTTCTATTTTTGATTTAGATGTTAAAGCTAAAATTTGGTATAAAATCTTGTTTGAATAGATTATGTTGTTTTGTTTGTCAAGCACAATTATTCCTTCATTAATAGATGCAAATATTCCGTCATATATTTCTACTTTTTTGTAAATTTGTTCAATAAATTTAGTTTTTTGTTCGTTAGACAATTTGTTTAGCTTTGTTAAAGCTTTTTTAAAAAAATTATTCATATCTCTTCGTAATTTAGCATCAAGTTTTCTATTATTAATTTTTTATTTTGATTATAAGGGCGATATTTGTAAATATTTTTCAAATGTTTTGTGTATTTGAGATATTGATTAAAATTTATCTTATTTTCTAAAAAATCTTTTCTAATGCTTATTGTAAGTTCGTTTAAGAATATTTGAAAGCTTTGATTATCTTTTATAAAGTCGATTTCTTCAAGATTAAATATGGATTTTTTTTCTTTTATTATATTTAAAATTTTTATCAATTCTTTTTTTATTTTTTTGCTTTCTTCTTTGTAAAATGAGGCAAAATATTCCTCAATTGTTATATCTTTGTCTATTAGAAAGCTTTCTTTAAATCTTTGAATTTCTAATATTCTAGCTTGTTTTGTGAAATTGTAGACTCTAAGCCTTGAAAGTATTGTTTTAGGTATTTTATTTTTATTTCTTGCTGATAAGATAAAGTAAATATTTGAAGGAGGCTCTTCTAGTATTTTTAAAAGTGAATTATGCACATTGAATGATAAATTTTCGATTTCGTTTATGTAGATTACTTTTGGTTTTTCTTTTTGAGAAAAAATCCAAGTCTGAATTTTTTTTACATCATAAAGAGTAATGCTGTGAGTTAGTTCTTTGTTTATATTTTCTATATTTTTTATAAGCTCATTTTTTATGTTTATATTATGTTCTTTTTTATAATAAACAGAATTAATGTAGTTGATATTTTTCTCTATTTTTTTTAAATTTTTTTCATTACTGAAATAACATTTGGTAAAAATTACAGTTTTAATGTATTCTAAATATTTATTTACTATTTTTTGTGAATTTGTAGAAAGATGCGCTTTTGCTTCTATTGTATCTAGATTTGAAAAAATGAGCAAATTGGGATTTGTTAGGTTTTTTTCGTTTAATATTTTTTTAGCAAGCTCAATTGCGCTGACCTTTTTTGATGAAAACTTTTCTCCTAGTAAAAGAATTGCATTTGGCAATATTTTTTTATCATATGCGTTTATTATGTCTTTGGCAATATTTGGAAGCGTTGTCATTATTGGTTCCTTATTTTGTTTTTGAGATTTTAAATAGATAGTTTATTCCAGGTGTCAAGTAATCAAGTAGCTTGCTTTCTTTTAGCAAATATTCAGGCTTAAATATTTGCTGTGAGTGTATTATGTAAACCACGATTGCAATTATTCCAAAAGCTTCAAGTAGACCAAGTACTAAGCCTAGTATTCTATTGAAGAATAATAATCTAAGTTGGCTTATTATTGATTCTATTAAGGATTGTAGGATTAAAAATCCTATATGTATAAGCAGAAAAAACACAAGTAGTGCTTGAATGTAGGATAGTTCAATAATTGGTTCAACCAGTATTCTAAAATCTTCAGTTTTTTTGTAAAGTAGTAGTATTAAAATAAAAACTTCGGCAAATCCGCTAATTTCTTTAATAAATCCTCTTAAAAATCCTCTAAATCCCAAAGATGTAAAAATTATTATTATTAGTATGTCTACTATTCCGGTTATTTTCACAGGATCGTTTACTATCATTTAAATTTTGTCTCCTTAATATCTTTTATTAGTAATTTGGCTATTAAAGTTGAAGAATTCTTATTATTGAATTTTTCAATATTTGCTTTAAGAGAGTTGATTTTTTCTCTGTCTTTTAAAGTTTCTTTTATAATTTTCAAAATATTTGTATTTAAAATTTCATCTTCATCTATATAAATGCAAGCATTTTGATTTTCTAGTAATTTTGCATTTTTAATTTGATCCCCTCTAGAGCCTTTTTTAAATGGAATCAAAATTACACATGTGCAAGCATTTGCAAATTCTTTTATTGCTCCAGCTCCAGCTCTGCTTATTATTATATTGGAAAATTTAACTATGCTTGCCATTTCTTCTGCGTTAAAAAATTGTCTTCTCAGATAATTGTCTTCTCTTAGGTTATTTAAGCTTTTTCCTGATTGATGAATGAAGTAGATTTCAGGATCCTTTTTAATAGAGAGTGCAAGGGTGTTTAAAGCATTAGCACCAAGAGATCCCCCAAGTATGCTAACAATTGGTTTGTTAGTATTTTTTGTTAATTGTTTGATGATTTGGGGATTTGGAGTTAAAAATTCTTTCCTTATAGGAGATCCCGTGTAAGTAACGTTTTTGTGGTTTTTAAAGTATTTTTCACTTTCTTTAAAGCTTATGTATATTTTATTTGCGAATTTAGAGTTAATTTTAGTTGCAAGTCCAGGATCCAGGTCCATTTCATGGGTTATTCTTTTTATTTTTAATAAACTAGATGCAATAATTGTAGGAGTTGAGACAAATCCTCCAGTTGCATAGATAATTTGAGGTTTATATTTTTTTAAAATGTAGAAGCTTTTTATTATTCCAAGTATTACTTTGAAAAAGTCAGTAAAGTTTTGAAAAGAAAAATAGCGTCTAAGCTTTCCGCATGGAACCGAAATAAATTTAATATTATTTTGTTCTTTTATTAATTTTTCTTCTATTGAATTTTTTTTGCCTATCCAAAAAAATTCAATTTCGTTGTCAAATTCTTTTAATTTTTGTATTATGGACATTCCTGGAAATACGTGGCCTCCAGTTCCCCCTCCTGTAAAAAATATTCTTTTTTTATTTGACATATATTTATCCATAAAAAAATAAAGTACTTGCTTTGCAATAGATTTTTGTACATTTTATTTTAATAAAATATTACAATGCAAATATTGCCTTTGTACTAAAAAATCGATTCAATATTTAAAATTAAATTTAATAAAATTTAATTTTAAAATGTATTTTTTAAAAATTTTTCAATTTGAACCCCTTCTTTTTTTAAAGCATTCTCTTTGATTGAATCTTTTATTATTAAGTGAATAGCTTTTGTTGTTTTTTCTAGGGCTTGTTCTAATTCGAATTTTTCCAAGTACCCTATAAGCAAGCTAGTAAATAAATCTCCTGTTCCACTGAAATTTTGTTCTAATTCTTCTAAGAAAAACTCTGAGTATTCTTTGTTTTTAGGATTGTAGCAAATGTTTCCTAAAAGATTTCCTTTTTTAACACTTGTAACAATTACTACTCCTTTTGTATCAAGGCTTAATATTGCTTTTATGATATCATCTTTGTTGTTAAGTTGTGAGCTTTTGCTTAGCATTTTAAGCTCTGTGATATTGGGTGTTATTATGTTTGCATACTTTATGATTTGTCTAAATCCGCTAACTATTTTATTATCAAATATAGGGTAAATTGTTCCATTGTCAGCAAATACAGGATCAATTACAATTTTTTCAAATTTTATCAATTTAACCATTTTTTCTATTATTTTTTGTTGTGTTTTGCTTCCCAGAAATCCCGTATAGAGTATGTCAAAGAGTTCATTTTGCTCTTTCCATATATTGATAAATTTTTCCAAATGATCAGTTAAATCCACTATTTCAAATTTTTTATAAGCTGTGGAAGCAGAAAGTACAGCTGTTACAAAAGGGCACACTTGTATATTAAACGAAGATATTACTGGTATACATATTGTAAGAGATGTTCTTCCCATGCTTGAAATGTCATGCATTGCTAAAATTCTTTTCACCATTTTTTTCCTTATACTGGTTTTTATAATTTTCTATTCTTGAATTTGCATCAATTTCGATTGGACTTTCTCCATATTTTAAATACATATTAAATCCAAGCCCCGCGATCATTGCTCCATTATCTGTGCAAAGATCAAGAGGAGGGTAGTAAGTTTGTATTTTAAGCTTATCTATTTTTTCTCTTAAGTATAAATTACTTGCAACGCCGCCTGCTATTACTACTTTGTTGATTTTAGTATCTTTTATTGCTCTTTTTAGTGGTGTGATTAGATTTTCAAAGGCAGCTTTTTGGAAACTCGCAGCTATATTATTTTTTGTTGTTGGATTGTTTTTATTTTTGAATTTTTCGAGTTGGTGTATGCAGGCTGTTTTTAGTCCAGAGTATGAAAAATCATACCAGTTTTCTTTTTTTCTAAAGGTAGTAACCGGAAATTTAAATGTGTTTTCATCTCCATTTTTAGATATTTGTTCGATGTTTGGGCCTCCTGGAAAACCCATATCATAATGTTTTGCTACTTTGTCAAAAGCTTCTCCACAAGAATCATCCAGAGTTCTTCCAAGTATTTCAACATCATCGAAATTTTTTTGTTTAGCAATCAATGTATGTCCACCGCTTAATAATAATGATATAAATGGATATTCTATTTTTGAGTGCATTAAAGGAGCGTAAAGATGACCCAAGATGTGGTCAATGCAAACAATAGGTTTTTTTAATGAAATTGCTAAACCTTTGGCAAAGTTTAATCCAACTATTAAAGACCCAATAAGTCCAGGTTTGGATGTTACAGCTATTAAGTCAATTTCAGATATTTTGGTATTTGCCTTTTTTAGTGCTTGTATGCAAACAGACATAATAGCTTCAGTATGAAGTCTTGATGCAATCTCAGGCACTACGCCGTAATATTTTTTATGTTCTTTTTGATTTGATTTTATATTGCTTAAAATATGAATGCCGTTTTCTACTATAGCTATGCAACAGTCGTCACAAGAGGTTTCTATTCCAAGCACTTTCATTTGGTTGTTTCCTCGTAAAGATTTAATAAGTTATCAAATTCGAATTCCTGGTTTAAATTAGATCCTTCTTTTTTAAGGACTTTTAGTGTGTTTTTAGACCAAATATGCCCGATTACTTTTACTATCCCACGCTTTCTTGCAATATTTTTTGCTTTTTCAAGCTCCCTTAGTACGGACTCTTCTGTGTCTTTGCTGTCAAGAAATATGTCTCTTTTTTCTACTCTAACTCCAATTTCTTTGCCTATTGTTTCTGGCACGCTTCCTGCAATAGTTACGCTGTCGAAAAAATATCTTTCAATATCTTTAAGCTTTATAAGAATGATTTTCATCAAATCTTTATTTGAAGTGATTAAACTACCCATGTGGTTATTCATTATTTTTACATCAGGATACTTTTTAAATGTTTTTTCAATTTTTTTATGTATTTCTTCTTTTTTATCTTTTATGTTTATATGAAATTTTTCTATTGAATTTCTATGTTTTGATTGCATTGGAAAATGTATTATTACTGTTTTGTTATTATTTTTTAGTTTTTTGTATAAACTCATTGATTTTGGTAAAAATGGAATAATGGCAAAATTTATTTCAAGATTAAGTTTTATAAATTGCTCTAACATAAATTCATCATAACCCACATCGTCGATTATTAAGTAAAACTTGGGTTTTATTTTGGCTTTTTTAATTTCTTTGTTATTTTTTATTATTAAGCTGTTCTTTTGAAACTTATTTTTAAGCTGTGTATTTACAAATTTTGCATTGTTGTTAAAATATAAAAAATTTGTAAATGCTTGAATTGTTGCAATAACAATAGAAATTATAATAAAAATTACAATAATAAACTTATTTTTTTTAATATAAAATATAAACATTCATGACCACTAACTTAAAAGTAGATCAGAACATGTCATGAATGTCAATGTTCATGAATGTCAATGTTAATTTATCTCTTCTTTTAGTTTTTTAAGAACTCTTTTTTCAATTTGTCTTACAGTTTCTGATGATATCCCAAGTTCTGTTGAAATATCTTTTAGGGTGCTTTTTTTGGGATTATTGTCTAGGTTGTATCTTTTTTTGATTATGTATCTTTCCTTTTCGGTTAATTTTGTCTCAAGGATATAATTCAAATGCTTTAGAGTTGAGTCTTGTTCAAGGGTAATTTCAGGGTTAAAAGAGTTATCCTCGTATAGATTCAAGAGTGTTGAATTTTCAGATCCCTCTATTTCTTTATCTAGAGAATATTCTTTTTCAAGATAAGGAATAATCTTTATATACTGGGCAGGAGATAGATTGAATCTTTTCATTATTTCTTCTTTTTTGGGCGATTTTTCTTCTTCTGTTAAATATTTATTTATTTGCAGTATTAGATTTTCTTTTCTGTATGGGACTTTTACCAATCTGGTTTTAGTGTTTAGTGCTCTTTGTAGCGATTGCTTGATCCAAAACGATGCATAAGTTGAAAATTTAGTGTTCTTGTTTGGATCATATTTTTCAGCAGCCCTTATTAATCCCAAGTTGCCTTCTTGAATTAAGTCTTCAATTTTTAGCCCTTTACCCGCATATCTTTTTATTATTTTTAAAACAAGTCGCAAATTTGCGTTTATCATCTTGTTTTTTGCTTTTGCATTTCCTCTTTGTATTTGTCCTGCAAGTTTAATTTCTTCTTCGTGAGTAATTAGCTTGTGTTCTCTTACCGATTTTAAATATATGTTTAAATCCTCATTGCTAAATATATTCATAGTAGTATATTTTTCTCCCCTTTCTTTGAATATTGTGATTAAGTTGTTACTACTTAATTTGCATGCAAAAATTGTGCCAATTTAGTTTAAAACTATTTTTAAATTAAATTGGATATAATTTTGAGGCTAGGGGAGTGTTTTTCAAATTTTTATTTTTTTTGCAATTGATTGTAAATCAAATTGGCAATTCCAAAGCTTTGAGATTCTGCCATTTGTTTTGCTCTTTGTTCGTAAAGCATGTCTTCAAAAATTTCTTCAACTTGGCCACCGTTTAGCAGGTTTTGATTTTTATTAAGAGTTTTTTTCATGCTTTCAAGCATTTGTTTGATAAATATGGCTTCAAATTCTAAAGCAGCTTTTTTAAGTTCTTTGTTTTTTTGAGAGGATTTTATTTCTACGGGATTTTTAAAATTATTTATTTGATTTTTAAATTTTAGATTTTGTAAATTAATTTTACTTTCCATTAACTTCCTCCAAGATAAGTTCTTCATTTAATTTATTGATTTTTTGTGCAGCTTGAATTATTTGGATTAATTCTTTCTTGCTAAGATTGTTTGAATTTTTCAATATAAATTCGTTTAATTTTATTGAGTTTGCTTGAATTGTTGTTTCATTGTTGCTATTTAAAACATTTTGATCGTTTTTTTCAATAAAAAATGTAAACGTTCCTATTTTTGCATTTTCATTTGCTAGAATAATGCCATTTTTTTTATCTATTAGTATTTTAGGATTAGTTTTTATTTTAATATTTCCAATCTCCTCTTTTAGCTTTGTTTGTTTGGGCTAATATACTTTCTGCAAATGTAATCAAGATTAACGTTAGTTTGTTCATTATTTACCGCATTTATTTTATTTCTTTAATATTTATTATTTTATATCAATTATTGTAATTAATGAAACTTTTTTCGTTAAATTGGTAATTAATGCCTAATAATTTTTAGATTGAGGAAGATGAAATAAAGCATTATTCTTTTTGTACTTTATTTAATCTTATTTCTTCATTTTTTACCGTGTTGCGTATAACTTTGTATTTGCTATTATTTAATTCATTTAGACTTAAAACATCATTTATTCTGGTTGTGTTAATTTTGTATTTAAAGTATATGTTTTGTTCATTAAGGATTTCATTTTTTTTTAGATTTTCTTTTGCAAATACAATAGGCTCAATTATATCAATATACATATTAATGTAATTGTGTCTTTTATAACTTTCAAAGTTTTTTGCATAATAAACCAGAATTTTTTGAATTGGAATATTCTTGTATGAGTTATTGCCTTTTATTTTAAATTTTATTTTTTTGAAAAATTTGTCATCTATGTTTATTTCAGATTCATCAAAGTTGAATTGGAGTATATAGATATTTTCATTTGATAAATTTTTTGTGATGTAATAAATCATTTCAAAAATTATTGATTTTTTCTTTAAATGCGGGGGTATATATATTTTTGATAAACTTTGATTGTTGCATATTTTTGAATACTTCTTTGAAAAAAAATATGCTTTACTAGGAGCAATATTAAAGCACAAATCATGAACAGAGCTTATAATTGAGCTTGTTGTGAAAAATAAAATAAAAATAAATAACTTTTTTTTTATTTTATTGCCTTTTTAAATTATTTGCGATTCCTAACATATTGTCAGAAGTTTGAATAGCTTTTGAGTTTATTTCATAAGCTCTTTGCGCTACTATCATTGTTACCATTTCTTCAGCAATAGATACATTTGACATTTCAAGAATGCCTTGTCTTAGTTTTCCCATGCCCTCACTTCCCGGTATTCCTGCTATTTCTTGGCCTGATCCGGCTGTTTCTTTAAATAAATTGCTTCCAATAGCGCTTAGTCCTGCAGGATTAACAAATCTTGATATTTTAAATTGTCCAAGTTCTATTGGTTCGTTGCTGTTGTCAATTTTTACTGACACTATTCCTTGCTCAGATATTGTAATTGAGTTTTGGATATATTCTTCAGGGAAGAATATATTAGGCAGCACCTTGTATCCTTGACTTGTTACAAGCTCCCCGTTAGAATCGATTTTAAATGATCCATCTCTAGTATATGCATAACTTCCGTCAGGCATAAGAATTTTGTAAAATCCATCTCCTTCAATAGCAACATCGGTTAGTAAATTGGTTGTTTGCATTTTTCCTTGTTCAAATATTCTCTGAGTAGCAGCAATTTTTGTTCCGTGACCAACTTGATTTCCAAGCGGTCTTAAAGTATTTTCAGTTGCGGGAGTTCCTGCTTTGTTTCGGGTTTGATAAATCAAATCCTCAAATTCTGCTCTGATTTTTTTAAATCCTGTAGTATTCACATTTGAAAGATTATTGGCAATTGTGTCTACATTGTATTGTTGTGCAGTCATTCCACTTGCTGCTGTCCATAATGCTCTCATCATAAAATATGCTCCTTAATATTTTCCAATTTCATTTATTAATTTTCCTAAAAGACTATCCTCAGTTTGTATTGTTTTTTGATTGGCTTCGTAAGCTCTGTTGATTTCAATCATTAAAACCATTTCTTTAACGCCATTAACATTGGAAGCTTCAAGTGCTTCTGTTTCTATTTTAGGTCTTAATGATACTTCAATTTCTTGTGCTTTGCCAGATGTTTTTGTATCAACCCACAAAGAATTTCCTTGTTTTTTGAGAAATCTGGGATTTTCAAAATTTACAATTCTAATGGTATCAAGCAGTTCATAGTTTTCCCAAGAATTTTCATGCTCACTGACAAGTCTTGTAGGGTTTGATTCAAAGTTTGAATTGTGAAATATTTGCCCTTGGGGAGTTATTTTAAAATTATTTTTTTTAAGATATATATACCCTTTTTCTCCAAGAACAGGAAATCCACTTTTTGTAACAAGGATTCCTTCTTTTCCTATAGTAAAAGAACCATTTCTTGTATATCTTTCTCCATCTGAAGTTTGTATTACAAAAAATCCTTGATCAGTTAGTGCTAAATCCAATGGATTGCCAGTAGTTTTTAATGGACCTTGTTCAAATATTGTATATATCTCATTTTCTTCAACTCCTGTTCCTAGCTTGCCTACAATAGGAGCTGTTTCAAGATGTCCTTTGGGAAATTTATAAAGGCCATCATCATTTAATCTTCTTATTAGCATTTCTGGAAATGCTTTTTGAATGGATAAATCTTTTTTGTACCCAATAAGATCTATGTTTGCCAAATTATTTGACACTACGTCAAGCTTGCGCCTTTCTGCCATCATTCCGCTGGCAGCTGTATAAATTCCTCTTACCACGGTTAAATCCTTTAAGACAATTAACTTTATTAATACTAGCATTAATTGTCTTATATAACAATTAATTGGCCTATTGTTTTTTGCTTAAGTTTATATTTTTTTATCCGGTTTTTTATCTTTATAAAAAAAATTATGAAATAAATTGTATAATGATGTTTGTGGCTGATTTTTAAATCATTTATTCTAAATGAGTAATTTAAAAAAAGAACTATATTTTAGAATTATTAGTTTTAAGGAGAATTGATGAATAGAGTTTTTTTAAAGTTTTTTCTTTTTTTTTGTATTGCAATGGTTTTATTTGCAAATTCAAAAGATTCAAATGAAAAGGAAATTATTAATGAGGCTGCAAACCTTGATTTTGAAAATGAAGTTTTAGGATATTGGGTTGGTTATGATGATGTGACTAATATAAAAAATTCTATTATTTATATTTATAAATATAATGAAGAAGTTTATGGCCGAATTTTAACTGTAATAAAAGATGGTAAAAATTATTCAACTCAAAATCCTTCAGGAGACACTGTGGTTGGATTTGAAAATCTTGCTATAGAAGGTCTTGATTTTATGTGGGGTCTTAAGTATTCTGCTTCTTCTAAAAAGTGGGATGGGGGTAAAATAATAGATCCTAAAAACGGTAAAATTTATAATTCTGAAATTAGCGTTGATAGTAAAACCGGAAATCTTATTACCAGAGGTAAAGTTTGGATTTTTGGCAGAAGTAAAATTTGGACAAGAGCTAAAGTTGATGAAATACCAAAAGTAGATTTACAAAATCTTTCTCCAGCGCCCCCTTTAAAATAAATAAATTTGGCATTTGGTTTTACTATGTTGAAAAAATACATAAACATAGATGGGATAAGTATGTTATGAAAAATAAAGCAGAGTATTATGATCAGTTTATTGCAAAAGTACCCAATTTTCCTAAAAAGGGTGTTCTTTTTTACGATATTACTAGTGTTTTGTTAAAACCCGAAGTTTATACTTCTTTAATAAATGATGCATATTCTTTTTATAATCTTAAAAAGATTGATTGCATTGCTGTTGTGGAATCTAGGGGGTATTTGATAGGTGCTCCTTTGTCTTTAAAAATGCAACTTCCTCTCCTTTTGATTCGAAAAGAGGGTAAATTACCAAGAGAAGTTTTTAGCGAAGATTATGAGCTTGAATATGGCATTGGGAAAATAGAAGTGCACAAAGAAGATGTTAGGATGTATTCCAATATTCTTTTAATAGATGATATATTAGCTACCGGGGGAACTTTAAAGTCGTCTGCAATTTTGCTAGAGAGAGCCGGAGGCAAGGTTAAAGATATTTTTTGTTTTATTGAGCTTTGCGGTATTAATGGTAGACGCATCCTTGAAGGTTATGAGGTTAATTCTCTTGTAAAGTACATTTAATGCTTGACTTTTCTTTTTTATTAAATTTACAATATTTAGTTGAGGTAATGTAATGTATGCATTGGTAGAAATAAACGGTAAGCAATATAAGGCTGTTGAGGGTGAGTTTTTAAAAATAGATAAAATTTCTCCTATTGAAAAAGAGAAGTTGGAATTTAATAGTGTTTTGCTTGTAAATAAAGATGGAGAGATTAAAATAGGAAAGCCCTATGTTACAAATTCTCTTATTAGATGTACCTATAGAGAAGATAAAAAAGATAAAAAGGTTATTTCTTACAGATATAGAAGAAGAAAATCAAGTGAGAGAAAAGTTGGGCACAGGCAAACTTATTCTTATATTTTGGTTGATGAAATAGTTTTTTAAGTTTATTGATTAGTGTTTTAGTAAAAGTAAAAGACGATGTAATCATTTATATTTTAGCTAATGGTCATGCTATGAGCAAGAATAATGTTAGCATTGTCTGCTCTTCTTTTTCTTTTATTTTGAGAACTTTTTTTAGTGTTCTTGATCTTGAAGGTGAGGCTTTTATTGTAAAAAATTCAAAAAGAGGTTATTTGGAATTTAAGCCTTTTTTTAAGGATTTGAATAAAGAAAGTCTTTTTTATTATAGTAAATTTTTAATTAGAGGCATAAATGATTTGTGCTTTGAGTATCCTGATGATATTCAATTAGTTTTGGAGGAAAATTAATGGCAACAAGTAAAAGTGGTGGTAGTTCAAAAAATGGGCGAGACTCCATATCTAAGCGACTTGGAGTTAAAAGAAGTGGTGGTCAATTTGTTAAGGCTGGAGAAATAATCGTTAGACAAAGAGGTACAAAATTCCATAAGGGCAAAAACGTTGGCCTTGGAAGAGACTATACAATATTTGCGCTTTTATCTGGTAAGGTAGAGTTTAAAACTTTGAAAGGGCGAAAATATGTAAATATTGTTAGCACGTAATTTAAATATTTTTAGTATGTAAATATTGCTTAGTTTTAATTGAAAAATTGGAGAAAGTTTGTATAACTTTAAGGACTCTGTAAGTATATCTGTAGTTTCGGGCAACGGTGGTTCTGGGTGTGTTTCTTTTTTACGAGAAAAGTTTAATGCAAAGGGTGGTCCAGATGGTGGAAATGGTGGGAGTGGTGGAAATGTAATTTTCAAGGTAAGAGAAAATCTTCGTACTTTATCTTTTTATAAAAATGGTCATGTGCTTTGTGCCGAAAATGGCAAGCCTGGAATGGGTTCTAAGAGAAGTGGCGCTAATGGGAAAGATTTAATTCTTTTTGTTCCTCCAAATACAGATATTTATGATGAAAATGATGGAACTCTTTTATATAGACTTGAAAATTTAAATGACGAATTTGTTATTTTAAAAGGTGGCAGAGGTGGTCTTGGTAATTGGAATTTTAAAACTTCAGTTAGAAGGGCGCCAAGGTTTGCTCAACCTGGAGAATCGGGCAATAGCTTGAATGTGCGTCTTGAACTTTTTTTGGTGGCGGATATTGGGCTTGTTGGTCTTCCTAATGTTGGTAAATCTTCTCTTCTCAATAGAATAACTTCAGCAAAATCCAGGGTTGCAAATTATCCTTTTACAACAAAGATCCCTCATCTTGGTATACTTAGATATTCTTATAATGATTTAATCATTGCAGATATTCCAGGAATAATTAAAGGCGCTAGCTTTGGAGTAGGGCTTGGAACCAAATTTTTAAAACATATTGCTAAAACTAAAATTTTAGCTTTAGTAATTGATATTTCTGAAGCAAATTTTTTGGAATCATATAACATTCTTTTAAATGAATTGAAATCTTATAGCTACAATCTTTTTAATAAGAAAAAAATTATTGTTGCTAATAAGCTTGATTTAGATGGTTCTGAGAAAAATTTTGATTGCTTTATAAAAGCTTTAGGAAAAGAAAAGATTATCGGTATTTCTATTTATGAGAATAGAGGGATTGATGAACTTATTAAAGAATTTTTTATTTTGGCTAAAACTTTTTAATAAATTGATTATTGATTTTTTATTGCCGGCTTTTTTTGTTTTTAAGATTTGGTTTTTGGATATCAAGTTAATTTGATTTAGGGAAAAATAATTTATGAGAATTGCAATATTAGGAGGCACTTATAATCCAGTTCATATTGGACATATTTTTTTGGCTAAAGAGATAGAGTGTTTATTAAATATTGATAAGATAATATTTATTCCCACTTGTAATCCGGCTCATAAATTAATTGGGGAGAATATTAGTGTTAAAAATAGAATAGATATGCTAAAACTTGCATTAGAGAATGAAAATAAAATGTTCATAGATGATTGCGATATAATAAATGGTGGCATAACTTATACTGTTGATACTATTTCTTGTGTTAAAAAAAAATATAAAAATGATAAACTTTTTTTAGTTATTGGTGATGATCTTTTTCAAAATTTTGATTCATGGAAGGATCCTCAAAGTATTGCAAGTTCTGTTGATATTGTTGTTGCTCACAGAATCTACAAAGAGAGGCTTAAAAGTTCTTTTAAGCATACTTATATAGATAATAAAATAATACCTATTTCCTCATCAGAGATTAGAAATAGAATTGCTAATGGACTTCCTGTTAGTTATTTACTACCCTTTGGTGTGCTAAAATACATTAAAGACAATTATTTATATGTTAAAAAGGTAAATGTTTGAGAAAGGATTTAATTTTTTTAGTTTTAATTATTCTGATAATATCTAGTGTAGTAATTTTTTTTATTAGAAGTTCTAAAAAAGAGTTGATTTACTTCGAACTTAACACAAAAAATAACATTAGTTTTTTGTTTATAGTAGAAGATCTTAACAAAAACCTTGTAAGTATGCAAGAAATTTTTATTAATATAAAAACAGGAAATATTGGTTTTTTAGATGTTCCAATTCATACTGGATATGAAGATTTAAAAGGTAATATATCTTGGTTTAAAGATCTTTATAAAAAAAATTCTTTTAATAAGTTTTTATCTAAAATTTATACACAATTATCTCATGAATCAGATTATTATATTCGTTTTCAAAAAGAGAATTTTGTTAAACTTGTTGATTATTTGGGGGGGGTTAGACTTCTTGTTAAAAATCCAGTAAAAGTTTATAGTTTTGACGATTCTATTTTAATACCCTCTGGCACTTCTAATTTTGATGGTGATAAAGCGTATGATTATTTGAGATATTTTAATGATGTTAATCATTTTGAAGAGAGAGTTGAGTTTTTTAAAGAGTTTTTTAAAAAACTTCTTTTTCAAATTTCAGATTTTGGTATTGAAAATGACAATTTTTTTAAAATATATTCTATGTTAGATACTAACCTTTCAGAGGTTGTTTTTAAGTATATTGTTAAAAATTATAAAATAAATAATGATAAAATTATTTCTATTACTATTAAAGGACAAGAAGAGATTTTTAAGGATAATAATAATGATTTGATAAAGGTAGTTTTTCCTTATTATGGAGGTGCTATTTTAAAAGAATCAGTGGATAAATTGAACAAAGAGTTAATTAATGAAGGTGCAGAAGAGATAGTAAAGATTATTGTTTTAAATGGAACAAAAGTTGTTGGACTTGCAAAAAAAACAGCAAATATTTTTAATTCTTTAAAATTTAAAGTTTTAAAATTTGACAATGCAGATAAAAATTCTTATAAAAATACCTTGATTATAAATAATTCGGATAATTTAGAAATGGCTGTTAGAGTTGGGGAGGTAATTAAAACCGCAAATATTAAGCCAATTTCTGAGGTTCAAACCAAAATGTTAGAGCTTGATAATTTTGATATTAATCCTGATGTAATAGTTGTTTTAGGAGATGATTTTGATGGAAGATATGTTAAAAGTAAGTGATATTAATGCTTTATGTAAAACAATAAGCGATTTTAATGGAATTGACGTTATAGGCATTAATGTTAGCAATATTTGCAATTGGACCGATTTTTTTATAATAGCTACTTTTGTATCATTTAAACAGATGGAAGCTTTGTATCTTGATAAGATAGTTAAATTTTTTAAAGAAAAAAAAATTAATCTTAATCTTCAAGCCAAAGGGTTAGTTTATGACTGGACTGTTGTTTCAGGTGGAAACTTGGTAATTCATTTAATGAGTGAAAAATCTAGAGAATACTATGAGCTTGAAAAAATATGGTCCAAAGGAATTATTATTTATCCTTAATTAATGTTTAATTAAAAAAACTAAAAATATCATAAAAATATGTTTACAAAAAATAGAAAATATTTTAGATTTAAGGTATGTACTTTTTGCGGGAGGCTTATAAGTGGATATTACAGACATAAGGATTAAGAAAGTTGAAAGTAAGAATTCTGGTTCTAAATTGTTAGCATATGTTGCAGTTACTTTTGATAATTGTTTAGTTCTTCACAATATTAGAGTTATTAAAGGGCAAAAGGGAGTATTTATTGCTATGCCTAATAGAAGGACTAGAGTTGGTGAGTATAAAGACATTGTACACCCTATTAGTCAAGATTTTAGGAAAACTTTGCAAACTTCTATTTTTAAGGAATATATAAGAGAAAATCCAGCTGATCTTGAACTTGAATTAGATTTTTAGATAATTATTGACAAAGCGTGTTGTATCTTGTATGCTTGTCAATTGTAAGTATTAAGGTATTTGGGACGTCGACAAGCGGTAAGTCAACTGGTTTTGGTCCAGTCATTCGAGGGTTCGAATCCTTCCGTCCCAGTATTTAGATTAGGAGTTTTTTAGTGGAAAATAGCAGGGTTTTAAGTTGCGAATATAGATCAAGCTTTGGGTCTTCTAATGCTCGCAGGATAAGAGCTAAAGATGAAATACCGGCTGTTGTTTACGGTCAGGGTAATGATGTTTCACATTTGAAAATTAAGAGTAGTGAGTTTAATAAAAAATTTGCAAAATTTACAGATAATACTGTCTTAATATTAGATGACGGCAAGCTTGAAAGATGTGTTTTTGTTAAAGATGTTTCGGAAAATATTGCTAGCAAGCTCATTTATCATATTGATTTTTATGAAGTAGATAGGCTAGTTGAGCTTGAAAAATATGTTCCCATTAAGCTTGTTGGAGCTTCTATTGGGGTTAAAGAGGGTGGAATTTTGACTGTTTTAAAAGAGCAAGTTAAGGTAAAGTCTTTACCTTTGGATTTGCCAGAATTCATAGAGCTTGATTTAACTCCTGTTAATAAAGGGGACAGTGTTTTTCTTAAAGATCTTGTGTTGCCTTCTAATGTTAAGCTTGCAGAAAATGATGAGAATTTGGAAGTTGTTATTATAAAGTGATTTTATGGGGTTGTTGATACTTGGACTGGGAAACCCCGGATTAGAATTTTCTTTAACTAGGCATAATGTTGGCTTTTCTCTTTTAGATAAAATTGTTTATAAGAATGGTCTTTTTTTAAAAAGAAAAAAAAAATACGAATATTCAGAGTTAAGAGTGATTTCTAGAAGGGTGATTTTGGTTAAGCCATTGACTTACATGAATCTAAGCGGATCTTTATTTCCTTCAATTTTTTCGGATTTTTATATGTGCATAAAGAATTTATTGGTGGTTCTTGATAATGTTGATCTTCCTTTGGGGAAATGCAGACTTAAAGAGCGGGGTGGTATATCTACTCATAATGGCCTTAAATCCATTTCAAGTGCTCTTGGAAGCTCTAATTACAGTAGGCTTTATATTGGGGTTGGAAACAATTTTATGTATGATATAAAGAGCTTTGTTCTTTCTAAGTTTTGCAAAGACGAAATAGATAGGCTTGAAAAATTGTATGACTTTTTAAGTGATGAGTTAATTGATATTAGCGAGGCAAATTTCAAAAATAAAGTTCAAAAAATCAATTCTAGTAATTTTTAATGCATTTTTTAGATGATAATATACAAATTAAAATAGATAAATTTTATAAAAAAAATTCTTTAAATAAAAATCGAGTTATTGTTGCTTTTTCTGGAGGAGCCGATTCTACAACTTTATTATTGAATTTAAAATATTATTTGAACAATAATATTATTGCATTTTATTTTGCTCATTTTATTAGATCTGATAATGAGCAAAATCAAGAAATAGAGCACGTAGAGAAGTTTTGCAATCTTTACAACATTGCTTTACAAGTTAAAAAATGTAGTATAGATATAAAAAGTGAGTCAGTTAGGCTTGGAGTATCTATTGAAGAATTTGCAAGGAAATGTAGATATAATGCTTTAGAAAATGCTCTTAGAGAAAATGATGCAAATTATATTGCACTTGCTCATAATGAGAACGATCAAATTGAAACAATAGTTATGAGATTTTTTCAAGGATCTTTTTTGGATGGTCTTGCAGGTATTCCTGGTGTTAATGGAAATATTATAAGACCCTTACTTGAAGTTTCAAGGTTAGAAATTGAGAATTTTTTATCTTTAAATAATATTAGTTTTTTTATTGATAGTACAAATTTTCAAAATGTATATCTAAGAAATAGGGTTAGAAATAACTTACTACCTTCTATAAAAAAGATTTTCAAAGGGTATGAAAAATGTCTTAAAAGAATATCTGAATTTTCAAAGGAATTTGCAGATTTTTTTGAAAAAGATGAATTTTTTCCTGTTGAGAAAGGCAAATACTATTATTCTTTTGATTTAAAAACTTTTTTAGATTTTCCTAAGTATTTGGTGTTTAGATTGATTTTTAAAATTTTAAATTCAGAAGGAATTGTAGCCAAAGTTTCTTATAAAGCTCTCAATGAAGTGTTTAGAGTAGAGATTAATAAAAAGAAAAACAATGTTTTGTTAAAAACCAATGATTTTTTTTTAGAAAAAAGGCATAATAAAATTAATTTAATTTTCAAGTGGGATGAAAAATTTTACAAACCTTTTGATTTTATTTTGGAAGTTGGCAAATGGCATAGTTTATCTTTAGGTAAGATTTTGCTAGAATGTTTAGAGTGCAATACAGCTTCTGTATCAAGGTTAAAATGTTGTTCTTATGAGTTTAGACATAAATTTTTTAAGAATAGGTTGAAAGCAAAAAAATTTTTTTCTAAGTTTATAAGGTGTAATCCGATTTATTTAATGTTATTAGCATTAGATAACAAGTTAATTGGAATTATTGATTTAAATACTTTAAACTTAGTATGGAGTGAAAAAAGCATTCTTAAAAAAATTAGTATATCTTTGATTGGAGGGCTTTTAAAGGAATGAATGGCACTAATAATATGAATAATAATGGAAAATCTAATAACAAAAAGAAGAATAAAAATTGGATTTTAGGGCTTGTTGTTGTTTTTTTAATTTCAGCAATATTTATGTCATATTTTTTAAGAGGAGGGGAAAGCTATAAAAATGTTCCTTATAGCACTTTTCAGAGTTATTTGGACAATGGTTTAGTTGAGTCTGTGGTAATAATTGATAAAAATTTGATTCAATTTGTTGTTAAAGGTTCTAACTTTGCAAAATCTTATTTTTCTACCAGCATTCCCTATCTTGATATAAATCTGCTTTCAGAACTAAAAAGTAAAAAAGTTGAGCTTAGCTCAGGGAAAAGTCAAGCTTCTCTGATTGGTGTTTTATTGCAAACTTTGCCATGGATTTTATTTTTTATTTTCTTTTTCTTTATATTTCGTCAAACTCAAGGTGGTGGTGGAAAAGTTTTTACATTTGGAAAAAGCAATGCCCAAAAGTATGAAGCTGGAAAGAATAAAATCACTTTTAAAGATGTTGCTGGGCAAGAAGAGGTTAAGCAAGAGCTTCGTGAAGTTGTTGAATTTCTTAAAAATCCAAAAAAATTTGAAAAAATAGGTGCAAAAATTCCCAAAGGAGTGCTTTTGGTTGGTTCTCCGGGTACTGGTAAAACTTTGCTTGCCAAAGCTGTTGCAGGTGAGGCCGGAGTTAGTTTTTTTCACATGTCAGGTTCAGATTTTGTTGAAATGTTTGTTGGAGTTGGAGCAAGTCGTGTTAGAGATTTATTTGATAATGCTAGAAAAAATTCTCCGTGCATTATTTTTATTGATGAGCTGGATGCTGTTGGTCGAAGTCGTGGTGCAGGACTTGGCGGTGGTCATGATGAAAGAGAGCAAACTCTCAATCAGCTATTGGTTGAAATGGATGGATTTGGAACACATACCAATGTAATTGTTATGGCTGCCACAAATCGTCCAGATGTTCTTGACTCTGCTTTGCTTAGGCCTGGGCGATTTGACAGGCAAGTAACAGTTTCTTTACCTGATATTAAGGAAAGAGAGGCAATATTAAATATCCATTCTTCAAAAACAAAGCTTTCAAAAGATATTGATTTGCAGGTAATAGCAAGAGCTACTCCTGGAGCTAGTGGTGCTGATCTTGCAAATTTAATTAATGAAGGAGCTTTAATAGCTGCAAGAAATAATCAAGATGAAATTTTAATGAAGGATATGGAAGAGGCTAGAGATAAAATATTGATGGGTGTTGCAAAAAAATCTATGGCTATTACCGATAGACAAAAACTTGAGACTGCTTATCATGAGGCAGGACATGCTTTGCTTCACTATTATCTTGAACATGCTGATCCGCTTCATAAGGTTACCATTATTCCAAGAGGCAGGGCGCTTGGTGTTGCATTTTCGCTTCCAAGAGAAGATAGACTTTCAATAAACAAACATCAACTTCTTGATAAAATAAAGATATGTTATGGTGGTTATGCTAGTGAGCAAATAAATTTGGGCGTTACAACAGCGGGCGTTCAAAATGATTTAATGCAAGCTACTAGTTTGGCTAAAAAAATGGTTATGGAGTGGGGAATGGGCGAAGAAGTTGGGCCAATATTTTTAGTAGATGATGAAGCACCTATTTTTCTTCCAAAAGAGTTTTCAAAAGCTAAGGCTTATTCTGAGAACACTGCTGACAAAGTTGACAGAGAGGTAAAAAGAATACTTGAAGAATGTTTAAAAGAGGCCTCAGATATCCTTTTAAACCACAAAGATCAACTTGTTAAGCTTGCAAAAGAACTTGTTTTGAAAGAAACTTTAACAGACAAAGAAGTAAGAGAGCTTTTGGGTTTTGAAGTTAATGGAAATGAATCCAATTTATTTGTAGCAGATTCTACTAAAAAAGAAGTAAAGGGGGAAGATATAAAAGGCTAGGGTAAATGTTTATGTTTTATTTAAAGATGGGTTTAATTCTTTTTATTTATATAAACCTAAATGCAATTTTAATCAAAGAAGATGAAGATATTTCAAATATTCTTTTCAATGAGTCTAAAAATTTTTCCAATTTTCAAAAAGGAAATGATTTAATTTATGGATCTCTTGATTTTAATTTGCTAGCTTCAGACTCTCTTTATGAGCTTGCATTAAAAGAGGATGTTGCTTTAGTAGATAAAATTTATTTATTAAAAGAAGCAATTAAAATTAATAATTTTAAAGCAACAGCTCTTAAGCAAATATATACTTATTATTTTGCGTTGCTTTTAAGGCAAAATGAAAATAAGAATATGTATAAAGAAATTATTACTTTATATGAAAACTTAAATGAAGAATTGCAAATAGATAAAGATTTAATTTGCATGAGGCTTGAAGCCTCTGAAAGACTTAAAAGTTTCGGAGATGATTTTAAAAAAACTTTATTTAAAGCTTTTTCCTTGTATGGTAATGATTTTTTATTTTTTAAGTGGTTTTTAAAAGAAGATAGGTTTTTTTTTAGCATTTTTAATACCATTAGATCAAAAGAAGATTTTTTCTTTACAGCTGAAAATATTAATTATATATTTAGAAATTCAGATTTTAATTATGACAATTCTGTTTCTTTGTTTTCTTTTCTTAAGGGTAAAATTAAAGAATATAATGGAGTTCATGGAATTTATTTTTTGAAATACAAACTTTTGGATTCCGTTGAAGCTTATGAGGTTTTTAAAAAATTTCCTCCTGAGACAATAAATGAATATAAAATGTTTTATGATCTTTTAGAGGATCCTGACATGAAGAGTAAATTTTTAGAAGATTATAAAAGGTTGTCAGGAATTTATTATATTGATAATAAAAATAATATTGCCATACTCAAAGATGGTGTTTTAGTGGGTATTTTTTCAGGAATAGAAGATTTTGACAACAAGTTTAGTTTAAATAACAAATATTTTAATAAAGTTTATTTTAAAGATAAATCTCCAGTTTATTATGAGAATAGTTTGCTTGGTTATAAAATAAATTATTCTATTTACCCCTACGTTGATATGATTGAGGTTCAATACCCCAATAAAAGAGATATTTATACCTTTGCTTTACATTCTTTTAAGTGCAGTCTTTTTAACAATTTAGGCTATGATTTTAATAGTCTTGGGATCAAGGAGTTGTTCTTGATTGACATTAAAGATTTTTTTCTACCTACCGCTTTAAATTTATTTTTTGAAAAAGTTTCTGTTTCAGATATTAGGTCAAGCTTAATAAGTAAAAAGAAATATTTTGGATTTAATTTAGCAGAAATTAAAAATTATGTGGTTGGAAGCTTGGTTTCAATTTATAGAAAAGTTAATGGTTCTAAAAAATTTAATTACATTGAGATTTATGAAAAGGATAAATTAAAAATAAAGAAAGTTTTGTTGGATGATGATTATTTTGAAAGCTATCATTCTTTTGAATGATAGCTTTAATTTAATAAAAGTCCCAATTATTAATTTTTGGGGGTTTTAATGTTAATATTTTTTGCTGTTCTTTATTTATATAATTTAAATTTAATTTAGGGAGGATTTTTGGGCTTTTGTTTGGATTTTGCTAATAAAGAAGATGCTAAATTAAATAATATTGTGTCTATTAGCCATTTTGATTTTAAAATCAAAATGAATTTAATTCTTGTAGTTGGGCCTATGGGAAGTGGAAAAACAGAATATGCTGCAAAAATTTATAAAGATTCGCTTGTTGTAAGAAAAAAATCTTTAAAGGTATTGGGTAGTATTATTAAAGGAAATAGGAGCAGGGTTAATGTATTTTTTATTAGAAATTTTCTAGACAAGAGGAGGTTTCAGGATTATCCAGAAAATGTAATACCATATAGAGGTGGTGGAAAAGATAAAATTGATGAGATTGGTTTTGCTAGTAGCTCTTTTGAAATTGAAAAATTAATAGCTTCTAATCCTAGTTGCGGTACTTTTATTATTGATGAAGCATGTTTTTATGATGAACGTTTAATTTTTGTTTTAAATAAAATTTCGTTAAATGAGAATCTTTTATTTATATTGCCTACATTACTTTATAATTTTAGAAAAGAATCTTTTAATGATACTGCTAAACTTTTGGTAGAATATTCAGATAAGATTTATAAGCTTGGAGCTTATTGTGAACACATTGATTGCATGGAAGAATCTTTTTTTTCGTATAGGTATTATTTTTATAACAACAAAGAAATTCCAGCTCCTTATTTTGATCCTTTGCTTATTGTTGGTGGTGATGAAGAGTCAGAATCTGCTATTTACCCAAATTATGCTACAAGATGTTCAATGCACCATTATCTTGTGGGCAAGGAATATTTTTTTTCTTTTTTAAAGCCATTTGCCTTGCTTTATTCACAAGGAGATAAAAAATTTCTTGAAAATGAAATTGCATCGTTAAGTGCTGATGTTGAAAATTCTAATTTTGTAAATTCTCTAGATAGTGAAAAAGCGTGTGAATTTAGAGCTGAAATTTTAAGAAATATTTTAGAATTACCCTTTTTAGCAGAAAGAGCTTTAATAACTCTTTTCTCAGAATATAGCATATTGAGTAAAGATAATTTTAAAGATCTTGTTTTTAAGTTTTCTTTAAATAGGGATTATATAAATAAAATTTTTTTTTCCAAAGAAGGCAAAGAATTTTTTTAATAATAGTTTGGACTTTTTTTAAAAAATGCTTCAGTATCGTCAATTCTTAGTAGTTCTTTTTTAATAATGTCATAGTAATCGAACTCTTTGAGAGAAATTTTATGATATTCATTTTCCCAGTTTGTTATCCCATCGTTTTCTAGTTTAACGGATTCGTAATTTTCAAGGTTTTTATGGTATTTTAGCGCTTCATCGTAGTATTTAATAGCCATTTTATATAATTTTTTTGATTTTTCTAAATTGAGAATAATTCCATTTTTGTCTGGAGTTTTGAAAAAATATAAATTTCTTGTATCGAATAAGTCTCCCAAATATAAATTTTGTTTAACTAGAAGTAGATTTACGTGCATTTTGAAAAGAAGTTTATATTTTTCCCATTGTTCTTTTGTTTCTATTTTAGTTAGTGAGTATTTTGGATTTCCAAATGGATACTTTAAGGCTTTTTGAAGAAAAAATATATTTTTTTTGTAGTTTTCAGGTTTTTTTTTCATTTGATCGCTAAAGATTACATACCATTGTTCTGCATAGTAAAATTTAGACGACGCATTTACCTTTGCAACTACTATTAAAAGAAATAAAATTAAATTTATTTGGAAAATTACACTTTTAAAAATATAATTAATCATATAATTAATTATATTAGAATTTTATTAGATTAAAAATTTTTTTTGCGTTTTTATCTAAATTATCTTTTATTGAATTATCAATGTAAATCACATTGATTGTTTTTTCTAGTTTTTTAAATATTTTTAAATATTTTAAAGCGATTTGTTCAAAGGTTTTGTATTTTTCAAGCTCAAAAAGATCACTTTGTGTTCTATTTTTTTGTATTCGCTCATAAGCTGTGTTTGGATCTGTTTGAATAAAGAATACTTTTTCAGGTAATGGAAAATTTTTATTCAATTCATATCCTAATTTTCCTTGATAGGCGATTGATGAGAATAAATAGCGATCAGTTATTATTTTTTTGGGCTTTGTTTTTAAAATTTCTAGTATTCCATCTTTTTTGTATAAATGATCGTGTCGATCTGCTGCATAAAGATATGCAAATGTTGATTCTTTTAAAGGATCTTTAAAATTCATTAATTGCTCTTTTATCATTTCTCCAATTATTCCGCTTGACGGTTCTTTTGTAAAATGATACCTTGAGTCATTGTTGCAAAGAGTTTTTAGTTTGTCAGTGATGCTTGTTTTTCCGCTTCCGTCAATTCCTTCTATGCAATAAAAGTTTTTTAATATTTTAATCACAAATATTTTTTCTTCCTTTCTTTTGGTGTTAACAATTAGGTTATTGATAATTATTATATAATAATAATTATCAATATATGAGTGTATTAATTTGGGAGTTTTAAAAAACAAGACATTTTTATTGTATATTTTACCATTTTTTGTTTTTGTTTTAATACTTTTTTCCATTAATCTATTTGTTCAAGTTCAAGTTCATTCGGCAAAGTTTGTTGTTGTAAAGTATCTTGAATCAAAATTTGGATTTAGCATTAAATATGATAAAATTTCGCCGTATTTTTTATCATCCATTAAAATAGATGGTTTAGAGTTAAGCTTAGATGGAAAAGATAAAATATTAATGGATGTTGTTAGGGTAGATTTAAATCTGTTTAAATTAATTTTAGGTGATGAAGATATTATTTTAAATGTTTATGTCAAAGGGAGTAATTTGAATTTTGATATAAATGATTTTAGTTTATCTAATGATTTAAATTCTAGCAGTGTTTATTCTGACAATGGAGATGTAATCTTAAATAAAATTTTAAACTATCTTTATAGATTGAATATAAATTTAGAAGATATCAATATTAATATTAAGCTTAAGAATAATAGTTGGTTAAATTTTAAAGTTAAAAATTTTTCCTTAAGCACCGTAGATGAAGATTTTTTATTTAGCTCTGTAGTTGATTTTAGTGCTATTAAAAATTTAGGAATTAATTTACCGCTTCAAGGAGTTAATGATGTGATTTTAGAATCAACTTTCTATTTTGAGGGGAAATTCAAAAAAGGCTTTGAAGATGGTTATGTTAATTTTAGTTTTTTTGAATTTAAAACAGGTTATTTTTCTTTACTTGAACAAGGATTTCAAATAAATTATTCAAAAGGAAATTTAAAAATTTTTAATTTACAAAGGGAGAATTTTGATTTTAATTTAAGCTATGACAAAGCTAATGGTTTTATTCGATCAGATATTTTATTTTTTAATATTAACCTTTTAGATTGGATTAAGCTAAATAAAGACTTTGAAGCTTATAAAGATTATTTTGATATAAGTTTAAATGGCCAGTTGGCATTTTCTTATGATTTTAAATATAAAGATTTAAGATACGCAGGAATAATAGATTCTTCTTTAAATGCAGATACTATAGGCAAAGAAATTCAAGGCCTAAAGCTTGAAATCAAAGGAGATGATAACATTGTAAATATTAAGAATGCTTTTTTAAAGCTTAAAAGGGGAGTTGTAAGCTATAAAGGTTATTATTCTTTAAAAGACTTGTTTCCAATAGGTCGTCTTAACTTTAAGTCTGCAAAAATTTTAAACTTTAACGACCTAAATGGATATTTGGATTTTAAGAAAGATAAAAATATTTTTTCGGTTAAGTCTGATAACTTTAGTCTTGGAAATCTTAGTCTTCAAAATTTAAGTTTAGAAACTTATTTTTTAAAGGATAAAATTTTTGTTGACTATTTGATTTCTTTGGAAAATAATAGTTCTCAAATTTCTTTAAAAGGCGATATTAATGATGAGGAATTTTCTTTTAATTTAGGCATTAAAGAGTTTCCTTTGCTTTCTTTAAGAGAAATTATTCCTAATTCTTACTTAATAAATCTTTTTCCAAAGACTTTATTTTCAGGGAAATATTTAAATTTAATTTCTGATTTTAATTTAAATAAATTTGATTATCATAAAAATAGATTAAAAAAATTCAATTTAATAGTATTTTCAAAGTTAGATAATTTCAAATTTATGTTTGATGCTAGTGGAGAAAAAAAATTTTACAAATCAAACAACTTTGATTTACAGTACAATGATCACAATTTGCATTCCAGTTTGTTTGTTGAGTTATTTGAAAGTGGATTTAATATTAGTACGAATTTTTATTATTTGGATAAAAATTATCCTTTGCATTTTAATGTTAATCTTAAAAATAAGCTTATTATTGCTGAATCTCCTCTTGGTATCAAATTAGATTTCAATTATTTTGATTCTAAAATAATTTATACCCTTAATGTGAATGATTTCAGGGTTTACAATAAAATTTCTGATATTTTGATAAATATAAATCTTCATGGAAACTATTTGCCTCTTAATGACGATTTTAAATTTAAAATAGATAAGTTTAATATAATAAAAGCCTCTAAAATACCCGCTTATAATTTTAATTTTGATTTTAAGGGCTTATATGAATATGATAAATTATCCATTTCTGATATTAAGTTTGCAAACAAACTTTCAAATTTGCAAGGATATGGACAATTTAATTTAAAAGATAATTTTAATGGAAGTTTGAATTTATTTTCTAGTTTAAATTCAGAACGATATTTTTTAGGAGTTAATTCTGATGAATATGGAAGTTATTTTTTGCTTAAATTTCAAGATTTAGATTTTTACAATTTTAATTCTTTATCCTTTTTGGAAGGAAAGGTTAATGGTAATTTTTTACTAAATTTTAAAAAGAATGATGTTAAAAATTATTCTTTGAGTGGATATCTTGAAGCCGATAAATTAACTTTATTGGGCATTCCGGTGCAGTTTTCTTTGAATTTAGGATTATTGGACAATAAACTTAACATATATGATATAAAAGCTAAGCGCAATAAAAAAGAGTTTCTTACCGGTAGTCTAAGATATGATTTAAACAGTTTTATAGGTGTGTCTAATATGGTTTTTAATAGCGATTTGATCTCTTATAAGTTTAATGCAAATTTTAGAAACTTTGAAAGTAGGGATAAAGAGCGATTTGGAGTTTTGAAAACTAAAACAGAGGGTGAATTCTCCTTTAGAGATATTAAATATAAAAATGAGTTTTTATCTAATCTTGCGGTTGAATTTAGTAATGATTCTGAAAAATTTAATATGGCTTCAGTTGATTACGACCTTATTAATGTTTTGTATCATTATGGCAGTGGAGAATATAGCTTTATTTTGAAAGATTATTTGCCCCTTAGTTTTAATTCTTCAGGTAAAATAATTAAAAATAAAATTCTTGGAAATGTTAGAGATATTAAATTTGATTCAAAAATAATCACCAAAGATTTTTTAGATTCGCATTTCTTATTTAATATTGACAATCATTTTATTCTTTATGATCTTATTGTAAATGGTGAACTTGATATTGATGGGGATTTATATAATCCTAATATTAATGGAAATTTAAATGTTCAAAAAGGATCAATAAGTACTGAGTATTTAAAAGCTTCTAGAAAGTTTGGAGGTGATAGAACTTTAGAAGTATTAGATATGCCAGTTGAAATTCAAGATAATAAAATTATTTTTAGCAATGAGTTTGATTTGGATCGATATTCTAAGGTTTTTGTTTCTACTAGTTTAAATTTAAATTTTTTAAGTGATACTATTATTGATTATTACAAAATAGATATTAATGTGACTGGTAGAACGGGAGCTCCTATTAAGTTTGACAAAATTGCTTTAAGCTTTACAGGTTATGCTTTAGGCAATTTTTCAATTGAAGGAAATACCGATGAAATTATGTTTAAAGGCATTTTAAATATTTCTAATGCTTGGGTTTATTCTCTTGAAAGTTCTGTTGTTGATTTGTTAATAAATCCTTTCAAGCAAACAAAAAGTGTGCAAACAGTTGATATTAATGTCCAAGATTTTGATATTTTAACTCATCTTGAGATAAACTTTGACAGCGGCGTTACTTTTCATTGGCCAGATAGTAATATTTCGTTTTTACAAGCTACTATTTCAAGAGGGGATAAGCTTGTAATAGAATCTGATACAAAAACAGATGATTTTATTATTAAGGGAGATTTGAATATTGCAAATGGTTTTGTTAATTATAATAATAAAAAATTTATCTTTAAGAGTGGTTCTTATATATCTTTTAATGAGAGCAGAACTAAATTTGATCCATGGATAAAAGCTGAGGCTACGCATATTATTAAGGATAGAAATGATAAACTGCTTGTTACAATAGGTATTGATAGTCCTTTGAGTTTATGGAAAATTGAGTTTATGTCTTATCCTTCTAGAACTGAACAAGAGATTAAATATTTGCTCTCAGGATTAACAATGGAAAGGGCTGAAGGAGGATTGCGATCGGCAGGTACTAATGCTGCTGAAATGGCAATTGGAATAGTAAGTGATATTGCTCTTGATTTTTTAATTCAACCCATTGAAGATTATATGCGTTCTGTATTAAACTTAGACTTGTTGAGTATAAAGACAGATATATTGAAGAATTCTATTAATACTAATTTTTTTAAAATTGGGAATCCTACTTTTGTTGATGCTCTTGACAATACAAGTGTTAAGGTGGGGAAATATCTTGTTGAGGGTGTTTTTATTAGCGGAGGTTTTGGTTTTTTGAAAGAGCAAATGACTCCTTTTTCAAAAGATTTAAACTTTGTTATTAATTTAGGCATTGAGCTTGATTCTCCATTTTTTTTGGTTAATTATGAGTTTGATTACAATTTTATGAAAAAAGGTTTAGATGGAATAGGAAATAATATAGGTATTTCTTGGAAATTTAAATATTAAATTGTTAAGAGGTTAAGATGGGTTCAATTAGAGGTTTGTTTTTTTTAAGTTTTTTCTTATTTTTTGTTGTTTTTAGTTTTGGTCAAGTTGAAAATTACGAAGGGAAAATAATAAAGAGTATTAATTTTGAAGGACTTAAAAATAAGAAAGAGGTAGATTTTATTAATATTTTAAAACCTTATATTGGTACTAAATATTCCAATGAAATTTTTGATAAATTACAAATTGATCTTTATTCTCTTGATTATTTTTCTGGACTTATTGAGCCAATTTTTAAAATAGATGGCGAGGATCTTTTGATTACATTTATTGTAAAGGAAAAATCTTTGGTTAAATCTGTTGTTTTTTCTGATAGTAGTAAAGTTTTTTGGAATAGTGAGCTTGTTGAGAAGGTAAATATTAAAACTAATGAGTCTTTAAATCTTGCAAGTGTTAATAAAGGGCTTGATAAGCTTGAAGAAATGTATAAAGACATGGGATACCCCGAGGTTTCTGTAAAGTTTGAAATCAAAGAAGAAGGAAGTTTGGTTGATATTATTTTTAATATAGTGGCCGGACCTAAATATGTTATTAAAGGGATTGATTTTGAAGGAAATTCAAGCTTTAAGAGTAGCACTTTGAGAAAATCTTTAGCATCAAGAGTAGCATCTCTTTTTTCAGATGGTAAATATTTAAAAAGCAATATTGACAAGGATAAGAATCAACTAGAGTCTTTTTATAAAAATAATGGATATATTGATATTAAGATCATCAATAGTACTGTTGATATTAAAGATTCTATTAAAGATTCTAAAAGGTTAGAAAAGGAAGTTTTTTTGAAATATTTTATTTCAGAAGGCAATGTTTTTAGATTTGGTAAGCTTGAAATTTTGGGTAATTCGATTTTTAGCTTAGAAGAATTAAAAAGTTTTATTACCTTTAATGAAGGGGATATTTTTAATAATTCTAAATTTGAGCAGGATTTTGCCAAAATTAGGGAAAGTTATTTTAAGGAAGGGTATATTTTTACAGAAGTTGTTCCGTCTCAAAAGATCAGAGGGGAATTTGTTGATCTTTTAATTCAAATTTCAGAAAAGGATAAAGCCCATATTGAGTCTATTACTGTTTCTAAAAATAAAAATACAGCTTCGCATGTCATACTTAGAGAGATTCCCCTTCAAGAGGGAGATGTTTTTAGCTTGGATAAGTTTAAGATGGGTATGGTAAATTTACAACAGCTTGGTTATTTTTCAAATGTAACCCCTGATATTGTTCCAAGTAATACGGAAGGGCTTATGAAAATAAATTTAAACATTGAGGAGCGAGCAACAAGTAATTTTGGATTTGGTATGAATTTTGGAGGCAATTCAAATTCTTCGTTTCCATTCTCAGTATTTGGGCAATGGGAGCTTTCTAATTTTTTAGGTGAAGGCTATTATTTTGCTGCAAGACTAAATTTATCTTTTTTAGAACAAAGTCTTAGTTTGACATTTAGAGATAATTGGTTTTTTCAGAAAAGATGGACTGTAGGCGGATTTGTAGATTTTTCACATTCTGTTAATACTGCTTATCAGGATATTAATGGACCTATTTTTTCTGGCAAAAGGGAAGTTCCTGATCCATTTACAAGTTGGGAAGAATATCGAGATGCTAAAAGCTTTTCTGATTTTAATGCTATGAATTATTCTTTGCTTAAACTTAGTTTTGGGGGATTTACGGGGTATACTTTTTCTAATTATCTTGGCAAGCAAACTCTTCTTGGTACTTTACAAACTGCCTTAAAATATGTTTTTTATGATAATGAGGTTAACAGACCTTCAAATTACTATTTAAGAGATAATTATAAAACTTTGAGATTTGAAAATTCTCTTAGTTTGAGTGCAGCTTGGGATACAAGAAATTCCACCTCTTTATCTAATAATGGATTTTTACTCAAGCAGCAGTTTGATTTTTTCGGTGGATTTTTATTCGGGCAGAGTCATTTCGTTAAATCTTCTACAACCTTTGAGAGATATTTTTCTCTTTTAGGATATGAGGATGTGTTTACTCCTTATTTTGACATTATTTTGACCTTAAGGAGTGTTTATTCAAATATATTGCCTCCTCTTGGCAATGGTTTTGAAATTGAAATTCAACCCCATCATCACATAATTCTTAGTGAAAATTTCATGCAGGCTAGAGGTTGGGGAATTTTGAAAAATATTTACAGTTCTTTTGTAAATACTGTGCAAATATCTATTCCTTTGTTGAAAAATATTTTAGTTTGGGATGTTTCTTTTATAGATTTTGCTTCCTATTCTTTAGAAGGGCAAGAAAATTCTTTATTTAGACCTTTTAGTAGTTTTGCTTTTAGCTGGGGAACTGGAATTAGAAGTCTTTTACCTCAGTTGCCACTGTCTTTTATAGTAGCTTATCCTTTTTATTTTGACAATGATAAAGTTAACAGTTATTACAAATATTTTTCTGGATTTAAATTTTTCTTAGGAATTGAGATGAGATATTGATATAATGCTATGGAGAAATTTATGTTCTTTTTGATTTTGCCATTGTTTTTTTTATTGCCTTTTAATAATGTTTTTTCGATAGATGTTATTAAAATAGGCATTGTTGATTTTGATAGAGTTGTGATTGAAGTTTTAAATCCTCAATTGAAAGCTAATCTTGATCAAATAAAGAATCGGTATCAAGAACAAATAAATGCGTTAAATTTAGATCTTAAGAATTTAAGACAAATGTATGATAAATCGATTGCTGATAATGATTTAGATAATGCAAGATCTTTTGGGAACCAATATAATTTGAAAGTTGATGAGCTGAAAAGAATCTCTAGTTTAGCAAAGAATAATTTAGAACAGCAAAGATTGGCTAATATTAATAGTTTCAATAATAATAGTGAAGCTTTAAGTAAAATACTTCATGGTATTCAGTATGTTGCAGAAGTTAATGGGTTTTCTTTGATTATGAAAAAAGATAATCCATATATTCTTTACTATAACAGCACTGTTGATGTAACAGACAATGTTATTAAGTATCTTTTAGAAAAGGACAATAAAAATCCTTAAGATTGCTTTAGTTTGCTACTTTTTTTCAATCTGTAATTAGATTAAAAAATTCTTTTTAATGTTTCCAAATTTTTCATTTGTAGTTTTTTCATATTTTTTTACAATCTTACAATCAATTAAATTTAAAACATTAAACTTGCCAATAGCTAAATCACATATAGTTGCATAAAAATATTGTTTTTGGGGGTCTTTTCCTTACTTTATATTCTTTCTTTTCAATTGAATTTCATTTATCTGATAATATCAATTATAATTTATATTATTTAGGAAGCATATGGAAGAAAATGTTACCCCAATGATAAGGCAGTATTTAGATATCAAAAAAAAATATAAAGACGCTATTATTTTTTTCAGAGTAGGAAGTTTTTATGAAATGTTTTTTGATGATGCAATTGAGGCAAGCAAGCTTCTTAATTTAACATTGACAAAAAGAGAAAATGTTCCAATGTGTGGAGTGCCTTGTCATACTAGTAAAGAATATATAAGAAAATTGATTTTATTTGATAAAAAGGTTGCAATTTGTGAACAATTGTCTAATTCTACTTCTGTGGGACCTTTAGAAAGAGAAGTTGTCGAGGTGATAATCCCGGGCGTTATTATTGATGAAGATTTTTTAAATGATGATGCTAATAACTATTTAGTTGCTATTAGTGATTATAAAAATTATTATTCATTTTCTTATATAGATTTATCTACTTCTAGTCTTGGAATAATGTTTTATGAGAATAGTTTTTTTGAAAAACTTAAAAGGGATCTTGAGAAATACTCCCCTAAAGAGATAATAGTTTCTGAAGACTTTTATTATGAATACTCAGAGAAGCTTAATCTTAGTCGGTTTTTAATTAACAGAGTGCCTTCTTGGCATCTTGATAAGGATATTGCAATAAAAACAATAAAGGAGCATTTTAACATACTTGGATTGAGTTCTCTTGGATTTGATGAGGAGAAGCCTTACTATATTTCAATTTCTCTTATTATAAATCATATAAAAAATAATTTAAAAAATTTATTAAGCAATATTGATAAAATAGATATTAATAATGATTCTTCTTACATGTTTATTGATGATGTAACTCAAGTGAATCTTGAGCTTGTAAAAAATAATAATGATTTTTCTTCTCAATATTCATTATATTCTGTTTTAAATGATTGTAAAACCGCAATGGGAAAAAGACTTTTGCGGGAATTTATTTTAAATCCAATTTTAAATATTTCTGAGATTAATACCAGGCTAGATCATGTTGAATTTTTTTGCAAAAATATTAGCTTAGCTATGGCCTTAAGAGAAGCTTTTGCTAATATATGGGATATTGAGAGAATAATATCTAGGATTCAGATGAAAAGGTATATTAAAAAAGATTTTTTATTTATTGAAAAAGCTCTTTCTGTATTTTTTTTGGCAAAAAAGTTATTTGAAAAGCATAATTTTGATTATTGGAATTTCGATAAGTTTGAAGAAGATAGTGTTTCTAAGGTTTGTTTTTTGATAAATAGTGCAATTTCAAGCTCAACTGATGAGCTTATTAAAAGAGGTTATAATTTAAAGTTAGACAGTTTAAAGGATTTAAAGATTAATGCAAATAAATATATTGATGAATATCTTGAATCAGAGAGATTGCTTAGCAAGATCAATAATCTAAAGATTCGAAAAACCAATAATAGGGGATTATTTTTTGAGGTTACAAAAAGTAATTATGCTCAAGTGCCATCTCATTTTATGGAAAGTCAAACTTTAAATTCTTCAAAAAGATATAAAACAGAAAAACTTATTTCTCTTGAAGCAGATATTAATAGTGCTGAAGACAGTGTGGTTGCTTTTGAACAAGAAATTTTTGATGAAATAGCATCAAATGTTGTTAAACATAATAAAGTTCTCAAGAAGGTTTCAGAATTTTTTGCATATATTGATTTAGTTGTTAACTTTGGTTATTTGGCAAAAAAAAATGAATATAAAAGGCCTGTGTTGACATATGATAAAGAAATTTTTCTTGACAAATCCCGGCATCCTGTTGTTGAGCACTATGTGAAAAACAGTAAAATCTTTACTGAAAATTTTGTAAAAATTGATAAAGAAAGGTATTTTTGTTTAATTACTGGTCCTAATATGGCAGGTAAATCAACCTATTTGCGTCAAGTGGCTTTAATTACTTTAATGGCACACATAGGTTCTTTTGTGCCAGCTTCTAAGGCCTTAATAGGCATTACAGATAAAATTTTTTGCAGAATTGGAGCAAGTGATAATATTGCTAAAGGGCAATCCACTTTTTTGGTTGAAATGAACGAAACGGCTAATATTTTAAGAAATGCAACAGAAAAGAGCTTAATAATTATGGATGAAGTTGGAAGAGGTACTAGTACAAATGATGGTCTTGCTATTGCGTATTCTATTATAGAATATATTTTAGAGTCTATTAAAGCTAGAAGTTTGTTTGCTACACATTTTCATGAACTTTCGGCTATTAATCATAAAGCTTTTATTAATCTTTCAATGAAAATTGCAAAGCAAGGCAGAGATCTTGTTTTCTTAAGAGAGGTTGAAGAAAAGCCATCTCTTAATTCTTATGGGATTTATGTTGCTCGCATGGCAGGACTTCCTTTAAGGGTAATAGATAGAGCTAATTTTATTCTAGAAAGTTTGGTGAGTCGAGAGCATAGTTCTTTTTTAGAATTTCTTCCTAATATTTCTTATGATAACTATGATAAAGAGATCTTGAAAGATGAGCCTGATGTTCATGTAAAATTAAACGAGTATTTAGAGTTAAAAAATTTTATTTCTAGCATAGATATTAATAATATCACCCCTTTTCAATCAATTGAGTTGCTAAATCAAATTGTTTTAAAAGTTATTTCTCAGTCCAGTTAGTATGAGCTATTTAAATATTTTAAAGAGTATATTTTTGCCCTTTTGTGTTTATTGTCAAAAAAGATATGTATCTTCTAATGCTCTTTGTGACCAATGTAGGTTACTTTTTAATTTTAAAATCAAATCCGATGAGAATTTAATTTATTTTTTTGAATATAAAGAGCATTATAAATCTTTGATTTTGTCTTATAAAAGAGATGCTCAAAAGTCAATTGGTAGATTTTTAGCAAGTGGAATTGCTAAATGCTTAAGTAATATTGATTTTGATCAAATAGTAACTGTTCCTTGTAGCTTTAAAAGAAAATTATTTTATGGTTTTGATCATATGGAGTATATTGGTATTTTATTGAGTCGTTTTGGTTTTAATTATGCAAATTGTTTTTCAAGAAAGTATGGGAAAAGTCAAAAGCTAATGAAAGGAAATCTCAGATTTAGAAATCTTGAAAATAAAATTAAATTAAGATCAAAGTATAAAAATTTTCAACTCAAAAAGATTGTTTTACTTGATGATATTGTTACTACAGGAACATCTATGTGTATTTGTGAAGATCTTATTATGCAATTTGGAGCCTGTAAAGTTATAAGGCTTGCGTTGGCCAAATCTTATAATTTGGTTTAATATTGACATTATTTTTTCTAAGTGTTAACCTTGAACTAAGGTTTAGTTATGTATTTAATAAGGTTCTTTTAAAAGAACCTTATTATTTTTAGGAATGTAGTTGATTAAATATTTTGATAAAAATAATGAAGTTTATAATTTAATAAAAAATTTAACAGAACGCTTAAATCTTGAAATATTAGAAGTTAATATCTTTAGAAATAAAAATAGTGGAAAAATTCAAATAGTTCTTTATAGTAAAAATTTCTCTTTAGGTATTGATTTGCTTAGTGATTTGCATAAGATGATTTTATTAATTTTGGAAGCAAATCTTAAATATAGTTTTACTTTGGAACTTTCTACTCCAGGAATAGATAGAAGAATAAAAAGTGACAGAGAGTTTCAAATTTTTGAAGGTAAAAAGATTAAGTTGATGCTAGATAATGAATTTGAAGAAGGTTTTATATTAGAATCAAAATCAGAAAGTTTTATTTTTAAAACAGATAGCAAAGAATTAAATGTTTTTTATAGCGATGTTAAGAAGGCCAGATTAGTTTAAGGAGGAAGTTTGGATGATAAAGGGCACGGGACATATGATTGTAAATATTGCAAATGATCGCAGTATGAGTATAGATTCTATTAGGAAAACAATTAAAGAATCAGTATTGATAGCTTATAAAAAGTATTTTGGAAGCAATGAGAATGCTTTTATCAAGTTTGATGATGATACGGGAGATTTGGGAGTTTATGCAAAAAAGAAAATTGTAGAAGAGGTAAAAGATTCTTTGCTTGAAATATTAGAAAAAGATATCTCAAGAGAAAATATTGTAGAGGGGAATTATGCTTACATTGAAATTAATCCTAAAGTTTTTGATAGGCTTTCTATTCAGGTTGCAAAACAAAGAACCAAAAATGATTTACAAGGAATTGAGGATAATGAGATTCTATCAGAATTTAAAAGCAAGTTGAATAAAGTTGTTATTGGGTATGTTCAACAAAATAGAAATGGCGATCTTTATGTTAATCTTGGCAATGCGGATGGTATAATTCCTAAAAAGTATCAGTCCCCAAGAGAAATTTATAACCTCAATGATAAGATTAGAGTTTTAGTTTATAATGTCAAAAAGGGTAAAAATGGCGTTGAAGTTATTCTTTCTAGAACTCATCCAAAGTTTATTGAAGAGCTTTTAGCACTTGAAATTCCTGAAATTGAAGAAGGCATTATTAAGATTCATAAAATAGTTCGTGATCCAGGTTACAGAATCAAAGTTGCTGTTTATTCTGAAAAAGAAGAGATTGATCCTGTTGGTCCTTGTATAGGGCAAAAAGGAGTCAGAATTCAATCTATAATTAAGGAACTTGAAGGAGAAAAAATCGATATTATTCCTTATAGTAAAGACATTAAAGAATTCATAAAGGATTCTTTAACCCCTTCTAAAGTAGATCATGTTTATATTCTTGATGAGGATTTGCATAAGGCTTTAGTAGTTGTTAGTGATGATCAACTTTCTCTTGCTATAGGTAAAATGGGTCAAAATGTTAGACTTGCTAATAGACTTCTTGACTGGGCCATTGATGTTAAGACTACCAGCCAATTTGCAGAAATGAAAGCTAATTCAGAGTTTGAGCAAGAAACGCTTGAAATGTTTGATAAAGTTATGCAAGATGTTGTTGAAGAGGAACAATTTGAGGAGATTAGTAAAATAAGTGATCTTAAATTGCTCGATTCTTCTGTTATTTCTAATTTATCAAAAGAGGGGCTTGATGATATTAACAATTTTTTACAAGCAGATGAAGGGGTGCTTTTTAATCTTGGAGTAGGTTATGAAAAACAAGAAGAAATTAACAAAATATTAAAAGAAGGGATGATAATAATTGCTAATGATAATGATGAGTCTATAGAAAAGATAGAAGAAGATGAAGAGCTTCTTTGTCCTGAATGTGGTGTTGTTATTAATGAAAATATGACTTTCTGTCCGGGTTGTAAAATAGGGCTTAGTTTTGAGTTTGAGGAGGAGTAAATTTGTCGAAAAATATTGATGATATTAAAAATGAAGATGGTAAAAAAATTAAAATTATTAAGCTGAGAAAAAAGGTAGTAAAAATTGTAACGCACAATGATTTAAGCGGTAAAAATAATTCAAATAGTTCTATTGATTCGCATAAGCACAATAACAAAGCTGAATATACTCAAAACAGAGACAATAGAACTGGTGGGTATACTCAAAACAGAGACAATAGAACTGGTGGGTATACTCAAAACAGAGACAATAGAACTGGTGGGTATACTCAAAACAGGGACAATAGAACTGGTGGGTATACTCAAAACAGAGACAATAGAACTGGTGGGTATACTCAAAACAGAGACAATAGAACTGGTGGGTATACTCAAAACAGGGACAATAGAACTGGTGGGTATACTCAAAACAGAGACAATAGAACTGGTGGGTATACTCAAAACAGGGACAATAGAACTGGTGGGTATACTCAAAACAGGGACAATAGAACTGGTGGGTATACTCAAAACAGAGACAATAGAACTGGTGGGTATACTCAAAACAGAGACAATAGAACTGGTGGGTATACTCAAAACAGAGACGGTGCGTCTTCTCAGTATCAAGGCTCCACAAGTAAAACATATGTTGCTAAAAATAACTCTCAAAATAAATATACTACTTCCACGTCTTTTAGAAGAATTATAAAAGCCAAAGTCCCCGCTATTGTTAGTAGCCCATCTTCATCAGATTCTGAGAATAGTAAAGAGTTAAATCGTAAGCTTGGTGAGAAGAAAAAACAGCAACAAGAAAGTCAAAAAAGCTATAAGAGAAAAAAAGCAGAAACTGAGAGTAAAACAATTGAACAAAAGGTTTTTGAACAACTTCAAAAAAAGAAAAGAGAAAATTTAGCTAACCCTATTCCAAAATCAATTGATATTATGGGTAGCATTACTGTTTCTGATCTTGCAAGAAAAATGAATTTAAAATCTTCTGATTTGATTGCTAAATTAATGGCTTTAGGTGTAATGGTTACTATTAATGAAAAGATAGATTCTGATACGGCAACTATTTTAGTTGAAGAATATGGTTCAAAAGTTAATGTTGTTTCTATTTATGATGAAACGGTTATAGAAGAAGAATTAGGAGATCAGAGCAAATTAATTGAAAAGCCCCCTGTTATTACAATAATGGGGCATGTTGATCATGGTAAAACTAAGCTACTTTCTGTGCTTCAAAATATAGATATAAATCAAACAGAGTCCGGTGGTATTACTCAGCATATTGGAGCTTATACTATTGTTTATAATGACCGGGAAATAACATTTTTAGACACTCCTGGTCATGAAGCTTTTACTATGATGAGAAGTCGTGGAGCTCAAGTTACAGATATTGTTGTTCTTGTTGTGTCAGCAATTGATGGTGTTATGCCTCAAACTATTGAAGCTATTAATCATGCAAAAGAAGCAAATGTTCCAATTATTGTTGCTATAAATAAGATTGATTTGCCAGATTCAAATCCTGATAAGATTAAGCATCAGCTTTCAGAATATGACTTGGTTCCTGAAGATTGGGGAGGAGACACTATTTTTGTGTTGATTTCTGCTCTTAAAAATATAGGAATTTCTGAACTTCTTGATATGATTCTTTTACAGTCAGATATGATGGGGTTAAAGGCAAACCCATCTAAGAGAGCTGTTGGAAAAATAATTGATGCCAAGATTGATTTGGGGCGCGGAATAGTTTGTTCTGTTATTATTGAGGATGGAACTCTTTATGTAGGAGATTCTTTTGTAGGTGGAGCATGCTACGGTAAAGTTAAGGCATTAATTAGTGATAAGGGTGTTTCTGTTAAGAGTGTTGGGCCTGCTAAAGCTATTAGTGTTTTGGGATTTTCTTCAATGCCTCAAGCCGGTGATCCTTTTCAAGTAACTAAAACTGAAAAGGAAGCAAAATTGATCAGTTCCAAAAGGCAAGATCTTAAAAAATATGAATCTTCTAAAAATGTAAAGAAAGTTACCATGCTAAATCTTTATGATTCAATCAAAGAAGGAGCACTCAAAGAGCTTAAAATAATTTTAAAAGCAGATGTTCAAGGCTCAGTTGAAGCTTTAAAGAACTCTCTTGAAAAATTAACAAACGATGAGGTTAGGGTAAGGGTTGTGCATTCATCAGCAGGTGTAATAACCGAAACAGATATTAGCTTTGCTTCAGCAAGCGATGCTATTGTTATTGGATTTCATGTAAGACCTACTGCAAAAGCCCAGATGCTTGCAGATCAGGAAAAAGTTGAGATTAGAAAGTATAATATTATTTATGATGCTATAAGTGATGTTAAATCAGTTCTTGAGGGGATGCTTGAACCAGATGTTGAGCAGCAGTTTATTGGTTTTGCTGAGGTGAGAGCTGTAATAAATGTTCCTAAAGTTGGGGTAATAGCTGGTTGCTATGTTTCTAAGGGGCTAATAAAACGAGATGCGATTACTAATGTAATGAGAGATGGTTTGCAGATTCATTCTGGTAAAATCTCATCTTTAAAGCGATTTAAAGATGATGTTAAAGAAGTTGCTGAGCAATATGAGTGTGGTATTATGATTGATAACTATGCTAATATTAAAGAAGGAGATATAATTGAAGCATTTGAGATAAAAAAGGTAAAAAGAACTTTTAAAACTTAGCATTGCTTTAATTTATATTATGTGTTTATGTATAAGGATATAAAAAAGTTTAAACTTGAGAGTTTTATTGCTCAAGAAATTGGCAATTTAATAGTAACTAGGGGGATTAAAGATCCCAGAATTCATTCATTTTTAACTGTGGTTAAGGTAGAATTTTCAAAAGATTTAATAAATGCTAAAGTGTTTATAGGCTCTATCAAAGAAGGTGCTTCTTTGGATAATGCAGTTAAAGCTTTAAATAATGCTAAGGGATTTATTCAAAGTCAAATTATTAAGCGAATTAAAGTTAGAAATACTCCTAAATTATTATTTGTTAAGGATGATTCTCTTTCTAAATCATTTTATGTTAATAAGATGATTGAAGGATTAAACACTACAAGAGAGAATTAAATTTGGAAAATGGATTCCTTTTAATTAATAAAGAACAAGGCAAAACTTCTTTTGAAACTCTTTTTCCTATAAAAAAATATTTTAATACAAATCATGTTGGGCATGCTGGTACGCTTGATAAATTTGCAAGTGGAGTTTTGATTGCTCTTGTGGGAAAATATACGAAGCTTGCAAGCTATTTTACTTCTTTAGATAAAGAGTATGTAGCAGAATTTAGATTTGGATTAGAAACAGATACTCTTGATCCAAATGGAAGAATAGTTAATAAAATAGATTATATCCCTAATTTAGAGGATATATCTTTAAAGCTTAAGGATTTTTTAGGAGAGATTTATCAAAGTCCTCCGAGATTTTCTTCTGTTCATATTAATGGTAGCAGGGCTTATAAACTTGCTTTGAATGGAAAATCTTTTGAAATTAAAAAAAGAAGAGTAAATGTTTATGATATTCAAATATTAAACTACGATTTTAGCTCTTCTTTGCTTAGTTTAAAAATTAGTTGTTCAAAAGGTACTTATATTAGGAGTATTGCAAGAGATTTGGCTTACTCTTTAAATTCTTGCGCGTATGTTAGTAATTTAAAAAGAACTAAAGTAGGTATGTTTCAATTAAAAGATTCCATATTGTGTAAAGATTTGAGTAAAGCTTTCTTGATTAGTTTAGAATCTTTAAGAAGTTTTGAAAAGGTTTACATTGATTCTAGTAAGATAAATCTTGTTAAAAATGGGGCTTACGTTGAAATTCAAATCAATATTAATGAATTTAAGATTTTAAAATCCAGAGAAGAGAAAATATTGGCGGTCATTAAAGGAATAGATTTAAATAAATATAAATATGTTATTATTTATTAATTTTCTTTTTTTTAAAAGATTTAAAAATTTATTATTAAAAATAACCCGAAAAGGGTAAATTATTTTTGTGATTTTTAAGAAAAAATATTATAATCTATCATAGTAGTTAGTTTAAATTATAGCAAGAGGTTTTTTAGAGCTTTGCTATAATGGTAGAGGAGTTGCTTTATGATAGATAAAAAGCAAAAGCAAAAAATAGTTTCTGAATTTGGAAAAAATGAAAATGATACTGGTTCTGTTGAGGTTCAGATTGCACTTATTACAAGTAGAATAAAGTATTTAACTGAACATTTAAAGATAAATAAAAAAGATCATAGTTCAAAAAGGGGCTTGTTAAAGTTGGTAGGACAAAGGCGAAGCTTATTGCGATATTACCAGAAAAAAGATTTAGAAGCTTATAGGATGTTGATATCTAAACTTGGTCTTAGAAAATAAAAGAGGTTAAATTTTGAGGAAAATATTAAAGTTGAAAATAGGCAGAGACGAGTTAGTATTTGAAACGGGATTTATGGCTAAGCAAGCTAATGGGTCGGTTCTTGCAACTTATGGGGGATCTTCGGTTCTTGCAACTGTTTGTTGTTCAAGTAATGTGAGAGAAGATTTAGATTTTGTTCCGCTTTCTGTTGAATATAATGAGAAATATTATGCAGCTGGTAAAATTCCAGGAGGATTCATCAAAAGAGAAGGAAAACCAAAGGATAAAGAAATACTTGTTTCTAGGTTAATAGATAGGCCAATGAGGCCTCTTTTTGATAAAAGATTTGGTCGAGAAATTCAAGTAATTCCTACGACTTTAGCTACAGATCAGCTCAATCCTCCTGATATTGTTGGAATGAATGCTGCTTTTACAGCAGTTTTTTTGTCAGATATTCCGTTTAATGGTCCAATTGCAGCCGTTAGAATGGTTTATTTAAATGATAAGTTTATAGTAAATCCTTCGTTTGAAGAGATTAATGAATCTGATCTTGATATTGTTGTTGCAGGAAGTTTAAATGGAATTACAATGGTAGAAGGTGGTGCTAATGAGGTTAGTGAGGATATCTTGCTTTCAGCAATAGACAGCGCACATGAATATATTAAACAAATTTGCAATGCTCAAAAAGAATTTTTAGATATTGTAGGTAAAAAGGAAAAACTTCCTTTAGCTTTTGAAGAAAAAACATTTGAATTTAAAGAAGAGCTTAGAGATTTTATTTATGCTGATCTCAAAGAGGCTTGTTTTGTTAAGGGAAAGCTTAATAGAGACAAAGCTATAACTTTGCTGAGAAATAAATCTCATGAGCATTTTTCTTCTCTTGAGAAATTGACTGATAGCAATGAGTCTCTTTTCCATAAAGCTTTTGATGATTTTGAGAAGGAGATTGTTAGAAACTCTATTCTTAACGATAAGATTAGAACAGATGGTCGATCCCCTAATGAGATAAGAAATATTATTGCAGAAATTGATATTTTAAGTAGAACGCATGGATCTGCACTCTTTACAAGAGGAGAGACGCAAGCTTTAGCAGTAACTACTCTTGGTACAAGTATTGATGAGCAAATAATGGATGATATTGATGGTGATAAGCGTCTTAATTTTATGCTTCATTACAATTTTCCTCCATTTTCAGTTGGTGAGACTGGTAGGCTTATGACTGGTAGGCGTGAGATTGGCCATGGTCATTTAGCTCAAAGAGCTTTGGAATCAATAGTTCCTGGGAAAAACGATTTTCCGTATACTATTAGAGTAGTTTCTGAGATTTTGGAGTCTAACGGATCTTCTTCAATGGCTACTGTTTGTGCTGGAAGCATGGCTTTAATGTCTGCGGGGGTTCCTGTTAAAAGGCAAGTTGCAGGAATAGCTATGGGTCTTATTAGCGAAGGGGATAAATATGTAGTTTTAAGCGATATTCTTGGAGAAGAGGATCACTTAGGGGATATGGATTTTAAAGTAGCTGGTACAAAAAATGGAATTACTGGATTTCAAATGGATATTAAGATTGAAAATGTTACTAAACATTTAATGAAAGATGCTCTTGAGCAGGCAAGAATAGGTAGGATACACATACTGTCAATTATGAATTCTGTAATTTCGGATTCAAGAGTTGGTATATCTAAGTATGCTCCCAAAATTGTTCAACTCCAAATTGATATTGATAAGATATCTCTTGTAATAGGGTCTACTGGAAAAACTGTTAAGGCCATAACAGATGAATTTGAAGTTAAGGTTCAAATTGAGCAAACTGGAAAAATTATTCTTTTCGGTGATGATGATTTTAAAATGCAAAAGGCTAAAGAAAAAATAGAAAGTATTGTAAGGGAGCCAAAGGTAGGTGAGATTTATGAAGGAATCGTTAAAAAGATTAATAGCTTTGGGGCTTTTATTGAACTTACTCCTACAAAGGAAGGATTTTTAAGCACTCGTTTGAAACCAAGAGATAGCAAGTATGGTTCTGGAAGATTTGGGAATAGTGGTAATAGATATTCTAGATTTGGTGGTGGTAGTGGAGATAATACAAGGGGTAATGTAGGGTTAGTTCGACCTCCAAAATTAGAAGAAGGTCAGAGAATTAAAGTTAAAATAATTGATATAGACAAATTTGGAAAAATTGATCTTGAAATTGTTAAAGATAAAGATTATTAAAATAATATGAAATTTGTTTTGAATAATTTATTTAAGGCTCGTCTTATATGTTTTGTTTTGTTTTTTTCCTGTCTTACTGCAAATAGGTCTATTAAAGAGTCCTCCCCCGCTGGTGATCTTGTAGAAAAGAAGAGAGAAGCAGTTATTATTGGTGATAATAATTTTGTTAATGAGAATAAATTTATTGCTAATGAGAATAAATTTAAAAGAGATTATTTGACAGGATTAAAAGATAATGAACACTTTTTTTTTAGTAATGCTTTTTTAAAAGAAAATAATTTTTATTTTAAAAAAGCTAGAGAAAGTTATTCTAAGAAAAATATTGGTTTGACTAACTATTATTTGAATAAAATAGTAGTTAATGATAATCAGTATGACAGGGAATTGTTGGCTAAGGCTAATTTATTTTTTGGATATGTAAATTATGAGAATGGTTTTTACGATCTTTCTGAATATAATTTTGACCTTTTTTTAAAAGATTATAAATATTCTCATGCTAGTTTAAGATCAGCTGAATTGAAATATCTGATTAAAGAAAAATCAGATGCAATTTCTGCATTCAAAGAGATTAATGAATTTTCTATTTCGGGTTATGACAAAGAGATTTATGATTTTTTAAGTAATAAACTTGGGGTAAGTCATTTAAATTTAGAATCTTTGGGATTTCTTGACAATAGCGTTTTTGATTTATATGTCTTTAATGAGAATATATTTATAACTAATATATTGGGTGGGCTTTTAAGGTATAATGTTAAAAAAAATGATTGTAGGGTCTACCTTAGAGATAAAAAAAGCATTTTTTTAAATGGTATTAGGGGGTTTGCGGATTATAACGGAAAAATTTATATTGGCGGGAAAAATGTTATTTATTGCATAGATGATATTGATGGAGATTTGAAGCAAATAAATGTTCCCAATAATGCTGATTTTAGTAATGTACAAGTTTTGCTTGGCGTTAAAAATGGAATATTTGTTGGTACTTTAAATTCTGGATTATGGTTTTATGATTTAAAAAATTGGAAAAATATACCGCTTGGATCTAATAAAATTTCTTCAATGTGCTTTGATAGTTTAAAAAATTTATTATTAGTTGGAACAGTTGACAATGCTATCTATAGTATTAATGTTGATAGTTTAAAAAAGGTTAAACATTTGGATTTTTTTAGCAAAAATGATAATGAAAAAAATATTAATTTTATAAAAAGATATAAAGATAGTTATTTTGTTGGAACATATGGCGGAGGTCTTTTCGAATTAAATTTAAATAAAAATAGCTATAAAAAGCACGTTATTGCCAATAATATTGATGTTAATTATTTTATGGACATGGAAATTAAAGATAACAAGTTGTTGTTTGCAACCTTTGATCATGGATTATTGATTTATGATTCTGAAAATGACAATTGGGATTATTTTGGACCTAATAACGGGCTTCTTAATTTGAATTTAATAAAAGTTTCTAAATTTGAAAATTATGTTATACTGGGTACTCTTAATAACGGCTTGGTTTTTGTAGATGAAAATATTAAAAAACAGTTATGAGTCTTACATAATTGCTGAATTTCTTAAATATTTTTTAATTACGTTTTTATTTTTCTTTTTCGTATTTTTTATAAATCAAATTTTATTCTTTATGAGAATACTTCTTCAAAATTATGTTCCTTTTTTTAAAGCTTTTATTTTTGTTATATATTCTCTTCCAATGGTGATTGCGCTTTCTCCCCCTTTTGCTTCTTTGATTTCAGTAATTCTTACTATTCATAAATTCAAGATTCACAATGAAATTTTAGCTTTTCGTTCAATTGGTATATCAATTTTTGATTTACTTGTCCCATTTTTTAAATTGGGAGTAGTTATTGTTTTTATATCTTTTATATCTAATGATATTTTGCTTCCACTTGGATCTATTGGTAGGTTAAAAATTTTTAATGAAATAAAAGAAGAGGTTCCCCATTTGGTATTAAAGCCTTATTCAAGTAAACAATATGGAGATTTAATTTTTGTTTCTGGAGAAAAATCGGAAAATGGTTATAAAAATGTAACTTTTTTTGATAACACTAGACTTAAGGGATTTGATAGAATATTTATGGCAAAAAATCTTGATATTAGAAAAGAAAATTTTCAAGTTTATTTTATTTTAAATGATGTTTTATCTATTGCCCTAACAGACAGTGAGAGTGGATTTTATGATTATTTTTATGCAGATAAGATGAAATATTCAATAGATCAGGTTACATTTAGTGATAGTTTTTTATTAAATTATGTAACTCCTTCGCAAATGAGCATGAGAGATGTTATTAAATTAATTAAAAAGCAAAACAATTTAATTGCAGATTCAAATATAAAAAATAATCTAGAAGGCAATTTCTTAAGTTTAAATTTTTCAAATCTTTATTTAAATTATTTATACAATCAAGACTATTATATTGATGAATCTTATGTTTTTGAAAATTTAAACTATATGTATAATTTAAATTTAAATTTTAACCCTTATCAAGATAAAATCATGAACCAAAATTTAGCTTTGTTTAATCTTGAATTTTATCAAAAAATTAGTTTGCCACTTTCAGTTTTATTTTTCATTTTTTTGGCTTTTTCAATGGGGATGTATTCTAATAGGAAATATTCTATTATCCTTGAGCTTGTAATTTCAATTATTATTTGTGTTTTTTATTGGGTAATGTTTATTGGCGGAAAAGTTTATACTGTGCAGTATGCGCCAAATCCTATTATTGTTACTATTTTGCCTAATTTGATTTTAATTGTTGCAGGAGCAATTCTCTTTTTGAGATTATTAAAAAAATGAAAATAGATAAGCTTTTTGTAAAAAGCATTATTCTTACTTTTTTGTCCATGAACTTTCTTTTTATGATTTTAATTGTGCTTGGTGATTTATTTGTAAATCTGCTCAATTATCTTGAAAAAAATATTGGCTTTAGGGACATTCTTTATATTTATTATTTGTATTTGCCAAAAGCTTTCTCAGATGGAGTTGCTTTATCTTTTCTTTTTGCTATTTCCAATCTTATTGGTAATCTTTCTATGAGAAATGAAATAATAGGTCTTTTTAGTTGTGGAGTTTCACTTACTAGGATATTAAGACCAATCATTTTGATTAGTGTATTTATTTCAGTTGTTCTTTTCTTTTTTGATAATTATTTGGTAATAGATGCTGTAGCAAGAAGAGATATTCTTATTAAGAATAGTGTTGGTAACAGTGGATCTAGTGATAAAACTATAATAATTAGAGATTTTGCTAGAGAAATTTATAATATTAAGTCTTATGATATTGATGAGAATACTTTTTCTAACTTAATAATTATAATCAAAGACAATAAAGATGAGTTTCAAGCAAGGTATGATATAAGAAAAGCTTTATGGGAAGATAATAAATGGAAGCTTTATGGTATTAGAGAGTTTGTTAAGGTTGATAGAAAAATTAAGGAGAATGCATATGATGTTCTTGATGGGACAGGCATTATTAAGTTAGAGCCTGACTACATAAGAACTGTAATGCTCTCATCAAAGGCATTAAATTTTACTAAGCTTATTAATTGGATAAGTTTTCTCAAAAGTGAACATTTAAGTTATTCTGATGCATTGTTTGATTTGTTAAATAGGGTGTTTTTTTCATTTAGATTGATGCTTCTTAGCTTTACTGTTGGGTTTATTGCTATTGCTCTTAAAAAAAATATTTTTATACTCAGTTTATTAAATAGCATTGCTTTTGCTGTTGTTTATGTCATTTCTATTGTAATTTTTAATTTTTTAGCAGATCTTGGTTATTTAAATATATATATAGCAAGTTCTTTTACAACTATATTTTTTTTGATTATCAATTTTTTTGTTTATAGGATTGTTAGGAAATAATATATATAATAATTATTTGGGATGTTTATATGTTTAGCGTAATTAAGAATGACAAGCATTCTAATGCAAGGGTTGGATTTTTAAATCTTCCTCATGGCAGAGTAGATACTCCTTGTTTTATGCCAGTTGGTACTTTGGGGGCAATGAAAGGATTAAAACACACTGTTCTTGAAAAGTTGGGGTGTAATTTAATGCTTGCAAATACTTATCATCTATATTTAAGACCGGGGATTAAAACTATTGAAAAATATGGTGGTCTTCATAATTTTACAACTTGGAATAAAAATTTTTTAACTGATTCGGGTGGATTTCAGGTATTTTCTCTTTCTGGTTTAAGAAAAATTGATTTTAAAGGTGTACATTTTAAATCCCATCTAGATGGATCTTATCATTATTTTACTCCTGAGGGAGTGTTTGCTATGCAAGAAATTTTTGGCAGTGATATTATTATGCCACTTGATATTTGCAGTTCTTATGGGATTGATTATAATGAAGCCAATTTGTATACAAATATTACAACTAATTGGGCTCGTAGTACATTCAAGTCTTATAAAAATAAAAAAGAGGGATACAGTGGGCTTTTATTTTTAATAACTCAGGGAAATTTTTTTAAAGATTTGAGAAAAAGAAGCATCAATGATATATTAGAGTTAGACAGCCCAGGTATTGCCATTGGAGGTATTTCTGTTGGAGAACCAAGAGAAAAATATTTGGAAATTCTTGAATATAGTTCTTTGTTGATACCAAGAGAAAAACCAAGATATGTAATGGGCATTGGTACTCCTCATTATATACTTGATGCCATATACTACGGCATTGATATTTTTGATTGTGTTAATCCTGCAAGAATTGCTAGGCACGGGTCTCTTTTGACAGATAATGGAATAATGCGCATTAATAGAAAAGAGTACAAAGATGATACTTCTCCGGTAGAGAAAAATTGCAGTTGTACCTTATGTACAAGGTATTCAAGAGGGTATTTAAGGCATTTAATAAAATCAAGAGAGCTTTTTGGAATAATTTTGGCAAGCGAGCATAATATTTACTATATGTTTCGATTGATTTCAAAGATTAAAAATGCAATTCTAAATGACAATTTTGTAAACTTTAGAAATTCATATTTAAAAAATTATGAAGAAGGAAATTTTGATGAATAAATATGTTGTTTCTACAGTTTTGGTCATGATTTCCACTTTTTTGTCACGAATAATGGGGTTTGTAAAGGTAAAGATTTTCTCTTATTATTTTGGAGCAAATCTTGATGCTGATATTTTTAACTATGTTTTCAATATTCCTAATAATTTGCGCAAAATTCTTTCAGAGGGCGCAATGACTTCGGCTTTTTTACCTGAATTTACATATGAAAAAAATAAATCGCACGAAAAAGCTGTTTCCTTTTTCAGAACTGTTATAACCTTTAATGTTATTTCTATTGGTTTTATTGTTTTAGTTATGATTATTTTTGCAAAGCCTATTATGTATTTTCTATCTTATTATAGGGGAGAAAACTTAATTTTTGCAAGTTCTCTTTTTAGTTATTTGGTATTATATATTTTACTAATAAGCTTGTCATCAATCTTTGTATCTGCTCTAAATTCATATAAAATTTTTTTTATTCCTTCATTTTCACCTATTATGCTTTCTTTTGGAATAATATTGAGCATATTTTTATTGTATGATCGTTTTGGGATATATAGTGCTGTTATTGGCGTAATTTTTGGCGGGTTTTTACAATTTCTGATTCCGTTTGTAAATTGCCTTATGATTGGTTTTGTCTGGAAACCGACATTTTGTTTTAGAGAAAAAGTATTTTTAAATTTTTTAAGTAGATGGGTTCGTATGATTTTTGGATTTTCTATTTCAATTGTTACTCAGCAGATTTCATTTGCATTGGCATCTACTCTTGAGATAGGAAGTGTTTCTATTTTTAGTAATGCTGTAGTTTATTATCAGCTTCCTGTAGGAATTTTTTTTATTTCAATTGCAACAGTAATTTTTCCCAAAATGGCAGAGTATGCTGTTTTGGGAAATAATTTAAAATTAAATACTCTTTTGGTAGATGGAATTAAAATTTTATTGCTAATTTTTATTCCAGTGTCTTTTTTGATGTTTATTTGGTCTGATTATATTTTAAATGTATTTCTTATGGGGGGAAAGTTCTCTATTTATGATACTCAAAAAACAGCGGGTGTTTTGAAATGTTTTCTTTTAGGTTTGCTTTTTTATTCGATGTTTAGTTTTTTTCAAAAATATTATTTTTCTATTCGTGATGCAAAAACACCATTTTATTTGAGTATTTTATTTTCTATTCTTGATATTTTACTTTCTGTTTTTGGTATTAATTATTATGGTTTAAATGCTTTGGCATTAGCCCAATCTATTTCTTTTATGATTTGTGTAATTGTTTTCTATTTTATAATATTAAAAAGTGGAGTTAAAATTGATTTAATTGAGATTTTATTTGTTTTTCTAAAGTCAATTATTACACTTTTTCCTTTATATGTAATTTATTTATTTTTTGAAAAGTTTCAGTGGGATGTGGGTTTTAGTTTTAAAAATCTTTATCTTTTGATTGCGGCAGGAATTATTAGTATTTTTATTTTGTTTATTTGTTATTTTGTTTTAGGAATAAATAAGCTTTTTAAGCTTATTAGGAGGAATGCTTTATGAAATACTTTAATTTTTTATTCTTTTTGCTTATTTTAAATGTGTATGCTCAAAATGTTAGCTCTCCAGCTCTTCCCAATCCTCCTTTGTTGCCTGAAATTACAGAAAATAAGCTTGAGAGAGAAAATTCTTCTGGGGGTGAGAATTTTTCTAATGCTGGTTTAGATGGCAAGTATGTTAACGATACAATTCTTTATGGGCTTGATAGTCAAGTTACAAACATTATAAAAGCTCTTAAAAAATCAAGTGATGGTCAATATAATTTGTCTCTTAAAAAAAGACTTGATAAAACTTTTAATGCTGATATTAAAAAGGAAATACTTGAATTGTTTATTTCTCTTAAGTATTCAGGAGGCATTGATGCAGCAAATTATATTCTTGAAAATTATGAGACCAAAAGATATTCAAATGCTTTATTTGGCTTGGCAATTTTGTATCTTAAGGAGTTTGATGATAAAGAGAAATTAAAAAAAATTCTTATTGAAATTCTTGAAAATAAAGAGGGCAATGTGGCCTCTATTGCAGCTTATTATCTAGGAGAGCTTAATTCTCTTAATTATTCTAAAAATATGATGGAAGTTTTTGAAAAATATTCTGGAAATGACGGTGTTAGAAGAGAAATACTTATTGCTCTTGGAAAAATGAATGCTATTGATTATCAGGATAGAATTTATGAAGTTTCGCTAGATAGCTACGAGAGTCCATCAATTAAGGCTGCTGCAATCGAAGCGTTGTCATATCTTGCTCCAGATAAAGTAACCACAAATGCTGATTTGTACCTTCAGAGTAATAACAATAATTTAAATGTTAAATTGGCTATTATTGCTTCTTTATCTAAGGACTCTTCTTTAAAGTCCAAAGAGATTTTACAAGGATTTTTAAGAGACTCTGATGATAATATTAGATTTAAAGTTATTAATGCAATCAAAGGACACAAGGATTCTTCAGCAAAAGATATTTTGATTTATAAGGTTAAAAGCGATCCATCCCTTAAAGTTAGGGAAGCTTCTGCTAAAGCTTTAATTGATATGGATCTTGGGGATATTGAGATGAAAAACATTATGTTTGATTCTAAGATTGATAATAGTTTTAAAATTTCAATGTTTAGCTACCTTTTAGATAAGGATTCTCTAAAAGCATTGTCAATTGCTTTAGAAATTATTAATAAGGAAAATGTTAATAGACCTTCAAATGTTTTAAAAGGCATTGCTTCAATGTTGGCTGGTAAAAAGGGTAATTTTGATAATTTTTATTCTAAAATCATTGACAGCAAAAATATTGATTTAAGGCATTTTGCATTAAAAGGAGCTATTTATAATAAATCTTCATCACTTTCTGATAAGCTTAAAAAAATTAAAAGTGAAACGAATTCTGAATATATTAAAATGCTTTTAAAAGATTATTGATTATTAATAAACCATTAAGGGAGTATTAGTACAAAATTTTTAAAATTTCTTTAGCTACTTGTGATTTTTTCATTTCTGGTAGTTCTTTTGTGGTTTGTTTATTTATTATATAAACTTTGTTTAAGCTTGAACCAAAATATTTAAGTTCATTTGCAATAATAAAGTCCAAATTTTTCTTTTTTAATTTTTCTTTGGCTTTCTGAATTAAATTTTTAGAATCTTCAGCGCAAAATCCAACGACAATTTGGTTTTTAAGTTTATTGTGTCCTATGTGTTGGATTATGTCAGGATTTTTTACTAATTTTATATATAATCCGTTGGTTTTATTTTTTTTAATTTTACTTTTGAAAATGTGTTTAGGTCTAAAATCAGCAACAGCCGCAGTTCCAATTATTATTTCAAATTTATTATATATTTTTAAAGCTTCCTTGTACATTTGCATTGCAGTTTTTATTTTTATAACATTGACCCCTTCAGGTTCATTTTCATTGGTTGGTCCTGTAATAATTGTAACTCGAGCTCCTAGTTTGACAGCCTCTTGTGCTAAACAAAATCCCATTTTTCCCGTTGATGTATTTGAAAAATAGCGAATTGGGTCTACTAATTCTTCAGTTCTTGATGCTGTTATAAGTATTTTTTTGTTTTTCAGACAATCTTTTTTATTAAATTCATTCAATATTATTTTTAGAATTTTATCTTCATTTTTAAGGCGTCCTAAAGCATTGGATGAGCAAGCCAAAAATCCTTTATCAGGCTCAATGAATTTATAATGATAAGTTTTAAGCTTTTTTATATTTTCTTTTAAAATAGGGTTTGAATACATTACATTATTCATTGCTATTGCAAAATAAGTAGGGGCTGTACTTGCAGATATTATTGTAGTTAATGCGTCATTAGCAATTCCTGATGCAATTTTAGATATTGTATTATAAGTAGCAGGAATAATAAGAATTAGGTGGGCCCATTTTGCAATTTTTATATGTTCAACCTCGTTATGGTCTAAATCCCATAAATTAGTAATTATTTTGTTTTTAGAAATGGTTTCTAAAGTTAATGGCGTAATAAATTTGGTTGCATTTTTTGTCATTACAACTTTGACGTTATATCCTAATTTAACTAAACTAGAAACTATGTAAACTGACTTGTAAGAGGCTATGCCCCCACATATACCAATTAATATATGTTTATTTTTATTCATATAATATATATATTATATAATATACATTATATTTGAACTTATAAATTTTAATCTCTTTTTATAAGGTTATTTTAAGTGAGAAATAGAATTTTGTACGCTATATTATTGTATGTTTTTATGTTTTTCTTGTGGTGTTTTTTTGCCTATTTTATTGACACATCAGCTACTATATTTAATATTCCTTTGTGGTTTTTTTACTCAGGAATTTTGTTTCCCAGCATAAATTTTTTTTTGGTTTGTTTTTTTATTTTAGTAATTAGTAAAAGTTGATACATTATTAATAATTTTTATTTTTAGCTTTTTTTAAAAAAAAGAAATAGAGGTAATTTTTTGTTATTAAATAAATACTTTCTTGCAAATCGAAATATTAATTTTATTATTATGGCGTTGTTATTTTCTTCTAGCTATATTAGTGCTAGTAGCTTTATTTCTGGTCCTTCTGCTGTTTATAAGTATGGGTTATCTTTTATATTATTGGCTACTATACAAATTCCTACAACTTTAATTGCTTTTATTGTTGTTGGTGAGAGATTAAATCGAGAGTCAAAAAAAATTAATGCAATAAATATTATTGATTATATTAGATATAGATATGAAAGTGATTTTTTGGCGTTAATTAGTGGATTTATATTAATTTTTTTTTTAATGTTTTTGATTTCTGCTCAATTGATAGGTGGTGCTAAGCTTATAGAAGTTTTTTGGGGCATTGATTATGTAGTTGGTCTTTTATTTTTTGCCCTATTGGTTTTTATTTATGTATTTTTTGGAGGATTTAAAGCAGTAGCTTATACGGATTTGATTCAGGGATTTTTAATGTTAGTTTCATCTGTTATTTTGTTTTCCAAGATGTTAGATTTGGGAGGTGGTATTAATAATTTGTTCAAGATGGCAACGTCTATTTTGGATAAAAATCTTTTAATTCCTTCAAATGTTGATCTAAAGCCACAATATATAATTTCTTTTTGGATATTAATAGGAATAGGAATATTAGGACAGCCTCAGATTATTAATAATTTTATAGCATTTAAAGATGAAAATACTATAAAATTATCTCTTCCAATTTCTACTTTTATTATCAGCTTTTTAATTGTTTTGATGCATTTAATAGGGTTTTTTGCTATTATTCTTTTTCCAGATTTGAATCCAAATGATAAAGTTGTTTTAAATGTAGCTTTAAAAGTTTTAAATCCTTTTTCTTGTTTTATGTTTTTTATGGGACTTTTATCTGCAATAATGTCCACAGTAGATTCAAATTTTCTTTTAATAACTTCAGTTTTAATAAAATCAATATTTATTTATAAAAAAGATTTAAAAGAAGAAGATGTAAAAGTTATTAGAGTAATAATGATTTCTAATATTTTTTTTATTTTAATAATACTTGTATTTTCTTTATTTCCCCCTAATTTTTTATTCTTTATTAATATTTTTGCTTTTGGAGCCTTAGAAGTTTCATTTTTCCCTATTATTGTTTTTGGACTTTATTTAAATTTTGCAAGCAAAATAGCAGCCTTTGCTTCTATGTTTTTAGGTTTGATATTTTATTTGTTCATTTTATGCTTTGGTTTGAATATTTGGTTTTTTCATCCTGTTTTTCCAGCATTTTTTGTTTCTATATTTACATTTTTAATAGTTAATTTTTTTTGTAAAAAAAATAGCAAAGTTTATTAGGATGATTATTTTTTGCGTTTAGATAAGTATATTTTTTTAGAAATTCTTGCTAATGATAATGGCAAGCGACTAGATTCAATTTTAATTAAAATTTTGAATTTGTCTAAAGTTAGGATAATAAAGCACATTAGAAAGGGTGATATTAGGCTGAATGGTCTAAAGCCACATTTTTCGCATAGAGTTTGCAAAGGTGATAAAATTTATTTGTATAAATCTTTAGCCCAAAGCTTGAATTTAACTACGAATGAATATTATAAAAGTAGTATTGATTTTCAATGTATTCAAAAAAGAATAATTTATGAGGATAGTGATTTACTTGTTTTGGATAAGCAAAAAGGCATTTTAGTTCATGGAGGCAGAAACTCTCTTGATTTTTTAGTGAATGCTTATCTTTTAAGTGAAGATTTAAGATCTCTAAGCTTTAAGCCTTCGGCAGTTCATAGGCTTGATAGGAATACTTCTGGTATTATTATTTTTGCAAAAAATATAAATGCTGCCAGAAATCTAAGTGTGGCATTTAGTAGTGGGGCTGTGACTAAAAAATATTTTGCAATACTTTTAGGCGAGGTTAAATCAACTGTTGTTTATAAAAATCATTTATTTAGAAATAAAAGACTGAGAAAAACTTTTGTTTTAGAAGATAAAGAGTTTATTAATGCAATTACAAAGGTTAATCCAATATTATCTTGCAAGAGAGCTACTCTTGCTGAGATTGTTATTGAAACAGGCTTTACTCATCAAATAAGGGCTCAATGTTCGTTTAACAATCATCCTTTAATAAATGACAAGAAATATCATGATAAATTCAATAAAAGCGATTACTTTTTACATGCTTTTTTGGTAAAATTTAATGAAGTTTTCTTTAAAAAGAATGAATTTTACGCTAAGCCTAGTTTAGAATTTTTAAAGCAAGTAAAAGATATTTTTGATGTCTATGAATTTTCAGAATTTTTCAAGTAATTTTTTTTTAAAAAAAATGTTAAAAAAGGTTAAAAACTTTGCAACTAGTATTAAGCATAAATTTGTTAGAGTTAAGGTTTATGCACTGGTAGGATCTGCTGGAACCGGTAAGAGCTTTAGATCGCATTTGGTAGCAGATAAATATTCAATACCTTTAATAATTGATGATGGTGTGTTAATTAAAAATATGAAAATTATTGCTGGTAGTTCTGCTAAATTTGAAGATAATGTTTTTAGGGCAGTAAAGCGATCTGTATTTGAAGATGATGCTCATTGTAGAGAAATGCTTGAAGTTCTTGGAAGAGAAGAATTTAATAAAATATTAATATTAGGAACAAGCCTTAAAATGATAGATAAAATAATCTCAAGACTTTTATTGCCTAATGTTTTTAAGATTATTTACATAACAGATGTTTCAACTAGACAAGAAATAGAAAAAGCAAGAATTTCAAGGCAAATGGGGGAGCATGTTGTGCCAGCAGCTGCTTTTGAAATAAAGTCTGTTAGACCTAATTTACTATTAAATCCAATTAAAGTTTTTTTTAAAAGTGGATGGTTTTTTAGCAAGAAGAAGAATTATATTCGATCTGTTGTAAGGCCTCATTTTTACGAAGAAGGTGTTTTATCTATTTCTAAGAGAGCTGTAAGGCAAATTATTGAACATTGTGTCTCAGAGTATGATAGAAGTTATATTGTTTATGATCTTAAAATCAAAAAAGATGGAGGCAATTATCTTTTTAAGCTGTTTTTAAATATTCCTCTTGGCAATAACTTACTCAATAATACAGAAATGCTTAGAACTTATATTATTACGAACGTACTTAAGTATACAATAATTAATATACTATCTATTGATATAGTTATACATAAATTTTATGACAAAAAAGATTATTTAGAAGAGAGTTATGAGGGTTGATTTTGACAGTTTAAATAATATTTTTTTTGTAGGAATAAAGGGGAATGGGGTTTGTTCTCTGGCTTGTTTTTTAAATGCAAAAGGGTATTTTGTAGAAGGGGTAGATGTTTCTGATAAATTTTATACTGATGAGATTTTAAGCAATAATAAAATATCTTATTATGAAAATATTTATGAATTTTCATTAAAAAAGCTTGATAGGTCTTTTGATTTAATAGTATATTCTTCAGCTTATGATAAGGATGGTTTGCAAGTTTTGCTTGAGGCAAAAGAATTAAAAATACCTGTTTTATCTTATCCTGAGGTTCTTGGCGAGCTTTCTAGAAATTACTATAGTATTGGAATTGCAGGTTCTCATGGCAAAACCACCACCACAGCGTTTTTGGGTGTTCTTTTTAACAAATTGGGATTAAATCCTAATGTTATTGTGGGATCAAGTATTAAAGATTTTGGGGATAATTCTTCAATAGCTGGTATTAGCAATGTTTTTATTGTTGAGACTTGTGAGTATAAAAAACATTTTTTGCATTTTAGTCCTAATATGCTTATTTTAACCAATGTTGACTATGAACATGTTGATTTTTTTAAAAATTATGAGGCGCTTGAAGATGCTTTTTTACAATATATTAATAATTTAAAGAAAAATGGAATATTAATAATTAATTCTGATGATAATAATTTGCTTAAAATTAAAAGGCAGATCAAAAGAAAAGATATAAATATTTTTAGCTTTGGATCTAAAGGTTTGTCAAATTTTCAAATAAGTAACATTGTAGTTAAGAATGAATATTTTTCTTTTTCTTTTTTAGGCTTGTGTAATGTGGAACTTAAGACTGTTTTATTTCATAATGTATTAAATTTTTCTGCAGCGCTTTTGGCTTTAAATCTTTTTTTAGAAAATAATGAAAAATCAATTTTTGATTTTGAAGAAGCAATAAAAAGAATTGCAAAAAATTATAGTGGTATAAAAAGACGGGTTGAAGTTGTTAAAGAGGAAAAGGGAGTAATTTACATGGACGATTATGCTCACCACCCTAGAGAAATTAGAGATACGCTTTTGGGTATTAAAAATTTTTACAAAAACAAACGTATAATTTTAGATTTTATGCCTCATACTTTCACAAGAACAAAAGAATTTTTTGATGATTTTGTTGAAGTTCTAAGTTTTGCTGACATATTAATTTTGCACAATATATATCTTTCTAATAGAGAGAATTTTAATCCAGATGAACTTTCTGTTAAATTGTTTTTAAATATTGAAAAAATAAATAAAAACACTTATTTTTTCAAAGATGTCAAAGACTCTATTAAATTTATAAAAAATTTATTAATGCCAGGAGATTTATTTATTACAATGGGCGCTGGAAATAACTTTATTTTACACGATTTTTTGTAAGGGTATTATAGTGAAAAGTATGACGGGATTTTTTTATTTGGAAAAGATAATTGGTAACTACATGTTTAGTGTTAATTTGAAATCTTATAATGGAAAATTTTTAGAATTTAAACTTAAGTTACCAGAAATTTTTTCTGGCTATGATCTTGATATAAGAAATTTGATTTCAAAATATATTAGTAGAGGTAATGTTTTTTTAAATGTAGGGTATAAAGAATTGGTTCCTCGTATGAATTTTACAGTTAATCCCAATTATGTTGAGGCTATTTCTAGGCTTAGAGATTCTTTGGCACATACTGATCTTAATATCAAGAACGAACTAAGTTTAGGCGATTTTTTATCATTAAAAGGGGCTTTAATAATAGATGAGGATAGTGAGCAACAAGAAGAGATTTATGGACTGTTTAAAGGTGTTTTAGAGGAAACCTTATTTCATTACAATAATGTAAGAAGTTTTGAAGGAGAAAATACTAAAGCAGACATAGTGTCAACTCTTGTACTAATAGAGCGAGATCTTAAAATTGTTAAGGATGCTTGTAATGATATAAATGCCAGATTATTTGTAAGCATTAAAGAAAATATCTCTAAATTAATGGATGAATTTAGAGATATAAATATTGCAGAAGAGGCAGCTAAAATGGCAATTCGTCTAGACATTAATGAAGAGATAGTGCGTTTAGATTCTCATATAGAAACTTTTTATAAAAATCTTGAATATGAGATATGTGGAAAAGTTCTTGAATTTATTTCTCAAGAGATGCATAGAGAAATAACAACTATGAGCAATAAGGCGGTTGATCTTGATATTAAGAATTTGATTTTAAATATGAAGTTAAGTTTAGAAAAAATAAAAGAGCAAATAAGGAATGTTGAATGAAAATAGCACTTTCTGGTAAGAGTGGTTGTGGTAATACAACTGTAAGTAGCATGATTGCAAAACATTACGGTCTTGAGTTTATTAATTACACTTTTCATGATATTGCAAGAGAGCAGAATATTGCTTTTTCGGAGTTTTATGAGAAAGAGATAATAGGAAGAGATGATTATTATTGGGATAGGTATCTTGATAGGAGATTGTCTGCGCTTTCTAAAAAAAATAATACAGTGCTTGCTTCTCGTCTTGCTATTTGGATTTCTAAGAGCGCTGATTTAAAAATATATCTTTATGCTAAAATGGAAGTCAGAGCAGAGAGAATAATGACTAGAGAGGGAGGTATGTATTCTGATGTTTTAAGTAGTACTTTTAGTAGGGATGAAAATGATAAAAAAAGATATTTAGCTATTTATAATATAGATATTGATGATTATTCCTCAAATACCGATTTAGTGATTGATGTTACAAATATTAATCCAAATGAGGTTTTTGAATTAATTCGAGATGAAATTGATAAAAGAAACTTAAAAAATTAGCCAAACTTATTTAATATGTTTAGTTTGTAAGGAGATTAAATGACTAAAGTGCCTTTAAAAAAAATACAAGATTTTGATGGAAATTTTTATGAACTTGTTGTTGCGACTATAATACGAACAGAACAAATAATAGACAATATTTCTTTAGCAGAGCATGCTTTTTGTGATGATAAAATATTAGGACAAGCTTTTAATGATGTCTTGACTGGTAAATTTAGCTATTCAATTGAAGCAAGATAGAATAGTTTTTATTTTTGGTCCTACGGCTGTGGGCAAAAGCAATATTTTGTTTCATTTTCCAAGAAATAAAGCAGAAATTATTAATGTTGACTCTATTCAAGTATATAAAGAGTTCAATGTGGCTTCTTCAAAGCCAAGTAAAAAGTTAATGAAACATATAAATCATCATTTAGTAGATTTTTTAGATCCTGAAAAAGAGTATACTCTTGGAATTTTTTACGAACAAGCTTTAAGAATAGTAAAAGAAATAAAACAGAAAAAAAAAATTCCTATATTTGTAGGAGGTACTGCTTTTTATTTTAAGCATTTAAAGGATGGATTTCCTTCAACACCTTTGGTTTCTTCTAATATAAGAGTTTATGTAAACGATCTTTTAAAACTTAAAGGCAAATCCCATCTTTTAAAAGAATTGAAAAATGTAGACCCTATTAGATTTAATATGTTAAATAAGAATGATATTTATCGTATTAAAAGATCGCTTGAGGTTTACTACCAAACAGGAATTCCTATTAGCCAATTTAAAAAAAAACAAAATAGCGAATTTAAAAATATTTTGATTATAGGGCTTAAAAGATCTTTTGAAGATTTAAAAACTAGAATATCATTAAGAATTAATGAAATGCTCAATAGCGGATTACTTTTAGAGATTAAGGGTTTGTTTAGTAAGGGTTACAATGAAAATACTCCAGCTTTTAAAGGGATAGGTTATAATGAGTTTTTGTTATGGAAAAGTAGACCTTGGTATAGTTTAAATGATATAATAAGTTTTATAAACAAAAATTCGTTTTTATATGCAAAAAGGCAAATGACCTTTTTTGCTAAGATTTCTGATGTTTTATGGTTTCATCCAGAGGATGATTTAGATGACATTTTGAATTTAATTTTTAAAGTTGATAAGGAGATTTAAGGAGTGCCTTGCGGAAGAAAAAGAAAATTAAAAAAAATTTCTACTCATAAAAGGAAGAAAAAAAGAAGAAAAAATAGACATAAGAAAAAAAATAAATAGTTTGCTATATTGATCGGATTTTCCCGGTTATGTAGTAAAACTATTTAGAATGTTCAATTATTAGATTGTTTACTATGTTTATGTCTTTGCTAAAGATGTAGCTTTTAGTTCCCTTGTAATTGACCAGGATCCAATTTCCTTTAACTCCATAGCGTTCTGTTTTTTCTAGTGTTTTTTCAATTTTTACGACTTCATCTTTTCTAAGTAGAGTTGCGTAATCATAATCCAATTCGCTATTTTTCTTAGTGCTTTTACTAAGGAAAGCATAGTCTTTTATTATTATACCCACTTTATTGCTAAAGCCAAGAATGCTACTTTTGGGCAAATCCAATTTTTGAATGAGAGGAATTTTGTTATTTTTATTACAAGCTAAAAGAATTAAGGATATTAAATATAATGTTTTTGTATTCATAATTTCCTTGATTTTTTATATACTACTTTAGTGTGTTACTATAATAATATAGTATTTTTTAGAATTTTTAAGGATTGTTAATGAAGAAATACCTTTTTTTTATTTTATTTCTCATCTCTTCTAATAATTTAATTGTTTCTTATCCACTTTCTTTTGGCGGAGGTTTTTCTTATCAATTTACTAATTATACTGATCAAACAAGCTCTACCAAATTTGCTTCAAATTTTACTAGGTCAGATCATGGGATTAATTTTAATTTATTCTTTGATGCAAATTATGCACTTTTTGAAATCTCTTACAAAGAGGCTTTTGTTCCTACTCACAATGGTAGATATTTTTCGTTAGGGCTTTATGGGACATATCCAATGATTTTCAAAGAACAGATTAGAATGCTTTTCCCATTGATTGGGTTTAAATATGCCTTTGATTTGAGTTCTACTAAGCACAATCTCTTTTTTTTAAGCATGGGTCTTGCTGCTGATCTTTTTATTCCTGATATTGAGGGTTTGTACATTAGGCCTTTGTTTATGCTTTCTCTCTCTCCATTTTCTAATTATAAAAATTTTTCTGGGTTAACAACCGAAATTATGCTTGGATTTAATATTGGTTGGAGATTTTTTAATTAGGAAGTTTTATTCCTAAATGAAATGGGACAGGTCTTTCCTGTCCAAAGATGTTTGCAGTGAAGTTTAATTTGTGGGAAGTGTTATTTGATTTTACAACAAGAGTGCTTGAGCCCCCTCCATCTAGATTAATGGCGTTATTCATGCCATAGCTTAGTGCAAAATCAATAGCTTCATTAAGAGAGGCTCCCTTGCTATTGTTGACGCCTCTTCCTTCTATTGTAGCAAGAAATAAATACTTGTTATTTTTATCAGTTCCTATTATTGTTCTTGGGTGTCTTGCTTCTTTGAAGTTTTTTTTATAATTTCCGTTTTTGATTAAAACAAAAAATCCGCTAAATCCGTAATCGGAGTTTTTTATTTCGTCTTTTTTGGGATTTAATATAATTTTATTGTTTTTTATTGTAATCTCTCCATAGTTAGCTATTTGTTTTGAAATCATTTTTTTATTATATATGTATAGTCCTTTTGGAAAAAACATATTTTCTTTAATTTCGTATGGACTTGTGTTAATTGCAATGTCAACGTTGTTGGAAATTAAGAAATGACTTGTTGTTTGGCCTTTAAAGTAGTAATTATTTAGCTTTTTGTCGTAAATAGGTTTTGATATAGTGAATCTTAGATCTTTATTTTCAATTTTCACTAGAACATAATTGCTATTTATGAAATAACCCCTAATAATTTTGTATTTGGCTTTTTTAGTGATTGATTTGGACAACATTAGTCCTGATGAAATACTTAAAATTAATATTAGCAATGTTAATGTTTTTTTATTCATTTCTTTTTATTTTATAAGAATAAATGCTTTTAGGATAGTTTGTTAGTATGAGACTTTTAATCTGTATTGCTAATTTTTTATTTTTAAATTTTATAAGATTGAATATTTGATAAATTATTTTGACATCTATATTTTTTTCATTATTTAAAATTTCTTTAATTTCTTCTTCATCAATATTGTCTTTATTTATTCTTAATTTTAGTGAAATAATTTCGTTTTTTATTTTTTGATTTTTAATTTTTTTTTTATTTATTTTGTTTAAAAAATTATTAGCTTCTTTATATTTTTTTATTTTTAGATAGTATTTTGTAATTAGCAGGTAATATTGTTCTAAATCAAAATTTTTAATTTTGTTTATTGTTTCTAATTCTTTTGGCAAATTATTAGTTAAATCATAAAGCATATATAGCTTTATTAAATTTTCTGTATTTTCTTTGTTATTACTTTGTAATGCAAAAGGAGCAATTACTAAAAATAATAAAAAATAAAAAAAGGATAGGCAGCCCATGATTTATTATAAACTTTGTTTTAAGAATAATGAAAATAATTTAAAACTATTCTTAATTACTGATAGCTTTTAATAATATTTGATTATTATCGTTTCTATTGTAATAAGACTTGAAAGGATTTAGTTTTTAAAAAAAGTAATTTAATTTTTTGTAAACTTTATTTATTAATTTTTTTAAAAAATGTAGTTTTTGTATGTATTCTTCGTTTTCTATTAGGCTTTTTATGCTTTCCATGGATTCTTCTACTGCCATTATGAAATTTTGTTTGGGTTTTAGTCTAAAATTTCCAAAGCAATCTGTTTCTAATGATAAAAAAAGAGCATTTTTTTTTGAAGGGGGACTTATAAACTTCATTGTACACTCTAAAAGATTTTTCATTTTTTCAGGTTCGTCAATGTTTACATTGTTTGTTTCATATTTTTTTATATAATGCCAATCTTTTCCCATGCCTTTGACTATTTTTATAGTTTCTGAAAATTTTTTATTGTTGAAAATTGTTATATTTTTATGCATCAATTGTATTTTAATTTTTTTCAAATTTTCATTATTTTGATTATTTAATTCGTTTTTTGAAATCATTTCTTTTAGTTCTTCAAGGCTAATTTTTATTACATAAATGTTATTTTTGTATTCCGCTTTGAAAATTTTTCTTCCTATTTTGATTTCATTTATAATTTCTGTCTGTTTGGTATTTTTTATTTGTTTCTCTTTGTCAGGGATGTTTTTATGTTTAAGCTCTTCATTAAGGCTAATATCATCAATCCATTCTTTTTTTAAAACACCAATAGATCTTGCATACATTTTTGTAGTTTCTATAATTTCTCCTGCAACGAAATATTTAACAGAATCGGTATTAATAAGTGATCCGGGATGAATTATTACGTTTTGAGCTTTAATAGTTTTATATTTCTTTTTTGAAGTTTTAAAACAAATATAATCTTTCATTCCTCTCATTATTGATTTTAAATATCCTTCGTTATCAAAAACGTCTTTTTGTATTATTGGAATATTTAATTTGCTAACAATGTTTTCAAGCTGCATTTGTACATTTACTATCTCTTCGAGGCCTTGTAGATCTAAATAATTTTCTTTTGTGAAAGCTTCTTTATTTGCAGCTTTTTTAAAATCTTCAAAGATATTAATAAACCCAATTAAATCTCCCATTGGATTTTTATATTTTAAGTGAGCTTGTCTAGCTTCCATTTCTTCATTTTGGGGTAGTGTAAATATTCCACTTGTGGATAAAAATGATAGACCTATTGTAGTTTGATATATTGCTTGTGGGTAATTTATCATTGCTTCAACTAGTGCCCTTGAATGTGATGGTACTAATGGGAATAATATCATATATTTTCCAATTTCTGTAAGTTCGTTTTTATTGTTTATGGCATCTAGAGATTTTAATATTTTGCTTGCAGTTTGAATTGAATGTGTTGATGGTTTTGAGATAAAGTCAAAGTGGGTAAAATCTCTAATTCCAATATCTGCCATTCTTAGTATTACCTCAGATAGGTCTGTTCTATATATTTCTTCTTTTTGATAATCTTCTCTTAGTTGATAATCTTCTCTTTTATAAAGCCTGTAGCAAGTTCCTTTTGAAAGTCTTCCCGCTCGCCCGGCTCTTTGAGTTGCTGATGATTTTGAAATTGGAACTTCTTGGAGTGAGTAGGTATGAGTTTTTGTTTGAAATTTATTTGTTTTAACTTTTCCGCTATCGATTACTATTTTAATATTTTCAATTGTGATTGAAGTTTCTGCGATGTTTGTTGACACTATTATTTTTCTTTTATTTTTAGGAGTAGCTACAAATATTTGCTCTTGAGCTTCTTTAGGCATTCTACCGTATAAGGGAAATATTATTAAATTTTTTTTTGAGTTTAATCCTTGTAATTCTTTTATAGTTTCTTTTATTTCTTTCTCTCCAGATAAAAATATAAGAATATCTCCTGCTTTTTTTTCTTTTATTACGTTTAAGACAATTTCTTTTATTTTTAATATCATTCCTTTTGATGTGTTTAAAAGAGGGGGATTGTATATTATTTGTACCGGATATGCGATAGTTTCAATGCTAACAACTGGTGCATTGTCGAAATATTTTGAAAATATTTTTGTGTTTATTGTAGCAGATGAAATTACGATTTTAAAATCGTCCCTTTTTCTTGAAATGTCTTTAATAAGACCCAGTATAAAATCGATGTTTAAACTTCGTTCATGTGCTTCGTCTATTATTATTACGTCATATTCATAAAGCAGTGTATCTTTTTTCAACTCTTGAAGAAGCACCCCATCAGTCATTAATTTGATTTTGGTTTTTGGGCTTGTAATTTCTTCAAATCTTATTTTGTAGCCAACTTCTTCTCCAACTTTTACACCAATATGCTTGGCAATATACTCAGCTATTGATATTGTAGCTATTCTTCTTGGTTGGGTTACTCCAATTTTTCCTAATTTTGCAAAACCTGCTTCATATATTATTCTTGGCAATTGAGTGGTTTTCCCGCTGCCTGTTGGACTTTCAACAATTAAAACATTATTTTTTTTTAATACATTAATTAATTCATCTTTGTATTTATAAATTGGAAGTTTGAAATCATTCATATTTATAACAAGCTGAATACATATTTCTCATTTATTTCGTCAAGATTAATGTTATCAGGTAAATCAATTTTCTTTCTTTTAATTTTAGCATAAAATTTGTCGTTTTTTTTATAAATATATATTTTGTTGCCGATTTTGTTTTTAGAAAATGCGATCATTTTAACAATTATGCCTACTTTATTGACTTTTTCGTTGAGCAGGCTTATGGCCTTGTCTAATGTTATTTCATATGCTTTTACATCTTTTTTTAGTGAGCAAGAAATACTTCCACTTTCAGTTTTAATATAATCTCCAAAAACACCAGTTGCAGCAATGATTTGTTCATTTGTTTGGGGATATTTGCCAATTGGTTTTGGTAGTGAGAGCAATTTTAAAGCAAGCTCTAATGTCATGTTTTCAGGATCAATTCTTTTAGCTGATGCTTTTTTTGCTTTTATTATTTTTAATTTTTTAGGTTTTCCCTTTTTTGTATATTCTTGAGGAGCATAGGCGTCTTCTCCAAGTTGTACAATGTTTCCATAAATTGTATTTTTGAAGATTACATTAAGTCCTGTTAAAGGATCAATACCAAGTATATTTGGTTTTAATTCTTTTTCATTTATTATTTTTTCTATTTCATCTTTTTTGTATAAATTTTCTAATGGAGTTGTTGTTTGAATTGAATAATTGTGTCCTTTGAATATTAAATAAGGTCCATATTTACCAATGTTTATTGTGTAATTAATGTTATTGTCTTTATTTTCTATGTTTTGGTTTTCAATAACAGTTCTAAATTCAGAGGAATTAATTTTAGGTTCCAATTGTATTACCGTATCTTTTAGCCCTTTTTTGCCATTGTAGAATTTACTTAGGTATTTTATTTTATCTAGCTTTCCTATTGCGATTTTATCTAATTTTTCTTCCATATTAGAGGTGAAATTTAGTCCAATTAGTACTGGAAAATATTTCTCAAGAAGATTTATTACAGCAGCCCCTTTTATAGTTGGTATTAATGTATTGTTAAGTTTGAATGCATATTCTCTTTCTAATAGTGTTGATATAATTGTAGAATAGGTTGAAGGACGACCTATTCCTTCCTTTTCCATTTTTTGGACAAGAGATGCTTCTGTGTATCTAAATGGAGCTTTTGTTTCGTGCTCGTTTGTTTTCATCTTAACTATGGAAAACATATCTCCTTTTTTTATTAAGTCAAGATTTATGTTAAGATATTCATCTTTTTCTTTAGTGTGTTTAAGAAATCCATCAAAAATTATTTTTGTAAAACTTGATTTGAAAATCAAGTTTTTATACTTGAAGGTCAGTTTTATATTTTCTTTTATTGCATCTTTCATTCCAGAAATAATGGCTCTATCCCATATTATTTTATAAATTTCTTTAGTGGTTTTGCCTTCTATTTCTATGTTTTCGTTTGGAATAAACATTTCAGAAGGCCTTATTGCCTCATGTGCATTTTGAGTCATTTTTCCTTTTTCATAAATTCTATCTTTTTTCTCTATATAGTCTTTTCCGTATTTGTCTTTTATTATTTTTGTTATTTTGTCTCTTGCAATTTTAGCAATATTGTGAGAGTCTGTTCTCATATAGGTAATGTATCCGTGTTCGTAAAGTTTTTGAGCGTGTTGCATGATTTGTTTTGTTCCAATTTTAAGGCGTTTATTTATTTCTTGTTGAAGTGTGGATGTGGTAAATGGCTTTGGAGGAGATACGTTTATTTTTTTAGTTTCTATTGAAATTAGTTCAATTTTTTTTCCATTTTCTAATTTTTTTTCAAGTTCGATCATTAAATCTTGGGTTATTATTATTGTTTTGTCGCTATTTTTAAGTTTTCCAGTTTCATTTATAAAGTCTTTGCCTTCTGCTATATTTTTGCCTTCAATTTCTTCTAATTTTGCTTCAAGCAGCAAATCTTTTTTCTCATGTTTACATTGAAGTAAAATTGAGTAATAATTGGCCTTTTTAAAATTTATTCTAGTTTTTTCTTTTTCTATTAATAATTTTAATCCAACAGATTGTACTCTTCCAGCAGAAAGTCCATAAGCTATTTTTTTCCAAAGTAGTGGAGAGATGGTATATCCGTATAGTCGATCTAATATTCTTCGAGCCTCGCCAGCATTAACAAGGTTCATGTCTATATTTCTAGTATTTTTCAATGATTCGGTTATTGCAGTTTCTGTGATTTCATGAAATATCATCCGTTTATAGTTTTTAACTTTTAATATTTCTTTTAAGTGAAAGGCTATGGTTTCTCCTTCTCTGTCTTGGTCTGTTGCAAGATATATTTCATTTATTGTTTTTACTAACTTTTTTAGTTTTGATACAATTGGTTTTTTATTGCCAGGAATAATGTAGATTGGATTAAATCCATTATTATAATCTATAGAAATATTTGCCCATTCGTATTTTTTATATTCTTTGGGAATTTCTTTTGCATTTTTTGGTAGATCTACTATATGTCCAATACATGCTTCTACTAAGAACGATTCATCAAGAAACTTTTTTATTGTTTTAGCTTTTGTTGGTGATTCAACTATTATCAATTTTTTATTTTGCATAAATTCCTTATCTTTATATATTGTATTATAATATATAAAGATAATTTAAGAATTAAAAAAGTGAGAGTATTTTGTGAGTAATTATAAAATTCTGCATACTTCAGATTGGCATATTGGGAAAAAAATTGAAAATTTTTCAATACTAAAGGAGCAGAAAAATTTTTTATCTTTTCTTTTAGAATTTCTTAAAAAAGAAAAGATAGATCTTTTACTTGTTGCTGGGGATGTTTATGATTCCAAAAGGCCTGGATTTGAAGAGCAAAGATTGGTGAATAATTTTTTTTATGAGCTTTCTTTTACTTCTTGTAAATGGTGTGTGGTTATTTCTGGAAATCATGACAAAAAAGATTATTTGAGTATCAATAAAAAACTTCTTTCACGGTTTAATTTTTATTTAATAACAGAATATGATTCTGATGAGCAAATAGTTTTCTTAAAAGATAATGGAAATCTTAAGTTTATTGTTGTTTGTCTGCCACATATAAATGAAAGGCTTATTTTAGGGCAAAATTTTGACAATATTTTTGGATTAGAGGATCAGTCTTCCAGTAAGCTGTTTCTTGAAAATTTAGAAAATGCTTACAGAGAAAAGATATCAAGTTTATCTAATTTTTTAGAAAACAAGTATAAAGGAATTCCTAAAGTATTAATGGCACATTCTTTTTTTGGCAGCAGTAAAAAGATTGATATCTTGGGAGGTAGTTATATTGTCCCTTTTAATGTTTTTGGAAATGGTTTTTCTTATGTTGCTCTTGGGCATATTCATAAATTTAAGAAACTAAGGGATAATATTGTTTATTCAGGATCTCCTATGCAATATTCATTTAATGAGACCCATGATAAATATATAAATGTTTTACATTTTAATGACAATAAATTAATTTTGCAAAAAGCATTTCCGGTTCCAGTTTTCAATAAATTAATCTTTGTTAAAGGTTCTTTAGGTGAAGTTCTTGACTTTTTAACTAATCTAAAAAAAGAAGATTCTTTTGCTATTTATTTGAAAATTGAACTCCAAGAGGCTGTTGATACTAGTGCTGAGGAGGCCATTTATAATTTAGCAAAGCTTAATTATATGAATTTAGTTTCTATTTCTTATTCTTTGCCCTCAAATCAGGATTTGCAAGACGATTCCAGCTTTATTGGAGAACTTGATGAAGTGCTTGAAATGGATGAAAAACATTTTTTTGAGAAAAAGTTGAGACGAGATTTTGAAAATGGTGTTATTAAGGATGTTAAATTTAAGCAAGAAGAGCTTATTTCTCTTTTTAATGAGGTTTTAACTAAAGGATATTTAGGAGAATATGAGGATAAATAAGCTCATATTTAAAAATATTGCTTCTTATAAGGGTGAGCATGAGTTAAATTTCGATACTCTTCTTTTAAAGCAATCAGGTATTTTTTTAATTTCTGGCAATACTGGATCAGGCAAAAGTACTATTTTAGATTGCATAACTTTAGCGCTATATGCTCGTGTTTATAGACTTGGGAAAAAAATTGTAGACATTATCTCAAAAGGCGAGACTAGTGCTTATGTTAAATTAACATTTACTATTTCTGGTAAGATTTATGAATCTTTTATTGAGCTTAATGTAAAAAATATAGAGACCCCTAAGAGTATGCTTCTTAGTTGTTTTTTTGATGATAGGATTATTGAGGGGCGAGCTGATGTTTTAGAACATATTAAAAGTCTTTGTAGATTAGATTTTAATCAATTTTGTCAAACTGTAATTTTGCCACAAGGTAATTTCCAAGAGTTTTTAATATCAACTCCTAAAGAGAAAACCGCAATAATTGATAATATTTTTAATTTAAAAAAATATGATAATTTGGAATTTTATTTAAAAAGTGATCTTGAGCGTACAAAGTTTAGTATAGATAAATTATTAAATTCTCAATCTTATGAAAAATCAATCCTTGATTATGATGAGCGGGAGTATAAGTCTCTTAAGAATTATTTGGATTTAGTTGATATTGATCAATTAAAAATTGATCTTGAAAGGATTAGAAGTGCTATTTCTTTGTGCAATCAGGCAATAGCGTCTAATGAGAGATATTTAGGTTTGGAAATTGAAATGTCTTCTTTAGAGGATCAATTATCTTCTCGGATTGAATATCAAGATTCTTTAAAGAAAGACTATTTTCTTCAAAAGAAATTAGAGGAAAGCTTGTCTTTGGATCGAAAAATTTATTTGTGTTCAGATTTTTGGAATTTAAAAAATCTTGTTGCCATGCAAGGCGAATTATTTAATGATAGAAAGCTGCTTGATTTAGAACTTTCAAAAGTGATAAATAATTTAAAAGAAATTAAAGATTTGGATACTAATAATTTTAATTATGTTAAGGAGCTTTATAACAAAAATTGCAATATTTCTGATTTAAGATTTGTTGAGAATGATTATCAAAGCTTGCTTTTAAGGAAAAATAGTCTTGAAGACGAAAAAAAAGAATTATTAAAATCTCAAAGTAAAAAGAATGATGAGATTAAAAGCATTTCTTCTGAGAAATCTAATTTCGATTTTGACAAATATGTTTACTATGAAGCATTGAAATTATTCCAAGCTTTTAACGATGAGTTGATTTTAAAATATAAAGATAGGTTGGATTTTTTATTAAAATCTACTGACAAAAAAGATTTTAATAAAAATAAGGAAAAAAATATCATTAAGATTGATTTGTATAAAGAGTTGTTAAAATACCTTGATGATAAAAATTTTTCTATTGAGAGTGATAAAGAGAAGCTAAAATATATTGAGGTTGAATATAAAAATTATCAACATAAAGATAAATTATCTGTTTGTTCTTTAAAAGAGCTTTACATTTTAAATTCAAAACTTCATTTAATACAAAATCAAATTGATGAGCTTAAATATCAGCTATCTTGCAGGCAAGAAGAAATTTCTAAGCAAGAGATTAATGCTTTGGAGTTTGAAAAGAATAATGCTGAAATTTTAAGATTAATTGGAAAAAATTTATTTGATAAATACATAAATTATTTTGACAGAGAAAAAATTTTAGCATTTGAAAATAAATTGAGAAAGCTTGAACAATTTAAGGTTAGGCAAAAAGATTTAAAAATTGAGATTTCTTTAAAAAATCAAAATTTTGATCAAAATCTTTTAAAGATTAAAAGTTTATTATTAAAACTTAATTTAAGTTTAAGTTTTAACGATTATTCTTCTTTGGAAAGAGAGTTTAATGTTATTTTGGCTAGGCAAAAAGGTATAGAAAATGAATGGAATACGCTTGTTTTAAATCTTAAAAGTTTAGAAGATTTAAAAATTAAAACCGAAACCCAAATTAAATTTATAAAGAAATCTATATTGACTTTAAAAGAGAGATTAAACGAAGAGAAAAATAGTTTTATTAATATAGTTTCAAATTTAAAAAGTGTTTTTTTTAGTTCATTTTCTTTTGATTCAGAAATTGTCTTAGAACAAATAAATAAGAATAGTTTGTGTTTCTTGCAAAAATTGAGTTTATCAATTAGCTCTAAGCTTGAATTTTTATCTGGAGACATCGAAAAGTATAAAATAAAGCTTTTAAATTTCCAAGCTCTTCAAAAAAAGATTAATCAACAAAAAATTAATTTAGATGCGCTGAGAGGAGAATTAAATCTTGCTAAAGAAAGGAAAGATAAGCTAGATGTTTTAAGAAAAGTGGTTATTAGATCTTCTGGATTGAAATATTATGTTCAAACTTTTTTAATTAATGATATTTTAAGGCTGGCAAATGAGAAGTATTTAAGGTGGATTTTTCCCAATTTTGAGCTTAAAACTAACAAAGAGAGCAAAGAGTTTGATTTTTTAATTGAAGACAAAAAAGATGTTAATAAAATAAGAACGGTAAAAACGTTGTCTGGGGGTGAGAAATTTCTTGTATCTTTAGCTTTGTCTTTAGCTTTATCTGATAAAATAAGGGATAGTGAATTAAAAATAGAAGCTTTTTTTCTAGATGAAGGGTTTGGAAATCTTGATGAAGATACTTTGGCTCAAGTTATGCCTAAGCTTTCTAAGTTTCAAATAATGACTGGACGACAAATTGGTATAATTTCTCATGTTTCTTATTTGAAGGAGGTTATTAAAGCACAAATAGTTATAAATAAAATTTCTAAAATTTCTTATATTGCTATAGAAAATTTATGATAGTTTATGTAAAATTAGGCTTTGAGGATAAATATGAAACGTTATTTGGCAATTGATGTTGGCGGGACTAGTACTAAATATTCACTTGCAGATTCAAGTGGTGTTTTTTTTGATAAAAATGAAATAAGTACGGGTGCTACTTCTGATGAACAAGTAAATATTTTGGTTAATCTTATTAATTCTTATAAAGAATCAAATGATATAGCGGGGGTTGCAATTTGTATTCCTGGGTTTGTTGATCTTAAGGGAAATGTCATTAGAGCCAATGCTATTTCCGGATTTGTTAATTATCCTTTAAAAGAGAGATTAGAATCTTTAACTGGAGTAAGTATAGAGGTTGAAAATGATGCTAATTGTGTAGCTTTAGCAGAAAAATTTAAGGGTAATGCTACTGATTCTAACGATTTTATTGCCATAACCCTTGGTACAGGAATTGGTGCTGGAATTTTTACAAATGGCAAACTTTTAAGAGGAAGTTCTTTTATGTCAGGAGAGGTTGGATTTATGATTACTAGAGGCATTAGTAATAATATTCCTTTTAATTGTAGATGGGAATCTATTTCTTCTGTTTTAGCCTTAAGGAAAAGAGTTGCTATGCGCTTAGAAAAGCCTTTAAAAGAGATTTCAGGAGAATGTGTTTTTGATCTTGCTGAGAATGGAAATATTCATGCTAAAAATGAAGTTGACAGATTTTTTGAGAATTTATCATTTGGTATTTTTAATTTAACTTTTATTTTAAATCCCGAAAAGATTTTGATTGGCGGAGGAATAAGTACAAGACCTGATTTAATAGATAGAATATATGAAAAATTAGAAAATTTATGGTCTTTAGAAATGGCTTTTATTAATAATAATAATATAAAAAATCTTGTAGCACTCGGAACGACTAAATTTAATAATGAATCTGGTAAAATTGGAGCTTTGTATCATTATTTTACTTGCAAAAAGCAAAATAATGCATCTTTTTAGGTTTGAATATTTAAAGCTAGTTTTGCTATAAGGTTTTCAAAACTAGCTTTTTGAATATTAAATTCTATTTCTACTGTATTTTGGTCTTTTATTGTGGCCTTTATTTGGCTTGATATTGTGAGGTCGGTTGTGCTTGTCAAGAGAGTTGGAATTAACTTTTTTGACAATATTTTTAGTATTGATGGGTTATTTGTTTTGATTAAAGATTTAAAAATATATTCTTTTTTATTTAGACTATTTATAGATAGGGTGCCACTGCTAAAAGGGATTAAATTTTTACTACTTGCTATTTCTGGTAGCAATAATGCTAAATCTTGAATCCAAAAAAACATTTCATTTTTTTCTATTTCTTCGATGTACTTTGTTGTTAGTATGTTGTCGTATTTTAAGGTTTTATCTTTTTGGTTTATTGTAATACTGGTTCTAGCTTTGTTTGGGGTAATGTATATGTTTGAATTTTTAAGTTTCCATTTTGGACTTGTAAGTATATTGCCTATTGATTCTGTATTTCTATTTTTATGAATTCCCCAGAAAATATCTTTTGGGAAATTGCCCACTATTAGTAGAGCAAAGTCGTTATTTTCTTTTTTATAGCTAAAATATAAATTATTTATAAGTCCTAAAATGGGTTTATATTTAGTGCTTAAAGAGTTGTAAATAGATCTATTTTTAATTAAATTTACATGGGCATATAAATTTGCATCAGGCAAAAGTTCCATTAAGTAATTTAGATTCTGTTTTGAAAGATTGTAAGGCAGACTGCTACATCCCACCATGAGGCACGAAATGGCAATTATTTTTGTTAATATTTTTAACATTTTTCAATTCCTATTATTGTAAATATATCATCGTCAAGGTTTATTTTTTTTTCTAACTTACTTTTGTTTAATACGATATTTAATGCTAATGTTTCAGCTTTAATATATTTTTCAAATTTATTTAGTATTTCTTCCAATGTTTTATTATTTTCTATGTATAAGTTTATTCTATCGCTAACATCAAAATTTTTTTCTTTTCTTAAATTTTGGATTTGTCTTACGAATTCTCTTGCAAGACCTTCTAGATATAAGTCTTGTGTTATTAGCGAGTCTATTCCTATTGTAATAGACTCTTCATTTATTACTTTTAAGTTATCTTTTTCTTTTCTTTCTAAGATTATATCATTTAATGATAAATAATACTTTGCATTAGCTACTTTTATTTCGTGAGATATTCCATTTATTATTTTTATTATGTCTTCATTTTTTAGCTTGCTGATTTCAATAGATACCGTTTTCATATCTTTTCCAAGCTTTTTTCCAAGTTCTTTAAAGTTTGCTTTTGCTTTGTAGGTTATAAGCTCTTCTTCATTGGATTTGATTTTCATTTCTTTTGCATTTATTTCATCTAATATTATTTCTTGCATTTCTATTAGCATATTTTGTTCATTTTTATTTTTTGTAACAATATAGATTGTACTAATAGGCATGCGTATTTTTATATTGTGTAATGATCTAAGTGATCTTGCCATTGAAGTTATTTTTCTTGCAAGATTTATTTTATCTTCAATTGTTTTGTCGATTAAATTTTCATTTGCTTTTGGGTAATCGTTAAGGTGTATTGATTGTTTGTCTTCATCGGTTTTTAAATTTTGATAAATCTCTTCTGTTATGAATGGAATAAAGGGCGCTAGTAAGATCATTAAAGTTTTGATTGAATAATACAATGTTTCATAGGCATCATTTTTGTCTTTGTCATTTTCTGATTTCCAAAATCTTCTTCTAGATCTTCTTATATACCAATTATTTAATTTATCTATAAATTCAAGTAAAGATTCTATTGATTTTGTTAAATTATATTTGTCTATTTCTTTATTTAGTATTTTTTTTAGACTTTCAAGTTCGCTTATGATCCATTTGTCAAGGTTATTGTTTTTAGCTAAGTTGAGATTTTTTGAAGGTTTGAATTTATCAATTATTGCATAAGTTGTGAAAAAGGAATAAGCATTCCAAATGGGTATTATTATATTTTTAAGAACGTCTCTTACTCCATTGTCGCTGTATTTTAGATCATCAGCTTTGACTACAGGACTCATTATTAAATAAAGTCTTAATGCATCAGCTCCGAAGGTGTTTATTACTTCCATTGGGTCTGTATAATTTTTCAAGGATTTTGACATTTTTCTTCCATCGCTTGAGAGCACAAGTCCATTTACAATGACGTTTTTGAATGCTGTGTTTTCAAAAAGAGAAGTTCCTAGGATTGTAAGAGTATAAAACCATCCTCTTGTTTGATCTAGCCCTTCTGCAATAAAGTCAGCAGGAAATATATTTTTAAAATTACTTTCATTTGTGAATGGATAATGATTGCTTGCGTAAGGCATTGCTCCAGATTCAAACCAACAATCTAGAACTTCGCTTGTTCTGATAAATGTGCCGCCGTCTTTGCTTGGCCAGGTTATTTTATCTACTTTGTCTTTGTGTAAGTCTTCGATTTTTTGACCAGATAGCTTTTCAAGCTCTTTTTTTGATCCAATGCAAATTTTTTTTCCTGTTTTTGAGCATATCCAAATTGGAATTGGATTTCCCCAAAATCTGTTTCTGCTTATTGCCCAATCTTTTGCATTTTCTAGCCATTTTCCAAATCTTCCTTTTTTCAAATGGGATGGCATCCAATTAATTTTTTCATTTACTTCTAAGAGTTTGTTTTTTATTTTTTCTACATTTACAAACCATGAGCTTATTGGTCTGTAAATAATTGGGCAGTTTGTTCTGTAGCAAAATGGATATCTGTGCAGATAATTTTCTCTTTTGAATAAAAAATTACGTAATTTTAGATTTTCTATTATTTTTTTATCAGCATCTTTTATAAAAAGTCCTTCAAAATCTTTTACCTGGTTTGTAAATTTACATTCAGCGTCTAAGGGATCTATTATATCGACATTTGTATGGTTTTTAAGTATTTTGTAATCTTCTTCTCCAAAAGGAGCAATATGAACAATTCCTGTTCCATCATCAGTTGTAACATAATCGGCTGTGTGGACTTTGAAAGCCCCTTTATCTTTTTGTTCTAAAAAGTAGTTAAAAATAGGTTCATATTCTATGCCTTCAAGCTTGCTTCCTTGGAATTTTTCTATAATAGTATATGAATTTTCATCATCATAATAGTTTTTAAGCTTTTTTGATCCAAGTATTAAAATTTCATCTTTTTTTTTATCAAAAATTTTAGAATATTCTATTTCTTGTCCTACTGCAATTCCAAGATTTGAGGGCAATGTCCAAGGGGTGGTTGTCCATGCTAGTAGGTATTCGTTTTTGTCTTTGATTTTAAATTTTATTGTTAATGATGGGTCATTGATTTCTTTATATTCCCCAAGATTCACTTCGAAGTTTGAAAGAGGTGTTGCAAGCTTTGGAGAATAGGGGAGTACGTAATAACTTTCGTAGATTAAGCCTTTGTTATAAAGATTTTTAAATACCCACCACACAGATTCCATGAAGCTTATATCCATAGTTTTGTAGCCTTTTTCAAAATCTACCCATCTTCCAAGCCTCAAGATTATATTTTTCCATTCTTTTGTATATCTAAGTACTATTTTTTTGCATTCTTTGTTAAAATTTTCAATGCCATAATTTTCTATTTCGTATTTACCAGAAATTCCCAATTTTTTCTCTACTTCGTATTCAACGGGTAGTCCGTGAGTATCCCACCCAAAATTTCTTTTAACATATTTGCCTTGCATTGTTTGATATCTTGGAATTATGTCTTTTATTGTGTTTGGAACAAAATGTCCAAAATGAGGAAGTCCTGTTGCAAAAGGAGGTCCGTCATAAAATGTAAATTCTTCACATCCTTCTCTTTGTTTCATTGATTTTTCAAAGATCTTGTTGTCAGTCCAGAATTTTAAGATTTTTTCTTCTATTTTAGGAAAATTTGCCTTGTTTTCTACTTTTTTAAACATATTAATTATAATTCCCCTTTATTCTATTATTATTTCTTCTTTTTTTAAATAAATTGTTATTTTATTTGTGTTTTGATTTTCAGCTATTTTGGTGATAATATTTTCTTCTATTTTTTCCTTTATTGCAGCAATTACGCTTCTTGCTCCCGAATTTTTTTTATAGTATTTTGTAGTTATGAATTTATTAATATCTATATCTATTTCTATTTCAATTCCTTTAGAATTAAATTTTGTTTTAAGGTCATTTAAGTAATTTTTGCAAATTTCTTCTACATCGTCTTTTTCAAGGACATTTAGGATAATTTTTTTTTGAATTCTGTCTAAAAGGGAGAGCTTAAATCTTTTTTCAAGATCTTGTTTTATTTCTTCTTTAAATTTTTTTGTTTCTGCGTTTTTTTGTTGATTTTTGTTGAATCCAATATTGCTTTCTCCAAGAAGCATTCTAGATCCAACGTTTGTAGTCATTATGATAATTGTGTTTTTAAATAGTATTTTATCTTCTTTGCTATCAATAAGTTCTCCATTTTCAAGCATTCGACTTATTAAGTTTAATATAGAGTTGTGGGCATTTTCAATGTTTTCAAACAATATTAAAGTTTCAAATGAATGTTTTAATTTGTTAGTCAGAATGCCTCCATCAGAATAACCTACGTATCCTGGATTTGTGCCAATTAATTTTGAAATAGAGTTTTCTTCTCTGTAATCTGACATATCTAGCTTTAATACTGAATTTTGATCCTTGATAATTTTTTTAGATAGTTCATCAGTTAGAGTAGTTTTCCCACATCCATTTGATCCTATTAACAATATTGAAGTTAAAGGCTTAGAATCGTCATTTAGTCCAAGTTTGACTTTAATAATTTCTTTAATAAATTCGCTTACTGCATGTTTTTGCCCAATCACTTTTTGATTGATTTTGCTCTCTATTTCTTTTAATTCTTTAATTTCTTCTTTTATATCATTTGTTGTTTTAATAGATAGTATTTCATTTATTGCTTTTTGTATATCATTTGATGTTATGATATTGTCTTTTGTAAGTTCTTCCTTTTTAATTGCTCCAGCAATGTCTATTATATCTATTGCTTTATCCGGAAATCTTTTATTTATTAGATATTTTGATGAAAGTTTTACTATATTTGTAAGTGCACTTTTTTCATAGATCACTCCATGATAGTCTTCGAAATTTTTTGCAATATTTTTGATTATTTTTAGCGTATCTTTTTCATTGGGCTCTCTTACAGTAATTGTTTGAAATCTTCTTGCGAATGCTTTGTCTTTTGAAATATATTTTCTGTATTCATTGTAAGTAGTTGCTCCAATAATTTGTATTTCAGCTCTAGAAAGTGATGGTTTTAATATATTTGATGCATCAAGAGCTCCTTCGGAGTTTCCAGCGCCTATTAAAGTGTGTATTTCGTCAATAAATATTATTGTGTTTTTATTTTTTTCAATATATTTAATTATATTATTTAAACGGTCTTCAAACTCACCTCTATATTTTGTTCCAGATACCAAGTTTGAAACTTTAAGCATTAAAATTGTTTTGTTTTGTAGTTTGTTACTTATTTTTTTTTGTACTATTCTTGATGCAAGTCCTTCAACTATTGCTGTTTTTCCTACACCAGGCTCACCTATTAGCATTGCGCTATTCTTGTTTCTTCTCAAGAGTATATTTGTAAGAGTTTTAATCTCTTCTTCTCTTCCAATCAAGGGATCTAATTTTTTATCTTTTGCAAGTGCTGTTAAATTTTTGACATACTTTTCAATTTCAAAGTGTTCATTTTCAAGTCGTATTTCTTCATCAAATTCTTTATAGGTTTCAATTAATCTTATTTTATTTTTTTCCATGTATTCTAATATATTTTGATCTTTGAAGTCGAAGCTAGATTTACTTAGTTTGTATTTTTTTAGAAGTTTTTTATTTTTCAATATTTGATAAAAAATTTCTTTTGCTCCTATTAAGGGTTTAGATTTGAATTCTTTTTTAGCTTCTTTTATGAGATTAAAGATTTCTTGATTGATTTTTGGAATAATTATCTCATTTTTTTCTATTAAAATTTTTTCTAATTTATCTATTTCGCATATAACTTCTTGTTTAATGTTTTTTAGAGTTTTGGTATCTATAAACTTTATTTCAGATTTTTTAGGAGTGGTAATTATAGACATTAATAGATGCCAAATTGAAACTTCTTTATTTTTATTTTTTCTTGCAATTTCTTTTGAATCTATTTCTACCAAATTTATTAAATTTTCTGTTATGTTAATATTTTTTTATCTCCATCTTTATTGCATTTATTATATCAAATATTTTATGTTTTTCCTTATACTCAAGTTTTACAGATATGTAAAATTTAATTTTTGGTTCTGTTCCAGAGGGTCTTACGGTTATTACAATTTCGTTTTCAAGTATAAATTTTATTGCGTCTATAGGGTATTTATATTCTTCGATTTTTGAAATTTCTTTTTTAAAGTTAATTTTTTCAAGAGTTTTATAATCTAATTTTTCAATAATTTTCAATCCTGCAAATTGCATTTTTTGTTCTTTTCTTAGTTTTAACATTAGTGCTTCTCTTTGAATTTCTCCATTAGCTCCTTCAAAGCTTTTTTCTATATTGAATTCTTCATAATATCCAAATTCTTTGTATATCTTTTCAAGATAATTCTTAATCGTTTGTTTTTTGGCTTTTAAATCAAGCGCCAAAGAACAAATCCCTTTTATGGCTGAAAATGCATCTTTATCTCTAACTTCTCTTCCTATTAGATATCCATGACTTTCTTCGCATGCAAAAGTAAATTTTTTATTTGGTTCATTTTTTTCCATTTCATCAATCAGGCTTCCTATCCATTTAAATCCTGTGTAGGTTCTAAAAATTTGAGAATCATATTTTTTTGCAATTTTTTCTAGTATTGGTGTTGTTACAAAAGATGATATTACAAATGTATTTTGAGGATTTATTTCTTTTGAGAGCATATAGTTCATTAAAATGCATGATATTTGATTTCCGTTTAAGAATATCCATTCGCTTTGATCTTTGAATGCAACCCCTATTCTGTCAGCATCTGGGTCTGTTGCAAGGGCAATGTCACAATCTTCTTTTTTGGCAAGTTCTATTACTTTAAGCATTGATGTTTTTTTTTCTGGATTAGGATAGTTTATTGTTGGAAATTCGGGGTTTGGCATTATTTGACTTTTTTCCAAAAAAAGCTGTATTTTGCTATTTGCAAATAGTTTTTTTATTATGGTTCCTCCGGTGCCGTGTAGTGGGGTATAGGCTATTTTTAAATTTGTTTTTTTGCTATTTTTTTCAAAGTCGGGGAATTCTTTATTTATTGTGTTTATGTATTCTTCGTCTATTTCATTGTTGAGCTCTTTGATAATCTTTTTTTCAATACCTTCTTTTGTGGTAATTGTATTTATTATGTTTTTTACTTTTTTGATTTCATTAGTTATTAGTGCGTCATGGGGTGGCATCATTTGGATTCCACCTTTCCAGTATGCTTTATATCCATTATATTCTTTTGGATTATGGCTTGCTGTTATCATAACGCCAACGTCACAATCAAATTTTCTTATTGTATAAGATAGTTGGGGGGTAGGTCTTAAGCTTTTGTATATATATGTTTTAAAATTATTTGAGGCAAAAATTTGAGCAGCATTGTAAGCAAATTCTTTTGAAAAATGTCTTGAATCATAACTTATTGCAACTTTGGGATTTTTATTTATTTTAAGTACATAGTTGCATATTCCCTGGCTTATTTTTTTTACATTATACGTGTTTATGTAGCATGTTCCAGCCCCAATAATTCCCCTCATTCCAGCAGTGCCAAATTCTAGATCTTTGTAAAATCTGTTTAGAATTTCTGTCTTATTATTTGTTTTTTGAATTTTTATTGCTTCTTTTTGAAAATAAATATCTTCTTCAAGAAGAATGTAATTTTCTAATTTTTTTTCAGCTTCTATTTTTTGCATCAATTATTCCTTTTCTTTTATTTTTTTAAACAAAGATTAATTAAATTATATTGATTTATAATGAATTATATACTTGATATGGAATTTATTATTATATAATTTATAAGAATGTGTATTAAATTTTGGTCGTTAAATTAATGGTAGATTTTTTTTTAAAGTCAGAATATCTTCCTGCTGGTGATCAACCTAAAGCGATAAAAGAGATTGAAAATTCTATTTTGTTGGGCAATAAGTATCAAACATTAAAAGGTGTTACAGGCAGTGGAAAGACTTTCACAATTGCAAATATAATTAAAGATTTAAACAGGCCTGCCTTAGTTGTGAGTCATAATAAAACATTAGCAGCACAACTTTATAGGGAGTTTAAAGATTTTTTTCCAAACAACGCTGTTGAATATTTTGTTTCTTATTATGATTATTATCAGCCAGAATCCTATGTGCCTTCAAAAGATTTGTTTATTGAAAAAGAAGCCACTATTAATACTGAGATAGAAATTAAGCGAATAAGGACGGTAACGTCTCTTGTTAAAAGGCGAGATGTCATTGTTGTTGCAACGGTATCTTCAATTTATGCTCTTGGATCTCCAGATTTTTTCAAAAAATCAGCACGAGAATTTTTTGTGGGCCAAAAAATTTCTATTAAAGAAATATCAGATATTTTTGTAGAGCTTTATTATGAGAGAACTTTAATAAACTTAGAGAGAGATAAATTTTCAATTAAGGGAGATGTTATTGAAATTTGGCCTAGCAGTGAGCATGGAGAGTTTGCTTATCGAATTTGTTTAGATTTTGATGAAATTGTTTCAATATATAGAATTAGTTCATTTTCTAAAAAAAGTTTAGGAACTACAAATAGTTTTACTCTTTTTGCTAAATCTTATTTTGTAATTCCTTATGAAAACGTATTAGAAGCAATACCTAAAATATCTTATGACTTAGATCTTCAATGTCAATATTTTAAAGATAATGGTAAGCTTGTAGAAGCTGAGAGGCTTAAACAAAGGGTAGAGTATGATTTGGAAATGCTTAGAGAAACAGGATTTTGTTCAGGCATTGAAAATTATTCTAAATATTTGAGTGGAAGTACAATGGGAAGACCTTATTGTCTTTTTGATTTTTTTCCAAAAGATTACTTATTGTTTGTAGATGAATCTCATGTTACATTGCCACAGTTTAGGGGAATGTATAATGGAGATTATTCTAGAAAATTAAATCTTGTTAATTTTGGATTCAGACTTCCTTCAGCTCTTGAAAACAGACCCCTTAAATATGATGAATTTGATACATTAATTAATCAGGTTGTGTTTGTATCTGCAACTCCAGGTTTTGAAGAAAATAATAAGAGTAGTGTGGTTGTTGATCAAATAATTCGTCCCACAGGTCTTGTTGATCCTGAAATTATTACTAGGCATTCTAATGGTCAAATGGAAGATCTTTATAGCGAGATTCAAAAAAGAGTAGCTCTAAAAGAGCGAGTTTTAATTACTACTTTGACAAAAAAAATGTCTGAGGATTTGACTGAATATTTAGTAAATCTTGGTGTAAGGGCAAAATATTTACATTCAGAACTTGACACCCTTGAAAGAGTAGAAGTTATTTCATTGCTTAGAAAATCTGAAATTGATGTTATTGTTGGTATTAACTTACTCAGGGAAGGTTTAGATATCCCAGAAGTATCTCTTGTTGCAATATTAGATGCTGATAAATTAGGTTTTTTGAGATCTACTACTTCATTAATACAAACAATCGGTAGGGCTGCTAGAAATTCTAATGGACTTGTAATAATGTATTACGACAAAATAAGTGTAGCTATGAGGGAAGCAATCGAAGAGACTAATAGAAGGCGTCAAATTCAGATTGATTATAACAAAAAAAATAATATTACTCCTAAGACAATTGTTAAGAAGATTCAAAATATTTTAGAAAAAGAACTGAATAATAAAAACATTAGCTATGATTTTGACAAAATTATTTCAGGGGAGAGATTGTCTAAAAAAAAGCTTATTGATAAGCTTAAATTTGAGTTAGAAGATGCTGTTAATGATGAAAGATTTGAAGATGCAATTGTTTTAAGAGATAAAATAAAAGAGCTTGGTAGCAAAATTAGTGCGGCTCGTAATAAAAAAAGAGAGGTGTAATTTTGGAAAAAAGTTTTAAAAAAGAAATTATCGTCAGGGGAGCAAAAGAACATAATTTAAAAAATATTGATGTGGATATTCCAAAAGATTGTTTAGTTGTAATATCTGGTAAAAGTGGCTCTGGTAAGTCTTCTCTGGCTTTTGATACTATTTTTGCAGAGGGGCAAAGAAGGTATATGGAATCTGTTTCAGCTTATGCAAGGCAGTTTTTAGGTGTAATGAAAAAACCCAATGTTGATTATATAGACGGACTTTCTCCTTCTATAGCTATTGAGCAGAGAACAATAAGCAATAATCCTCGTTCTACTGTTGGAACGATTACTGAGATTTATGATTATTATAGATTAATATTTGCAAAAATAGGTAAAGCATACTGTCCAAATGATGGTAGATTGATAGAAGAACAATCTTTAGATAAAATAGTTAATACTATTTTAAGTTATTCTGAGGGATCCAAGGTTGTGCTTTTTGCACCAATTGTAAGGGGCTCTAAAGGTTCGCATAAAAAAGTTTTAGAAAAAATATTAAATCAAGGTTTCAATAGAGTTAGAATAAATTCCAAAGATTATTTAATAGAAGATGCACTTAATTTGAATTTACATAAAAATAAAAAGCACACCATTGAAATTATAGTTGATAGAATTAAGCTTGGCAATAATGTTCGAGTTAGGCTTGCAGAATCTGTTGAGACTTCCCTTTCTGTTTCTAATGGATATTTACGAGTTGAAATTGAGAATGATTTGGAAAAAATAGATAAGCTTTTCACAGAGCACAATAGTTGTCCTTTATGTGGATTTTCACTTCCTTTGATAGAGCCTAGGCTTTTTTCATTTAATAGTCCATTTGGTGCTTGTAGTGAGTGTTCTGGTCTTGGCGTTACGCTTGAGTTTGATTTTGAGAGTATTTGTCCTGATACAAGTCTTTCTTTTAATGATGATGCTTTTATTACGTTTAAGACAAGCTCATCTTGGGCAGTTGCAATCTTTAAAGGACTTGCCAAGCATTATAATTTTGAATTAAGTACACCTGTAAAAGACATTCCAGATAAAGTTCTTAAACAGATTTTGTATGGCTCAGACGAAAAAATAGATTTTATTTATCAGTCCAAAGAAATGGAAGCAAAGGAGCTAGATGGAGGATTTCATTATTCCAAAAAGTTTGAAGGACTTTTGCCTCTTTTAAAAAGACGATATCTTACAACAGAATCAGAGAGTACTAAAATTTTTTACGAAAATTTGATGTCTAAAAAAATCTGTAATTCGTGCAAGGGGAAGCGTTTAAGCGTTGGAGCTTTAACTGTGAAAATCAATGACAAAGACATTCAAGATCTTAGTAATTTATCTGTATTTGATTCTTATGTGTTTTTTGAAAACTTAAAGCTTGATGAGGTGGATGAAAAAATATCTAAAGAAATTTTAAAAGAAATTAAAGGCAGGCTTAAATTTTTAATTGATGTTGGGCTTTCTTATTTGTATTTAAATAGAATATCGGGTAGTCTGTCTGGGGGTGAGGCTCAGCGTATTAGGCTTGCTACTCAAATAGGCTCAGCACTTTCTGGTGTTATTTATGTTCTTGATGAGCCAAGTATTGGTCTTCATCAAAGAGATAACGAAAAATTAATTTCTACTCTTGTTAATCTTAAAAATCTTGGCAATACGGTAATTGTTGTTGAGCATGATGAGCAAACTTTGCGTACTGCAGACTATATTATTGATATGGGTCCTGGTGCTGGAATTCTTGGAGGAGAAATAATTGCAAAGGGAACCTTAATTGATATTTTAAATAGTGAAAATAGTCTAACTGGTCAATATTTGAGCGGTAAGTTTAAAATAGATGTTCCAAGCTCTAGAAGAAAAGCAGATAAGGGAGAAATTTTGCTTTTGGGTTCTAATAAAAACAATCTTAAAAATATAGACGTAAGGATTCCTTTGGGAGTTTTTACTGTAATAACTGGTGTTTCTGGTAGTGGAAAAAGTACTTTACTTAACGAAGTGTTATACCCAGCTCTTGACAGCAGATTAAAGCTTAATGAAAAGTATTGCAATGGTTTTAAAGATATTGTTGGATACGAAAAAATCGATAAAATTATTCAAATAAATCAAAAACCAATAGGCAGAACCTCAAGGTCAAACCCAGCAACTTATGTTGGATTTTTTACAGAAATTAGAGAGCTTTTTGCCAAGCTTCCGGATGCAAAGTCAAGGGGTTTTAAAGCCGGTAGATTTTCTTTTAATGTTAAAGGCGGAAGGTGTGAGAAATGTCAAGGAGATGGGTATCTTAATATTCAAATGCATTTTTTACCAGATGTTTTTGTTCCTTGTGATTTGTGCAAGGGTAAAAAATTTAATGAAGAAACTTTGGAAGTTAGGTATAAAGGAAAAAATATACATGACATTTTAGAGATGAGTGTTTTTGAAGCTAAAAAATTTTTTGAGAGTGTTCCAAAAATTAATCATTATTTAAAATTTTTAATTGAAGTTGGGCTTGAATACATTAAATTGGGGCAATCTGCAACAACTTTATCAGGAGGTGAAGCTCAACGCATTAAGTTGGCTTTTGAGTTAAGTAAAAAGAGTACAGGTAAAACTTTTTATATCGTTGATGAACCAACAACTGGATTGCATTTTGATGACATAAAGAAGTTGCTAGAGGTTTTGCAGCGTTTAGTTTCTAATGGTAATACAGTTGTACTAATAGAGCATAATTTGGATGTAATCAAACAGGCGGATTATATAATAGATTTGGGTCCTGATGGCGGCTTGGGAGGAGGGAATATTGTCGTTTCTGGTATTCCCGAAGAGGTTGCAAAATGCGAGAATTCCTATACAGGAATGTTTTTAAAAAATCTTTTGTAATATTGTTAATTTTTTTACCATTTTCTAATTTAATTTTTGCTCAGGGTGCTCAGGGTATAAATGATGAAAATTCTAAAAAAATAGATAAACTAACTTTAAGTCAAAAATCTTATTTAAGAGAGCTTGAGCTTTCAACTGATGAAGATTTGAAAAAATGGGCCTTAAAAGAAGGCCTAAAAGAAACCGATGTTTTAAAAATACGAGAATTGCTTTTAAAAAAGTTTGGAATAGATCCTGAGCTTTTTGTCAAAGGAAAAGGACTTGTTGGATCTGGTAGATATAAAATAATAATTGAAACTACAGACAATCTTGAAAATTTCACTTATGGACTCACTGAGGATGAAAGTATTGTTTTTGAAGGAAGAGTTAGTATCTTGGTTGAAGATACTAAAGAGAATAAGAAGCATAATATTAAAGGTGACAGGATAGTTCTTAATAAGAGCTCTAAAAAGCTTTATTCTATTGGGAATGTTGAATATATTCTTGATATGGATACCAATGAAAAGCTTTATTTTTATGGTAATGAATTTTTTGTAGATTTTGATTCTCAAAATTTTTTATTAAAAGATGGCATTCTTCAAAAAAAAATGCAAAAAAATCAAATAGATCATATTCTCTCGTTTGGGGGAAAGGTTTTAAAAAAGATAGACAATGATGTTACTATTTTGGAACAAGCTTTTGCAACAACTAGTAAGATTCCAGAGCCTTACTATTCGATCAAGGCTTCTAAAATATGGGTATTGCCGTCAGGAGATTTTGGGTTTTTAAATGCTGTATTTTACATGGGAAGAGTTCCAGTATTTTATATTCCTTTTTTTTTCAGACCGGGAGATAGCTTATTTTTTAATCCATCTTTAGTCTTAAATCCAAGAAAAGGGTTTTCTGTTTTTAATACCATTTATTTTTTTGGCAATAAGTCTTCAGGCGAAGATTCTTCTTTTTTGGATTTTGATTTCAATTCTGTTTATAATTCAGGTAAAAAACCTTATATAAGAAATGGATATTTAACTTATTTTTTTGCAGAAAATTCAGCGTCTAATTTTAATAAAGATTATGTTAAGTTGATTTTTGATATTTATGCTAATCTGGGATTTTATGCAGGAATTGATTTTGATTTAAGTAATACTTTGGGGCGTTTTAAAACTTTAGAAGGAAATTTTGGATTGGGCTTTACCAGGAATGTTTATAGTTACGATGGAGGATATTATCCTTTTGATAATAGAGCTTTAAAACAATCTCTTTTTAGTTTTTCTAATCTTAATAAAGGAGATATATTTGGATTTGAAGTTCCTTTTAGATATTTACTTAAATTTAAAACAGAATTTCTTTTAAGCGATGCACTTTTTTCAGTTCTTTTAGAACACTATTCTGATCCATATGTTAATATTGATTTTAAAGATAGAATAGAGAGCGCTACATTTTTTTCTCTTTTAAATTTAGATCAAGATTCAGTTAAAGAGCCAACCAGAATTACTGCTTTTGATTGGAATTTGTCTTCTTTTTATAGTCGAACATTTTATGATGGTTCAATTTTAGATTACAAATTAAATAATTTGGGCTTAAGTTTCAAATTGTCAGATTATGATAATCTTTATGTTAAATCTCCTTTGGAGAAACCAAAAGAGATTAATGATCCTACAAGAAAATGGTTTTATTTGGAGAGAATTTATGTTCCATATATTGATTTAAATTTTCAAAAAGACCTTTACAATAATCAATGGACAATTTCAGCTGATCCTAAAGAAATGATAATGAGCCCAGAAGTTAAAAATCTAGAAAATAAAGATAATGATAAAAAGAGTGCGACTGGCAAGGAGAAAGAGACTGAAAAAATAAAAGATTTAAATAAAAATTTATATATTTCTCCAGAACCAATTACTTTAAAAAGTGTTGATCAATTCGATTCTTTTTTTATTAGGTTTGGCATTAATCCTTATTTAAGAAATAATGTTTTTTTCAATAATTCTGGCATTACAAGTCCAAAGGACTTTAATTATGAAATAAAAAATTATTTATTTGATATAAAAAATAAAACGGATATAAAAATTCATGCTGATTTTTATAATCGTTTAATTACTTTTGAAAATTTATTATATCTTAATACTGTTGAGTATAATCCTTTAAATAAAGATTTTAAACTTGAAGACAAAGATAAAAAAAGTGAACATTCTCTTATTAATCAAATAAATTTAAATTTGCTTCCTTTTATTAGATATCCCTTATTTTCTAGGAGTATTTTAAAGTTTGAGAATAAGTCAACTTTGTATTCATTTAATAAAAAATATGATACTGATTTAAAATCTTTGGTTAATAAGAATAGTAGTATTTTTTTCTCTGATCCTGAAACTTTTTATCAAAGCTTAACAGCTTCTTTAATCTATGATTATAATTATTTTAATGCTGAGCTTTCAGGCGAATTAAAAAATAGTTTTGAAGATATTAAGGCTTCTTCTGAGCTTAAACTTTCTTTAGATTTTCCTTATTTACTTCAAGAAGCTGGGATTGGAATTAAATATTATAAAAAGTTTAAAGAAGATGCTATGAAAAACCCTGGAATTTCTGTTGCTCAATCTTTATTGAATCCTTTGGAGCCTCAAAAACCATCATCACCTTATAAAAATTTAGAAATGTCTCCTGCTTTGTATTATAAAATTGAGCCAAAATATTTGAATTATTTTAAATTTAGTTTTTTAGCTGCTTATGATCCTTTGATAAATAGAGTTTCTGAACTTTCATTTAAGCTTAATGTTTTTGATTTTCAGGTTTTGTTTGCAATGAAAGATGATTTTGAATATAATTATGACACTTTAAAAGGAGATTTTTCTAAGGTTGGCACTACAACTAAACTTGTTCCATATTTTTTAGATTCTAGTTACAAGAAAGAGTTGAATGTTTTAAATTTGTTTGACAATAAGCTTTCTTTTACTTTGGGTATAGATGCTGGCTGGAGAATAAATCTTCAAAAATTTACGGATAATGAACTTCGTTCTGCACTGACTTTTAAATTTAAATATACAGAATTTTTTGAAATTTACTTTTCTACTGTTTCTGTCAATACTAAGACTTTTAGATATTTCAAGGGATATATGGATCAAATAGGCCTTGAAACTGTAAATATCTTTACTGATTTGTTAAAATCTTTCAATTTTTTTAATCTCCAAGATAGAAAAAATTCACTTTTTAAAATCAAAAAATTTTCATCAGGCTTTAAATTCAATTTTTATGATTGGAAATTTGTTGGCGAATATAATTTAGAGCCAGATTTGCTAATAGGCTCTGACGGAGCTTATTCTCCTATTTGGAGAAATAATTTTACAATTTATATTTCTTGGAATTTTTTTGCTCCTATAAAAGCATCATTTGAAAACAATAAAGATACAAACTATGACCTTATTATTAATAGAAAAACAAAAAAATAATAACGGTTTTCATTTATTAGGTAGTATTGATTTTTATGGTTCTTGTTATTAAAACATTTATTGTTTTTTTTGTTTCAATTCCTATTTTTGTTATGTTGATTTTGAAAATAGCCGGGTATTTAATACTTGAGCTTAAGGCATTGCTATTTTTGTTTTCATTAAAAATTTTTAGGGGATATGCTTTCAATTTAAATGAAGTTTTAGGCCCAATAAAAAACTCTCTATATTTATTTTTATACTTTGTCTCATTGTTTATTATTGTAAGATCTTCTTTTTTAAAGACAATTTTAGTGTTGTTAAGACTAGTGTTTTGCCAATTTATTTTTACTACATCTAAACTATTGTTTGTAATTTGAATATAAATATATTCATTTGTTGCTTTAATTAAGTCTATGTGAATGTATTTAGAGGGAGACTCTAAAACTTCAAAATTAGTTTCATAATCAGGGCTTATTTTTGTTGTTGTACAACAACAAAAATAAGCCATTGAAATTAGAAATATTGTTTTTATGTATTTTTTTGCAATATTTTTACTTAGTTTTATGAAAACCAAGATCTGCAATATTTTCATTTCCTGGAATAAAAGAAATTTTTCCACCTTGTTCTTCAAATTTTTTCCTTAGTTCAACCGTTTTTTTTATTAAATTAATAGTAATTTGTTTTAATTTTTTGCTATTATAGATTCCTTTTGACCAATAATCAATTATTAATTTACTGTCGCCAAATATGTTTGTTATATTTTCTTTTAATGCTATTTTGAGTGATGTGTATAAGGCAAGTAGTTCTCCAAAATTATTACTAATTCCTTGAAAGTTTTTGACATAATAATTCCCATATTCATTAATCAAGGATTTATCTAGAATTTTATCTAATATTGAAATCTTTTTTTCGTTTACAACTCTAATTTCTACACCTTTTCCTCTTCCTGTTCCAGAATCAAAATATATTCCAATTGGATGATGATAAATTTTATCCCCATTGTAGAATAGCCAATCTTGAGCTTGTTCTATTGTTTTAAAACTTTTTATTTTATTATTTTTTCCTTTAATAGTAGTTTTGCATTCTTCCCAAGATTTGAAAATAATTTTTTCATTACTATTGATCAAAATGCATGCATAATATTTGTCCATAGTTAGTATTAACTTCCCGAACACCAGAGGTTTATTATATTGCAAGCTCTTCCAAAAATTTCTTCTTTTGATTTTTTTAATTCTATTGTATCTACTATTTCTTTGTTGTAACCAATGAATTTTTCTTTTAAGCTTGGTTTAATGAGTCTTTTTGGAAGTACACTTGGGAGTATTCCTGTAATCGTATAAGACATATAAAAATTGTAAGCTGCTGCATTTATTTCTCCAGGAGTAATTATCCCCGAAATTTCGTAATTTCTTGATACATTAAGCCCTGCTATTTTATATATTCTGTCAACTACTAAAGAACAATAGGTTTTGTTATGAATTTCTTCAAGGTTAAATGAATCTGTCCATAAATTAGAGGATATTAATGGAATCATATATCCAAAGTTATTGTCAATGTATCTGCTTCTTCCAAAATTAATGGCTTTTTGAATTGTTCTTGTGTCTGTTATTGGTGAGAATATTTTTAATATTCTTGATTGTACATATGTTGAAAGTTTTTCATATCCTGAGCCTTGGGTAGATGCTGTATCGAATTTGATTTGATTGCTTGTAATTACTGATTTTATGTCAAAACTATCATTTCCATTGAATGCAATTTTTTTAGTAGCTTCGTATTTTTCTTCATCAAATATTCCTACATGTTGCCAAAAATAAAAAAACTCCGTCCAATCTATTTTTGGTTTTATTAGTATTATGTCGCCATTTGATAAAAGAGATCTTAATTTTTCGGGGGTTATTTCAATGCCTGTGTTTGGGTCTATTATTTTTGGTATTAGATCATATTGATTGCTATTGTCAGATTCAATAGTTGACCTTTTTCTTCTTCTAGGGGTAGAGGGTTGTTTTGAATAATACAATTCATTGTGAAGATCTGAAATTTTTTGTTTTTCAATTATTGTTTGTATTGTACTGTTTTCAATTTTTAAAAAATACATAAATTGTTCAAAATATTTTTTATCTTTTATTTTTAATAATTGATTTGCTATTATATGAGGTGCAACATATTCTTTTCCATCTATTATTTCTTTTGTTATTGAGTTTATATTTTCTTGAGGAAAGAATGAATTAATGTGGCTTAATTGTATGTATCCTAAATTTTTATCATGAAATGTTTGCTCGATTAAGTTTAGAATTTCTTTTTCCAGGTGCATTTGTAATTCTATTAGTTTTGTCAATTTTTCATTATCTGAGTTTATATGATTAAAATTTCTTTTTTTTTCAAAAGCAGTATCAATTTTAATTGTTAGATTGCCATTGACGCTGCTTTGATCTATAAACTTTTTCCATTCTGCTTCATTATTTAAATAATTTTTATAAGCATTTAAATAATTTTTTATTTCTTCTAATTTTTGCGGGCTTATTTTAATTTTGGCTGCTGTTTGTTTTATTAAAAAAGAATTATTGTTATTGTTTAAAATTTCTTGGATACTAGATATTGGTATTCGATATGCTGTACTAGAAGTATTTTTTATTAAAGAGCTTTCTAGTGGTGTTTTTTGTGTTAATATGATTTCTGATGTGCTTAGATTGTTTGACTTGTTATCTGCAATTAAGGAACAAGAGAATAGTAATAAGATATGCAAAGTTAATATTAATATTAATTCATTAATTTTCTTCATGGTAGTATTTTATTTTAGCATGATTTTTGTCAATGTTTTTGATTTAAAACCCATTTTAAAACTTATTTTTTCTTTTTAGTAAGTTTGCTATACATATAATTTTTTTAAATTTTTTAATAAATGGTTGATATTTTTTAATATAAACTATAATATTTCAATATATGGCAATTTTTATAAAGGGGAAATAGATGGAAGGATATTTAAAACCAATAAATATATTTTCAGAAATAGGTCGTTTGAAAAAAGTTTTACTTCATAGGCCAGGAGAAGAATTAGAAAATTTGACACCTTTTATTATGAAAAATTTTTTATTTGATGATATTCCTTACCTTGAAGTTGCAAGACAAGAGCATGAAGTTTTTGCAAGTGCTTTAAAAAATAATTCAGTTGAAATTGAGTATATTGAGGATCTTGTTAGTGAGGTTCTTTCTTCTTCTGTAGTGCTCAAAAATAAATTTATATCTCAATTTATTTTTGAGGCAGAAATAAAAACAGATAGTACAATTAATATTTTAAAAGATTATTTTTCTAGTTTGACCATTGATGATATGATTTCTAAAATGATTTCGGGCGTTGTAAGAGAGAAGTTGAAAAATTATACATCTTCTCTTGATGATTTGGTTAATAGTGCAAGTTTATTTATTATTGATCCTATGCCCAATGTTTTATTTACTAGGGATCCTTTTGCTAGTATTGGCAATGGAATTACAATAAATAAAATGGCTACTAAGGTTAGGCATAGAGAGACAATATTTGCAGAGTATATTTTTAAATATCATCCCACTTACAAAGAAAATGTTCCAATTTGGTTTAATAGATGTGAAGATACTTCTTTGGAAGGTGGAGATGAGCTTGTTTTAAACAAAGATCTTTTGGTTATTGGAATTTCTGAAAGAACAGAAGCTAAGTCTGTAGAAAAATTAGCCGTTAGCCTTTTTAAAAATAAGACTTCATTTAACACAATTTTGGCTTTTAAAATTCCAAAAAATAGAGCTTATATGCATTTAGATACAGTTTTTACTCAAATTGATCATAGTGTTTTTACAAGTTTTACTAGTGATGATATGTATTTCTCAATTTATGTTTTAACATATAATTCAAGCTCTAACAAAATTCATATTAAAAAAGAAAAAGCTATGCTTAGAGATGTTTTGAGTTTTTATCTTGGTAGAAAGATTGATATAATAAAATGTGCGGGTGGAGACTTAATACATGGTGCAAGAGAACAATGGAATGATGGTGCTAATATTTTAGCTATAGCCCCAGGAGAAGTAATTGCTTATTCTAGAAATCATGTGACTAATAATTTGCTTGAAGAAAATGGTATTAAAGTTCATAGAATTCCTTCTAGCGAGCTTTCAAGGGGTCGTGGTGGTCCAAGATGTATGTCTATGCCTTTAGTAAGAGAGGATATCTAATATTTTAGTTAAATTAGTTTTTGAAAACTGATTGTAAGGGTTGAGGGTTGTTATGTATAATTTACGAAATAGAAGCTTTTTAAATCTTTTAGATTTTACAAGCAAAGATATTAGATATCTACTTGATTTATCGATCGATTTAAAAAAAGCAAAATATGCAGGAATTGAAGTGCAGAAACTTAAAGGTAAAAATATAGTTATAATCTTTGAGAAAGATTCAACAAGAACAAGGTGTGCTTTTGAGATTGCAGCGTATGATCAAGGGGCAAATATTACGTATTTGGGACCTAAGGGCAGTCAAATAGGAGCAAAAGAGTCTATGATAGATACCGCTAGAGTTTTAGGGCGGATGTATGATGCCATTGGATTTAGAGGTTTTTCTCAACAGGCTGTTGAATGTTTGGCGAATTATTCTAATGTTCCTGTTTACAATGGATTGACAGATATTTCTCATCCAACCCAAATACTAGCTGATTTAATGACAATAGAAGAGCATAAGGGAAATTTGAGGGGAATTAAAATAGTATTTTGTGGCGATGGTCGGGGAAATATTGCCAATTCTTTGTTGAAAGGCTGTGCTATTATGGGGCTTGATTTCAGAATTTTTGCTCCCAAAGAGCTTTTTCCAGAACCCGATTTGGTGCTTAAGGCTAGATCTTTGGCTTTAGAGAGTGGGGGAAAAATTACAATTACAGATTCTAAAGAAGAGGCTGTTAGCTGTGTTGATGTTGTGTATACGGATGTGTGGGTATCTATGGGTGAGAATAATTGGGAAGATAGAATAAATCTTTTAAAATATTATCAGGTTAATAAAGAAATGATGTGCATGGCAAAAGATGATGCAATATTTATGCATTGTTTACCCGCTTTTCATGATTTAAATACTGTGGTTGGTAAGGATATTTTTGATAAATATGGGCTTGATGGAATTGAAGTTACAGAAGAAATTTTTGAAAGTAAAAATTCAGTTGTTTTTGATGTCGCTGAAAATAGAGTGCATACCATTAAAGCTATTATTGTATCCACTTTGGGATAACAGTATTTTATTATATTAAATTATTTAGGAGGAACGTTATGATCAAAATGCCAAGTAGTTTTACAATAATATTTTCTTTAATTGTATTTGTTACTATCTTAACATATGTTATTCCTGCTGGTAAGTTTGATAAAGAATTTAGAGAAATGGGTGATGGATCTAAAAGGGAGATAATAGTTGCTGGAACTTATCAATTTGTAGATCGAGAGCCTAGAGGATTTTTACATCCTATTGTGACTATTTTAACTGCAATGTCAAAGGGTATGGAGCATGCAGCCGAAGTTATTATTTTTGTTTTAATTGTTGGGGGTGCTTACGGGATTATTATGAAAACAGGAGCAATAGATGCAGGAATTTATTCTTTAATCAAGAAGTTGGGGCATAAAGATAAATTTCTTATTCCTTTGTTAATGTTTATTTTTTCAATTGGCGGAACTGTAACTGGAATGAGTGAAGAGACCCTTCCTTTTTATTTTGTTATGATTCCTTTGATAATAGCTTTGGGTTATGATAATCTTGTTGGGGTGTCTATTATTGCTTTGGGAGCTGGAGTGGGTACTATGGCTTCTACTGTAAATCCATTTGCTACAGGAATTGCATCTGCAATAGCTTCTATTAGTTTGCAGGATGGATTTTATTTTAGAGTTGTTCTTTATTTTATATCAGTATTAGTTGCTATAATTTATGTTTTTGTTTATGCGTCTAAAATAAAAAAGGATCCCTCAAAATCACTTGTGTATTCTCAAAGAAATGAACATTATCAATATTTTGTCAAAAAAAATGAGCTTTCTGCTGGAGATAATTCTCAAAATGCTCTTGAGTTTACTTTTGCTCATAAATTAGTTTTACTTTTATTTGGATCTATGATATTGGTTTTGATATTTAGTATTGTTAAGCTTGGTTGGTGGATGCAAGAAATGACAATGCTATATCTTGGAGTTGCTATTGTAGCCGCCTTTATTTGTAGATTGGGTGAATCTGAAATGTGGGATGCATTTGTAAAAGGCTCTGAAAGTCTTATAACAGCAGCTCTTGTTATTGGACTAGCTAGAGGTGTTATGATAGTATGTGATGATGGTTTGATTACAGCTACTATATTAAATGCTGCTACTAATTTTTTATATAATCTTCCAAGACCTTTTTTTATCATTTTGAATGAGATTATTCAAATATTTATAGGATTTGTTGTTCCATCTTCATCAGGTCATGCTAGTCTAACTATGCCAATAATGGCCCCACTTGCTGATTTTTTGTCAATGCCAAGGTCTTCGGTTGTTATTGCTATGCAAACCGCATCTGGACTTATTAATTTAATAACACCTACAAGCGGAGTTATAATGGCTGTATTAGGGATATCTAAATTGAGTTATGGTACATGGTTTAAATTTGTTTTACCATTATTTATTATTGAGTTCTTTATTTCTATTTTGGTTATTATAGCTAATGTCTATTTGAGTTTTTAGGAAGGGATTTTATTTGGTAGATTGGTAGATATATAAGTAGCATAAATTACTTTAAAAAACACTTTATATAAATTAAAGTGTTGCTTTATACTAAAAAATTATAATAT